>JAJZZE010000049.1 GCA_021797735.1 Thermoplasmata archaeon | reverse complement strand
AACTGTCATTAAAGAAAATAAACAACATGAGAAGAATTGCTAAAAATGGTAATGTGCATGACGATTCAGCAAATTTAATATATCATAGAGGCATAAAAGATTGTTAAGTATAGGTTTTTCATAGGAGATATATTCAATAGGAGATGCCTTTTATAAATATACATAATATGGTACACGATCCGCTTCATTTATAATGTATTTTAATTTTTTAGTTTAGTTCCATTCTGGATTTGGGATTTCCATGTATATTTAAGTGAACTATAAATAGAAACTCAACAAGAAGTAACATATAAATATGTAATATGCAAAAATATTTAATATATTATTTTATCTTTATTTATAGTTTATTACCTACATTTTTATATTCTGATTCATGAACCTTAGAATCCAGCTTTTTGCAATATGGTCATTGCTGCCATCACCGGTGTTTGTTTTCTTCAGGGTCTTGGTATCGTTTTTATTATTATCAGTGATATTGAGGAAGAATTTTAGAAATACATTAAAAAAATTATTTAATTTTTATGTTGTATTATCAGGGATACTGCTGGCATTAAACTGGGTTTTCTTATTCTATGCCTTTTTTATGATACCTGTTTCAGAGGCAATAATATTTTATTACACAGGGCGGGTAATAGCAATAATATTCTCTCCATTGTTAAAGGAAAAAATAAATAAAAGCGGATTATTGAATATAGCCATATCATTTACAGGAATAGTAATAATGTCGCTGGGATCACTCTCTGTAAATACAATAGGCATAATACTGGCACTATTGTCTGGAATAACATACGGTTTATTATCCATAACAAGCAAATTTTCCTCCAGATATGTGGATTCAATAAATTTAGTATTTCTTCAGTCCATTATCTCCATAATAATTCTGCTTCCCTTCCTGTTTATAATTAAATTCTCAGTAAACTATGATGTAATAATAATCATAATAATCTCCGGATCTGTTCAGACAGTCCTTGCCTTATTTTTATGGTATGACTCCTTAAAAAAATATAAATATACAGATAGTCTCAATACTGAGCTACCTTGATCCCGTTTTTGCAATAGTATTTGCATTGACATTGCTCGGGCAGATACCATCATTGTATACCATAATTAGTGGTTTACTGTTAATAGGCAGCGGCATGATAATAACAGGAAGCACAATTAAGAAATATAGGATAAAATCAATTATTATCGCAGATAAATCATAGGTGCTTTTCAACTACTCGTCATTATGCGGAAGAATATATTTTGACTGGATATGGTATGCACACCAATCAGATAAACTATTGGAATCTCATGATGCTGAGTCAATAGAATTCAATTTATACCTGATTTTTATATATATCTATGGATCAAGATTTCAGTAGAATTGAATTTATGATAGAAAATGGGGATATAAGTGGTGCCAGAAAAAGAGTGGACGAGCTTCTCAAATATAATAAGAAAGATGCCAACGCCCATGCCTTGTTATCAGAAATATATATGCATTCATACGATAAAAATGATTTAAAAAAAGCAATAAAAGAGATCAAAATTGCACTGTCCATAGATAATAATCCGTATTTTAAATTCATAGCAGGTGCGGTCTATTATACAAATAAGGATTACCATAATGCAATAGCTAATTTGAAGGAAAATCTGAAATCGGATCCTGAAAATCTGGATTCGTTAATGTTTCTTGCCCGGTGTTATAATGAATCAGATAAGAAGAAGGATGCTCTCAATGCTATAATAAATGCCCTGAAAATAGCTCCCAATTACCCGGATGCAATTAAGCTGAAGGTAAATATACTGATGGATCTAGGAAGAAATTATGAAGCCTTGTCAGAATTAAAGAAGGTTGTTAAAATCGATCAAATCGATCCTGAAATATATTTTAATATGGCAACCATATACTTGGATTTAAGACAGTATGATAAGGCTCTGAAATCTATTAATGAAGCAAAGCGGGTTTCAAACGGGGAAGATGACCAGATATATGAATTATCCGCCAACATATATGCCAGATTACATAATTATGAGGCTGCAATTTCTGATCTTGATAATGCAATAAAGTATTATGATGAGGAGGATAGTTCACTTTACCTTGAAAAAGCCGCCATACTGGATAAGGCCGGCAAATTCGATGATGCCCTATCCTTGCTTAATAATATTTTAGAGAAAGATAGCGAAGATTCTCTCGCATTTTTTCTATTAATTAGGGTCCTGATACACAGCAATAGGATGGATAAATTGATGGAAATAGTAGAAGAAAGGAAGTTAAACAATGACATTAAAGATGTATTAAATATGTTTATGAATAAAAACTATTTAAACAATCAAAATGACCTGGATGGAATAGTTAAAATCGGGCAGAAATATATTGGTAAAGATAATTTTGAAGCAAATTTATTCATGGCCATACTCCTTGAAATCTATGAAGAGATTAATTCAGCTGGTAAATAATCCTACTAATTTACAATATATTCGTAAATGGACATTAACGTGAAAACATATAAACCAGGGTTGTGTACCATATTATGTGTAAATACAAACCCCCTGTTAATAATGATATGATCATTGAATAACATGGAGAAACACCTCTTCTGAAACCAGCAGGTAATAAAATATGAAATATGAAAATATGAACATACCTGCTTCTGTAAAATAATAAACGGAGCCATGGAAGATAGGCTGCTAAGGACTTGTGAATAAATAACATTTATTTTTATATTAGAAGTTGCTACACTATTATGGCGATAATCCATGGCAAAAAAGAACTTGTTATGAAAACAGGAGAAAAGTACCGTAGGGTTGCTTCAT
>JAJZZE010000010.1 GCA_021797735.1 Thermoplasmata archaeon | reverse complement strand
TTACAACTGATGAATCTACTGCAGCATTATCATTACAAGGATTTATTATATCTATTATTGATGAATTTATAAAATGCCAGTCTATCCTTAAAGATCTGTAGGATAACGTCCTGAAGTTGGGTATATCCTTTATATTCAATAATTCCATGAATTCTTTATGGTTATTGAAGAAGTATCTAGATGACCTGTAGGATATCCCATATATTTTCAATATTACAATAATCTTCACAATAAGTTTATTTGAGTACTTTCTGATTCTATCCTCCGCAACTATTTTATCCAACCTCTGCATAATTAATGGGATGTGGTTCGCTTCCATATCCCGCTGATAATTTTTCAAATTAATAAATATGACAATTGTCGAACAAATTATGAAAGTTTGGACACGCTATTATTATATAATATAAAAGAATATCTATCCGGCATAAGCAAAGCTAAAAATATTATCTATTGCTAATATAAATATAGATTGTTTATTATTTATGAATATAAGCATATGAAAAAAAATCGTTTATACCATATTTAACAGAATACCCACTTATTTTGTATTTTTGTACAAATAGATCAAAAGCTGAATCCCACGTATCATCAGACATTATAACACCTCTATCATTTAAATATTTGTAAGCCGTTTCATACTCAAATAACTTTGTTTTGAATCTATGGTCACCATCATGCAGGAAAAAATCAATTTTACCGATTTTCTTAAACAAAGCTTCTAATGAAGTTTGGGATATATCCCTTACTATAGTTTGTCTAACTCTAAGTTCCCCGGGTATCCCAGATCCAACATGGTATCCATATATTTCATAAAATTTGTCGGGGTCAATAGAGTATAGATGGCCTTTGTCATTGTCCATCATCGCGGCTAATATATATGAACTACTCATCCCAATTTCTCCAACACCGGTTTCAACAATTAAATTTGGCTTTAAAAGTCTTATCAAAATGTAAATGCTTTCTAAAATTGATACCCAGTCCTTTTCCATATTAAAGTTCTTAATCGCTTCATATCTTCTATTTGGCAAATTTTTTTGCATTTCATTATCAATTTGCCCTAGTAGATTCTTAGATTGAATGGAGTCAAGAAAACTTTCTACTAATGTATCCTGTTCATTCGGTTCAGCCTTTTCACTTATTTTTGAAACAATTTCAATAGGGGAAGATAGTAATATCCTATCGTTAAAAGGTTTATGTATCACACGGTCTATCTGGCTTTCTTTCCTGTCTATTACAGTTGATACTGCAGTTTTAATTATTTTGTAACTTATTTCCACATTACCATTACCCTGAGCTTATATATTAATTTTTTCCACTTTTAGTGAGTATGATATCCCGAATTGAGTTGTAATTAAATTTATATAATATAGAAAAATAGGAGTTGCGTGAGATTAAAATTATATATCTTAACAATTATAGAAGTTGCATTTGCATCTTTCCTATTCTTCTTTTTCTACCCTAAAATCTTAGATGTTGTAAATACAGGTTATATACCTTCCCACATAACATTTAATATGATATATTCATCTCTACTGGAGAGCAATTATAATTCTATAATTTATTTAATTTCGCTCATATCTGGAAAGTATTATACTTTAGTTTCAAAGTTAATTCTATTTTTAATAGGTTATTTTTCCATGTTTTATTCTATTATCTATTTTTCGGGAAAGTATACTAAAATAAACAAACTATTCTCATATATAATAGCTACTGGTTTTTCCTTTATATACCTTGCGTATCCTTTTTTTGGGGCTGGTTTTTACGTTGTTTTTGATTCATTTCTCCCTCTAGTTTTAGTATTATTCGATAAATTTTTCGCAGAATATTACACTAAACCAAAAACCTATATGGTTTCTGGTGTTTTTCTTATGACTGCGGTAGCATCACTTGCCATAAGAGATTTTAGAACAATAGTGTATGTGCCTGTTATATTTATTTTATTCTTTATATATTACAATATAATTAATCATTCTTTCAAGTATTTTAAAAAAACATTTTATATGACCATATATGCTGCAATATTTTTGATTGCCTTGGACCTTAGATATTTTCTTTCCATTTATTTGATTTCCCATGTAGGGACATCCGCTCTTGGGAGCACAGTATCCCTGCAGTTAGGCGATGCATATGAATCATTTCCACTTTTAAATTCTATTGCAGGAAATATACAGTATTATACTATCTATCGCCCAGACCTAATATATCTAGCCTTACTTCCATTTCTTTTAATACTCATTGCATTATGGTTATCAAAGGGGCTTAAAATTTTGAGATTTATGTTTTTATTGCTTCTAGCACTCATTTTATTTGATACATATGGTGGTGAAACTATTAATTACGCTATAGGGCAAACAGCATTTTCTTCGTATCTGCCAATTTTATATCCCACTTATGTTATTGCTGTTCTGTGCTATCCTTTGCTTTTGGTTGCCTCGGGATTTTCTCTATCAATAATAACGGACCGAATAATTCATATTTACAAAAGCAAAAACAAGCGAGTTTTAAAAACTTCAAATTTAAAAAACAGGTTAAGGCGCACTGTTCCGCTTCTTGCCTCTATAATAGTAGTAATATTGCTGTTGACATCTCAGGTATATTATTTGGAACCCAGTGTTAAGGATAACAGGAATAAAGAATTTTATGATCCTGCCCCACCCCCACTGGAAAAGGCATTTAATTATCTTGATAACCAAGATATTTCTGGGCATATAATAGAAATAGGGAATTTTTCAAATTCATACTATAACTATTCATACTGGCCACCGACCACATTTTCCCCTCAGGCAGGATATGGCGCAAGCTGGTATACTCACCCACTTTATTATTTTATGGAACACAATCTATCCAATTTGGCAAACTTACTTAAATATATG
>JAJZZE010000020.1 GCA_021797735.1 Thermoplasmata archaeon | reverse complement strand
TGTTGCAGGATATTTACAATCAAAATATTAATAACGAAAAATAAATCATTTATACATTTCACGAATTTTAAGCCATCCAGTAGATTTTTCTACCACCAAATGATTTAACATAAATCTTTTTGCCATTTATATTAGTCCCTGTAACCACAAAAGTGTCAATAACTACGCCGAATACACGGAAATCTATATGATACTTTTTCGCTATATTAGTATACATATCCATTAGTGTTACCGGCTCTTTATTATTTTGTGAAAATATATTTGGCAATTCATCTATTATATTCTTTATCTGTAAAAGATGATCTGTACGTGTTTTAGAACCTGCCATCTTTATATTATTTTTATCCATCTTTTCACCTCTATATTTTTCCAACTTCTTTATTTTTATTGATGTTATGGGATGTAATATCATGCTGATTATTTTTTATCTAATTCTGTCTTTGCATTATTATATAATATAAAATAATATCTATCCGGCATAAGCAAAGCTAAAAATATTATCTATTGCTAATATAAATATAGATTGTTTATTATTTATGAATATAAGCATATGAAAAAAAATCGTTTATACCATATTTAACAGAATACCCACTTATTTTGTATTTTTGTACAAATAGATCAAAAGCTGAATCCCACGTATCATCAGACATTATAACACCTCTATCATTTAAATATTTGTAAGCCGTTTCATACTCAAATAACTTTGTTTTGAATCTATGGTCACCATCATGCAGGAAAAAATCAATTTTACCGATTTTCTTAAACAAAGCTTCTAATGAAGTTTGGGATATATCCCTTACTATAGTTTGTCTAACTCTAAGTTCCCCGGGTATACCGGATCCAACATGGTATCCATATATTTCATAAAATTTGTCGGGGTCAATAGAGTATAGATGTCCTTTGTCATTGTCCCCCATTGCAGCTAATATATATGAACTACTCATCCCAATTTCTCCAACACCGGTTTCAACAATTAAATTTGGTTTTAATAGTCTTATCAAAATGTAAATGCTTTCTAAAATTGATACTCAGTCTTTTTCCATATTAAAGTTCTTAATCGCTTCATATCTTCTATTTGGCAAATTTTTTTGCATTTCATTATGAATTTGCCCTGGTAGATTCTTAGATCGAATGGAGTCAAGAAAACTTTTTACTAATGTATCCTGTTCATTCGGTTCAGTCTTTTCACTTATCTTTGAAACAATTTCAATAGGGGAAGATAATAATATCCTACTTTTAAAAGGTTTATGTATTACACGGTCTAGCTGGCTTTCTTTCCTGTCTATTACAGTTGATACTTCAGTTTTAATCGTTTTGTAACTTATTTCCACATTACCATTACCCTGAGCTTATATATTAATTTTTTCCACTTTTAGTGAGTATGATATCCCGAATTGAGTTATAATTAAATTTATATAATATAGAAAAATAGGAGTTGCGTGAAATTAAAATTATATATCTTAACAATTGTAGAACTTGCATTTGCATCTTTCCTATTCTTCTTTTTCTACCCTAAAATCTTAGATGTTGTAAGTACAGGTTATATACCTTCCCACATAACATTCAATATTATATATTCTTCTCTACTGGAGAGCAATTATAATTCTATAATTTATGTAATTTCGCTCATATCTGGAAATTTAGGTACTTTAGTTTCAAAGTTAATTTTATTTTTAATAGGCTATTTTTCCATGTTTTATTCTATTATCTACTTTTCAGGAAAGTACACTAAAATAAATAAACTATTCTCATATATAATAGCTACTGGTTTTTCCTTTATATATCTTGCATATCCTTTTTTTGGGACAGGTTTTTACGTTGTTTTTGATTCATTTCTCCCTCTGGTTTTAGTATTATTTGATAAATTTTTCACAGAATATTACTCTAAACCAAAAACCTATATGGTTTCTGGCGTTTTTCTTATGACTGCGGTAGCATCGCTTGCCATAACAGATTTTAGAACAATATTGTATGTGCCGGTTATATTTATTTTATTCTTTATATATTACAATATAATTAACCATTCTTTCAAGTATTTTAAAAAAACATTTTATATGACCTTATATGCTGCAATCTTTTTGATAGTCTTGGACCTTAGATATTTTCTTTCCATTTATTTGATTTCTCATGTAGGCACATCCGCTCTTGGGAGCACAGTATCCCTGCAGTTAGGCGATGCATATGAATCATTTTCACTTTTAAATTCTATTGCAGGAAATATACAGTATTATACTACGTATCGCCCAGACCTAATATACCTAGCTTTATTTCCATTTCTTCTAATACTCATTGCATTATGGTTATCAAAGGGGCTTAAAATTTTGAGATTTATGTTTTTATTGCTTCTAGCACTCATTTTATTTGATACATACGGTGGTAAAACTATTAATTACGCTATAGGGCAAACAGTATTTTATTCCTATCTACCGATTTTATATCCTACTTATGTTATTGCTGTTCTGTACTATCCTTTGCTGTTGGTTACCTCGGGGTTTTCTCTATCAATAATCACGGACCGAATAATTCATATTTATAAAAGCGTAAACAAGCCAGTTTTAAAAACTTCAAATTTAAAAAACAGGTTAAAGCGTACTGTTCCGCTTCTTGCCTCTATGATAGTAGTAATATTGCTGTTGACATCTCAGGTATATTATTTGGAACCCAGTGTTAAGGATAACAGGAATAAAGAATTTTATGATCCTGCCCCACCCCCACTGGAAAAGGCATTTAATTTCCTTGATACCCAAAATATTTCTGGGCATATAATAGAAATAGGGAATTTTTCAAATTCATACTATACCTATTCATACTGGCCACCGACCACATTTTCCCCTCAGGCAGGATATGGCGCAAGCTGGTATACTCACCCACTTTATTATTTTATGGAACACAATCTATCCAATTTGGCAAACTTACTTAAATATATG
>JAJZZE010000029.1 GCA_021797735.1 Thermoplasmata archaeon | reverse complement strand
CTGGAATTACAAATGTATATGTAAACAATAAAATAAAGAATATAGAATAATAAATTATTACTGATGTATAAAAATACTGGAAAAATAGTGATTTTTTATTTTCTTCATTATTTTTTATTGTAAATATATTATTTTTATAATCATATTCATTCTGCAGCATCTTCCCATGTAATAATATGAATGATGAATTTATTATATTTGATATAAAAAATGCTTTTATTATATCACGTATTAATAGTAATTTTATGTATTTTCTCTTATTAACATTATATTTATTTATTATTCCCTGCTTAAAGATAAATTCTGCTATACCTTTCCCCGTTAATGATTCTATTGTATAATACAATAATGATACAATAAATAATATTAAAATATTTAATAAGCCATAATATGTATCAAATATATGCATAAAACCGGTATAGAAATCTATTCTATACGCCTCAAAGAAACCTAAAAATGCTGCCTTTATATGGAAATATAATGATATCATTGATGTTATGGAAATTAGGAATGATTGTTCCGTAATGTATATTATAAACCTTTCACTGAGATTAAGAAGATTCATTTTTAATGTCACATTTTTTATTTAAATTTATTTTGTCAATTCTGTCTATCCTTGAGTTAATTTCCATATAATTATGATTTGCATTTGTAAATATAAATATATCATAATAGTCCTTAATCTTTAACAGGGCACCACGCAAGTTATTTACACCTGCAAAGCTTGCTGCATATTTATCCGCGTTATACTCATTGCTCAATATAATACTGGGCAATTTTTTTGTTATATAAAAGAAACTTAAAATCATGAATACCAGAATTATAATATCTATATATGATGCTTTAATGCTTCCAAAATATAAATATCCAATTAGGTATAAATATATAATAACTGGGAGAGAATATAATAATTCAGATTTTTTTATTTTGTTTGTTTTTATGTGCCCAATTTCGTGAAAAACTACGGCTTCTATCTCTCCAAAGTTGAGCGTTTTAATATAATCTTCGTTGAAATATATATTTAATTTATTTTCCTTCCTAATAAATATTGAACTTGCCGGTGTTCTCTTTGTTGTTATAAATATACTTAAATTATAGTTATTTTTGTCAAATACAGATAGTTCTTTGGTCAAATGCGGTTCAAATTTAGAATTTGACGTTATATTATATCTTTTCCAGCCAAAAATAAACATTAATAATATTAAAATATATATTGTTATAAACAAGGATGAGATTAACAGAACATCATAAAAAATATTTATTTTATTTTTCAAAATAATAAATAGAATATATAATGTTAAAAATATTTCTGTCATTACTGAAACCGTTACAGGTATTATATAGTTATTCTTTATATCGAGGTTTAACCCGTTTATAATACTTTTAGAATATATAAAGGAATCAAGGAAAATTATAATATAATATATAATTAAAATGTCATTTTTTATATTTTTAAAAAAAATTAAAATAGAATATAGTATTAAAACTAAGGTAATTAGGTATAAAATAGAAATTAATTTGTTTTTGCTTAACCAGTTATCAAACATATCAAGCAGCCACAATCAATCCTGCCACAAAAGCCAGTGCAGACCAACCGGTTCCAGCACCCACACCAAGTACAATTAGTGCATTCTGCAATGCTTCAGTTACAGTTAATGTACTAAGACCATCAGAGAATATATAAACTAATACTTCTGTTACGAGGAAACTAACATACTCTGTTAAGAATCCTAGACCCCCTGATTCAAGACCATCCCTGATAAAACCTGCTATATTGTTTGGAGAGGGCATTGCTCCAAAATGCCATAATTCGTAAGCAATTATGTTTGCCATATTACCAGACTGTATTGTATTCCAGTTAACGTTTACTTCGTATGGTATAGCATTTTGTTCCATTGCATATATTCCACTGTAAATAGGTACACCCATAGTAGATAACAAAACTGCAACTGCAAATATTGATATTATAGCTTTTATATAATTATTATGTTTCTTATGTTCATGCAGACCCATACTATTTATACGGGATTTCTCAATAGCCAGCAAATTCCTATAATCCGGGTTTATTATATCAATTTCTATAATAATAATAATTAATATATAAACATTGCTATTTGTTCTATGACGATCATTTGGGTTTATAAACTGAATAATTTAATTGCTATTTTATCTTTAATTTATCTGAGTCATAAAAGTTATATCCTTGAATAATAATTTCACATAAAAACTTATTAAAATCGGAAAAAGTAATATTGCATAAGGCAATGATAAAATATTATGGCTCCATTAATAATAAAAATAAAAAAAGAATTAGAAAATTAGAATTATTATCCACGTATAAAAGAAAAAATTAATAATTATTCTAATATAATAAAAAACTATATTCTTTTTCAGTTTATAAATCATGGAATAGTTGCTGTGTTGAATAAATATATAAATAGAAATTAGCTGGAACAGCTATTTTTCATTATTCCATAGATCAAGCTCCTCTTTTCTGGACAGCTGCACTTCCCACTGGAATACCCTTGCCTTATTCTCTTTCAGGTACTCAACTATCATGCTGCTATCCTCCTTCCTGACAAGTATAACTCCATTTGCATATTTTATGTACCTGATTCCATCAAGGAAACCGGGTATCCTGGAATGATATTTTCCATAGTATGATGAATTGTTGTAGCCATAGATCTTCCTGTATAACCTTGAGTATGATCCAGGACTTATGCCTTTTTCAGACCTCTCGAATGTGAAAACTATCAGTGAACCAAACATAATATGTTGAATACAAAAACCAATATAAATATATAACTGTATGTATATACAGTTATAATGGTTAGATGGGGAAAGCCTTTAAAGGATAGAAGGAACTGGAAAGAATACAATGAGGAACTTGTAATAAGGGGAAAGATGCTTTTTGACCTTGATTTTGTAGAACAGTGGAATAATGAACTTAAGGAAATGAATGCTGGAAAGAGAGGATCACCATATATTTTCCCTGATTCCTTTATGTTGTTAATGATGATCTGGCACCAGTATATTGATTATAGAGGGCTTGAGGGAATTGCAAGATCGCTTGTTGACCTTGGAATAATACCATGCTATGGTGATTATACCACCATATGGCACAGAATACATAGTATGAAACCATCCCTGGATATCTCGGGGCTGAAATATGCTGAAATAGGGACAGACGGCACGGGATTAAAGACAAACAATGCAGGTTCATACAGAACCACAAAATATGGAGATCCAGATGCAAGGATAAGGAAGCATCTTGTGGTAATAATAACAGCAGATGTGAATACAAAGAGGGTTATAGGCATAGAATCACATGTTGAGGGGGCAGGCCCATCTGAACCGGAGAGTGCTAAAAAGCACATAAAGAATGCAGTTACTCATGGCGTTAATATAGGAAGGTTCTATGGCGATGGTGCATTTGATGTGAATGGCCTATTCGATCTAATTCATTCCACAGGTACCAGAGCCATCATAAAAATAAGGAAGAATGCCTGCACGTATAGGCAGAGGGGATCAAAACACAGGCGTAAGGAAGTAAGGGAATATCAGAAGAAAGGATACAGAGAATGGGCAGATGAGAATAATTATGGAATGAGGTGGCCAGGTACCGAAGGAATATTCTCTGCAGTAAAGAGAAAGTTTGGTGAGAACTGTGTAAGCCGGAGTACCACTGGGCTGGAAGCGGAGGGATACCAGAGGTTGTGGATATATAACTACATAAACCAGGGGGCAAAGGAGGTGATAAAAGCAATGAACTGATAGAAAAACTGGAAAAAACAAAAAATGATAAGAGCAGGGGCATGTTATTAAGGTATTTGTTCAACAGAGCATGGAATAGTATAAAAATTAAATATGAAAACTCAAAATTATACATTTATTTTGATTTTAAATACATTGTGAATATAAAATTTATTGAACATATACATACAAGTGATGTCGCCGATGTATATTTTGAATTTCTAAAATATAATGATGTTAAGCTTGAGAGGAAAGTAAAAAATGATGTTGCAAGCAGTGATTTAATAAAAAGAGAATTTAATGGCGTAAAATCCTAAATAACTGTATTTAATTTATCAATAAATGAGGTTGATATAATTATTAATTCTAATAAAACCTATGAATATGTCCCTGAAGAATACAGCGATTTTGAAATATATGGAAATTTATAGGTAATCGTTTCTGTTTACGATATTTTCAGGTTTGCCGTTTAAATAATTTTTAACATTATTAAATGCCCTTATTAATGGTATTTCCATATAATTATTTGCCACGCCCGCTATATGGGGTGTTATAGTAACATTGTCAGGTATTTTGTCTATTATTTCCGGTTCATTCCACCATACATCCGTAAGAAAGAATTTATTTTTATTTTGATTTAAATAATTTAACATGTCATCATGGTTTACTATTTCTGCCCTGCCAACATTTACTATTGTATTTCCCTTAATTTTATTTAAACTGTTTTTATTGATAAAATTTACCGTGTATTTATTTAGCGGTAATGTTATTACAATTATATCTGAATTTTTATAAATATAATCCGGATCTTCTGTAAAATAATCCAGATTGTTATCTTTTTTAATGGTTCTACCAAAACCATATGTTTTCATATTAAACGCCTTTGCTAATTTTGCCACCTCTGAACCTATGCCACCATAACCCAGAATTCCCACGGACATGCCATATAATGCTCCGGTAGATTCCCTTTTATAAATATTATTTTTTATTTCGTTATCGAATTTGCATATTTTTTTAAGATGCGATAATATAAGCGCAAAAACGTGCTCAGCAACAGGTATTGAGTAGGCATTAGCATTGCTGCATATTACGATTTTTTCATCTATTTTGCTAAAATCGATATGGTTCACGCCGGCGGATAAACTCTGCATAAATACAGTTTTTTTACCGGGTACCGGAATACCTGAAAATACTACAATTTCAGCATTTTCATCAAATCCTTCAACTATATCAGCATTTACAATGCTTTTTAATTTTTCCAGAATATTGTTATCAATATTTTTTATCCTGCCTTCCATCTGTAAAGATACTTTCATATGACATAATAAAATAATGTGTGAAATATTTTTCTATATAACTGATATATAACAATCTATAACGGGAATAATAAAAAAATGTTGATATTTATTATGTTCATTACAAAAATAAATAAAAATGCTATATTTCATCATTTTAAAAACATAATTAAATCGGCAATTGCTAAAATTGAAATACAATAATATACGTAAAGTTTTAATAATACTAATCTATATAATTTACATGATAATGAAAGATTCTGAAAGAACAGAATATTTCAATGAAAAAGCTATAGAAATATCAAAAAAGTACAAGGGTAAAATAAGAACATTACCAGAGGTTCCTATACATGGTTTAGATGATTTTTCAATGCTCTATACACCCGGCATTGCAGCGGTTTCAAAAAAGATACATGCAGATAAAGATTTAGTTTTTGAGTTAACCGGGAAATGGAACTCTGTTGCAATATTAACGGATGGTACCAGGGTTCTGGGAATAGGCAATGTTGGTCCTGAGGCCGCAATACCCGTAATGGAGGGAAAGGCCTTATTATTCAACTATTTAGGTGGTGTAAATGCAATACCTATACCGTTAAATGTAAAAAATAATGATGAATTTATAACAGCGGCAAAAGCTATATCACCGTTCTTTGGTGGTTATAATTTAGAGGATATAGAATCACCAAGATGCTTCTTCTTACTGGAAAAATTACAGAAGTCGATGGATATACCAGTATGGCATGATGACCAGTTAGGAACTGCCTCAATAACACTGGCAGGTATAATAAATTCATTAAGGCTCGTAAATAAGAAAAAGGAGGATGTTAAAATCGTTTTTAACGGTGCAGGTGCAGCGAATATAGCAGCAATATATTTATTTGAGGCTGCCGGTTTCAATAAAAAAAATATGATTGCAATAGACTCAAAGGGCATAATAGAACCTGAAAGGCCGGATATAGATGCATTAATGCTGAACAATCCATGGAAATATAAAATAGCCCTTGATACCAATGAGGAGAGAATAAAAGGAGATATTGGGAATGCGTTTAAGGGTGCTGATATAATAATATCTGCATCAAAATCAGAACCGGGCACAATAAAAAAAGAGTGGGTTAGATCAATGAACAATGATTCTATAGTTTTTGCTTTAGCTAATCCACTGCCAGAAATCTGGCCGGATGATGCAAAAGAATCGGGAGCGAAAATTGTTGCAACCGGCAGGAGTGATTTCCCGAATCAGATAAATAACAGTATGGTTTTTCCCGGAGTTTTTCGTGGTGTCCTGGATGCAAGGTCTAAGGGCGTAAACTTTGATATAATGGTTGCGGCATCATATGGCATAGCCGATTATGTAAAGGATAGGTCATATGACCATATAGTCCCATCAATGTCGGATTTTGACCTGTTTCCAGAGGTTGCATCAATAGTTGCAAGGAAAACGGTTGAATCAAATCTGGCAAGAAAAATTGATACAAAAGCCGGGTTTTATAGAACTGCCACAGAAATAATAAGTTCAAATAGAAATGTATATAATAAACTTTTTGATAAATAAAGGGTGTTGTAATGACAGATATAAGGTTAATGGAAAAAAAAGATATTAATGATGTTATGGATGAGTTATTAAGGTTGAAAAGATTGAATTCCGAATTTGATTTTGCATTAAAGGTATCGTCCGGCAATGAAACTGAAATAGCAAATAAGTTAAATAAAATGATAGATAACAGGGAAGATCATATTATACTTGTTGCCGAGGAAAACAAGAAAATTGTGGGTATATTAATATCCGATGTAATATTCAGAATTTATTACGACCCAAAATATGAGGTAAGAATAAGGGAATTTTATGTTATGCCGGAATACCGGGGAAAGGATATAGGCAAAGCCCTTATGGAGAAACTTGGAGAGATTGCACGGAAAAAGGATATGAAGATGATAACAGCAGAATTCCCCTCGCTGAACTTAATAGCAATAAACTTCTATAAAAATATGGGATTTAAGGAATTAATTAAAATTTATTCAAAAATAGAATAAGTTAATTATTTTTCATGTTGATGGATATGTATTTCAATATATTTCCGGTTTTTATATAATCAAGTTCGGCGTTTGTGTTAATTAGGGCAATTCCATTTATTTTTTTATCGTTTATTTTTATTTCAAGTTTTTTGTTCAGTGATATATCGTTTATTCCATTTATGTTTATTATTTCATCACCAGTGAGTTCTGGCAATTTCTCAACCTGTACTGGAATTACTCCCATATCAACCAAATTGCTTCTGTGTATTCTCTCAAAACTTTCTGCTATTACAACCTTTACTCCCATTAATGCCGTTACTTTGGCTGCCCAGTCCCTTGAACTACCGGATCCATACTGCTTGCCTGCAAATATTACCAGCGGCACATTCTTTTCCTTATATTTCATTGCTGCTTCGTAAAAGCTCATTTCCACCTTATCCGGGTAATATACTGTATTGCCACCACTATTCTTTACCATTAGATTTCTAATTTTTGGATTTGAAAAACCTCCCCTTAACATTACATCATGATTTCCCCTTCTTGATCCGAATGTATTCAGTTCCTCTACCCCAAGAGATAACAGATATTTCCCGGCAACAGAATCTTTTGCTATTGGCCCGGCTGGTGATATGTGGTCTGTTGTTATTTTATCGCCAAATACTGCAAGTATCCTTCCATTTATTATATCCTTAACCGGTTCCATATACATCCATGGTGGTTTCCTTATATATGTTGAATCACTGAAATTATATATTGAACCACCAGTTGATTTCAGAGATTCCCAGTTTCTGTCCCCTGTAAATACATCTGAATACTGTTCCCTATATGATTCCGGATCCATTGCTAAATGGAAATATTTTTTAATTTCGTCCGTACCCGGCCATAAATCCTTTAAATAGACCGGTTTGCCATTGTTATATCCCACAGGTTCATTGATAAAATCTATGTCTATTCTGCCTGCTATTGCAAATGCAACAACTAATATAGGCGAGGCTAGAAAGGCACCATCTATGTACTGATTTATCCTGCCCTCAAAGTTTCTGTTTCCACTTAAAACAGCGTATGTTTTTACATTATTTTTTATTATGTCATCCTGAACTTCTGGTATCAGTGGCCCGGCATTGCCAATACACGTTGTGCATCCATACCCCACTATATCAAATCCAACTTTGTTTAAATATGTTAATAAATCTGCCCTTTTAAGATATTCTGTAACAACTTTTGATCCTGGTGCGAGGCTCGTTTTAACGTAATCTTTAGAGATCAAATTGTTTTCATATGCCTTTTTTGCTAAAATACCGGCACCGATCATAACAGTAGGGTCTGATG
Organism: Thermoplasmata archaeon; assembly: GCA_021797735.1. Lineage (GTDB taxonomy): Archaea > Thermoplasmatota > Thermoplasmata > Thermoplasmatales > Thermoplasmataceae > Ferroplasma. The sequence goes on along the minus strand of JAJZZE010000029.1, from coordinate 62,974 downwards.
TATTTGTGCAGCTTGTTATTGCCGAAATAACTATGGATCCATTTTTTATTTTTTCACCATCTTTCCCACCATTAATTATTTCTTTTGCCCTATTTTTTAAATCTTTTATATTTATCAGTTCATCGGGATTTTTTGGTCCCGCAACAGAACTCTCTACATCGGATAAATCAACATCTATAATCTTACTATATTTTTTGCCACCGTTGTAATATAAACCCTGCAATTTAAAATATTTTTCCACAATTTCAGAATTTCTGTCTGTACCTTTTATATATTTTAGCGTTTCCTCATCAACCGGGAAATATCCTATAGTTGCACCATATTCAGGTGACATGTTTGATATTGTTGCCCTGTCCTGTGCAGTTAATTCAGAAATATTACCGAAAAATTCAACAAATTTACCAACAACATTGTTACTTCTGAGAGTTTTAACTATATATAATACGATATCTGTTGGGGTAACACCGGTATTAATTTTGCCCTTTATGTTTACACCAACAACCTCTGGCAAATTCATAAAATATGGTTCATTTAACATTGAAGCCTCGGCTTCCAGGCCACCAACACCCCAGCCCAAAACTCCTATGCCACCAATCATTGTTGTGTGTGAGTCTGCACCTATCAGGCTTTCAGGGAATATCTCATTATTCTTTACCACTGCAACTGACGACAAATATTCTAAATTTATCTGGTGTATTATTCCGTGTCCCGGGGGTACAATGGTTACATTTTTAAATGATTTCTGTGACCATTTTAAGAAGTCATATCTTTCCTTATTCCTTTCGAATTCATCCTTCATGTTTACTATTAATGGCTCCTCACCCTTAAATGAGTCAATTATTATTGAGTGGTCTATTACCATATCGGATTTATTAACAGGATTAACCTTTTCAGGATCCATATTATTTTCCCTGAAGTATGATCTCATTGCTGCAAAATCCACAAGTATTGGTACTCCAGTATAATCCTGAAAAATAACTCTGGATGGTTTAAATGCAATTTCTGAATCTGTTTTCATTGATGCAATATTATCTATAGATTTTTCATTTATATCTTTGTTATCATAATTCCTCAAAACATTTTCAAGTAGAATTTTTAATGAATATGGCAAATTATCAATATTGTACCTGCTCTCAAGCTGTTTCAATGGATAATAATCCAGTGTTTTCCCATCAAAATCAAATTTTTCTTTTATAATTTCCATGCACCGTTATAATCATTTTAAATTTTAATTTTGTTATTTTTACCAAATTAATAGCATTTGTAATTATTTAGTCCCATGATATTACTGACGGCTCCAGCTGTTTGATCTGCCACATATAAACCTGATCTGTTATGTAAGAAATTGTGAGCTGAGGATTAAATTAGAAACAAAAATTTTGTTATAAGGAACTTTGTATCCCATAATTGTTATAAGGGAAATATTAATAATATGATATAATATAACATTTTGATGATATAATGGGAGACATAAAATTTGAAAATGATAAATGGATAGTCCCTGACGATCCAGTAATATTATATACAGATGGTGATGGAATAGGCCCAGAAATAATGGATGCGGCAAGGAAAATTGTTGATGCAGCAGTAAAAAAAGCATATAAAAATAAAAAAATAATGTGGAAGGAAGTTTTAATAGGAGATAAGGCTTTAAAGGAAAAAAATGATAGATTTCCTGAAGAGTCACAGAATGACATATTAAAATACAGGGTACTGTTAAAGGCACCACTGGGAACACCTATAGGTGAGGGTTTTAAATCCATTAATGTAAGAATAAGGCAGATGCTTGACCTGTATTCAAATATAAGACCTGTAACATACATGAATGGCCTGGAAAGCCCATTAAAACACCCGGAAAGGGTAAATTTAACAATATTCAGGGAAAATACAGATGATTTATACCTTGGATATGAGTGGAAATTTGATAGTAAAGAGAATGAGGAAATAAAAAATTTCTTTAAAACAAAATTTAATATAGACTTTGGTAAGGAGACAGGTATAGGCATAAAACCCATAAATAAATATAAAACCCAGAGAATTACAAGGGCAGCAATTAAATTTGCAATAGAGAATAATAAGAAAAAACTTACAATAATGCATAAGGGCAACGTAATGAAATACACAGAGGGCGCATTCAGAGAATGGGCATATGAAACACTGGAAAATGAATATGGAGACTATGTTTCAAGGGATGATGAAAATAAGATTTTGATAAATGATATCATAGCAGATAACATGTTTCAGCAGATTATAACAAGACCAGAAAATTATGAGGTTATACTTGCACCAAATATAGATGGCGATTATTTATCCGATGCTGCAGGTGCTTTAATAGGAAATATAGGAACTTTAGGTGGGGCGAATGTCGGTGACAACGGCGCAATGTTTGAGGCAGTTCATGGCACGGCACCGAAATATGCTGGTAAAAATATAGCAGACCCTTTAGGCCTGATAAGAGGGGCGCAGTTAATGTTAAAATACATGAACTGGCATGAGGCACATGATGTAATAGAAAAGGCAATAGGAAAATCTATAGAGGAAAAGAAAGTAACAAATGATGTTGCAAGGTTTTTCAATGTTGAACCTTTAGGAACTAAGGAATTTGGGAGAAGCCTTGTTGATATTATAGAAAATTTATAATTTTTTATAATTAATTTTACACTATTAATATAATTATTTATAACATTATACAGACAATATATAACCTATATTTTACCGTTATATCTCATGATTTAGTTATTTTCTATTCAACCTTCTTATATCGTTTTTAAATCTGTATAATATAAATATTTGAATAATAAATAAAAACCCTACAATATCAAGTATGGTCAGAATGTCAATTAAAAATAATGATGGATTAATATTAGTATATGATACTATTATTCTCAGAATTATTATAATTATACCTGCTGGAAGTAATATTTTCCTGTATTTCCATGTAAATCTTTCATAATCTCTTTCATTCAGTGCAGTCATTGTAAATTATTATATAATCATCGTACTTAAATTAATACAGTAGAAATAAATTTATTTCTTTAACTGTATGGCAAATATTATCACACAAACTATAATAAATCATAAATTATAGATTGATATTTTTTTACCTGCTTAATATCAACAATAATAAAAATTATTCAAAAGTTTATAAATATCTATTATATAATTTAAAAACATACAATAACTTTATTATATGATATCATTATTCATATTTTATGGATATCGATAAAACAAACATTGAAACAGGTAAAACAAAAACTGGATTAAAGAGAGGAATGACAACACACGAGGCTATAATGTTCGGTGTTGGCGGTGCTGTTGGATCCGGTATATTATTTGCGGCTGCAGGTGGAACCGCATATGCCGGTCCCGCGGTAATAATTTCATGGATTTTAACAGCGGCATTTATTATCCTGGTAACGTTGCCATTCGCAGAATACTCAGCGATGTTTCCCAGATCAGGTATAAGTGCAAGAATAGCCTATTATTCATATGGATCATATGGTGGTTTTTTATCCGGATGGGCATTGTTAATATGGGCTGCCACAATTCCAGCAATTGAAGCTGTTGCAGTATCAACATATGCTTCATTTTATTTCCCATTTTTATATAATTCGAACCTTGCTATACTTACCGGCTACGGTATTTTATTATCAATATTATTAATGCTTGGATTCTTTGCATTAAATATGGTCGGTATAGCAAGATTCGGTAAGTTTAATAAAGTTTTAACATGGGTAAAAATAGGTATTGTTATAGGGTTTATAGTTATATTGCCACTGTTTATATTCCATCCATCAGACTTCACCACACCAACATTTGCACCATCAATAGGTGGAATATTCATAGCAATACCCGCATCCGGCATACTATTTGCATTCGGTGGATACAGGCAGGTTGCAGATATGGCAGGTGAGGTTAAAAACCCCGGCAAAACAATGCCAAAAATTATAGGTTCGGTACTTGCTATACAGAGTTTGTTATATATAGGAATGGCTATTGTCATAGTGGGTACTGTCAGCTGGGCAGGGTTTAATAAACCTGTGGGAGACTGGGGGTATGTTGCGGCCAGGGGTTCACCTCTTGCGGATATAATGAGAGCAAATATACCGTTTGTACCTGCTGGTGTTGGTGGACTTTTAACAGCATTGATAGTTATATTTGTATTATTTGCTATCTTCTCACCGGGAGGTACTTTAGGTATTTACCTTACCGGTTCAAGCAGAATTATATTCGGTTATTCGGAGGAGAATGCCCTACCAAAAATATTCAAAAAAACAAATAAACATGGGGCACCATACGTCGCATTAATTTTATCTGTTATACTGGCAATAATATTCCTGGTACCACTGCCATCATGGTATGCACTGGTTGATTTTGTTGTTGTTGCCGCTGTAGCTAATTTTGCAATAGCTTCATTATCATTACCGGTTTTGAGAAAATTATATCCGGATGTTGAGAGACCATTTAAAATACCATATCCAGTGCTGTGGTCATTTTCTGCATTTATAATAGCAACATATCTGATTTACTGGGCCACATACCCAACAACAATGTATGCTCTGGGTGCCACACTGGCGGGTTCACTGATCTTTCTATATCAGGCATATAAAAAGGATTTCAAAAATTTAAACCTGAAAAACTCTATATGGATACCACTATATTTAATAGGTTTAATAGTTCTGTCATATTTTGGTGGTACTCCAACAGGCGGTACAAATTTAATAGCCTATCCCTACGACTATTTAGTATTAGTTTTCTATGCTGCAGCTTTCTGGGCTATAGGATTAAAATCTGCTCCGAAAGAAAAGGTAATGGAAACAGATGTACTGGTTGATTAAAAATTTATAAATTTTTTTTATTTTTATTGCTTTTTATTATGTTTCTACTTTTTCCAATTACCCTTACGATGGTTGTTGTCGGTATGACTTTCTCTATGTGCTTTATATATCCCTTAGTTATCAACAAATATTTCATATAATAAACTATGGAAATTATCAGCAAAACTGCCAGGCTTATTTCTATGGCCGGTAAACCAAGGTAACTTATCGTAACAAGTATTGTTACAACACCCGCCATGGGTATTATAAAAAAATATTTATTTTCCCTTAAATGCTTTGGATTTTCATTTTTTAACTTACTCCACAGTATTACTGCAGATATATTTATTATTGAATAGGCAATTAAAACGGATACATTTGATGCTTCAATAATTGTAGAGAATCCAACAAAATAAACAAAAATTATACTTATTGTTGCTGATAGCATAACCGAATAAACCGGGGTTGCATATTTATCTATATGGCCAAATTTTTTTGGTATTTCATCATCCCTTCCCATGGCATATAGAACCCTGCTTGTCCCGAGAATTCCGGTTAAAGTGACACCTGCAGTTGCAGTTATGCCACCTATAGCTATGATGATATCAAGGTAATAATTATGCAGAACTCCAATTGCGGCGGATAGTGGTGCAGATGAATGTGCCAGATTTTTATACGGTATCAGGCCAATTGCAACAATGGCTATAGTAATATAAAGCAATGCAGAAATTATTATTGATATGATTATTGCTTTTGGTATGGTTTTTTCCGGATTTTTTACCTCATCGCCCACAGTTGTTATCCTTGAAAAACCGGTAAATGCAAAAAATATTAATGCCGACCCCTCCATAATTCCATTAAATCCATGTGGATAAAAATTAGTAAAATGGCTTGCGTGGAAATAGAATATGCCAGTTATAATAAATATAATTAGAATAACTATGTTTACCATTACAAGTATTGTTAGTGTTTTTGTAGAATTTTTTATTCCCAGAATGTTTAAAATAGAAAATAGTATTATTACCGGTATGCCCAGGAGTATTAGATTTATGTGTATTTTGAATAATGAGTTTATATAACTTCCAAGACTTAATGAAACCGCAGATATTGCAATCATATTGGAAAATGTCCACATAGTACCTCCTATGAAACCCGCTGATGGCCTGAATGATTCCTTTGCATATTCGTATACACCGCCTTCCTTTGATATATGGCTGGCAATTTCAGAAAAACTTAAACCGGTAAAAATTGCAATAATTGCAGATAACAGTATGGATATAATTATGGCGGGCCCGGCTTTTCCAGCGGCTATGCCGATAATCACAAATATACCGGCACCAATAATTGCACCAAGGTTGATAATAATTGATTCCCTTAAGCCTAAAACTCTCTTCAACTGGTAATTTTTCATTATCTAATATTGACATACCTTATTTATAATTATCAATAAATTTATTATTGTAATTAATATATATTTTTATGTCCAACAGGGAAATAGCAGATATATTTGAAAACTTATATGACATTTTAAGTGCCGATGAGAAATCGAAATTCGAGGCACTGGCATATGAAAAGGCTGCAAGATCCATAGGTTCGATGTCTGTGGATGTTTCAGATATATACAGTATGGAGGGTATCAGCGGCCTCATGAAAATACCCGGTGTTGGCAGGGGCATTGCCAGCCACATCATTGAATATTTAAAAACTGGAAAAATCCAGAAATATGAGGAAATTAAGGATAAATACCCTATAGATTTTCAAAATTTATTCAAGATAGAGGGTTTTGGACCAAAAAAGGCAATAATATTATACAGTAAACTCGGAGTCAAAAACCTGAATGATTTAAAAAAGGCTGCGGAGAACCATAGAATACGGGATATACCGGGATTTGGGGAAAAGAGTGAAAACCTCATACTGAAAAATATTTCCATGTTAAATTCACTGGGTGGCAGGATTCTATTATACGATGGGCTAACTGAGGGAAAAAAGATCGTTAAATACCTGAAAAATAGTGATTTAATAAAACAGTGTATGATTGCCGGATCCACCAGAAGGATGAGGGAAACAATCGGGGACATCGACATACTGGCAACATCCAGTGATAATAAAAGTGTTATGGATCTATTCACGGAATTCCCCGATGTTAAATCAGTGGTTGTAAAGGGCGATACAAAAACAACAGTATTGCTGAATATCGGTATAACCTGCGACCTCAGGGTAATCGATGACCACAGTTTCGGTGCAGCTATGCAGTATTTCACTGGAAACAAAGACCATAATATTAAACTCAGAAAGATCAGTATAGATAATAATTATAAACTGAGTGAATATGGTTTATTTTATAACGATAAAAATATTGCATATGACCGTGATGAAAAATTCATTTATAATAAATTAAATATGGACTATATTCCTCCGGAGATGCGTGAGGATCGCGGTGAAATAGAACTTGCCCTGCAACACAGAATACCGGAACTCATAGAACTTAATGACATTAAGGGGGATTTGCATGTGCATACCGTGGAAAGCGATGGGTTAAACACCACTGCAGAAATGATAGAAGCGGCAATCAATAAAAATTATATTTATATTGCAGTAACAAACCATACAAAGAGTTTAAAGGTGGCCAATGGCATGAGTGATGGCCGGTTTATGGAATATTTCGATAAAATCGATGAAATCGGTAAAAAATATAAAATAAAAATATTAAAGGGTGCAGAGGTTGATATTTTGAAGGATGGTTCACTGGATCTGGAGGATGAAACTCTGAAGAGAATAGATTGCGTGGTTGCCTCGGTACATACCGGCATGAATATGCCAGAGGAGGATATGACTGATAGAATTATCAATGCAATTAAAACCAATAAAATCAACATTCTCGGGCATCCCACTGGAAGATTGATCAATGAAAGGCCACCATATAATACTGACATCAATAAAATTTCGGAATACTGTGAAAAGTATAAAACTGCCATGGAAATCAATGCATCGCCTGAAAGGCTTGACCTCAACGATGAAAATATTTTAAAAACATCGAAATATAATATATATTATTCTATAGATACAGATTCACACAATATCTATGGCTATGATTTTATGGAACTCGGTGTTGGTACCGCCAGACGTGGATGGTTAACAAAAAACAGGGTAATCAATACCATGGATTTGAATAATCTGATAAAGTTCCTGAAAAAATAATTATATTCTGTTCAGTAAAAAAACTTTAAATAAACCCCAATGCTTAATAGTTATGAAGGTTTTCTCATCCAGGAAAAGATTTATAACAGGTTTAATTGTTGCTATTGTTATATTATCAATGGTTTCATTTTCAATAGGGCCACTGCCACCATTGAATAAACTGTTAAATCCTTCAACAGGTATTTATTCAATACCACCACAGTATAGGGCGGGTGCAAAATATATAAATATAACACATGATGGTAAAACTGCAGAGGTTATAACCTTCCAGGAATCTGATGGATTTATAGGCATTTACAGCAACCATAACTGGTCACTGTATTATGAGCAGGGTTATCTTGAGGCAAAATACAGGCTTGCACAGATGGTTTTTATTAAGAAGGATGCACAGGGTACATTATCACAGCTTGCCGGTAAAAGTGAATTACCATCTGATATATTTGCCAGGGAATTAATGAACTGCCAGATTGCAGGGGAAGAAGTAAATAATATATCAAAAAATTCATATACATATATGGCAACCAGCAATTTTGTTTCTGGAATAAATTCATACATTAATAACCTGAGCTATAAAAACATGCCAGTACTCTTTAAATTACTGAATTATAAACCGGGAGACTTTAATTTAACAAATATATTTGCAATACAGCAGATATTTTTATGGGAAAACAGTGCAGGGGGTTTTGATCCACTTTTATTCCAGTACGCATTACAGAAAATGCCCGAAAATATTGTAAGGGCAATATATCCAGCATATCCTGCGGGAATACAGAATCCAATAGTCCCATATAAGTGCAATCCTGACATCTACAATGAAACGGGAGATATTAAAAATTTAACGCTGTATACACCGTCCGCACATATACCGGTAAATAATGTTAGCAACATACCATCAATCTCATCACCAGCATCACTTGCATTCCCATCATCCGGCAGTTTTAGCAATGACTGGGCGGTAAATGGAGTAAAAACGGACAACGTTTCAGCACTCCTTGCAAATGACCCTCATCTAACAACAAGTGTGCCATCAGTATGGATAGGTTTCCAGCTTGTATCACCAGGTATGAATGTAATAGGCGTAGTTTTTCCTGGATTCCCTGGTATAATTTTAGGGCATAATAATTACCTTGCGTGGGGAGCAACAAACGGTCAGATACAGGAAACATATTTCTATGCAGAGGAGACCTCCGGTGCATATCCATATAGTTATTACTCCCACGGCAACTGGACAAAATTTACTGAAATAAATGAAACGATAAATATAAAGGATTCAAAACCATATAAATTAACCTTAGATGTTGCTAACAACGGTGTTGTTGTGGACAATGACTCCGGAACGAAAATTGCCATGGACTGGACAGGTTTATCGCCAAGTTATGAACTTACATTCTTTCTTAATATCAACAGGGCACATACAGTGAGCCAGTTCAGGGATAACCTTACCAGATATTTCAGGGTTGCAATACAGAACTGGGCCGTAGCGGATTCAAAGGGAAATATAGGTATATTTCCGTACGGCAATTATCCAGTTATTGAATCCGGCAACCCCCGGGGTGTACTGAATGGAACTGGCAGGTCAAACTGGGTAGGGTTTATACCGTTGAAGGATGAACCGTATCTATATGATCCGGCAAGGGGATTTGTTTTCTCAGATAACCAGATAACGGTATCACAGAATTATCCATATTATATAGGCTGGGATTATGAATCCGGTTACCGTGCAGATGAGGCATACACATTACTGAACTCTACTAACAGTTTCAATACCACGAAGATGGAAAAAATACAGCTAACAGTACATGATTATACGACTGATATTTTCCTTAAACCATTACTGAAATCTATAGGAAAATACTATGGTAATACAGAAATGTATAGCGAACTGCAATCATGGAATGGAAATATGACCGTAAATTCCTCTGCGGCAAGTGTTTTCTATTTCTGGGAACAGAATATATTAAATGATACTTTTCTTCCATACCTGGAGGAATATGGAATAACATCAAATGAGGGTTTATATAATACAGCATTTTTCCTTGGTAGTGATTCAATGTATCACGGGCCATTAATAGAGGATCTGGTAAACTGGACAGTTAATGATCCGGATTCATCACACTTTAATAATCCATTAAATGACAAAACCATGAATTTTAATACATTAGCACTGGAGGCATTTAATCAAACAATAAAAGAATTTAATAAAAAATATGGAGGAATATCATCAAAGTGGGACTGGGGAAATATTCATAAAAGATATTTATCCAGTTTCTTTGGCATAAATACATTGAATACTAAGGAAATACCGGCTGCTGGAGATGGAAATACAATAAATGCGGCATATGGCATAATTTCCAATTTTGGCCCATCCTGGAGGCTCAGTGTAAATCTATCTAACCCGGAAAAAGCCATGGGCATATATCCAGGTGGTATATCTGAGAATCCACTGAGCGGTTATTATTCAAATAATTTCATACCGTGGAATAATGGTGTATATTATAGATTAATGCCGGATAATATGCCAAAACAGTTCTATTATGGGTACGGTGATTAAAAATGAATACTAAATATTTTGATATATATGGAGTGTTTATATTACTGGCAACTGCATTTTTGCTCAGTTATTATGGTTACTGGTATTTGCAGATTATACCTGCTATTTTAATAGGGTATTTTATGGTAAGGCATACTGCATATATAGCATTATCCGGAATATCCTCTGTAATAGGCGTTTATATAGCTTTACTACCATCATACAGCACAAGGATAAAGGGTGCTACCATAGCATCGGATATAGCTGGCATACCGTTCTACCTTATAATTCTTTTAACATTCGTGATAATATTTGTTATAACAATAGCGGGACTGTTAATAGGTTCATCCTTCAATAAAACTAATTCATAACCTATTTTTATTATATTTAATTTTTATACATGCTATTTCCTGATAAAAATGTTTATAATAATTATGGAATTATTTATATGGTGTTGGAATTGGTTAAAATAGATGATATGGAGGTTTCAGACATAGGCCTGGGTACCTATGGCACTGGTGGTAAAATTTCACCTGATTATAAAAATGACCGTGATGATATTGAGTCCATAAAATATGCGGTAAAAAATGGGATAAATTTAATTGATACTGCAGAATATTATGGAGATGGCCATTCTGAGGAGCTTGTAGGAAAAGCCATAAAGGATTTTAATAGAAATGATATTTTTATTATATCAAAGGTATGGCCGACACATTTACATTATGACGATGTAATCAGATCAGCAAAGGCATCCTTAAAAAGATTAAACACGGATTATATCGATTTATACCTTATTCACTGGCCAAATCCAAAAATTCCGGTTAAGGAAACGCTTAATGCGATGAATGAACTGCTGGAAATGGGTTTAATAAAAAATATAGGTGTGAGCAATTTCGATATTGCCGGCCTTATGGATGCCATGAATAATATTAAAACTGGAAAAATAATTGCAGATGAGGTTGAGTATAATCTTGAAAATTATTATATCGAGGATGATCTGATACCGTTCTGTGAAAGGAATAATATAAAGGTAATCGGTTATTCTCCATTGAACCATGGAAGAATAAGTAAAAAAGTTGATTATATCTCAAAATCACTTGGCATGTCAAAAATACAGTGTTCACTTGCTTACCTGAAAAAAAAATCGATACCAATACCGAAATCATCAAGAATATCACATATAAACGATATAATAACATCCCTGAATATTGACCTTGATGAAAATGAATACAGTAAAATAAGAGATATAATAAGAAAATAACTGTTATGCCTGTAAATATAATTTCTGATATTACTATGTATTATATTAAGCGGAATAATAGTGGAGTTAAAAAAGAATAACGCATTAAAAATTATAAAAATAGGTTTTTACAGTGAATTATATATATTTACTGTCCAGGGTATAACATCCGTGAAAAATGATGGTCCGTGATGTGCAAAAAAATCCAGTTTTCCCGGTGTGATATATACCTTATTGTTTTTAACGGCACTGATATCATTCCAGCCCCTTTTATTTATTAGATTTTCCATGTCATTTTCATTAAAATTTCTATACATCTTATGCTCGTATATTATAACATCGGGATTCATTTTTTTAACGTAATCAAAATCTGGCATAACCCATTCACTGTCATAATCTCTGTATATTGTATCAAAACCCATCAAAAAAAGCGAATCTGTAATATAACTCATTGATCCAAATGTTACGGGACCACCTAAATCTATTTCAAAATATGTTTTATACCGTTTATTCACATTTATCCTCTTTTCATATTCCATCAATCTGTATTCAAGCTCCTTCGATTCTTCCTTTTTGTTAACAACTATTCCTACTCTCGAAATTAAATCTAAAATTCCATGCATTGAGGAGGGCAGTTCAAAAACATATGTGTTAAAATCCCTTAAATTATTGAAAAGTTTTTCCTGGTAGCCACTCACCGTTAAAATTATATCCGGATCCAGGGCTGCCAGTATATCGTTTCTCGTAGTTGAATAACTTGCAAGTTTTCTTTTATTTTTAGCTTCATCGGGCCTTGCACAGAATGCCGAATCCGCAATTATTTTATCTCCAAGGCCTAATAGAAATAAGGTTTCTGTAACGGCTGGACTGAAAGAAACAATCTTATCCAGATTGTCCTTTACAGTTATTTCATCACCGGTAAACATTTTTAATGTTCTCATATATATTTCATGTGACTATTATATATATCCTTTTTTAACAGCGTTTAATAAAAGGTTTTTAGCGCAAAATGTATAATAAATATTTAATAATACTGTCAGATATCAAAATATGTGTAGTGATTGTATGAATGAAAGCTGTACATGCGAGAAATGCTACCTGTACAGGCATTATTCCGCATGCCCTGTATGCGGGCATACGGTATTTTTAGACTGCTGCCAGGGATTTATAAAACACAATTATGATTTAACGTTTGATGTACCTTCCAGGTAGTTCTTTATCCTGTTCAGAGCATCCTCTGTACCTGTTTCAAAATGTCCCTGCAATCTCCTTGTAAATAACTTTAATGATGGTGATAATTTTATGTTCCATTCAGAAATTAACCTGATTTTGCCATTATCCTCTATTTTTGTTATGATATATCCTGTAAATGGGCCCTTTAAATAATCTTCCCTCATCGTATAATCATTATCATTTATTTCCATTGACATTTTACCCTTTCCGGGAAAAGCAAACTGAACATAATAAAAATTATCCATTTTTTCTATAGACCTCGTTCCATGCCAGAATTCTGATCTTTTTTTATAGTCCTTCACTAAATCCCACAGCCCATTTTTATCGCAATTTATTGTTATTTCCCTCTTAAACTCCATTATATGTGCATATTACTTTTATATAAATGAGTTTTGACGCATGTAAATGTAATTTCCAGTTAAAAATGTATAAATACCAGCAGAAACATGATAAGTTAATAAAAATATATAAATTTTTCTTAAAAATGACACATTAGTACTTAATGAATGAATTTTATTGCATAAAATATATAAAAAAATGAGCATTATAACCAAAAATTATAAAAATTTATATATTATAACAAACTTAAAATATTATGGAGACAGAGAATAATGATCCAATACTGAGCCAGCTGAATGGAAAAATAACAAATAAATTTTACTGGTCAATCACAATACTTGCTACACTGGGTGGTTTTTTGTTTGGTTATGATACGTCAAACATAGGGACTGCACTGGAATTTATACCATTTTATTCATCAAATTTAAACCCCTTTATTACAGGGTATCTGGTGGCAGGCGCCTCTTTGGGTGCAGCTGTAGGTGCATTAATAGCGGCGGCTTTAACGGATAGGTTTGGAAGGAAGTACCTGTTAATCGCTGATGCACTTATATATACAATAGGCGCTGTATTATCCGGAATAACTATAAACCTTGCAATGCTGTTAATATCAAGGACATTCATAGGTATTGCGGTAGGTGCCGATTCCGCAATAGCAACGGCGTACATAGCTGAATATGCCCCTGCTAAAAGAAGGGGAAAATTATCGATGATGCAGCAGTGGATGATTACCTGGGGTATCTTAGGTGCGTACGTTATGGGAATGCTGATATTCTATATAGCACCGGGACTGGCCTATGCCGTTGACTGGAGAGTATTGCTGGGTATAGCAGCAATACCGTCATTTATTGGCCTGTTTTACAGATTTCATATGCCAGAATCACCAAGATGGTTAATACTGCACGAAAAATATGACAAGGCTATTAGTGCATTAAAAATATTGGGTGTAAATGCAGGAAAAGAAGATTTAAAAAGAAGCCATGATTTTTTGGTTTCACTGGATAAAAAAATAAGGGAAACACCTGGGATTAAAAGGGCTTTTATCATAGTTGGCCTGTTTATGATGTTCCAGCAGATTACAGGAATAAATGTGCCATTTTATTATGGGCCCACAGTAATATCAAGTTTACATTTAATACCATCATCAACGGCGGCTGTGCCATCTGCAATATTTGCGGTTGCAGCTTCTTCAATACTGGCAATTATAAATGTTGTAGCAACATTAATAGGTTTCAGGTTAATAGATTCATACGGAAGGAGGCCACTGGCATTATTGGGTTTCTCCGGCATGGCATTTTTTGATTTCCTTGGAACGGCATTATACCTGATGCACATAAATGTGGGTTTATTAATAGGTTTTGCCGGGTTTATAATATTCTTTGCCTTTGGTGTTGGGGGTACAGGCTGGATCATTCAGGGAGAATATTTCCCCACAAGATACAGGGGGTTATATGCATCTTTAATAGCCTTTGTTGACTGGATATCAAATTTTGCAGTAATTGAAATATTCCCTGTAATGCATGTAACCATTGGTCTGGGCTACACAATGGCAGTTTTCGGTATATTATCGACAATGGCCGCAGTAATATTCTTTATAATAATGCCTGAAACAAAAGGAAAGTCTGTGGAGGATATAACAAAAATGTTTGATCATAATAATTTAAACACTGTTAAAAATGCATCGGAAAAAATACCTGAGGCAACAGAAAATACAGAACATATATAGGTTTTAAACCATAATTAATAATGTTTATTAATTTAATTTTTATATTATATTATGGGATTAAAAAAAGAGAATGCATGCATGATATATTCTGATAATGAGGAAATGTGCATAGATCCATCATTGCCTGTATTTAATTTACTGGGAAAAAAATATACCCTATTAATTTTAGGTGTTATAGGCAACAATAATACAAGGAAAAATTTCAATGACATTATAAATTCAATACCGGGGATAAGTAAAACAATTTTATCAAAAAGATTGAAAGAATTAATAGGTTTGAATATAATATCAAGAGAGGAAAATGGTCTCATTACATATAGATTAACCGGCGAAGGAATAAAAATAAGGAAGGGTTTAATAGAGTTTTTAAAAATAGTATTATAATTATTTATTTGCAAAGTACATTGCAACATCAACATGCGTCAGTGATCCAAATTTTAGATAGTCCTCATCAACATTGAACTTTGAACTGTGATTTGAATATATTAATCCCTTTGCATCGTTTTTTGTTCCAAGGAGATAATAGGTTCCAGGGGCCTTATCTAGAAACCTTGAAACGTCTTCACCACCCAGTAAAAGTCCAGAATCCACAACCTTTATTCCCCTTATGCCGGATAATAATTTTATTACTTCTCCGGTTATCTCCGGATCATTATATGTCACAGGGTAAGCATCATTTTTAAAGGATATCTCTGCGGTTGCACCGTATGCAAGTGAGATGCTTTTTACCATATCATTTATTGATTTTTTTATTTTTAACCTTACATTTTCATTAAATGTTCTTATTGTTCCCTCCATGATTAAATCATCCGGAATTATATTGTCCTTTGTGCCGGAATGTAATGAGCATATAGATATTGTTACCGGTTCTCTCTGGTCTATATATCTTGATCTGATCCCATATATTGCATTTATTATCTGTGTTCCTATAAATATGGGGTCTATTGTATTGGCAGGATCAGACCCATGGCCACCCCTGCCATGCAGTATTACCTTCAATGAATCTGGACATGCCATCTCAGCTCCCGGTTTCAGTGCTATCGTCCCTATGGGAAAGTCATTTAATATGTGCAATCCAAAAACATGGTCAACATGTGGATTTTCCAGTGCACCGGCTTCAATCATTGGCAGTGCCCCACCCCTACCGCCATCTTCCTCTGCAGGCTGGAATAAAAACTTTATGTTTCCCCTTAATTCATCTCTATGTTTTGAAAGGACATATGCTGCACATAGTAGCATTGCCACATGGGTGTCATGGCCACATGCGTGCATAATGCCCTTATTTTTTGACGCATATGCAACGCCTGTTTCCTCTGTAACCGGTAAAGCATCCATATCTGCCCTTAAACCTATGGTTGTTTTTCCCTCAGTACCCATCAATAAACCAACAATGCCTGTACCCCCAACATTTTCTTTAACCTCAATATTGAATGATTTTAATGTTTCTGCAATCAGTTTTGCCGTCTGAAATTCATTATATGATAACTCTGGGTTTTCATGTATTTTTCTTCTTATCTCTATCATTCTATCATTATATTCCATTACATCAGCCATATATTTATTTACATCCATATTTATAGATAACAGTATCCACATTATATAATTTTTTATGGGGTAATTTCCAGACAAAAAAATATATTATATTATAAATTATATATAATGATGGAAAGTATTGATATAAAAATTGATGATGGAATAGGATTTATATATTTTAACAGGGAAAATAAATTGAATACGGTTACAGTAGAGATGGTAAATGAAATTATGGATTCCATGGACGATTTGAAAAGTAAGGTAAATGTAATAATAATAGGAGGAAAAAAGAACTTTTCTGCCGGTGCAGATATAAACCAGTTTAAAAACCTTAACCCGGTAAACGCGTATAAGTTTCATTTAAAATTGAATGAATTATTAAAATATTTTAGGGATTATGATTTGCCGGTAATATCTGTTTTAAACGGATATGTCCTCGGTGGTGGATTAGAATTATCATTATCAACGGATATAAGGATATGCAGCACAACGGCAGTACTGGGGCAACCAGAAATAAATATAGGAATAAATGCAGGTGCCGGCGGAAATGTAATATTATCAAAGGTTATCGGCAGAAATAGGGCACTGTACATGATTTTAACCGGTGAAAAAATTGATGCAAAAAAGGCATATGAATTTGGTTTAGTTGATATAATTTCAGATAATCCAGAAAATGAGGCATTGAGAATAGCGAAAATAATAAAGGAAAAGCCAGTAAACACTGTGAAACTTGCAAAGAGAGTCGTTAATAAAAGCTTTGATACAAACCTGGATCTGTCAGTAGATTATGAGGCTACAGTATTTGGATTATTATTTTCTGATAATGAAACAAAGAGTAGAATAGATAAATTCTTTAAAAAATAATATTCAACCCGCAGACTGGCATTCCCGGTACGGCGGGGTCGGGTTTTCACATAAATATTAATACACACAGAATATTATGATGTGTATATGGATGCAATATCTGTAGATAATTTAAGAAAAACATACGATAATAAAAAATATGCAGTAGATGATATATCCTTTAGTGTTAAAAGTGGGGAAATCTATGGATTGCTGGGTAAAAATGGTGCTGGAAAATCAACAACAATCAAGATTTTATCAACACTTATAAAAAAAACATCCGGCAATGTTAAGGTTCTGGGCCTTGATATAAACAATTCAATGGATATAAGAAAAAGGATAGGCGTTGTACAGCAGGATCTGTCATTCGATTTAACATCGGTTGAAAGAAATTTCAAAATTTATGGTCTGTTGTGGAATGTTAAAAAAGAATTGTTAAAATCAAGAATGGAAGAGTTAATGGAACTTTTTGATTTAAATAAGGTAAGAAAGAATAATATAATGGATCTCTCCGGAGGACAGAAAAAGAGGGTTCAGGTTGCAAGAGAATTTTTGCATGACATGGATTTATTATTTCTGGATGAGCCAACAGTGGGTATGGACCCAATAGTGAGAAGGAAATTGCTGGATTACATAAAAATGAGGGCAAAGAATGGATTGACCGTCTTATTTACAACACATATAATGGAGGAAGCCGATTATTTGTGTGATAGAATTGGTATAATAAATTCCGGTAAGATGATTATAGAGGGAAATTCTAGTTATCTGAAAGAGAATTTTGGCGGTTATAAAACATTGAAACTGGATTTAAATAAGGATATAGATGACCTGACAAAAAATGAACTGATTTCAATGAATGTTAATTTAAAAAATGAAAATAATAAATTGTTGATAACGGCAAAGAACATAGATAATATAATACCTGAAATAATTAAAACAGTAGAAAAGCATGGTTATAATATTATAAAATTAAATATGGATCAATCTTCACTGGAAGATGTATTTTTTGAGGTGGTGAATTGAAGCTGCCGGATTCATTGAGGTTAACAATAAGGAATTTTAAGGTTAATAGCGATCCGGGAACAATAATGTTTATGTTAGGATTGCCCACATTATATTTGCTTGTACTGGGTTTTATGTATCAGTCCTTAATCCCTGCCGTAACCTTCAATAATGTGAATGTTTCATATACGGACTTTTTAATGCCGGGAATAATGGCTATGGAGGTTATGACCGCCGGAACAGTTGGTGGATCAATGCTGTGGTCAGATAGAAGGTTTTTTATGTTCGAACAGCTGCTTGTGGGCCCATTTAACAGGCTATCATACCTGTTCGGACTAATACTGGTTTCATTAATATTTTCCATAATAGGAAATGCAATAATGCTTGCAATATTCTATCTGTTTGTCGGTAAGCTGGTATTTACGGGAGTGGGGCTTATTTATTCGATATTAACACTGTTTGTTGGTACAATAATATTCACCTCAATATATCTGATAATATCAATAAAAACCAAGAAAATGCAGACATACAATACAATAACTATTGTTTTATTTTTTGTTGTTGATTTCACAAGCTCTGCATTTTATCCAATTACAGCTAAAACACCGTATAGTTTAAGGCTTATATCCTATGCAAACCCACTAACGTATATAACCAATATAACAAGAAATGCCCTTGTTTTTTCATCGTTGAGCGGTGTTTTATCTGAGTTTTTAGTATTAACTATAGCAACAGTAATAGTTTTTGGGATAGCATTAAAATTATATGATGGTGTTAAACCAGGAATGTGATTTATTTATAAGTTTGTATAAAATGATACATACCTGAATTTTAAATCGTTTTTATCTATCCTGCCGTTTTGATTTGCATATTTTTTTATGTATGTGGGTTCACCGAATATTTTTAATGGCAATTCATCCTCTTTATTAAAATTCATTAAATATTTTCCCTTTATATTTTTTATAATATTATTTAAATCCTTAAAATCATCAATATTAAAATTGTATTCATACCAGCTTTTACCGGGATATGGTGGGTCAAAATAAAAGAATGAATTCTGTGAATCGTACTTTGTTATTAATTCTTTAAAATCCATATTTTCTATAACCCATTTTTTAACATCATTTTTTATTAAATTCAAATTATCTATATTCTTCTTAATGCTTCCATACAGTGATTTGTCGATCTTGGAATAAGTATTTCCCATGCCACCAAAATTTACATTAAAATCATAAAATGTTTTCAGTGCACCATAGATATTATTACGGGCAAAATCCGTTCTCTTATCATAATAATCAAAAAATATTTTTTTTGTGGCTACAGCCTTTGATATATCCTTATAAAACAGGTCATAATTATTTTTTAATGTACTGAATAAAAAAACAAGGTCAGGGTTTATATCATTATATATCTTATATTCCGATTTTATATTCATTATTACTGACCCTGAACCTGAGAAAACGTCTATGAAATATTTTTTATTTGATTTATTATATTTACCTATTATTTCAGGTATTACCGTTAATTTTGAACCGGGATATTTCATGATTTTTATCATATAACCACACTTTAATTTAATAGGTAATATTGATAAATATATTATATTTTATTAATAGATTCCGGGATAATGGTTAAAAAAGCTTTTCAATAATGTAGTAATAAATAATTATGGAGCCACTAATAAAAATTAAAAGCAAATACAGTTTTGATGAAACTGTAAATAATATACTGGATTCACTTAAATCGAAAAATATTGCAGTTTTTGCAACAATAGACCACCAGAGGAATGCGGAAAATGCTAATATAATAATGGAACCGGAAAAATTAATATTATTTGGGTCCCCCACAGTAGGAACGCCGTTGATGAATGAAAACCGGGACATTGGAATAGAACTGCCATCAAAGTTGCTCATATATAAAGAAAATGAGGGTGTATACATTGTATACAGAAATCCAGAAATGCTAATAAAAGATTATGGCATTGATAAATCAATGGATTATATGATGAAATTAAAAACACTGGTTGAGTCAATTGTAGGATCACTATCATAATTTTATAAATTTTAATGTGTTTATTTTGGCAGTGGATTATTATTAACATTTTTCTTATTTTTTGGAGTTTTAGATGTTAAGAATATACCGGTACCAATTATTATAAAACCAATATATGTGTAATATGAGTTAATTTCATGTAAAATAATTAGGGTAAATACAACAGAAAATGCTGGTACAAGGAAAAAATAGGACGCAATTGATGAAACATTTAAATGCTGGTATAAATCTATGTAAATTGAGTATGCAACAGCGGTTCCAAGTATGCCCATATATAATACTATAGATATAAAATATATATTAAAGCCGGAAAAATTTATCTTTTCAGTAAAAAACGCCCATAAAAACATTACCGGCAACGAATACAGTGACTGCACAAAATTTATTGTTATGGGATTTATATTTATTAAGTATTTTTTCATGAATACTGCACCTGATGAAAAACTTATTGCGGCAATTAAAAGATATACCAGGCCTATATTGAATTTTACCAGCAGCTGGTTTGAGAATATTATTACCATGCCCGCAAAACCTAAAATTAGCGATGCCGTTTTATACTTATTTAGTTTATCACTTAAGAAGACCCTTGCAAGTATTATTACTATTATGGGATATGTATATATTATTATTGAAGATAATGAAGCACTTTCTGTCCCTTCACCTATGGACCAGAAACCAAAGAATAATATCATATTAAATAACCCAAAAATGAATAAAAATATATTTGCCCTTATTGATTTTGGAAATTTAATTTTTTTATGGAATACAATAAACATGAATAATACCGCTACCAGTATTCTGAAAAACATAATGTATAAACTTGATTCATAAAGTAAACCTATTTTGAGGAGAGGAAAATTAAGTCCCCAGAACATTGTGAGAATAACCAGTAATAAAAAACTCTTGCCCCTCATTCGAACTTTATTTGTTTTTGTTATAAAAGCGTATTGCTGTCAGATAATTATATTGTCCCGGCATGTATGTGGAATATAACCAGTGTAATAATAACCTTATCCGGGGGGTTACAGCAAAATGGAGGATTAAAATACGTAATTTTTTTTGAATTCCATGAGCCAAATCCTGTATATGCGTGGTAGATAAAAATAGTAAATATCATATACAGAAACATAATAATAAAATATGTTATCACTTGATGAAATTAGGGGAAAACTGGAAAGGCACATAGAAAAAGAATTTCAAACAACCAGTTTTGATGTTATATATGCCATGAATAGCATAGACTACTGGTCA
Organism: Thermoplasmata archaeon; assembly: GCA_021797735.1. Taxonomy (GTDB): domain Archaea; phylum Thermoplasmatota; class Thermoplasmata; order Thermoplasmatales; family Thermoplasmataceae; genus Ferroplasma. The sequence continues at coordinate 41,210 of JAJZZE010000029.1, read as the reverse complement.
ATAGGCATAAAGTTAAATAAAAACTATGAGAATTTTGCAGACAGCATAATTGTATTTGCCGTTGACTCCAGTACTGGTGAGATAAAGGACGAGATAAAAAACAGCGATTAAATAAAATTTTATGTGCTGTTAGATCTGTTATAATCCTGATTTTTTTATATAAGTCTATATATAACTATATATATAATTATATATATGGGTGTAAAATTATGTTGTATGGAATTTAAATATCCAGAATATGATGGAAACAGCATATACAATCTTGCATGCCTATTATCAGAATCTTTAGGCACAAAAACCAATGGCAAACCTTTAGATTTAAACCTTGAAAAGGACAGAACCATATTAATATTAATTGATGGATTCGGCATAAATTATATTAAAAAATTAAATATAAAAAATTATAAAACAATTACAACGGTATTTCCATCCACAACTGCAACTGTTATGACAACACTGTTTACGGCTAAAACACCGGGAGAACATGGGGTTATAGGTTATACAAATTATTCAAATGATTTAGGCATAATAAATGCAATGAGATATACATTCAATGGCCTCGATATTAATGAATCACTGACAACCCTGAAAGATTTTAATGAGGAATTCAATGTTGATTCGTATCTTAAAAGAACAGAGAAAAGTGTTGTAAGCATATTGCCCGGAAGAATGGATAAATCAACGTTTACAGGTGCCATAAACGGAGGGAAATATCTGAATTATAAAAGCTTCTGGGATTCACTGTACCTGTTAAACAGGGCTGTAAATTTAAATTACGATTTTATTTATTATTATTTGCCATATGTTGACTCCATGGCACATAGTTACGGTACATATGAAAAACCTGCACTGGATGCTGCAGAGGAAATTTACAGTAAAATCAGTCAGGAGGTTGAAAAATTTAAGGATAAATATAATATAATTATAACTGCAGACCACGGCCATTTCCCCGTATCTGAAAATGTTATGATGAATGATAGAAAGGATCTCCTGAATAAACTGGATGTGATGCCATACGGTGATTCCAGGGCACTGTTTTTAAGGACAAGGTACAGTATTGATGATCTATTAAATTTTAATGATACGGAGATATTTAATAAGGAAAAGATTATAAAATCAAACATGCTTGGAAATATAGATGATAGATTCATCAACAGGATCGGAGACTATTTAATCGTACCGCATGATGGAAAAGCCTTTATTTACCAGTCAAAAATTGATGACAATTACCATTTATTGAAGAGCCATCATGGGGGGTTAACCATGGATGAGCAGCTAATACCATTGTTCTATATATGATCTTCATGTAATTCTCCTATGGCATTTATTATTCTATTTTTATAACCGTTTTTTTCATCATCATCCTTATATTTTTCTCTTGGCCACATAAATCCCCTTAAATGGTCATTTTTATTTCTGGGTATTATATGGATATGATAATGGTTTACACTCTGGCTTATTACATTATTGTTTATTATTAATATGCCATCACAGTTTAATGCTTTTTTCAATGCAGTAGATAATATTTTGGCATTCCCGTATAATTTTTTAATGGTTTCATATGGCGTATCAAATATATTATTATAATGGGTTAATGGCATTAACAGGATATGCCCCTTAAACAGTGGTTTATTATCCAGAAAGGCCCCGGAATATTTATCCTTAAATATAAAATCATTTATATTGCAGAATGTACAGTCCATGTTACCGTATTTTTTAATTATATTTTTATTCATTGTTTTTTAGATTTTCCAGACAGCCGGGGCATACACAATCATAAGATAATAATTTTAAGGTTTCCAAACTCTTTCTGTTTAATTTTATATTTCTACACCAGCAAAATATGCCACCACATTGGAATTTATTACTGCATATGCCACATGCTTTTTCCATTAACTTGTATTTTATAATAATATTAATTTTTACCGCAACTCTGTAAACAACATAATTAATGCAATAATTTTATTCTCGTATAATAAATTTATATATTCCATTATTATGTTAAAGCATGAAACCCAGTATAGAAAAAAAGAAACTTGAAGATTACGTGCTTGAAAATCCATCATATAAAATGTACGAGAAAAATGGTACTGTTGAACTACATTTCGTTCCAAACACGCCGGAGGCAGAAGCACATTTTCCAGATGGGGAAGATGTAGAACATGTAATGTACGGTGATTTAAGTGGAGATAAAATATATTTTTCCAAGTTTGTAACGATTACAAATTTTGGAAAGACTGAAACTGACTTATTAGATGATGACCCAATTATGGAGTGGATGAAATATATATAAGATATAAGTAATACGTTTTTTTATATTCGATTATATAAACACTCCAATTATATAAATGATTTTTGACTTATAAACCGATAAAAAAGTTTTTAAATTAATTAAGGCTTATAGTATCCGATAACAATGCAGGAAACAGATATCAATCTTCTTGTGGGAGGTCCACAGGGCGGAGGAATAGATAGCGCTGCAAATATGATAAGTATGGCATTTTCGCTTGCGGGGTATAATATATATGGTATAAGGGAGTACCATTCAAATATAAAGGGGAGGCACAGTTATATACATTTCAGGATAATGCATAAAAGACCACGGTCTTTGAAATACCCTGTGGATATAATGGTAGCTCTTGACCCGGATACATTATTTGAACATATGTTTGACGTATCAAGTAATGCAAAAATAATATATGATACATCATTTGACAAATTTGAGTTGAAAAATGCAAGGATGATAACATCGGATACTATGGAAAGTATACGGAATGAGTTAAAATCAAGAAATTTAACAATGGATGTCCATGGCATACTTGATTATTTCAGAAGTGTTGGTGCAATACCAATTGCAATGCCTTTTGATAAATTAATAAATGATTACGTTCCAGAAGGCCCAGCAACGAGATATTATAACACACTTGGAGCCGGAACGACACTTGCAATTCTTGGCCTGGATATAGAGCATGCAAATGAGGGAATAAAATACGCATTCAGGAAAAAACCATCTGTTATAGATTCAAATTTAAGGGTAATAAAGGCTGCCTATGATTACGTTGATAGATCCGAAATAAAACCGGAACAGCTAAAATTTTATCCCGTGATACCGAGGATGTTATTAACGGGTAACGATGCTGTTGCAATAGGTAAATTAATGGGCGGACTGAGATTTCAGACATATTATCCAATAACCCCGGCAAGTGATGAGAGCACATTGCTGGAAAACCATGAGGATATAAAATTCCTGGGAAATGAAACCAAAAATTTAAAAAAGGGAGGTTTAGTAATTGTCCAGTGTGAGGATGAATTATCAGCAGTAAATATGGCAAATGGAGGGGCACTGACAGGTGCCAGAAGTGCAACTGCCACATCAGGTCCGGGATTCTCATTAATGGCTGAGGGTATTTCCTTTGCAGGAATGACTGAAATACCACTTGTTGTTACACTTTACCAGAGAGGAGGGCCGTCAACAGGCTTGCCAACAAGAAACGGGCAGTCTGATTTATTATTTGCACTGAACACCGGCCATGGTGAATTCCCCAAAATGGTAATTTCATCAGGTGATATGGAAGAATGCGTATACGACGCAATAAAGTCCCTGAATTATGCACAGAAATACCAGATGCCTGTTATACATATGATCGATAAAACCCTGGCAAATACAATGGACCTTGTACCTGAAATAGATGTTAAAAAGGTAAGGATAGAAAAGTATAAGGAGAATAATAATCACGAAAACTATAAGAGATATAATTTAAACACGGATGACGGTGTTTCACCATACGGTGTATTCGGAAAGGATGTATTCTGGATGACTGGGGATGAGCATAATGAATTAGGCCATGTAACAGAGGATACATCAGTGAGGGATAAAATGATGGAAAAGAGAATGAGAAAGCTTATAACCGCAGATAAGGAAATACCCATGGAAGACAGGGCAGTATTATACGGAGATAAAAATGCGGATATAACATATATAACCTGGGGAAGCCAGAAAAGCCTGTTATTAGATGCAATAGATGAATTAAAGAAAGATGGAATATCGGCTAACCTGTTATATTTAAGAATGTTTGCGCCGTTCCCCTCAGAATATGTAGGAGAGGTTCTAAAAAAATCTAACCTAATAATAGATGTTGAAAGCAACATGACCGCACAGGCTGCAAAGATAATTAGAATGAATACGGGAATAGAGGTAAAGAACTCCATACTGAAATACAATGGCAGGCATATGACCATAGATGAGGTTATAAAATCAACAAAGCGTATAATGGGCAGGGAGCTTGAAATGGTAGTACTGGAGAATGGATCATAGGTGATATAAATGGAAAAAAGTGTAGAAAAATATAATTATAGAAGTGATATAACGATAGACTGGTGCCCAGGCTGCGGAAATTTCGGTATAGTTTCGGCCGTGACACAGGCATTAACAGATATGAAAATGGATCCCACGGATGTTGTGGCGGTTTCCGGAATAGGATGTTCTGGCAAAACACCCCATTATTTAAATATAGCGGGAGCACATACACTGCATGGCAGGTCAATACCATATGCAGTTGGAGTTAAACTGGCAAACCCTAAGTTAAATGTACTGGTAATGGGCGGAGATGGTGATTTATTAAGTATCGGTGCCGGTCATCTGGTTGCAGAAGGCAGGAGAAATTCAGGTATAGTTGTACTGTTATACAATAATGCTGTATATGGCTTAACCAAGGGTCAGGCAGCGCCAACAATGCCACTGAATGAGAAGGTAAAGAGCATACCGAGGCCAAATATACTGGATAAAATAAATCCAGCGACACTTGCAATGGCTTCCGGTTATTCCTTTGTTGCAAGAGGTTTCTCATCTGAAATAAAACAGTTATCAATGTTAATAGAAAAGGCAATGAAACACAAGGGATCTGCCATAATAGAGATATTACAGCCATGCCCCACATACAATGATGTAAACACACTGGACTGGTTCAGGAAGAGGGTGTATAAACTGGAAGATGATAAAACCTGGAACCCTGTTGTAAATGATAAATCAGAGGAAGAGGAAAAGTTCAACAAAGGATATAATTTATCATTAAAATGGGGAGATAAAATACCCATAGGAATATTCTATGAAAATAATACTGTACCATCTTTCCCTGAAAGGCTATCAAAAATTGTGCCTGATTACATAAAATATCCGCCATCAGACCAGGATGTTTCAGATAAGGATGGCTATACAATAGTTGACCCAATAAAAACATTCATAGAAAAAGAAATAGAATAAATTAATTTTTATTATTTTTATTTTTTAAATCTGTTAAATATTTTTCAATATATGCTATATCCTTATCTATTGTTTTGTCAGTTTCCTTTAACCAGAGCAGACCGCCTGCGGAATCAATTAAAGTTCCTGAGAATTTCATATCAGGCACCAGTAATTTCCAGTTAAATGGTATTTTTGATATTATTGATAGGTACATTGCATTATTTGATTTTCTTATGTGTAATTTTCCGTAAAATAAATCATCTTTTTTATAATAGACCTCTGTAGCTAATGATCCGGTACCCGGTCTTGGTGATACCTCCTTCTCATCTGTAATTTCCAGTCCTGTCAGTAGATCCTTATAATTCATGTGAATCCTCTTTCCCTGAGATAATCCTTTGCTATTTTACCAAGACCCAGTTCTTCTGGCGTATAACCGAATGATAAACCCAGCAACTGCGTTACATAAAGTACGGGTAATGTCCAGTCCTGTTTAAACTGATTCTGTATTTTTAACTGCGTTACGTCTAACTGTAAATGGCACAGTGAACATGGGTGTACCAGCATCTCCGCACCGTTATTCTTTGCATCGCTTAAAATGTTATTGGCCATTTTTAATCCTACCGGAGGATTTATACCTACCAGTGGGAAACCACAGCATGAACTTTTTAATGGAAATGCTACAGGTTCTGCACCTGTTGCAGCCACCAGATCCATTACACTCTTTGGGTTGTAAGGCGATTCAAAGCCCATTACCTCGTATGGCCTTAATAACTGGCAGCCGTAATATGTTCCCATTTTTATTCCCTTCAGAGGTTTTTTTACATGCTTTTTTATTTTATCTATGCCAACATCACGTATCAGTGTCCATATAAAATGCTCGGAATCAACACTACCATCGTATTCCATGCCTGCATTTTTTAATCTATTATCCACATTCTCTCTTAATTCTGGATCTTTTTCATATTTATCAGATGCTATTCTATGCGAATTTAAGCATACACTGCATGGAGTTGACATCTTCTCAAAACCCATAGTTTTTACCTTTTCTAAATTCCTTAAATTCAATGCTGTATGAATTTCCTCGCTTTTATCATCCATAAAACCTCCACCACAGCAATTCCAGTCATCGACCTCCATTAATTCCAGATCAAGATCCTTTGCCACCAGCTGTGTTGCTATATCAACATCTTTTGCTATTCCATGGGATGCACATCCCGGATAATAAGCTACCTTCATTTTTTATCACCCATTATTTTTTTTACTTCATCAATATTTTTAACATCGCTATCCTTTGTAAATGCATACTTTATTTTCCCGGATTTCAACATATTTATAGAATCCTTTATGGCCTCACCAAAACCGAATGTTTTTAGATATAACGATGATTCTTTTATTTTACCGGTATCGTTTATCAGTTCCAATATGGCATTGTCGTGCTTCCTTGCCATTGTTATTACATCTGTTTCAGGTCCTCTGTAATCATCAAGGTGCGACCTTGTTTTCTTTATTGCTATCACAGGCTGGACATCCTGTGGGCATACCTCATAGCACATGTAACATGAGGTACATCTCCACGCACTGTCCATTAACATATCTATTCTCTCCTCCCTTTTTGTATCCCTGTCATCTGCAATGTACCTGTATCCCTTTGCGTGTGCTGCAGGCCCCAGAAACTTCTCATCCTCCTTTACCGATGGGCATGCTGAAACACACAGGCCACAGTATATGCATCCCTGAAACTTCCAGACCTCTTTCTGTTCTTCCGGCAGCATTCTCTGTTCTTCCTTATCCTCTATTACCTCCTCATCGGCGTATAACCTTGGCATTACCTTATACATTCTGTCATAAAAGGTATCGACATCCGGTATTAAATCCCTGACCTCTGTATAATAGTCCATGCTTTCCAGATTTATTTCACCTTTTTCGTCCATTACCTTAAAAGCCATTGTTTTACATGCCAGTGATGGTATACCATTTATTTTCATTGAACAGCTGCCACATACTGCCATATGGCATGATGCCCTGTACGATAATGCAGGGTCCTGCTCTGTTTTTATTCTTCTTAAAACCTCCGTCATCTGTGTGTACCTGTCGGCTTTTACCCTGTATGATTTCCAGAAAACACCATCTTTTTCATTATATTTTTTTACATTAACAGTTATTTCCTTCTCTTCCATTTTAATACACCCTCGGTTCAGGTTTCCACCTTGTGAAATTAACAGGCTTATAGGACATTTTTATTTCACTGTCACCAAGATATGCTAATGTATGTTTCATCCAGTTGTCATCATCCCTCTTTGGATAATCATCCCTGTAATGTGCACCCCTGGTTTCCTTTCTATTCAGTGCCGCTGAAGATATAGCAAATGCCACATCTAACATATTCCTTGTTTCAAAGGCATTGAAAACCTCTGTATTATAATTACTGCTTTTATCGGTTACGTACATATTTACTGATCTTTTTCTTAAATCTGATATTTTCCTTACTGCCTCTTCTAATTTCTTTTCATCCCTGAAAATACCAACATTTTCCCACATTATATCCCTGAGTTCGTTCAGTAATGTGCCGAAATGCTCTCCACTCTCCCTTTTTATATATGAATATGCAGTATTTATAATACCATCAACGTTGCTGTTTGATTCAACATTTTTATGGCTTTTAAGAAAGTTTACCATTGAATCTCCGGTTTCCCTTCCATAAACTAAGGTTTCAAGCAATGAATTAGACCCTAACCTGTTGGCTCCATGAACGGAAACACAGGCAGCCTCTCCGGCGGCAAAAATACCGTTTAAATCATGGTTGGATCCGGTTATGTCAACATCTATTCCCCCCATGAAATAATGCTGTGCTGGCCTTACAGGAATCATCTCCTCTGTGGCATCAACACCGGAAAAGGTTTTAGCAGCGTCATATGCTAAACTCAGCCTTTCCATTATATATTCCTTACCTAAATGTGTTAAATCAAGGCCTAAATAGCCACCCTCAAAGCCTCTTCCTTCACGTATTTCAATTGTCATTGACCTTGATACTATATCTCTCGGGGCAAGGTCAAATTTATGCGGTGCATATCTTGCCATAAACCTTTCTCCCTTATTATTTTTCAGTATTGCACCCTCTGCCCTTGCAGCCTCACTTATTAAGATATCTGATGGATATAAGCCTGTTGGATGGAACTGGACAAATTCCGGATCCTTTAACGCAACACCGGATCTCAGGGCTATGCCATAACCATCACCCGTGTTTATATAACTGTTTGTTGTATGTTTATATAACATGCCCAGTCCACCGGCAGCTATCAATAATGCCCGTGATTTCAGGTATATCGGATCCATTGTTTTCATTTCCATTGCAACAAGGCCATTTACATCCTTTCCCTCCTTGACTATATCTAAAACGTAATATTCATTATAAAAATCTATATTTTTAAATCCTGTTGCATGTTCGAATAATGTATGCAGCAATGCCATACCGGTTTTATCAGCAACAAACCTTGTTCTTGGATACGTCTGCCCACCAAAATATCTCAATGCTATTCTTCCATCCGGCTGCCTGTTAAAAGGGGCACCCCATGCGTCAAGAATGTGGACAATTTCTCCAGATTTGGCAGATAATAATTCTGCAGCATCCTGATCTACTAAATAATCACCGCCCTTAACCTCATCATATGACATAAAATCCGGGTCATCATTCGGGTCTGAATTGCCCTTTATATATGCCGCTATTCCCCCCTCTGCTGCGGCTGAATGCGACCTTGTGGGAAATACCTTTGAGACAACTGCCACGGAAAAACCTGCAGAGGCAACAATATTGGCTGCCATTAAACCTGCTAGTCCCCCGCCTAAAATAACTGCATCATATTCTTTTTTTTCCATCAGATAATCACCAATATATAGTTTATTATGTGATATAATTAAATAAAATATAAGATTTTGCTTTAAAACTAAAAGTAAAAAAATTTAAAATTACTGGTTTTTGCTGAAATAATCATCGGCTATTTTACAGTTACCCTTGACAGATTCCACGCCTTTATTCCATTCTTTTAATTCGTCATCGTTGAAATTTAAATCGTATATCTTTTCAACACCGTTTTTACCTATTTTTATTGGAACACCAATGAACATATTATTTATTCCGTAATGTTTTGCATGTTCATCTGTTAAATATGCAGCGCATGGTATTACCCTTTTTTTGTCATTTATTATTGATTCAACCATCACGGATATTGATATTGACGGTGCATAAAATGCCGTTCCGTTTTTATAGTAGTCAAGTATTTCACCACCACCAAACCTTGTTCTCTTTATTATTGCATTTATTTTATCTTCACTTAATAAATCCGATATTGGTATTCCAGAGACGTTAGAATATCTGATAAATGGTACCATATCATCACCGTGGCCACCTATAACAAAGGCATTTACATCCTCCACGGAAACATCCAGGGCCTCTGCCAGAAACGTTCTGAACCTTGAGCTGTCAAGTGATCCACCAAGACCCATTATCCTTTCATGGCTAATGCCGGATGACTTTTCTATTGCATATGCCATAATATCTGCGGGATTTGTAACTGTAACTATTACTGATCCCGGTGAGTATTTCTTTATCTTTTCACCAATATCCTTCATTATGCTTATGTTTTTTACCAGCAGGTCATCCCTGCTCATTCCTGGCCTTCTTGCAAGTCCTGCAGTAACAACTATTACGTCTGACCCCTTAAGATTCTTATACATTGTTTCATCTTTTGTACAGAAACCTTTTAATTTGCAGTCAAACCCGAAATGCGGGGCTCCTTCCTGTATATCAAGGGCCTTACCCTCTGCAACACCCTCAACGATATCAAAGATATTTATATCAGCTATACCTTTTATTGCAAGAACCTGTGCAACGCTTGCACCTACGGCGCCTGCTCCTATAATAGAGACCTTTTTATCCATGCATTGATATGTTTATCAAAATTAAAAATTTTTGTATTGTCTAAAAAAGAATCTGTTATAAAATTCATCAGTAATAAAATAAAAATTTATCTATCATCTATTTTTATAAAATCTCTTCTTTCCGGTCCGGTGTAGACTGCTCTTGGCCTTATCAGGCGTTCCTCGTCCTCAACGTATTCCGTTATGTGTGCCAGCCATCCAAGAACCCTGGAAAAACCGAATAATGTTGTGAACATTGTTATGGGAAAACCAATTTCATTGAAAACTATTCCAGAGTAATAATCAGTATTCGGGTATATTCCCTTTGATCCAAAGGTTTTAACACCAAGATCTTCCAGTTTCTCTGCAATGTCAAGCAGTTTTTTCTGCTCATTATCCGTTATCATATCCTTGGCTATGCTCTTAAATATTTTCATCCTGGGATCATATGTCCTGTAAACCCTGTGACCAAAACCCATTAATCTCTTTTTATCCTCAAGAATATTTTTATTGAACCATGGTTCAACGTTATCAGTAGTTTTTATTTGCAGCAACTGCTTATATGCTGCTTCTGCGGCCCCACCGTGCAGAGGGCCTTTTAATGCGGCTATTGCAGCTGTTATGCATGAATACATATCAGATAATGTTGATGATGCAACCAGAGCGGCTGTTGTTGAAGCGGGTACTTCATGGTCCACATATATTATCAGTGCTGAATTCATTGCACCTATCTTTTTTTCATTCACATTATCATCAAGGCAATTTCTTAAAAATGTCTCAGCATAGCCATATTTCGGATCAGGATTCTGTAATTTTTTACCTGTTTTATGCCTGTATATGTTTGATATTATTCCCAGATCCTCCCCCAGTATTTTCGCCACCTGTTTTTTATCATTATCCTTATCCCATTTATAATCCCCTGATGATAATGATGCAAATGCAGTTTCCATCATTGTTAAGGTGTCAGATTCCTCAGGTAGTTCAGCTATCAATGATAACACATGATCAGGCAATTTATAACTGCTTTTCAGTTCATCCTCAAATTTTAATAACTGTTCTTTATTGGGTAATTCACCATATGTCATTAAATATGCCACTTCCTCAAAGGAACAATTTTTCACGAGGTCATTCACGTCATAACCACGATACCTTAATATTCCTGCATTGCCATCTATATATGTCAATCCTGTATATTTTATAAAAACATCTTCTAATCCAAGACTTACTGCCATTTTAATCACTTCCATACCATTCTGAATTCTTAACTTTAGACAATTCCTTCAATGTGTTGCGCTCACGCATTAAATCACGTGTTGATAGTATTCCTGAAACTTTATTTCCGGTTTTCACTATCAAATGCCTTATATTGTGTTTGCTCATCAAAACTGCGGCCTTTGTAATGTTATCATCTTCAGTTATTGTTATAAGATTTTCCTTTGTTGCAATTTCAATAATTTTTGTGTTTAGGTCCTTTCCTGCAGCAATTGCCCTTATTATATCGCGTTCCGTTACTATGCCCTTTAATTCATTATCATTTCCTATGAGTAACGAACCCTTATTTTCATCTGACATTTTCTTAGCACCTTCGTATATAGTCGAAGTTTCGGATATATAAAGCGGAGGCTTATGCATAATATTTTTTATTTCAAGACTCATAATTATAATATCATTAAATGAAATTTAAATATTATGTAAGGTAAAAAAGTATTCTTATAAACCCCTATTTATTATTGATTGCCGGGCAAATCATACTTAACATGTTCACAGAAAATTGTATAATGGGTGTTCAACAGTAATTCAATACAGCAAAAATGTCAGTAATTGACTATAAATAATTAACCACGTCAAATTATAAAAATTTATAAAAATTCTCTATTATAGATGCTATTCTATATTTATATATTTATTTGATAAAAAAATACACTTTTATGAAGAATAAAGATATTATAATTTTCTTTACCGGGGTTTTACTTATAATTAATGCATATGAATTTTATGCCAGATATGGAATTTATTTTTATCCGACATCAACAGATTACAATGTAACATTATACCATGCAGAGATATATACATTAATAGTGGACATTTTATTAATTACCGGTTCTGTAATGATAGGATTTTTAATATACGGAACCATAAAAAATAAATTTAATATCCCCAAATTAAGGCATTTTTATCCTATAACTTTTGTATATGCAATAATTCTGGCGATAGTTGGTGGATTAATACACATAATGCCATCCAGGGCGTATTCTTATCCCCATGTAGTTATATTTTCATTTGGACAGCCTATGTTTACTCCTAATCTGATGGTTTATTATGCAAATGTTATAGGTATATACATTTACCCTTTCCAGGTATTATCCCTTATAACCGCATCAATAATAGGCGGCTCCATAGTTTCAATATCGTTTATGAATTTACAGTCAAAGAATAGGTCTGCAGCGTCATTAATAGGCGCTGTTGGTGTATGCCCTGCATGTGCTACGGGAACGTTTTTTGGCCTTGTAATAGGTGCAAGCCCATTTTTAAGTTCGTTTTATCTAAATTATCTATATGGGAGCACCTTTAATGAGATATTTTTGAGTCTAACCTCACTGGCTGTATTATTTCTGGTATTTATTTATTTCATAAGGAAATACAGAACAAAATTTATTGCACATAAATCATATTAATAAATAATTAATACATTTTTATCTATCTAATAAATTGCTATTTTAAATTTATGATAATTACTGGTTTTTTGAGAATCAATTTATATACAAAATGAAAAATATGAATTGTTATATTATTTCCCTTCAAAAAGTTTTTTAATAGCACAAACGATACGGGACTATGAAAGGCATTAAAATTGTGGTTTCAGTAAAACAGGTTCCGGATGCTGACGATTTGAGGATAGATCCGGTAACGAATAATCTGGTAAGAGAGGGAGTACCTGCAATAATTAATCCCCCGGATTTACACTCCATAGAGGAGGCATTAAGATTAAAGGAAAAATATGGCGGCACTGTTACTATAATATCCATGGGGCCACCCAGAGGAGATGTATCATTAAGAGAGGCAGTTTCAATGGGTGCGGATGATGTATACCTGGTAACCGATGCTGCAATGGCAGGATCTGATACATGGGCAACTTCATATACTGTATCACAGGGAATTAAAAAAATTGGAGGGGCGGATATAATAATAGCCGGAAGAAGGGCAGTTGATGGTGAAACACAGCAGGTTGGACCACAGATAGCAATGTGGCTTGGTATCCCGGCCGTTGCATATACCGATAAAATTATAGATATAAACACAGAAACCAGAACGGTAAAACTTATAAAAAGAACTGAATTTGATAAGGAAACAATAGAGGTTAAAATGCCCCTGGTTGTCACAATGCTAGAGGATTCAAATGAACCCAGAGAGGCAACGCTGGAGGGGATGATAAGGGCCAAAACATTTGATGTTAAAAGGTTATCAAAAACAGATATAAATGCTGACCCAAAGAAAATAGGTCTGGCCTCATCACCAACAAAGGTTATCAGGGTAAGGCCGCCACCAAAAATGAGAAATCCTGAAATAATCAGGAATGAGGATTTAAATAAAACTGTAGACTTTTTAATATCAAAAATAAAGGAATCGGTAAAGGGTATGAAATCTATGGAAAACCTGTATAAAAAACCTGAACCGGTTACAAAGATAGATGAGGATGTATGGGTGTATATAGACCATATGGATGGAGAATTAAATAAAACATCACTGGAAATTCTGGGAGCAGCAAGGAATGTTGCTGACATGATGGATACAAAACTTGGTGCAGTTATAATAGGTGAAAAAGATGAGCATCTCATAGATGTTGCTTTTAAATACGGTGCCGATAAGGTATATTACTGTGATACAAAACATGGAAAAACCTATGATAATGATATATATACAAGGGCTTTATCCATGATGATAAAAAAATATAAACCAGATTCATTGTTTTTCCCAGGAACAGCAACTGCAAGGGAACTGGCATCAACAACAGCAGTAGAGGTTAATACCGGTTTAATAGCCGATTGTATAATATTTGATGTTGACCAGAAAGGCCAGTTATTATCAACAAGGCCAGATTTTGGTGGTAAGGAAACATCAACAATTATCTGCCCTAATAACAGGCCAATAATGGTTACAACAAGAGCAGGTGTTTTCTCCGCATTGCCTGAAAGGGATTTTAAGGGAGAGCTTATAAAGGAAAAACTGGACGATGATAAAACAAGATTCAAAATTACAGATTATGAAAACATAGAAAAAACAAATGTACTTGCAGCGGCCAAGGTTGTTGTTGGTGTTGGCAGGGGCATAGTAAATAAGGATAACATGGAAATCGCGGAAAAACTTGCAGAGAAAATAAATGGTATTATAGGTGTAAGTAAACCACTGGCAGATGCCGGATGGTACCCGAAGGACCACCAGGTAGGCCAGACAGGGACAACAATAAGGCCTGATCTGTATATGGCTCTGGGTATATCAGGTGCAATACAGCATTTAGTTGGTATACAGGGATCAAAAAGAATAATCGCCATAAATAACGATCCGGATGCTGCAATATTCGACAACTGCGATTTTGGTGTAGTTGGTGATATATTTGAAATAGTTCCTGAACTCATTAAAAAAATAGGTGATATAAATGCTTGAATATGATATTGTTATAGTAGGTGCAGGTCCATCAGGTTCAGCTGCTGCATTAAAAGCGGCCTCATCCGGTAAAAAGGTTCTGGTTCTGGAGAGAGGCCCTGAACCCGGATCAAAGAATGTATCAGGTGCGATGATAAGAAAGGATTATGTAACATCGGTATTTGGTGAAGGAGTACCGTTTGAAAGGAATGTAGATAAAATAAAGTTATCATTATATGATAAGGATAAACCAGTAAGCATAGAATTCAGCCCGGATAACCTTGTTACCACTGGAAGGTTAAAGTTTGATAAGTGGCTATCATCGGTTTCTGAAAATGCCGGTGCCATGGTAATACCCAAAACAACTGCATTAAAATTAAACTGGGAGAATAATGTTGCAAAATCGATAACAACAGACAGGGGAGAGGTATTTGCAAAATCCTTTGTTTTGGCTGAAGGCGTTAATTCACTGGTATCGATGGAGTCAAAGATAAAATCAGATTTAACACCTGAAAATGCGGTGGAGACAGTAAAGGTAGTTTATTCCGTAAAAAAAGAGGATATAAATTCAATGTTTAATACGAAAAATGAAAGCTCTGGAGTAGCGTGGAGATATATAATGACGGATCCGCTGGTTGCAGGGTTTTTATACACATATAAGGATAGTGTATCAATAGGCATAGGTTCACCGATAAATCAGCTGGTTGAGAGAAAAATAAGGCCAGAAAAACTTTTAGATGATTTCATGGATAAAACCGGATTGTCAGATATGGTTAAGGGCTATTCATTAAGGGAATATTCTGCAAAGGTTATACCTGAAGGTGGTTTCCCGGATATAAACGTATCAAAAAGCAATGTTTACCTCTGCGGTGATGCACTGGGATTAGTTGATCCACTGACGTTTGATGGAATAAGCCCTGCAATAGCTTCTGGAACAATAGCAGGAAGTGCAGCAGTTTACAACCTCGATTCAGCAACATACAGATATGAATTAATGAAAAACCCGGAAATATCAAAAATTGCAAAGGAGAGAAAACTTGAATCAGAATTTATGTCAGGAGACAGGGCTAAGGAGTACATAGAAATGGTTTCATCAATGCTAAATAACTGGGCTTCAGGCAATATGTTTGGAATGCGTAATACAATGGTCAGTAATTATAGAAATGTAATACCTGATTTAATGGGGTTCGTACTTAAAATGAGGTGAAGAAATGAGAACAGAGGAGAAATTATATACATTAAGATATAAGAAGGATAATGAAACACATCTTGTCATAGAGGATGGAAATAAATGCATCGAATGTGAAAAGGAGTATGGAGAACCACAACCATGTGCTTCAATATGCCCGGCCAATGTTTACACATGGCAGAATAATAAAATGGTAATAGGCTATGAAAACTGTGTAGAATGTGGTGCGTGCAGAATAGCATGCCCCTATGAAAATATCTTATGGAAATATCCGAGATACGGAAAGGGCATAGCACTTAGATACGGATAAGTTCTACCCGAAATATTAATATTTTATTTCCTATTTTATGTTTATGGATGAATTGTACTTTTTAAATGATGGTTCATATGATATCGATTCCGGTGCTTACTGTGGCATAGTCCCAAAGGTTTTATGGTCAAAATATTTTAACGATAACGATAACAAAATAAGGAATACAACAAATATCCCGTTTTTAAAAATTAATAATAAAAATATTCTGATAGATTCCGGGATGGGCAATAATTTTTCTGAAAGATTTATTAAAAATTTTAGGCCTGAAAAAAATCATGATGTAGAAAACCAGTTAAGGGATTATGGTGTGAAAAACATTGATTTAATAATACAGTCGCACATGCATTTTGACCACAGCGGCCATACATTTTCAAAAAATAATATTTTTAAAAAAACAGAGATAATATTACAGAAAAGGGAATTAAACGCATTTAGAAAACCAAATGATTTTACCAGGGGCAGTTACATTAAAAATAGGATGAATAAAAAAATGATTTTAGTTGATGGCTCAAGGAGGATTAGCGGTAATATAAATGTAATATTTACTTCTGGCCATACCGAAGGCCATGAGGTTATTCTGTTTGAAATTAATTCTAAAAAATATCTATACGGCGGAGATTTATTTCCCTCGGCATTTCATATAAAACCGTATTATCTAACTGCACTGGATTCTTATCCCCTAAATTCGCTGAAAATGAAGAAAAAATTATTAAATAAGGTTATTAGGGAGAAAATTTTAATGATTTTTAATCATGATGATAAAAATGTTTTATGTGAGGTTTATGGTACAGTGGAGAAACCATTAATCAATAAACTCGATATGGACAAATACTATTAATTATGCAACTGTTGTTAGAAATCCATAAACATCACAGAGAACCCATATCTCTGAGATTTTTCCGCCACGAAAGTGAAACAGGGTTGCACCACTGTATTTAATAGTTTTATGGGTGAATTTCATAATTGATTAATACTCCTGATAATATAAAATTATTTGCCCGTGCTATTTGGAAATATATAATTAAACAGTTTTTTCATAATACTGTGTCTATGATGCATGACTTTCTGCCCATCCCGTGATTGTATTTTATTCTGTACGATTGTGTTTTCTTCTACTGCGTGTTGCGTATACTTATATTTTGCATCCATTTCATACTTAATCCGCATGCTTTCTACTCCGATGATCGTAAAGGTACTGGTATATTCAGATATTATTCATTATATTATAAAATTTGACCATGTTTTATAATAAAGATAATAGTAGAATTAAATTAGTTTATATAATTTAAATATATAGCAATGTATAATATTTATATATAACTATGTGTTAACCGATAATGGAAAATATAAATAGCAATGTTAAGTTATCTTTAAAGAAGAGATATATTAGACTTGCACCTATACTGTTTTTTCTATATGTTATAAACTTCCTTGATAGAGTCAACCTATCATATGGTATAGCTGCAGGTATGTTTAAAGATATAGGAGCACCTGCGTCCAGTGCTGGTCTTATAGCTGGAATAGCCTCAGCATTATTTTTTGTTGCGTATGCCATACCACAGGTATTTACAACATTAAGAATAAATAATGTTGGTGTCAGGAAAATATTTGCACTTGCGTTTGGATCCTGGGGAGTAATAACAATAGTTACCGGCTTTGTTCAGAATATTCCTGAAATATATGCATTAAGATTTATTTTAGGGTTTGCTGAAGCCCCATTTTATGCAGGCACAATGTTCTTTATGGGCATATGGTTTGTAAAATCTGAAAGGGGGGTTGCAAACTCATTTTTCAATGCAGCAATACCTGTTGCAGGTATATTCGGCGGTTTAATAGCAGGTGGACTGTTTACCATTTATGGAGATAATCCGGGGTGGAGATATCTATTCATATATGAGGGGGTATTGGCTTTAATATCCGTTGTAATATTATGGGTGGTTTTATCAGATTTTCCTGAGGATGCAAAATGGTTAACAAAGGAGGAGAGAGATTCTTTACAGGGTGCACTTGATAAAGAAGAAAAAGAAAAACCATTGAAAATGAGCTGGAAAAAGGCATTAACAGAACCGGATGTTTTACTGCTGACGGCTGTTTACTTTTTAGGCGTTACCGGCTTATATGGTTATGCTATTTGGTTACCATCCATTATAGAGTCGTTTACACATTTAGGCGCTGCAGGATCGAGCTTTTTAAGCGATATTCCATATATTGCTGCCTCCATAGCTCTGATATTTATATTAAGATATTCTGATAAAAGGGGAAACAGAAAAGTATTAACTGCAATAATATTCTTTGTGGCCTTTGCTGGACTTACACTGAGCGCATTTCTGATATCCAATGCTGTGGTTTCATTTATATTCTTCACAATTTCAGCAATAGGAATATTTTCATTTTTACCCATATTCTGGAATATTCCACAGGAATCATTAACCAGGGAAAGTTCCGCAGCGTCAATAGGAATGATAAACGGCCTCGGGAATCTTGGGGGCATAGTAGGGCCACTACTGGTTGGTGGTCTGGAAAGCTATACACACTCATTTGTAGATGGCGTTTATGCAATGGCCATATTTGCCCTGTTTGCCGGAATACTTGTTCTATTTGTAAAGCACTCCAGGTAAAATAATTTTATACATTTTATATTATAATAAATTTTTTATAAAAATTAATAGATTACTGCCTGTACAGCAAAAAAAATAATTATTATTGAAACATAAATTAATAAAAATTAATAGGTTAATATTAATACATTTATATGATTTTATTGCTTGATGGTACTTCTGATTCAAGAAACCTTGCCGTATTCCTGAAAAATAATGGGTATGACCTGGTAGCGACAGCAACTACAGATGAGGGCGCGGATAAACTGATAAATAATAACATAAAAACAATAAATAAGAAACTGTTATATAATGATTTACTGGAAAGGTGTAAAGAATTACAGGTAGATACAGTAATAGATGCAACACATCCGTATGCATATTCAATACATGAAAACTCATTAAGAGTTGCAGAGAAGTTAAAAATATTGCATATAAGATATGAAAGACCAGAAATAGTTTATGAAAATGGCAGCATAACA
This sequence comes from Thermoplasmata archaeon, assembly GCA_021797735.1. Classification (GTDB taxonomy): domain Archaea; phylum Thermoplasmatota; class Thermoplasmata; order Thermoplasmatales; family Thermoplasmataceae; genus Ferroplasma. The sequence continues at coordinate 21,832 of JAJZZE010000029.1, read as the reverse complement.
TACGTAGATAATTATGATGGGGCGGTAAAAGAGGTATCAAAAATAAATTCAGATAATATACTTGTAACAACAGGCATTAAAAATGTAGAATATTTCAGGGATATAATTAAAATAAAAAATGTTTATTTCAGAATCCTGCCAGAGCCTGATAGCATTAAATTGTTATCTGCCATGGGTGTGAAAATGAAAAACATAATAGCAATGGAGGGGCCGTTTAACATTGAATTGAATAGGGCTATATATAAAAATTATAAAATAGGTGCATTGATAACAAAGGATAGTGGTTTTGATGCAGACACAAAAATAAGGGCAGCGATAGAAAATAATATTAAAGCAATTATAATAAAAAGGAAAAAATATAATTATAAAAATATAGCATATAATTATAATGAAGTAATTAATATTTTAAAAGGTGATAAAAATATTAAATCCTGAAGAAATATATAAAAAAAGCTTTGATATAATAAGGAACCAGTTAAATTTAGATAATTCATTGAAATCAGATATAACTGTAAGGGTTATCCATGCAACTGCCGATTATGATATTGGAAGGTCATTAATGTTTGGTAATAATCCGGACAGGGCTGTCAGTAATTTAAAAAATAATATAACAATAATTACAGATATAAATATGGTTAAATCTGGAATAACAGGATATAAAAATGTAAAATGCTTTATAAATGATAGGGATGTAATTGAAAAATCAAAAAGTAGTAAAATATCACGGTCATACCTTGCAATAAAAAAGGCAGTAAAATTATATAATGATGCCATATTTGTAATAGGAGATGCACCCACAGCTTTATTATCATTGATTGAGGAAATAGAAAATAATAACTGCAGGCCATCGCTGGTCGTAGGCGTTCCTGTGGGTTTTGTAAACGCTATTGAGAGCAAATATAAATTATTAAAAATTAATTACCCGTTTATTACCAATATGACAAGAAAAGGTGGGACACCGACAGCAGTTGCAATAATAAACGAGCTGATAAAAAATGTATACTGAAAATGTGCCAGATAAAAGGAATTTGAGATTCGGATATACAACAGGTTCATGTGCTACTGCATCCACAAAAGCGGCATTAACTTCATTGATAACAAAAAATGAATTGAAAAATATAGAAATAGAATTGCCTGTTAAAAAAATTGTTAATTTTGAAATAAAAAGATTAATAATTCATAATGATTATGCAATTGCAGCAACATTAAAGGATGGTGGCGATGACCCTGATGTTACAACCGGGTTACTGATATATTCAAGGGTCTGTTTTAATGACAGTAATAAAATAATGGTAAATGGGGGCACAGGTGTTGGCACAGTAACAAAGGATGGTCTGCCCATAAAACCCGGAAATCCTGCAATAAATCCGGTGCCATTGAAAATGATTAATAATGCAGTAAAGGAGGTTTTAGATAGATATAATATTAACAGGGGTGTGACAGTAACAGTATTTGTTCCCGGCGGTGAGGAGGTGGCTAAAAAAACATGCAATCCCAGATTAGGCATTATGGGTGGAATATCAATACTGGGCACAAGAGGTATAGTTATACCATTTTCGGATTCATCATGGAAAGCATCGATAGTTCTGGCAATAAGGGTTGCAAAAAAGGCTAATATCAATACCCTGGTTTTAAGCACCGGTGGCAGAAGCGATGATGCCGTAAAAAAAATATATAATAATTTTAGTGAAGAACAGTTTATAGAAATAGGTGATTTTATAGGGTTTTCATTAAAAAGATGCATTGATAATAATATAGATAATGTTATAATAGCAGGGATGCCTGGAAAATTATCAAAACTTGCATATGGTTATTTGGATTTACATTCATCTAAAAGTAAAGTAGATTTTAATTTTCTTGCAAATATAGCCAGTGAATTACATTATGATGATGATTTAATATTAAAAATAAAAAGGTCAAATACCGTATTAAATATAATGAATATAATAAATTATGATGACAAATTTTTAAATAAATTAAATGAAATAATAATAGATAATCTGAATAAATATACAGAAAACAGGTTAAATATAAAAATAAATATTATAAAAAACGATTACTGATTACTTTTTATATTCATAAAAGCCTCTGCCAGTTTTTCTACCCAGATATCCAGCTATTACCATGTTTTTTAATCTTTCAGGAATTAAAAATTTATCTCCATAGACCTTATTAAAAGTTTTTAATACATCGTATACTATATCTAAACCCACATAATCCCCTAATTCAAATGGGCCCATTGGAAAGCCGGCACCCTTTTTCATTGCTATATCTATACTTTTCTCATCTGCTATGTTTTCCTCCGAGATTTTTATAGCCTCGTTTATAATCTGTATTAAAATTCTATTAACTATGAAACCTGCCCTTTCCTTTGCCTTAACCGGAACCATGTGATCCCTGTGATTTTTCATTTTTGAGATTATATTATATGCCTTATCTACAGTACTGCCTGATGACTGTATAGCTGGAACTATCTCAACCAGAGGCAACGTATATGGCGGGTTAAAAAAATGTGTTATCAGTGCATTTTCAGGTTTTTTATAATACGATGCCATTTCTGTTATGCTTAAAGATGATGTATTCGATGCTAAAATTGTATTTTCATTTAAATGTTTTGATAATTCCTTAAACAGGTCATTCTTTATTTCCTGCTTTTCGAATACTGCCTCTATTACAAGGTCTGCATCATTTAATTTATTATAATCATCAACCGGTTTTATGTGGCTTATTATTTCCTCTATTTTAATATCCCCTCCAAGATTTTTATTTACTGCATTGACCTGCTCATCGCTTAATTTTATTCCGAGTTTTTCTATTCTTTTTATTTCCTTATCCGGCAGTGTATTCACATAAGATTGAAAATCTGTTAATATTCTTTTTATATTACTGATGCCCCTGTTTACCAGATCCATATTCTGATCCTTTAGATAAACATCATAACCGTTATATGCAAACACCTCTGCAATGGAAGAACCCATTGCACCTGCACCAATTATACCTATCTTTTCCAATTAAAACACCTATTAAAGTATTATAAAAAGAATATAAAACTTATTTAAAAAACATAATATTATTTCTTTTTCATTATATGTTTTGTTAATTCCTTATAGCCGTTATCTGTATAGAAAACTCTACCGCATGAGGGGCATACATAGGCTTCAAAATTGCCCAGAGTTTTACCGTTATCATTATATGGCGCCGTTTTTAACTCCATTTTTTTACTGCAGTGCGGACATACCTCGATGTTATTTATCATAGTTTATTATATTACATCTGTATTTAATACTTTTTTTAGCTTTTAAGAGAATATTCCATTATATAATATTTATTTACGATTAAATTATTAACTTTAAATGAGAAATATGCATTACGGTAAACCTTATAATAAAATATTAATTTCGAGCCTTATATCATTCTTTCTCAATTCTTCTGTTAGATTTTTTATACCTGTATTATTGCCATTTTTAATAATATCATTAAATATAAGTGTTTATGCCGGTTCATTATTAATTACATCTTACTGGATAGGTTATACACTCTTTCAAATGCCTTCCGGAATAATATCAGATAAATACGGAATAGCCAAAACAAACAAGCTTTCGTTTATAGCATTAACATTAATATTTACATTGCTTTATTTTTTTAAATCGTCATATTATATCATATTCATTATACAGTTTTTTCTGGGATTATTCTCATCCATGGTTTATATATCAGATGCATCATTAGTTCAAAAATGGGTACCCACAGGGAAAAGATCTACATATGTTGGAATATATCAAACCGGATTTTTTTTAGGGGCATCCCTGGGTGAATTTGTAATATTAGAGACGTTGAGTGTTTCATTCTATCTGCCCTACCTTGTAATCTTTATACTGCTTTTATTAACTGCAGTAATGAATATAATGTTTATAAAAAATCCTGAAAAAGTATATAAAGAATATAATAAAAAGATTTCAACAGATATTATATACGTTGCATTAATAAGATTTTCAGCAGGTTTTTTATATATAGGGTTTTTATCATTATTTACTACATTTATTATATTTGATAATATAGCAAATTATTCAAACGTTTATTTATATGCATTTATTCCTGCTGTAGGTGGAATTTTAACCTCACCTGTTGGTGGGTACATATCAACAAAACTAAAAAAGGGAAAGCCTGTTATATCAATACTGTCCGTTTTAATCCTGGGGTTAATAATAATTTATCTGGGGTTTTCAAAACCGTATTATGTATTCTATTTATCATTTATAACGGGAATATTATACGGGCTGTATGCTGGCCCTTCAATGGGAATGGCATCCGATTTCAGCGGTGATAATAAAATTTCTTCATCAAGTGGCATTTTAAATTTCAGTTCCCAGATAGGCGGTGCCATATCTCCTTTTATAATAGGGTTTATGTTCTCTATTTACAATAATTTTTCATATGCCTTTTTGCTTATAGGGATAATAGCACTTATAGCAATAATACCGGCAATAATAAGGTTAATAATCTATACAAAATGAGAATCTATTAATCTTTTGCATACATGATTTGATAATTTTTTTGAATTAATCATTATTGCTGTTAATACAATTAATATCATGTAATAAACAGCAAGACCTACGATAAATTTTGGAAAAAATACGGTGATTCCATTCAGTGTTACCGTTATAAAGAATAATATCAGAAGAAATATAGCCCTTACCAGATTTTCACCTGTATGCATTGAAAATTGCTGAAATTCTTTTACATCCCTTATCTGATATGGCGATACCAGTGCCGAAATATACAGGTAAAAAACCGATAAAATATACGGAACTATCAAAAAATAAATAAATGCAATAAGGGTTGTATTATTAAAATGCAGCATCATTATTATAAATGTGGCCAAAACTACAGGTATAAATGCAATAAATGATGATAAGGCATTTAGTAAAACAAGATTTCGTATATATTTACCGTTATCCATAGAGGTTAATGATAACCACGGCCGTTCCAGGGATATTACCAGAGGATTTGTGACTATCTGATAATACAGTGGAAGTAAAATTACCATATATATATCGAAATAAAGGACTATAAATGTATTGTAATATTGTATATTTATAATGATATATATTACTGCAATTACCGAAAAAATATATAAAATTTTTTTTATGTTTAGTCTCTTATTATACACCTTTGTTTTTCCAAGATTGTTGAAGGCATATACCGCATTTATAAGGTATGTATTTTTTAAGTACATTGCCTTTAGGGGTGAGCCACCTATATTTTCGGATTTTATTTCCTTTATTAGATTTTTATCATTATAAATTACGTTTAAATTATTAGTATTTTTTATCATGTAAATAAAACTTATAATAAATAATAATATTGCTATCACTGTTCCATTCAGTATATATCCGGAAAATATTGATGTTATACTGTAACCAAAATTTATAAAAATTGGTAAAATTAAAAAAATTGTGAATAGGGATGGTATAACCATTTTCATTTTATCCTTTATCAAATATCTATCAATGAAACTTAAATTGATTGATAATAAAAATAATACTAGGGCATCAACAATTGAAATTAAAAAATCATAACCATAAAATAAAAATTCAGAAAATATTATTAAGAAAACAGCAACAGGGAGCATTAAAATAATATTCAATATATAAAAAGACCGGAATATATTAATTTTCTTTAAAGGTATTCCCAGAATAAGATCATTATCCGATTTTGTTATGTTTATATGTGAAAGCATAAAAATAAACAGTGAAATAATTGATACAGCCAGTATTATAACATGGATTAATCCAGTGTTTAAAGGATGGTTTGGTATATTTATAGAATAAATCATAATGGAAATAAAGAAATATGCCGGTATTAATAGTATAAAAAATATCCAGAAAATATCCGGTATTCTCGTTTTTAACAGTAATTTTGTTAGTGAGTAGTTCATAACATGATACCTGATATTACACTTTCTATTGTTTCGTTATTTTTTCTCATAGATTCTATTTCTGATAATTTACCATTGAATATTATATTACCATCATTTATAATTATTATATTTTCTGCAAATCTCTCTGCTATTGACATAACGTGTGTGGATATTAAAAATGTTGAATTCATTGTTCTAAAAAATTGAATGACTTTTTCCTGTGTAGGTATATCTATATAATTTAATGGTTCATCCAGCAGTACTATCTCCGGATTATGTACTATAGATAATGCCAATGATAACCTCTGCATTGTTCCCCTTGATAAGCTTGAGACCATTATATTTAAATAACGATTAAGGCCCAGTAAATCAACCAGAAATGATAATCTTTCATTCATATTTTGAACACCCCTTAAGGATGCTATATACAGTAAATTTTCCTTAACGGTTAGGTTTATATATGGAGATGCATCCTCTGCCAGATATCCAATCAATTTTTTAGATTCATCAGATCCGGGTTTATTTTTCTTTATTGTTACATCACCGGTATAGTCAATTAAACCGGCCAGTATTTTTAATATTGTACTTTTTCCTGCACCATTCTGGCCTATTAATGAATAACTTTTATTGCATTCTAATGAAAAGGATATGTTGTTTAACACCCTCCTTTTATCATAGTTTTTTGATAAATTATTAACGGTTACGCAATCCATAAAAGTATAACCATACATCACTAAAAAAGTTTTTTATAATTATTATTTTCCCTATAACCCTGTGTATTGCCTGTATAAAAATCATGTTAAAATTGTCATTACAGGATCTTTATCTATTAATATTTAAAATTATGTAGAAAATAAAAATTTTAAATATAAATTATAATATACATTAATGTGATAAAAAATATCTTTGAAAAATTTATTAACCCGGAATATTCTTTTAGTAATAAGATCATACAAAAAGAGGTAAATAAAGAACAAAAAGGTAATATATACATTGAAGAGTATGGAAAGTTCAGTTATTTTTTACCCGGAACTTTAAATAAAATCGATTCGTGGGAAACAAAATTAAAAACATCAAAAAATCGTGGTATGCTGTATACCGGATCAAGTTATACAGTTATGGGTAAAAAATTTCAATTTAAATTGAATGAAAGACATGTGGATATAGAAAAAATACCAATTTTATATAATGAATACATAAATAAATATGGGGATGTAAATAGTTATTTATATACCGGTGGCTTTACAGAATATATTGAAACAGAGGATAAAAATGTATTATACAGCATATTATATAGCTCGGTACAGAGAATATGCATAAAATATAATATAAAGAATTTTAATGAATTATTTGATTTATCGCTGTATATGGTTAAAAATCCAGGTATATCAATTAATAGTGTCAAGAAATCGTTTAATATAAAAAATATAGATTTATATATAGAATATCTTGAAAAAGCAGATATAATATTTAAAATAAATGATATAAATGATAATAGCATGATATTTTATACAGTAGACAATGGTTTTACCAATCTCGGAAATCTAATAGATAAGAATCGCCTTATAGAGAATGCAGTTGCAAAGAGAGTGGTAACTGAGTATGAAAACTACAGTATTTCTAAGGATAAGGATACCTTTATAGTGGAGAAGGGCAGAAAAGAAGTAAAAAGGATAAAAATAGATATTGATACACTGACTGGCAATTCTATTTAAAGTTAATTATAAAATAAAATTATACCCGGAAATAATAGGCTGAATAACATAATTAATGGTAGTTACTATTAATTGTGGTGATTAACTGAAATATTTAAATAAAGTTTTTATATATTTTACACTATACTTTTTTATGGAGCTGCAGAATTTTTATAAAAATTTTGATGAAAAATTTGATGAAAGGGAGAGTATGCTGACAGAGTTAAAAAATTCTAAAACATATACAGATTTTAACTGGGTTTCAGATATGTTTGAGAAATTATATATAAATCAGGATAAAGATATCATAATATATTATAATATGGATAACGATACCGAAAAAAGAATTAAATATAAGGAATTCTATATTAATTATAACAGATTGATAAATTTTCTAAGAAAAAACCGGATGAAGAAGGGTTCAATAATATATGTTATGACCCCGGCAATAATAGAACAGTGGTATATAATAATGGCGTCGCTGAAAGCAGGCTTTACTTTAATACCACTGGCACCGAATTTAACAGAATATGAGTTAAAATACAGATTTTCCAATGTAGAGCCGGATGCTGTTATAGCTGATGAAAATAACATGAAGAAAATTATAAATTCCTTAAGTAATAATCCGTTGAAGATAGCTATAAACAGCTTTAAAAATTGTGTAGATTTTGATGAAATTTATAAGGAGAGTTCTAATGCAGAACCTGAAAAATTAAATATAAATGATATTTTTATAAAATATTTCACATCGGGTACAACTGGAATGCCGAAAACGGTTAATCATAGCGCAGTATTATACCCATTAGGCCAGTTATCGAATGTAATGTTAACAGGAATAAGGAATAACTATATACATAATAATCTGAGTTCCCCGGGCTGGGCAAAATTTGCATGGAGCTCATTTTTTGCACCATTAAGTGTTGGTGCCACGGTATTAACAGTAGATTATTCAGGGAAATTAAATACAAAAAAATATCTGGAAATTTTAGAAAAGTATAATGTTAATTCATTCTGTGCACCACCAACGGCATGGAGGCAATTTTTATCCTTAAACCTGGATGGCATAAAATTAAACTCATTAAAGGAAACTGTAAGTGCCGGTGAGCCACTAAATGCAGAAATAATAAACAAATGGAGAAATAAATTTGGTACAACAATAAGAGATTATTATGGACAAACAGAAAGTACCGGAATCATAGGAAATATGCCAGGTTCTAAAGTTATACCGGGATCCATGGGAAAAATTTCACCACTGTATAACATTGTATTACTGGATGATGAGATGAACGAAATCAATAAAAGTTACGAACCTGGATTAATAGCGGTAAAAGATTATGAGAATAATTATGGTTTGTTTTTGAGTTATTCTGATAAGGAAAAAAATAAGAGTGTATTTATAAATAATTATTATCTAACCGGGGATAAAGCCTTTAAAGATGATGATGCCCATTTCTTTTTTGTCAGCAGATCTGATGATGTCATAAAATCTTCTGATTACAGGATAGGCCCATTTGAGGTTGAAAGTGCAATAATAACCAATGAGTGTGTTCTGGAGTCCGCTGTTATAGGCAGCCCGGATAGATTGAAATATCAGAAAGTCAAGGCATTTATTGTTTTAAAACCAGAATTCAATAAAAATGAAGAAACGGCAAAGTTGATATTTAACAGTGTAAAAAAATTACTGCCACCCTATAAACTGCCAGAGATCATAGAATTCACAAATGAACTGCCAAAGACAATAAGTGGGAAAATCCGGAGAAATGAATTGAGGGACATAGAAATGGATAGAAAGGAAAATAATGCGGAAGGCGAATATGAATATTTCCTGAAAAAATATTGAATAATAACAGTATAGCTTACCGCATATATGGCACTGGTTGATTAAAAAGTTATATTTTCAATCACTATGATTCCCGCTAACATGTCCGGCAAAAATTATAAAATATAAAATTGCCATTTTTATCATTGCATTTTATTAATTTTGAGATATATCAGTTTCATTTTTAATTTTATTTTTTATGTAAAATGACCTGAGTATTTTTGATATTATAATCAAGATTTCTGAGAAAATTATTAGATATAACAGATATCTGAAGTTTATAATCAGGGAGGCAGGCAGACCGAAACTACCTCTGTTTATTAATAATATTCCCGAATTTAATAATATATACAGTAACAGGACTTCAATGGCGATATAAAATGCTGTAAAGAAATATCTGTACCATTTATAATATAACATTTCCCTTAGCATCACAGTTATTATAAGTATTACTGTAACCGGTATATAATATATTGAATTAACAAAGTCCATTAAATTCAATCCGTATAAAACCAGGTAGGAATGAACATATGGTAATAAATCGTAGAAAAATAGCAATAAAAATACTAAAGAAAACATTGATTTTATTATTCCATTAATTAATTTTGACATTTTTCTCCTCCCATTTTATATCTGTACCGGGCAATGCGAAGGTAAGATTTGCATATTTTACACCTGAGGGTAATTCCAGTGTGCCGTTGTACTGATAAATTTTATTGTATGATAATGTTATGTTTTTTATTATCCCTGCGGTTGAGTTATTGTAAAGTATCTGAATTAACGGTTTGTACCCGTTAATTTTACCTATATTATAATTTAAATAATCGTGGAATGATGTGGTTATGTTGTATATTTTATAGGTTTTATTTGAACCTATTAGTGAGGAATTTATTACTTTAAAATCGTGGAATGGAGCGCCTAAATTATAGTATTTTTCTATATTAGAGCTTGCATTAAATAGATACGATGGCGTAGTTATAGATACATTTTTGTAAACCGATACATTATTCAATGGCCATCCATTATTCATTAGTGTACTGAAACTTTCATTGAAATAGATTCTTTTATGCTCTTCTATTCCCGGCCTGAAATTCAATGTATTATTATTTACTATTATTTTTGATGTAAAAAAGCCCGCATTCTTACCGGAAATTAAGGCTGATGCATTAATGCCACTACCGGATAAGCCGGATTTATAATCAGAAACTGATATACTTTTCGCTGTTTCCATGGTATCATATGCGGCAATACCGGTATATGTAACCCCTAACAGTATTACAATTATGGCGATTACTGATAATATTCTAAATATCTTCACTTTTGCCTTTAACGAAATTCTGTTATATTAAATTTGTTTAAAAAATCTAAAATTATTATTATATCATATATTTAATTATATTATTATCATCAGCCATCCTTATTAAATTCTTATTGTGCATATATATTAGATGCGTTATTGTTTCCATAACTGCAAAATTTTTTTCCATATAATTCATTGTTTCCATTTTTCTTCCTTTACTCCACTCTATTTCTGATGCAACCTCATATGCACTTTTCCATGAGTTTAATATTTTTAACATACTGTTAATCCTGTTATTATGGTGCTCCAATATTGCATTAATTCTTTCCCTATAATTATGGAAAATATCCCCGTGGCCTGGATAAACTGTTTTTACATCCAGATTTTTTATTTTTTTAAGGCTGTCTATATATAAACCTAAATAATCTTCGTCCCTTGAATATACACTTATATTTGGTGTTATTTTGTTCAGTATATGGTCTCCTGAAAACAATGACTTGTCTGATTCGGAATAAAGTACTATTGATCCGGGGGAGTGCCCTGGTACATCTATTACCTCCAGATTATCTGGAGTAAAATCAAGAACCTTAATATTTAATTCATTATAATAGTTGATAAATTTTATAAGTGGATGTGCCTCGAACATTATATTTGTTAATAATTCAGGAACGCCATTTATTCTTAATAAATCTCTGTACGAATCAAAATAGGAGCCGTTGTTAACAATAAAATTTTTTATATAATTATAATCGTTTTTGCTTATGTAAACGGGTATATCATTTATTTCATTAAAATACATGGCACCGCCAAGATGATCTATGTGTAAATGTGATATTATGATATAATCAAGATCGCTTATGTTTATATCTGATTTTATATATTCATATGAATTCTTTGACATGCCTGTATCAAAAATAAATTTATCATTATTATTATCTATAAAATAAACATTTGCAGTTTTCAATGCCCTGATCTCAATAGGTACTTCAAGCTTTTTTACCAGCATAGACAGTAATAATTATATTGTAAATAACTATTTTTATATGGAAAATACTGCATAAATTTATAAATAATATTTTAACATGTATAGATATGGATTGCGGTGATATGGGATACATGATTATTTATGACAGAGATGGGCATTTTATAACTGTAGACCATAAAAGAACGGTTGAATTGTGTAATAGATCAGTGGAGGAGGGAATTGGAATAGCTGATATAATAAAAAGGGAAATAGTCCATAACCTTAAATTAATAAAATTTATGCAGGATTCTGATGATGAAAAATAATATGATAAAAATAATTTGTTACAAAGTTTTTACAGTAATATTAATATTATAATTATGTTTATACTTATATGGACTACAGAGACCGTTATGTTGATGGCAAAGGGAAATATATTGATGATATAATATTTGATAATATGTTATACATGTCCGTATATAGAAGCCAGTATGGCAGGGCAAAGATAGGTAATGTAACCGGCGGGCTGAATGCAAATGATTTAAATGCATATTATAAATCATCAATGGGAGAAATGGCATCCCTTGGTGCTGGTAAAAATAAAAATATATACCATGAACATGTTTTTGCTACAGATTATGTAAATTACGAGGGACAGCCTATAGCGGCAGTTTTTGGTAAAACCAGATACGAAAGCGAGGATTTATTGAATACGGTTAAAGTGGATTACGAGCCATTAAAGGCTATTTCCAGCATAGATGAATCACTGCACGGTGAACCGGTACATAATGGTACAAAAAATAATATACTGGCGTCACAGGATCTCGGTAAGGACTTTAATGAAAATGATATTGATTATGATATCATGCTGGAGGATGAATTTTTTAATGAGAGGATTGTACCAAATCCAATAGAAACAAGGGGATGCATTGCATATTATAGGGATAGCAAATTATATTTCTACGTTTCCACACAATCCGTTCAGTCTGTAAAATCAGGCCTGGTTGAATCATTGAAACTTAATAAAAATGATGTAATAGTAATTCAGGCGGATACAGGTGGTGCTTTTGGCGTTAAGGGTTCATTTTATCCTGAATATGTAATGGCAGCATATGCATCGATGAAATATAAAAAACCTGTAAAATGGATAGAAACAAGAATGGAGCATTTAATGGCTGCCTATCCCGGCAGGGGAGCTAAAGCTAAAATAAAAATCTATGCAAAAAACAACGGCAAAATCACGGGATTAAAGGGGGATGTATACGTTGATGCGGGTGCATACGATGCCGGTACCGGATCATTTGCCCCGATATTTATAGCATACCAGTTAACAGGGCCGTACAGTATAGAAAACGCATATGTTAAGGCATCATCTTTAATTACAAACAAGGCTCCCATGGGACCATATCGTGGTGCGGGAAGGCCTGAAGCGGCATTTTTCATGGAAAGAATGATGGATCTGTTAGCTGATAAATTAAAAATGTATATAGCCGATGTAAGACTGATTAATACGTCTGATAGGCCATTTAAATCACCCCTTGGCCTGGAAATAAGGGAAGCTACAAGGCCATTTCTAGAAAATGCTTTAAATGAGTTAAACTACAGAGATATCTCAAAAAAAGAAAAAACCGGCATAGCATTCTTTGTTTTAATTCCGGCATCAAGGCCAGGAGAAAGTGCAAGGATAATTGTAAATAATGGTAGGGTAAAGGTATATCTGGGCGGCAATGTACATGGCCAGGGACATGAAATATTTGTTAAAAACATACTTGAAAAAGAATTAAAAATAAACAGGGAAATAATAACACTTGAAAATGGAGATACATCAATGATGGAGAAGGGAATAGGAGCATGGGGGTCAAGATCTGCAATTGCCGGCGGTTCTGCATTACTATACGTTGCAAGGGAAATAAAAAATGACATTAGAAAAAAATACGGTGAATACAGTCCTGGAAAACTATTATCTGGAAGCTTTGATAAATACAAATTCATTGAAATAAATTATGATGTGAATTCGATTAACTTTAATATGGTAACATCATCTGTAGATAAAACTGGAAAAATAAATGTGGATAACTGGTATTCATACTATGACCTTGGTAATGTATTGAGTGAAATGAATGTAAAGGCACAGATAATAGGTGGTGCAATGGAGGGTATTGGACAGATATTTTCGGAAGCACTGAAATATTCCGAGGGGCAGCTATTAACACGGAGCATAGCCGATGCAGGCCTGTTAACATCCGATTATGTGCCTGAGTACCATATAAAATGGATAGAAAATCCATCAGAAACATTAAATGGGGCTAAAGGCCTTGGAGAGGCGCCAACAATAGGAACACCTGTGGCCCTTGCAAGGTCAATAGAACTCAATACGGGTAAGAGAATAAGGGAAACCCCTATTAAACCTGATGATTTAAGTATATGGGCTGGAAGAATGCTGCAGTAGGTAGATGGCTCATTACCATACCAGAATTCCTGCCATAATAGTTAAATTTAATATATAAATAATAAAAATACTATAAATATATTTTAAAAACATTATTGAAATTGTATAATAAATCTAAATTTTTCTTTTTGGAATTGTATATGATTCCTTTCCTTCCTTTGAATAAACATTGAAGGAATATCCACATTCCTGACATTTATACCTTGAAACAGAATAATCATTAAATAACCACTCTTTAAATGGTGTTTCCTGTATTTCTGCATTACATACCGGGCATATCATAATTATAATATTTATTATTAATATTTAACCATTTATATTACATGTTAATGGCTTTTAACAGCAGAGTTTTTCTAAAACTCGTTTCTGATATCCTAAACCTGAAGGCGGATTCTTATGTTTCCCATAATGTGGAGTATCTGGAAACACCGATATAGATAATTCATGAACAAAATATATAAATAAACATTACTTATAAACTTATATGGAAAAATATTTTATGTACCCTGATATAAGGGAAAATCTGATTGTTTTTGTTAATGACAATGATTTGTGGAAATATAACATTAATACTAAAAATGCCGAGAGGTTAACAAATAATCTTGGAATAGTTACAAATCCAAAAATAAGCCCTGATAAAAAATGTGTGTATTTCAGGCTGATGACCGGGAAATCTGGAGAATCATCAGATATATACTCCATAGACCTCAATAACGGTAATTTAAATAGGGTTACATATCTTTGCGGCAAAAGCACAAGTAGAAGAATGTATACATCAATAGCGGGATTTGATCTGGATAATAATTTAATAATTTCTACCGATGCATATTATCCATTTGGAACACCTATGCTTTATAAAATAGTAAATAAAAATTTGGAAGCCCTGAATTTAGGGCCATCCCTGAATATTATATATTACAATGATTACACAGTTCTTGGACGGAATACAATAGATATGCCGCACTGGAAGAGATATATGGGCGGTACAAGAGGCAAAATATTATCCGGTAAAAATAATGATTTTAAAATAATAGTTGATTTAGAATCCAGTGTTAATTCACCCATGATTTATAATAATAATTTATATTTTATTTCAGATCATGAGGGGAGTGCAAATATTTATTCAACAGATTTAAATGGCAATAACCTTAAAAGGCATACTAATTTTAAGGATTATTACGTTAGAAATGCAAATTCGGACGGAGATAAAATAGTTTTTCAGAAGGCAGGTTCATTATTTATACTTCAGAACAATAGTATTAATGAATTAAACATAGATATTAGTGTACCTTCGGTAAACATAAACAGCAGAACAGTAAAGGCAACTGACTACTTAACAGATTATAAAATAAATTTTTCCGGCAATCTAATAGGTTTAATAAGCAGGGGGCAGGCGATATTTACGGGAATAAAAAATGGACCGGTAATGAATGTAAATAAATTAAAGAATCAGATAATAGAATTTATGAACAGCAATGATGTTATAATATATAATTACGGTGAGGATGGAAATAGCATATTATTATACAGTGTTGACAGAATATTAAAGAAAAAAATTGATTTTGGGAATGGCATAATTTTTTCTATGAAAGCTTCACCAGATAATAAATATATTGCAATTGGAAATAATAGATTTGAATTATTTATTTTAAATTTGGAAAATAATAATATTGATAAAATAGATGAGGGCAAATCAGGTACAATAGATGATTTCTCATGGTCCAGCGATTCAAAATTACTGGCATATTCATATCCCGAATCAGAATATTACGGTTATAATGGTAGCTCATCAATAAAAATATATGATGTGAAAAATAATAAAAGATATGATGCAACAACCTCGGGATCTGTTGATTTTGAGCCAGTTTTCAGCAATGATGATAATTATCTGTACTATTTATCCAAAAGATCTTTAGACCCCGTTATGGATCAACTGGTTTTTAATCTGGGCTATCCGGCAATAACAAAACCATATGCAATACCAGTAAGGGAAAACGTTATGCCGTTATTCTCTGATATCCCTGAAGAGTTTAATAAAAATAATCCCGGAGATTATAAACTGGATGACATAATAAAATTAAGCGAGGTGTTTCCTGTTGCCGCAGAGGATTATATGGATATTGTCCCTGTAAATAATGGGGTTTTATTATTCCATTATCCTGTAGAAGGAACCATGAAATATTATTTATTTAATAATGGTGAAAAAACCGGAACGCTAGAATTATTTGATTTTAATAAGAAGAAGAGTGAACTGTATGAAAATGATATTGTTAGTTATTTAATATCCGGCAATAAAAAATATTTACTGATAAGAAAAACGGGTAATAAATTTACAAGAAAGGAAATTGAAACAAAGAAAGATGAAGATATAGATATGAACAGATTAAATGTAACAGTAGAACCCATGAATGAATGGAAAAACATGTTATATGATGCATTTAATTTAATAAAAGAAAATTACTGGAGCAAGCAGAAACTTGAAAAACTTGGTGATGAGCCGTATTTAAAATATAAAAAATTACTGAATAAAATAAGCACAAGATTTGAACTGTCCGATCTGCTCAGAGAAATGCAGGGAGAATACAGTACATCACATTCATATGAAATAGGTGGTGATCTGTCATACATTGACTCTGTAAGTATTGGTAAACTTGGTATAGATTATGAATTTAAAAATAATAATTATATAATAACAAAAATTTATAGTGGTGATTTATCCGATGAAAATGAAAAATCACCATTGCTTTATACCGGTATAATGGAAAATGACATTATAAAATCCATAAATGGCATAGACCTCAGCGATGAAAATAACCCGGATAAACTGTTACTGAACCATGCTAATGAAATAATAACATTGGAGATAAAGAATGGTAATGGAATTAAAAAATACTATGTTAAAACCATGAATGATGAAAAATATTTAAGATACCGTGATTTTGTTGAAAGAAATAGAAAATATGTACATGATAAAACCCATGATAAAATCGGATACATACATATACCGGATATGGGAATGAATGGTTTCAATGAATTTTTCAGGATTTATGACAGCGAATCAAACAGGGATGGAATGATAGTAGATTTAAGATTCAACGGCGGAGGTTTCGTATCACAGCTGCTGCTTGAAAAATTAGCGAGAAAAAGAATCGGCTATGATGTGCCAAGAAGAGGTATAATAACACCATATCCTGTTGATTCTGTTAATGGGCCCATGATAGCACTAACAAATGAATATGCCGGGTCAGATGGTGATATAGGAACACATGTCTTTAAACTGATGAAACTTGGAAAGGTTATAGGCACAAGGACATGGGGTGGAGTTATTGGCATAAACCCGAAAATAAAATTGATAGATAATACAACTGTAACACAACCACAGTTTGCAACATGGTTCATGGATGTTAAATATGGACTGGAAAACTATGGAACTGATCCGGATATGTATATTGAAAATATGCCACAGGATTTCCTTAAACTTAAGGATGCCCAGCTGGATACTGCAATAAATAATATTTTGGAGGAAATAAAAAGTTACAAAAAGCTGGAGGTTAAATAAATATATATTTCATCATTTTTTCTGATATACCTGTTTCTTTAATATAATTTTCAATATTGTTTGATAGTATTATTTCATGTGCATTTTTCATGGAAATTGTTTTTTCTTCATCCCCTATATCTCTCCAGAGTGGAAATACCTCGTTTTCCTCCAGAGAATTATGGTCTGTAAGTGTTTTATAAAACAATGGCAATCTTACTTCAAATAACGAGTTTTCACTTACCTTCCATTTATATAAATTATTAAATAGTGTTTCTAACAGTTTATGATCGGCTATAAGCCTGTCTACCAGTTTTACAACGGTTTCATTATTTTCCTTTAGTACCGGGAATACTATGCTTTCTTCAATATTAACATGTATATTCAAAAGGAACTGATTAAAATCTATTAATTCTGCACTGCTTTTTTCCAGTATATTATTATCTGCTATTATCCTTATGCCAGAATGCTCAACCATAAGCAACTCTACTAAATCCATTATGATATATTATATCTGCATTATAATAAGTTTTTATTGGGCAAGATATAAGTTAAATTATATTTATTCAAAATTACAGGTTTATGACCTCTTCGACTTCGGGTATAATAGATTTAAATCCTGCTTTTTCCGCCTTATTTTTAAATTCGTCTGGATTTGCACCTATGGGTGGAAATGTGTTGTAATGCATGGGTATAACTGTTTTTGATTTTAACATTTTTAACGCCTCTATAGATCCATCAATATCCATTGTATAATGCCCTCCTATAGGCAATAATGAGATATCTGGTTTGTTTATATTACCTATTAATTCCATATCCTTGAAATATGCTGTATCACCGGCATGATATATTTTTGTACCATCCATATCAATTATATATCCCATGGGAATTCCCGCATATAAACCGTTATAACTTGATGAATGTATTGCATTGACAGCAGTTATTTTTATTCCCTTAAATTCTACTGTTCCTCCGGGGTTTATATCCATTGTCTCTATTTCATTTTTTAATATCTGTGATAATTCAAATGAAGCAAGTACGGGGGCCTTTGAATTTTTGGATATGGCAACTGCATCATCCGCATGGTCAAAATGCCCGTGCGTTATAAGTATTATATCCGGATTTAATGATCCTGGTTTAATCTTTGCAACCGGATTTTTTTCTATGAACGGGTCTATCAGCACATTTATCTTTCCCTCTATTGAAAAACAGGCGTGTCCATGCCATATTATGTTAACCATAATGCATTATTTTATCATGCTATAAAAAAATATTCAATAGATATGGTGTGAAACACTATTCTACAATATCCCCATATTGAATATATTGTGCCAGAGACCGGTGCAGAACAATGTGTTATCTATCCATTCAGCATAGCATTCTTTTTCGGTATGACAAGAACCTTCGTTTTCACAGTTTATCCATGTATAATGGCGATGAATAATACCTGCCCAACCGAATGGAATTCATTTCAATCCCTACTGGGAGAGGGGTTTTATTGCACGATCGTGTGCATCTCCCTCTGATTTCATGGATGAACCAGATGCAGTATACATTACCGTATCAAGATCCACTATTGCAAATGAGTGTGCAAACAGTTTTTTCTTGTGTGCCACTGAGATCTTGCCTTTATATTTTGCCTTTCCGCCTTTGGGATTCTCCTTTGCCTTATCCTTGAGTTTCTGTGCATATGATTAAACATAATAAAAATGTTCGTGATTAACAACTAAATAATTTATCACTTTAAGTATGCAAAAATATATATATATATATATATATATATATATATATGTATGTATACGTGTTAATACTATTATGAATAGAAAAATTATAGTTGGTGTTATAATGGCATTTATATTTATTATGTCTGGATTTGCAGGTAATTGTCATGAATGCATATAATATTATTTCTGAAATCTCAAATAATAATTTAATATGGCTATTTTTATTTTCAACACCGGTACTTTTTTATCTTAATTACAAAAGAGCATATATATTTAAAAAACACATTCCAGTTACGCCGTCATATTTAAGGCATTTATTTGCCGAAACTACTTTTTTGTATATAGTTAGCGTATATTCTGGACTTCTAAGTTTAAAATTTTCTATATTTCTTGTATGGATTGCTTTTTTGATATTATTGCTATTGGCGACAAAACGTTTCATATTTTCTATTTTTACCCAAATTGAATTTACCCACATTTTTAAATTTGAAATATATAATGGAAATATGATATATCAAACTACATATATTATCAATATACTAATTACAACGATTACCATGTTTACAACTATTATTGCAGCATTTTTTATCATTTTGTCGGTTTAGCACATATTATTTCTTCATAACGTAGATATTTATTATAAATTTAATGAATCCGTATATATGGCGTCAAAATTTTTTTATATTTTCAACTATATTTTTGATGACCCAGTTTCTCTGGAAAGTGTAATTCTCGCTGTTCTCCGTTGGCATAGTTCTGTGGTACGCATCATAATTGCGTAGTGGAACATTTCACAGTGATATCATTATATGCATTGCTTCTTCACACCCATAAAAATGGCTTAAATCAGGGTTTCCACGAAACTCTGTTATTGCGAACATGATAAGGCAGAGGGATTTTGACGATGTATACCCATATACATTCTTTAATTGCAAAAAAATAATAAAAATGTGATGTGTTTCATTGATAAATTATTGCCTGCCAGTTTATGCATATTTAATGTTGTTCCCGGACAACAACGGTCAATGACCAACTATATTGTGCTCGTGTATAAACTCTGTATTTTAAAATTCATAATAAAATATAAATAAAATATTCTAATAACATATCATGGGATATTTATACAGAGATGGCAACATATATTATCACGATGCTATTTTGTACAATGTTAGTTTTAGTTCGCAGTATTCTGGCTCCGGGTTTATAAAAATATCATTACCAGGTAACGTACCAAAAATAGAACTAACAAAATCCTTTACCGGATATAAAATTGAAGGAGATAATAAGTATGTGGGATTTGTTTCAAATAAGCTATCCATAAATTATCAGGGAAAAATGTACAGATCATCGAAGCCAGTCGTAGAGGATAATAATTTTATTATCTATATATCTGAACAGAATATGCAGGTAGGAAAAATAACATTCGTCCCGAAGGGCATAGAAATTTCCTTTAACAATAAGGATGATGAGATCCCATTTCTGGTATATATGGTTATACTTGTACCATATATAGATAAGCATATTACAAACGAGGACGCAGTTAAAATGAAAAACAAAACCGCAAGATCCATAAAAAAGGGATATGCATTTTTTTCAAATTCCATATTTTTAATTGCACTATCGGCTATTATACTTGTTAAATTATTAGGTATTAATGCGTTATTTGATTTGATAATAGCCATTGTTGCGATAATTGCATCATATGCAGTTAGAGAACTTGGATATTCAAAATATGCTAAGGATAACAACATTTATGCATAGAAAAATGTGATTATTAAGTATTTAATGCTGGCATTTATAACAGGGTTGCTATTTTAATAGTGTATTTTATATTAAAATCCAGAAAAATAAAACCAGTAATAAATAAAAATGTTAAATTACAAAGATAAATGGGACAACAAATAATGTAGCCATAATGGATAGTATGGCCATTATTATTTTATTATTTAATATATCCTCCTTTACTTTATTTAGTGAGTAAGCATCGAAATTGTTTGAATAATGTGCGGCCATTATAATTAATATTATACCTGTAATAAGCATGATAAAAGCCACATCTATCATAGATAAAAACATTGCAAAAAGTAACGAGTATAAAAACAATAAAGCCGAAACCAGGAAAAGAAAAACACCCATGTATAGACAAGCTTTAAACTTTTCTATAGCACTCATTTTTTTAATTTTTATTTTATCACCCCGTTGTATAACATTTATTTATGTCATACTACGTCTGAATATAACAAAAATCATTTATAAACTTTTCGCTCAGGATAAAAATTAATTTACGGCAATTGTTAATTCATTTTTGTTCAAACTGTTTTATTGCATCCATTAGATTATTTAATTCCATCAGTGCCTGTGAACCGTACATTAAAACGGTTACATAACCTACCTCCATTAATTCTTTCCTGGTTGCACCTGCAG
>JAJZZE010000036.1 GCA_021797735.1 Thermoplasmata archaeon | reverse complement strand
TTGCCCAGTGCGGGACTATCTGTGCATTTACTATGAGCACCCTGGGCGCTTCCTTTGTCGTCCTGAAAATACCAACAGGCTTCCCTGACTGTACCAGCAATGTTTCATCGTTTTCCAGTGATTTAAGCGATTCTATTATTTTTTCGTATGCCTCCCAGTTTCTTGCAGCCTTTCCCTTTCCTCCATAAACTATTAAGTTATCAGGGTCCTTGGCAACAATGGGGTCAAGATTATTCATTATCAGCCTCAGAGCTCCCTCCTGTGACCACCCCTTAGTGTTTAATTTACTTCCATGCGGTGCATGTATCTCTCTTTGTACCATATTAATATAAAAACACCGGAATATTTAAATTTTATTTTATGCCTCACATTTTATTAAAGGCAGTGGCATAGAAATTCAGTGCTGTCATGGGCTTACTGAAGCTATTTCACTGCCAGGGAATGGTATCACATCTATGTGCATTGCCATGGTTATGGTGAAAATAAGCACACTGCCTAAGATAAAATTTATTATCTTATATATTATCTGTATATAATGCCGATATATGAAAATGATGAGCATGAATTCTTAAGCTCAAAGGCCAAGAAAATCGAGAATAATAATTATATAAAGGGATTGCTCTTCCTTACAGACAAGAGGATAATATTTGAAAAAAAGGGCCAGAGGTCCTTTTTCCGGGCATCCCCTGCAGAACTTGATCTTAATCTCTTTCTTTATAATGTTGAGAACGCCAATTATGCAAAACCTGCCTTTCCAATATTTACAAAACAGGTATTAAGTATAGAGTATTACGGCGAGTCGCAGAAATTAAGCCGTATAGATTTTGCTGTAAAAAAATCAAAGTCGTGGGTGGATCAAATTACCAGGCTGGCCACAGTGGCAAAAAGGGACGAATCCAACAGAAAGGAAAAGGAAATGCTGGAAAATAAGAAGCATGAGCTGGATATGGCGAGGGCAAAGGCCCCCAGAGCCAACATAGGCATGGCCGTATTCGGTGATGACAAGAAAAAAAATCCATATGAACATATAAGGGAAAATATGGCTGAGGACAGCAATAATGAAAATCTGCCGGACACTGCACAGAGATGCCCAAGATGTGGCTATCCGGTTACAGATGATATGACCTATTGCCCCAACTGTGGATATAAACTAAAATAAAAACTCATTGTATTTTTATCAGCATCAGGCAGTAAGGCGCATAATTCAATAAACGGGTTTAACCGCAAAAAATCAGTTAATAATGGGCATTGCTATGAAATTATAGCATCAGCCCCATTTAATATTAAATTTTAGTGATTATAATAATTTGAGTGACATTAATTCCCAAATTTTATGTCATTGATAATTAAAATCATCCCTTAAAATTATGCCATCCTTAAATGCATCAGTTATAAATTTAGTATTTTTATCTTTTAATTTATTTATCTCGTTAGGTGTTAATAATATGGTTTCGTATCCTGCTGGGAAATCAATACTTTTTAATCTCTGTAAAGGATTTCCGTTGAAATTGGCTATTATCAATAAATCTATATCGCTCCATAAATTGAAATCTCCTCTTGCATAAGAACCTATTAATAATACAGTGCACTTAAATTTAAGATTTTTTGAATATTCTTTAGCATCATTTATTATATTATTCCTTATATTTATTCTTTTTTCAATGATTTCCATTTAGTTTCAACCTCATCTATTATTAATTCAGAACATTTTATGGCCTCATCTGCGTCGTTTAATGTATAATAATCCTCAGGTATGCCTTCAGACCATGCGTCTGTATACCGTGTTGGAATATAATATTTATCGATTATCTTAGCAGTATTAATTGTATTATCATTAAAATCTGCTTTTTTAATAATAACGAAATAGAGTTGCCAAATGAGTCGTTTCCTGTACCTCTTAAATCAGCTTTTACTGTATATTCAGCGGCCTGCTGTGCCTTCAAGCATGCCCAGTTATAAAATTCTGAGGCTTTGTCATTATATGCGGATTTTAATGTATATTTCGCATTTGGCATCCATCGATTAAATTCATCATCGTCAAGATAAGTTACCATTATAACTATTTAAAGCATTATTTTATATATTAAACTTTATTTTTCTTATATTGTCGAGATTTCCGATCTATTTTATTTCTATTTAACCCGTGTTAATCGCAAAAATTTAGCCAATAATCCGTTTCATTGTGAAATTACAGTATACAATTCCTCTTTGATCTCTAATTATCATGATTATGATCCTTTGAGTGGCAACAATTTCCACATTTTATCTTATTGACAATGAAACTCATCCTTTAAAGTTATTCCGTACTTAAATGCATCAATTCCATAACTATTTAAATCGTTAAATTATAGATATAAAAAGGAACATAGTAGTGACTAGTGATTCTTTAGTGTTAGGTATGTGGATCTATTATATATCTGTAATTGCCATGTTTATCTCATCGCTCATCTTTTATTTTCTATTCCACATATTATGCCTCCAGGTTCTCTATAAGCGGTGACACTTTTCTTTGCCTTCTTCAACCTTATAACGTTTTTTTATTTATCCTGAGTGATAGTTTTGACGTTATACATCTTATTATCTGAATAAAAACACTAAAAATGCTTTAAAAAGCTGGTCTACTATTCCATTTAAATTTTCAATATCTGTGAAGAATTTAATTCCAGTGAAAACTGGGAAATTTTAACCTTAGTGTACATAGTGCTCTGTGTTACTTGGATAGAAGTAAACTACCGCGGAGGAGACCGATGCTACCATTATTATGTATATTATTATTTTATATGATTTTTTAAGTGTCATAATTCATCACTATATATTACATAACTTTTACTGCCTCCACCTGATATTGTTTTATTGCCAATTGTAACTATTAATTTTGATGTGTTGTTATTTATTGCATATATTTTGTATCCCGTATCAGGTCTGACAAAATAATAAAAATAGCCATTATGTATATTTATTACACTCATAGATGATGTATTGTTGTTTTCTATCATAACCTGTCTATTGATCCTGTCTATATAGCCGGCCTTGGAAGAATTGAAAGGGTATTGTACAAATCCGTATATTGCACTATGTTCCTCTGTTGTTATATAATATGTATTTTTCAGTTTTCCTGATGATATATTAATTGTGAAATTATAATAACCATTATGCCTGTATGATGCTACATGTCCTATGGACACA
>JAJZZE010000056.1 GCA_021797735.1 Thermoplasmata archaeon | reverse complement strand
GTTTATATATATAGATTATTTCAAGAATTTATTTTCAAAAATAACAATGTATTAACAAAGGTTTTATCCTTTTCTGCTGCATTTCCCATAATTTTTTCAAATGGATATTGGTGGGACTTTATTCCTCTCGGATTTTTTTTAATTTCTTTTGGTGCCATGTTTCTTTATTATTCTTTGAAATTATTAGATCACTATAATAAAAATGATGTACTTAATTATAAATATATTTTTTTACTCGGCATTGCGTCGATATTGGCGTTTAGCTCTAATGCTCCTATCAACGCAAATCTAATAATTCTTTCATTGATTTTGCCATTTTTTATCATATCAAAAAAGATGAGCAAGATAAAAATATTTGTATTCTATTCACTTATAATATTAATTATTTTATTTACTAACTTATGGTGGATAATTCCTTCTTATATGGCAGTAAAATTAGCTGCAACATCACTGGGTGGCCCAAGCAATGCCTATATTTTATATTTGAATTCACATAATGCAAATTTTTTTAATATAATAGAATATGTACATTTAGACTCGCCATATTTCAATCTACCAGGAAATTTGTATTTAAACAATATAATATATAATATTAGCATATATTTATCAATAATTTTACTATTATTTGTTATTAAGGCATTTTCATTTAAAAATAAATTAAGAAAAGAATATTTCATTTCTTTTATTTTCGTACTATTACTAGATATTATTATGATGGGGGTTAATTCTCCAATTAAAAGCTTAGAAATATATTTTATAAATACAAATGGCATACTTTCAGAATATCTAAGGGGCAATCCAGGCGCTTTAGAATTTACACTCATATTTATATTAACTATTTTAATAGTAGTATCCTTTTATAGTATTTTGAAACCATATATTGAAAATAATAAAAAAATAAGACAAAAAATTCTAGTAGTTTTAGTCCTAATATTTTTAATATTGTCGTTTGTATCCATCGCACCTCAAAATTATGATGGATATGCTGTTCCTCATTATCCTTATAGATCGAGAATGGTAATACCCTCTTTTGATTATAGTGTGTCAAAATTTATTAAAAATAATTCGCAAAATCATTATACTCTTTTATATCCTGGTGGGTTCCTTGAACAAAATATCACTCACGGATATGATGCCTATGATATTTTACCATCAATGATACCTCAATCTCTGTTAATTGACAATCCGAGTAATACTTTTATCAAAAATATTTATAATTATATAGATTCATCTTCTTTAAAAGAAAATTTTTCGTATTACCTATATTCTTCTAATATTAAATATATAGTTATTGAAGGGGATCTTGGTGGAAATTATCCCTTTGGTTTTAATTCACCACCAAATTATCCACAGATTTTAAATCATATGAACAATACAAATGGTATTAAACTGGTAAAAAAAATTGGACCAGATTATATCTATATGAATGAGAACTATCCCAGTGGTATGATTTCCAAGGCAAATGCACTTTCTAATTCTAATATAATTGATGGAGATATTCTACCAATACAAAATATAACCAAAGAATATTATAATTATTCTGTTTCCAATCATACAGTATACGAGCCAAATGCGACATATGATTATAATGGCATTAATATTGTGATCAACAAAACAAGTTGGAACATAATATCAAACCTTTCTTACAGATATACAGGAGCGGAACCTATATTTTACAATTCAATTCCTTTGAATATTAACACATCTACTAATCCATTTCTTATAATTAAACTTAAGGGAAACAATAATACGGTAATAACACCAAACTTACTAACAAGCTCGAATATAACTTTATATTCCATTTTAAATTCTAAAGACTATGTCCCTACGGGATATCCTTATAATAGTTTAAGGGACAATAATAATACTGCTACATCCGAATATGGATGCGACCATTATTTAATGTCTAATAATTCCTTGACCATGATTATTAATTTAAATAAAGCATCTCAGACTAAAAATATACATTATATATTGTTTTCGCCTGCCGCATTAAATGAGGTTTCGGGTAGCACATTAAATTTTACCATTGAATCAATTCACTTGGGAACGTATTTATCTAGCCCCTATGGATTTTTTCATGTAAAATTCCATGTAAATAACCCATTTAATTATAACTATTCAATGGATTATAACAAAACAGGATATACTAATTATAATGTAGATATTCATATCCATCATGGAAATAATCCTATTTTACTGGCTTTCTTCACATCATATTCACCATATTGGGTAATAAATGATGCCACTGGTATATCCTCATATAAAATCGTTAAATTAAATAATGATACAACTGGCATTATCATATATCCAAGCTCTCATTCAAAAAATATTGAATTTAACCTTTATTATCAACCCCAAAAAACGTATCTGGACATAGAAGATGCTTTAATAATCTCATATATATTGTTTTTTGCATCAATTGGCATATTATACAATAGGAATAATGTCTCGAAGTTTTTGAAAAAGTTCAAAAATCTCTTAACATTGCATAATATTAAATGATCACATCCCCTTCTTAGGAGATTCATACTTGAGTTCCGCATGAGATAGTCTGTCACGATCCGTTTAAAACTCTGTTATTTCATGTGTATTCCAACATTCTTTCTCCTTTCATATATGTGCACATCATATGCACATACTTTTAAATACTGGCATGTAATATTACTTTATGTTTCTGAGGTTCACAAAGGTAAAGAGAGGATCAGCAGTACTGGAATATGCCTCCATAGCTGAAAGGGTAGTTGAGAACCATAAGCAGAAAACTATAACTGTGAAGTACCTCGGTTCTGTGAAGTCTGATGAAGACAGGGAAAGGTACAGGAAAATACTGGAACAATACAGGGAGGCAATGAAGAAATTCTCCATAAATGATATGAATGTAAAGCCTACACTGTCTTTTGGAATATTCTATGCAGCAAGAACAATTATGGAGAGGAATTGCATATCAGGAATACTGGAAAAGCATGCCAATTCCTATGCAGAAACATTATCATTTATGATTATCTCCAGGCTGTTTGACCCATCCTCAGACATTAACCTCATAGATATAGATAAAAGGGTGTACTATCCCCGGGAAACACACATAAGTGAGGATAGTGTATATAGATCACTTGATTCACTCCTGGAAGAGAAGGATTCTATAGAACTTGAAATATTCCAGGCACTGAAGCCTGACACATCCGTAGTGCACTATGATCTCACATCATCATATTTTGAGGGTAGAGAGGACAATGACCTTGTTTTGTTTGGCTATTCCCGTGATAAGAAGAGGGGAAAGGAACAGATTGTAATAGGCCTTGTCATGGCTGATGGCATACCCATAT
>JAJZZE010000016.1 GCA_021797735.1 Thermoplasmata archaeon | reverse complement strand
AAATAGGAGGGATTATGAAACTTGATGAAATTGTAAGAAGGTAGTGTACCCACAGCACTGAAACAAAAAAAAGCCATGAAATGCCCACTCTGTAATCAACAAAAATAAAATTGATGTAAAGTCACGAAAAATTTGCTTTACATTAAAGTTTATAATTATTAAAGTACTCACATTACTATGATAAAGGTCATGGCATCCGGGGTATTCGATATACTGCATCTGGGGCATATACATTATTTAAAGGAGTCTAAATCCTTCGGCGATTATTTAATTGTAGTAGTAGCCTCAGATTATACTGCAAAAAAACATGGTAAAAATCTCATATTTAATGAAAATGAAAGAAAGGGCATGGTATCCGAACTGAAAATTGTTAATGAGGCAATGATAGGCCATAGTACTGATGATATTTTTCAAACCGTTAATGAAATAAAGCCAGATATAATTACACTGGGCTATGACCAGAAATTCGATGATAAATTTATAGAAAATAAATGTAAAAAACTTGGGTTAAAAACAATTGTAAGAAGAACTTCACCCTATGATGGCAGTATAAATAGTTCATCAAAAATAAAACAAAAAATTATGGAATCTATGTAATAAGTGAATGCTGAAAACAGGTACTGAATTTATGTGAAACATCAATTGGAAAAATAACTCACACCGGCTACCAGGATATCACTTTCAATTTTGGCCAGATCCTTGTCCATCTTCCCACTTTTTGAAGATAAATATTTTCAGTTATCTGCTTTTTGTTGGGTTTAACCACCAATTCAAACAGGTCTTCCAACCCAAATGGAGCACATACAACAAAATTTCCGGATTCGTTGTACCTGACTCCGATGCTCGTTGCCGTTGTAGGCCAGTTAGAAATAGCATCTTCAGCAGAATTATACGGTCCGATATTAAAGCCAAAACGGTCTCGGTACCATAAGTGAACTCTTGCCTCGTTCACCACATCGATTGGTGCGTTCAGGTGGCGTAGGGCATTTTTTGCAAGTTTTACTACACAGTCCTCAGCCTCATATGAGAGGTCTGATGCATCAAAATACACCATATCATAGTCCTTAATGCCGAAAGTTGGGTCGAAGCCATGAGCCCCATTCCAAATGGTTTGAGCGATGCATCCAGCTCCAAGGTACCAGTTTGGAATGTGTAAGGATGGGACTATTTTGAGGATTTCCACAATTATTGGATTCTTTATTATCGATATATTCAGCTTTTGGATCTGTGCATTATCTATAGTCATAATAATAGGAATTCAAAAAATAATAAAAACTATCTGATTGTTTAATTAAAAGGATGGGTAGGGAGTCTATTAATCAATTTTAATTTATTCCCTGATTTCCCTTTGTGGATTCTTCATATTTTTTCTGTATCATTTCTTCGAGTTCCTTATATTTACTTTCCATTGATTTTTGTTGATTCTCTAAAGTTTTTAATCTCATCTGCCCAAGTTCTCTTTGCTCTTCCAGATTCGATATTAATTTGTTTTTGTCATCAATTTTGTATATAACTGGACCGACGTTTTTATAGACTGGTGTATCAGTCCCGATATTATTTAACTCCTTTAGAGTTTTATCCAGTTCCTTTACCTTTAAATCTAACTGATACCTCTGATTTGCGACCTGCTCTATCTGAGCCTGTAAATCCTGTGCCTGCTTTATCTGATTCTGCAAATATGCATTTAAATTTGGTTCTACCATACATTTACCTCCATTATTTTTTTGACAACGCTTAAAACCCTTGTAATTGATGATACACTCGCTCTTAACGATGAAGTGTCTGGTGCTTTAATTATTATATATATATTCTTACTGTCATTTTCTATATACACTTTTGATCTGCCAAAAGTTTCTTCTATTTCAGGTTCTATTGATTTTATATAGTCGTTGTATTTATTTTTCTCAAGGGTCAATTTAACCTTAAACATCTTTAAATCATAATGTTTTATTGTTATATAATCATTTATAATTTATTACATAATTGTGGTATCATGAAATGGGTTCTCATATATGATTGTCGTTCCTTAACATTTAATTTACATCCTTTTTTCCCATATGCCTTTTCCTATAACTGCAATAATAAATTACCTCTTCCCCTATGAAGAGTATTATATTAACCCCACTTATTAGAGGAAATAACTGCTTCCGATATGCATGGAGTATATACATACGGGTGAATGCCAGTAGTTGGAACATAAAAGCCTTTGGATATGACCTGGCAATTCGCTGTTACCAATAGAAATACTTATATTTAATCTTTAAATCATGGTACTGGGCTCATGGCCTAGTATGGATAAGGCACCGTCCTTCTAAGTCGGTGATCGTGGGTCCAAATCCCACTGAGCCCGTGTTTTATTGCGTTTTAGTTCTTTTCCTGTACAGTTTAAAATAATATAAAAAACATAATAAACAGATTTGTTATATCCATTAAATGGGGTCATATTTATTTATAAGGCATGGTGAAAGCACTATAAACGTTGCAGGCACATTATCTGATGAAATCAATAAAAATAATTTGACCGAAAAGGGAATAAAGCAGGCAAGAAGAACAGGAGAACAATTAAAGGGTTTAAAATTTGATGGAATTATTTCAAGCCCCATCACAAGGGCATATGAAACTGCTAAAATTATATCGGAATATGTAAACCTGGATATTAAAAAAGATAATAGATTACGTGAAGTTGGTTTGGGTAATGCCAGCGGCCATAATATAAATGAATTCTTAGACTGTTTATATCCGGATTCACACATAACTGGAGATATGAGAAAAAAAATTGAAATGGAAGACTGGGATAAATTAATATTGAGGGTAAAGGACTGCATGAATGATTATAATGGAAGATACATTTTTGTATCACATTCCGACCCTATAAGAGCTATAGGTTCATATTACCTCGGATTTAATGAGGGTGATAGCTATGGCATTTCAATAAAAAATGCATCGATGACGGCTATATCAGAAAATAATGTATTGTGTTTAGGTGCAATAAATATTGATAATAAAATAAAATTACTGTTTGAATAATTTTTTATGTGCTGTAATTTTTTTGCCTATATTTATATTCATACGCTTTAAAAATAGATTATTTATCGCAAGGTACAGGAAAGAGACCATAAAACTGGCCAGTGCAATTAAAAGCCAGAATGTAGCAGTTGCACCTGCATAATACGATAGCATGTATAATCCCACAATGGAACCGGAAAAAGACCCGAAGCTTATAAATAAATTGTATATGCCTATATATGTCCCCTTCATGTTGTTTGGAGCTATTGATGTAATTATTGTCTGTGTTGTTGGGGCAACGAAATCCTCACCTACGGTCATTATTCCCATGGATAATAAAAAATAATCAATATTTTTTGAAAACATCAGTACTATAAATCCTAAAAAGTAAAATAACATTCCGATAAACCTGAAAAAAACTGGTCTTGTTTCCCTATTCATTACCTTAAATATGGGATACTGCAATAAAACTACCAGAATACCATTTAATGAATAGATATATGCCAGATATAATATGGGCAATCCTTCAAAATCAAAGGCATATAATGTTAATGATGCACCTCTCTGCCTCATGACAAAAGCCATTATTATACCTATAACTATGAATAGGATGAAGAACCTGTCTTTATATGCCGCCTTAATATCATTTCCTGTTAAATACTCTATCTTTGATGGAAAATACGTTTCCATTACGTTAAAATACAGTATTATTATTTCTATAAACGTTGCTATACCCGCCATTAAAAATATGTACTGGAAACCATACACAGATAAAATAGCCCCGAGTATTGGACCTATGGCTGCACCGGCATTTGCCATTACCCTTATTTCCGTATACCCTGATAACCTCTGATTTAATGATGTAACATCTGCTATTGACGCCTGTATTGCAGGATACTGCAGGGCATTTATTACAATCGTAGAATAAAATAACAGTATTAACAGTATAACAGGCAGCCTGTAAAGAACAACAAAGTACATGAATATGTACAGTAACCCTGCAGGTACGGGTATTAGTATTAAAAATATTCTTCTCCCAATTTTATCTGTAAGTATGCCCGAATAATATTGAATTACCGACATCAATAAAATTGCTATTCCCAGTACTATTCCAGTTTCAATGAATGATATGTGGTATATAAAAACAAATATTAACGGTAAAAATATGAATGCCGAAACCCTTCCTGAGGCTCTGATAAGCCTGGTTAAACCCAGATAAAATACCCTTTTATCCAATTATTTACACCTTCGATTTGTCCGTTTTATTACCTTTTTCCGGATGCCATGATCTTATCATTGTATAATACAGAACGCCACCTAAAGCCTGCAAAGAACCACCTATAACCAGTGGAAATGCCAGATTAATATCAAATAAATAACCTGAAGCGCCTGATGTTAACTGTGAACCCCTGCCGGAAACACCCTGAATTGATGTTGATGTCCCATAGTCCTCCTTATCTATGCCACGCACGTTTATTGCACCACGCATCGGAGAGCCTACACCAGCTACACCCATTCTCATAACATATACAAAACCTGCCAGGAACAGAAATGGTGTGAAGGCCAGTATTATAAACAGTGCACCCTGCAAAACGTGTGCTATGGATGCAATCTTTAAATTATTAAATCTGCCATTTATGTATTTTCCGGATACGAATGACCCTATTGCTGTAGAGGCATACGCTAATGTATAAACATATCCTACAACACTGGGATCGACCTGATATTTTAATTCAAAAAATAATGGCAATAATGGCATTGATATACCTATTGCAGCGGCGTTTATGCTATTTGGCAATATTATTCTCAATAAATATTTAAAGCTCTCTTTTTTCATAATTCTTGTTGTTTTCTTAGGCCTTTTATATTCCCTTAATCGAGATAATGATATCAATGAGGTTAATACAAGTAAGAATGATATAAAGAAGAATAACCTGTAAAATAATATTCCACCTATTACATTTTCTATTAACGCATATGTACTCAAAAATATTCCCCCAAATACGGAAAAAATTGAAGCTGTTGCAAACAATAGTGATAGTTTTCCAACCCTGTCATTTTCTATGCCATAATTGTTTGCTATAAATGCAGTCATCCCCGGAGAAAAAGCACCTCTTAATCCGCCGGCACTACCAGATATACCGGCTATTATTGCGCCGATCGTAATAAAATATATATTTGTTGATAACGACATTAATAATATTCCTGCTGTGGGAAATATTTCACTTATAAACAATGTCTTTGAATAGCCTATCTTGTCCCCCAATCTTCCTAAAATCAGTACTAAAAAAACATTAAATAATATTATCGGAACGTATAAAAGTCCGATAAATACAACAGAGAAATGTAGATAATGCAGATATAATGGTAATGCCAGTGTAACAAATATGAGTCCGGAACTCCTTGTAGCCCTTGAAATTAATAGGTATCTGAACGATTTGTTTACAACAGCAGGAGAATCAGAAAACATATTACAGTATATTGTTTATTAGTATATTATTTATTTGTTTGTCCTTTTTTTGCAAACTTCTTTCTCTTGAGTTTTAAAAATACATAGATAATTGCAATAACAAAGGCTGCAACAGCAACGTATGAAAATTCATTGAAATATACCAGTAATATTTTCCAGTTAGAGCCTAAAATAATACCTATATAAATTAAAACGGCATCGTATACTAAATCCCCTGTTAATGTATAAAAAGAGAATTTTTTAAAATCCATTGTGGCTATTCCCGCCGGTATTGATATAAATGTTCTAAAAATGGGCAAAAATCTTGTTGTAAATACAGATAAATCACCATATTTATTGAACCAGCTTTTTGTTCTGCCTATCGTATCCGGCTTTAAAAATAAATATTTGCCGTATCTTATTATAAATGGATCTCCACCATATTTCCCTATTCCGTATGCGATCCATGCACCTACTAAATCCCCAACAGAGCCTATTATCAATAACAGAGTTACCGATATAATGGGATTAAACGGGTCCATAAAACCGTAATATGCAAGATAACCTGAAAATGTCATCACAACCTCTGATGGTATAGGCAGTAGCATTCCTTCCAGCAACATTAAAAAGAATACGCCTGAATAACCAAGGCTTACAATAATATCTTCGACGAATTTTATTAAATCCACAGCGATAATAGTTATAATACTCAAATTTTTCTTTTTCGTATGGAAATTAAAGTATTAAAGTTTTTGTTATTTGAAAGTTAATGCATAAAATTTTATATTTACTGTTATATTATTAAAATATGTATAAAATACTGATTACACACGAATTGCCTGGAAATTACATAAATGATATGAAAAATAAGATAGATGCAGATATACTGTTCTATGATGGCAGAAAAAACATAAGGCAGTGGTTAATAGAAAATATAAAGGATGCCGATGGAATATTAATAACTCTAAATGATAGAATAGATGAGGAGATAATAGATAATGCTAGTAAATTGAGGGTTATAAGTACATACAGTGTAGGTTATGACCATATTGATGTAAATTATGCAAAATCAAAAAGTATTGCTGTAACAAATACACCGGAAGTTTTAACCGATGCAACCGCCGATTTAATATTTGGAATAATGATGGCTGTGTCAAGAAGAATTGTGGAGGGCAATGAAATAATAAAAAATAATCAGTGGGCATCGGAATGGAACCCATATTACATGCTGGGAACAGAAATACATGGCAAAACCCTAGGAATAATAGGCATGGGTAGAATCGGCAGGGCCATATTGAAAAGGGCAGAGGGTTTCGATATGGAAACAATTTATTACAGTAAACATAAGCATGATGTGAATATAAATTATGTAGATTTAAATTATTTACTGAAAAATTCAGATTTTGTTATTATTGCCCTGGATTTAAATAATGAAACCTACCATTTTATGGATTATGATAAAATAAAACTTATGAAATCTGATGCCTATCTGATAAATGGAACAAGAGGAAAAATAATAAATGAAAGGGATTTAATTAAAGCGCTGAATGAGAAAATTATAAAAGGTGCCGCCTTAGATGTTTTTGAGAATGAGCCGCTGGATCCTGATAATCCCCTGATAAAAATGAAAAATGTTGTATTAACACCACATTTAGGAAGTGCAACACTGGAAACAAGAAGTAAAATGGCGGAAGTTGCCGTTAAAAATTTATTAAATGTTTTGAGCGGCGAAGAACCGTTATATAAGGTATGATATTTTTAATAATATTATATTATATACCTACATGGAAAATAAAAAAGCGGTAGTACTGATATCCGGTGGACTGGATTCCCCAACGGTACTGGCATACGCATTAAAAAACAATTACATAGTTGAGCCGGTAAGCTTTGATTATAACCAGAGGCATAAAAAGGAGTTATTATCATCAAAGAAAATATGTGATTATTATCATTTAAAATTAAAAATAATAAATATGGATTTAAGGCAAATAGGTGGTTCGGCCTTAACTGATAACATAAATGTTCCCGAGAGAGAGTTAAATGGAATAAAAGATGAGATACCTGTAACATACGTTCCTGCAAGGAATACCATATTTTTATCTATAGCGTCTGCATATGCCGAAATAGTTGGTGCAGGTAACATATTTATTGGTGCCAACGCAATAGATTATTCTGGATATCCCGATTGCAGGCCAGAATATTTCAATGCCATGGAAAAAGCAATAAATTTAGGTACAGAACTTGGGTTAAAAAATAGAATAAATATAAATGTACCGTTACAGTATTTAACAAAATCTGAAATAATAAAACTCGGGAGAAAACTTGGGGTTCCGTATAAATATACATGGTCATGCTATAATGGAAGGGAAAAAGCATGCGGCAAATGCGATTCCTGCCTGCTGAGACTGAAGGGGTTTATGGATGCAGATGATTTCGATGAAATAGAGTATGAAAATTACCCAGATTTTTATGATGAATACCTAAGAAGAAATCATAAATTATGATTTTGAAAATATTTAATTATTAATTTGATATTATTATATTTATGTTTCCAGTAGAAAGAATGAGAAGATACAGATTAAATGAAGATATAAGGTCCATGTTTAAAGAAACCTATATAAATAAAGATAAATTAATAATGCCTGTTTTTATAGATGAAAATGAAAGGGGCAAAAAAGAAATAAAATCAATGCCCGGGATTTATAGATATTCCATAGAAGAATATGAAAATTATGTGAAATATTTAGATGAAATCGGTGTGAAAAATATTATACTGTTTGGAATACCGAAAAATAAAGATTCTACTGGATCCTCATCATATGATAAAAATGGCATTGTCCAGAGGTCAATAAGAATAGCCAGGGACAATACTAAAATGAATGTTATTGCCGATTTATGTTTATGTGAATATACCGACACAGGCCATTGTGGGGTCATAGAAAACAATTATGTAAATAATGATAAAACCCTGGAAATATATGGAAAAGAAGCCATAAGCTATGCTGATTCCGGTGTTGATATTATAGCACCCAGTGGAATGATGGATGGACAGGTTAAGGCAATAAGGAAATCACTGGATGATAATAATTACATAAATACGATAATAATGGCCTACAGTTCAAAATTTGCATCAAATTTATATGGCCCATTCAGGGATGCCGCAGATTCAACACCACAGTTCGGTGATAGGAGAAGTTATCAGATGGATTATAGCAATGGTAGGGAAGCATTAAGGGAAATGGATCTTGATATTGAGGAAGGCGCAGACATAATAATGGTAAAACCTGCTCTGTTCTATCTGGATTTAATACATGAGGCAAAAAAATATTATAATTTGCCGGTCGCAACATATATGGTTAGCGGTGAGTATACAATGATAAAAAATTCGGTATTATCCGGATTGTTGAATGAAAATGTTATAGATGAAGCTTTAACTTCGGTATTCAGGGCAGGTGCAGATCTTGCCATAAATTACTTCACAGAGGATTATATAAAAAATCATAAATAATTTTTATCACGAACATATGGTAATCCTACAGCCTGACCTGTAAAATGAGTGTAAACACACCGAATGAAACGTGGAAACCAGCATCTCTGGCAGGTATGTCACCAGACCAGAAGTGTAGCTGTTGTATATGTTATAATAAATGCAACAATTATTCCGAATAAATCCGCCAGATATATATTGGTTTTGTAGGATATAGCTGAATAATATATAAGAAGGTTCACCCCGTAACCTATTAAATTGAATGCGTTGTATTTAATTAACTTTGTAAGAAAATGGCCGCTGCCTTTAAATGTATATCTATTATTCAGGATAAAATTGTAAATAATAGATATTTCAATAGCAGGTATGATGCTTATATATGGCCCAAAGGTTGTATGTAACAGTAATAAAATCCCCTCATTAACAGCAACACCGGAGACACCTACAATGAGATATTTTAAGATGGTTCCTTCCATAAGTGTTAAGGCTAATAAATTTTTTAGCCCTATTTTATTATTTCCCTTATCATTCAACTTTAAAAGCTTTACATTAAAATTATTTTTAAATAACAGTGAGTTGCCCATAATTCTTTTTTTCTCGTTTTCTGGCAGTGCATTGTTTTCCCTTAAAAACTTATACGTTGCTTTTGAATATATGTTTATGCACGAAAGAAGAGAACCTTTCTTAACCGATAATGATAGTTTCAACAATATTTCTGTTGATTTGCTTATAAAACTTTTTTTACATTCTATAATTATACTATCATAATTATTATCGGAAATATCCCTAAAAAGTTCATTTATATAATCATTATTCAGTTTTAAATCTGTGAACATTATATAGTCAAAATCATCGGATAATGTTATATTATTGTTGTAATATTTGATTATCATCGAACCATGATATATAATTAACATTTATTTTTTTGTTTTTGTTGGCTTTGGGGCATAATTATTTTATCCCTTTTCAGTTAACGGTCTGCAAAGCCCTGATTTTACCATAAATTTATGTAGTGTTTTTATACACCGTCTATTTTTATAAATTTTCTTTTATATACCTGCCTATAAAACTTGTTACACAGAAATATACACCATCACAAACCATTACTGAACTACAGAAGCAGTTTACTGTACTGTAATTCATGTGGTTCTATATCTGATAGAGATGTTACTGCCTGTATTAATATTGCATTGCTGGGCCGGATAAGGCTAAAACGATTCCAGCTATAGCTAAAAGGCTATTCAGGTGAAGCAATGGTACTGGAATGTTCTGCCCCAGGCGGGTGGACTGATCCAGAAAGTCGATGGATAGAATGGAATTTGTATCCCACAGCCATATAATAAATATAATGTGAGCTATAATTTTTATTAATAAACAGTTTAATTGAAAATAGTTTATTGTATAGAAACGTTAAAATATTAAGTTATCATGGGTAGATGATATAGATGGAGAAGATCAATAGCTACGATGTATGGAGGGAATTTATTAAAACGTGGAAAACATGGTATCGTGCATCTGAGAGGAATCTAATATCACTTGGTACTTCCACTGTTGAATACCGAATATTAAAAAATTTAACTGAACGCGGCACATTACCTATGATAGAACTGGCGAATATAAATTTAGTAACACAGGGATGGATTACGGGAGTAGTCGATAAACTTGAAAAATCTAAATATGTTAAAAGAGAGCGAAGTGAAACTGATAGAAGGGTTATAAATATAGATATAACAAAGAAGGGGAAAACATTATTTAAAAAAATAGAAACATTGCATTTAAAATTTATAGATGATTCCTTAAAAAATTTTGATGATGAAGAAAAAGGCAATATATTACATATCCTTAAAAAAATAGAGGAAAACATAGGATAATTAAATTTTATGTTAAATAAAAAAGATTATAATTAATGTTTAACTACCATAGCATAGATGGACTATAATTATCTGTATTTAGTAATATTGATCGTTTTTTCATGGGTATTTATTATCTTATCCCTTGCCCCAAAAATAAATAAAACAAAACATTTTGCGACAATGGGCCCGGCACTGATGATAAGGGCAACAAAAAATCGCGGTACCCTGGATGCCGTATCAAAACGTCTGCCCGCTAAAGCTATTGGAAGGATATCAACAGTACTGGTTATTCTGGGTGGATTAACAGCATTTATAATGCTTTTATATGAAGCTATATTAATTACAGTAGTGCATATACCTTCCGGTGCGGCACCATCACCATTAGAAGACCTTGCAATACCTGTTATAAACCCATTTATACCGTTAGGTTACGGAACCGCAACACTGGTTTTTGCTGTGGTAATACATGAAATGTTCCACGGTATAGTTGCGAGAAAACACGGCATAAAGGTAAATAGTGTTGGTGCATTATTTTTTGTAATTCCTGTGGGTGCCTTTGTGGAACCGGATGAAAAGGAAATAATGGCGGCTGACCCTGTTGTAAGAAGGAGGATAATAGCAGCGGGACCTGGAATTAATTTAATAATTGCAGTAATATGCATATTATTATTAGTATTTGTAATGATGCCGGCATCTACACCGGTACATAATGGCGTTTACGTTGAGAGCTCAACAGCAATTGATCCAGTCCATGGTCATACGATACCGAAAGGTTATGAAATAATAAAATACGGTAATATAAGTGGCAATGCCTTAAACAACCTGGAAACAACATCTAATTTAACTCCCGGAATGGAAAATGTTGAACTGTTCAACGGCAAAACCTATACAAATGAAAGTGTGCCTACCGGTGTTGTTATCAGTGATCTGATTTCTGGCTTTCCAGCTGCAGCACATAATGTTTCCATAAATTCTATAATATATAAAATTAATAATAAAACGGTATATAATATCAATACCTTAGGCAGTATACTGAATAATATAACTCCAGGCACAAACGTAACAATGGAAACAATGTCATTTGGTGGTTCAGTACATTACCATAATTATACAATGAAAACTGTATCAACATATAGCTATTATGCAAAGAATGACCCTACAGCAAATAAAAACGCATATAAAAATGAAAGTTTTATAGGAGTTGGAATAACATATTCAGGAATTGGATACGAGCCGATAAGTTATATGCATAGCCTGGTATTCGGCGGATTACTGGCGGGTTCTGGATTCTATGAGACACTGGGTTTGCCCATACTGGGATTATCACCTATACCGACAGCATTATCTGGTCTATTTTCAACGCCCTTTAATTCCTATATATTCTTCGGAATTGTAAATACATTATACTGGCTATTCTGGTTCGATTTCCTTTTAGGCATATTTAATGCACTGCCATTATCAATACTTGATGGGGGACAGTACTTTAAGGATTCCCTGGCAATAGCATCGAGAAGAAAACACTTGAGCTTCCTGAAGGATCAGCAGAACATAACAAAAATATATTATGTAATAGGCATGTTTGTTTTCATGCTCCTGATGTATATAATAATAATACCCTATGTACATATATAACAGGCATGTTTGTTTTCATGCTCCTGATGTATATAATAATAATTTATATTTCTGATAGATATTTTTTTAGTGTATTGAAAAATTGTTCCGGTTTATCAAGTTGAACGCAGTGTTTTGCACCGTCTATTTTTATAAATTTTGATGAGGCTATTAAATCATGGTATCTTATTCCGTGGTTTACTGGAACAATATTATCGTTGCCGCCCCACAGTATTAAAACGGGCTTGTTTATCCTATTCAATTCGTTCAGTATATGGTCTATACCAAGACCGCCTATTATTATTGATGTGTTTACAATTTCTGGATAATCTATTATGGCCTTTAATGCAGAACCTGCTGAAACCGATGGGGCTATTATGTATAATGAGTATAAATAAAGTTTTTCTGAAAAATCCTTTATGAATCTCGAACCCTTTGATGGATCGGATCCAAAATTATATAAATTATTTTTCTCTGATTTGCCGAAACCCGGATAATCCACTGCATAAACATTATATCCCCACTGGCCTATTTTTCTCAATGCATCTATATTTGCCCATGATTGCGATGCTGTTTTTGAATCGTGCAGTAAGATAAAACTTCTCTGACTTCCGTGCTCATATGATAGATAGAATAGTTTTTTACCATTCAGTTCCATAGTATTCTCATTTACTTCCATAGTTCATAATTTAATTCTAATATTAAAATAATCATTAAATTGAATATATAAATATAATTTACATAATAAATTCCTTATTAATAATACTGAAAATAAGAATCTTAAAATAACATAAATTTATTAATTAAAATATGAAACTCAAAGAATCATCATTAGATTTCTATGCATTCGTCAATATTTATAAGGATGAAATAGAAAATTCATTCATAAAAAAGATATATCAGGTAAATTCAAAGGAATTCATATTCCAGATATACAGATCCGACATAAAAAAACGGGAATTTTTTGTATCATTATCAAAGGGCATAGCATTTTATGATGTTGAGAAACCTGATGAAGCATCACAGTTAGCCATGCTATTCAGAAAGCAGTTATCCGAAAAAAGGATAATAAAAATAGAGCAGATAAACTTTGATAGGGTAATAAAAATAACACTACATACAGGCCAGGAAATAATTTTAGAATTATTTGGCGGTGGAAATTTAATACTTACAGAAAATAACAAAATAACCTTTGCAATGGATCAGCATGTATATAGAACAAGAAAGGTACTCATTAATGAAGAATATATACCCCCTGCAATTATAGACCCGGTTGAAAATTTTGATGTGTTTAAGGATGCAGCTGATAATAGCAAGGCATCAATTGTAAAAACTCTGGCGACAAGGGTTAATTTGGGTGGTGAAATAGCCGAAGAAATATTATATAGATTAAATGTTGATAAGGACAGAATGCCATCCGAAATAGGGGGAGATTATAATAATATTTATGATAATATAAAATTAATAATGGAAGAGGCTAAAAAAAATAAGGCATATTATTACAGGGATGATGATTTATTATCTCCTATAGTTTTAACAAATTTAAAAAGGGATCCTGATGAAACATTTAATGACCTGAATGATGGAATAGTGTATTATTTAAAGAATTATCCTGAAACAGAGAAGGGTAAATCAAGTACTGAAAGAAGAATAGAATCACAGAGGAAATCAATAGAAGAATTCAATAAATTAATGATTGTATATTCTGAATTTGGCAATTATTTAAAAATGAATTTTTCCCCACTGAAAAAACTTCTTAGCATAATCTCAAACAATGTTAAAAACAGCAATACATCGGATATAAAATATAATGACCTTGAAATAACGGATATAAACCCTGCAAAAAAGACATTTGCAGTAAATTATAATAATACTAAATTAACATTGAATTATACGGAATCTCCCGGAGAGAATATAAATAATATATTTAATGAATCAAAAGATTATAAAAGTAAAATAGAGGGGGCAGAAAAGGCTATAGAAGAAACAAAGAAATTAATATTAAAAGAGTCTAAAAAGGTAAATAAGAAAAAAAGGGCAAAATACTGGTTTGAAACATATCACTGGTTTGTCTCTTCAGATGGCAATACTGTTTTATCCGGAAGGGATGCAAAGACCAATGAAAAACTTGTTAAAAAACATATGAATGACAATGATATATACGTCCATGCCGATTTATACGGAGCACCCAGCACGGTAATAAAACATGACAACATAGAGATAACGGATGAAACGATAAGGGAGGCATGCCAGTCTGCAATATCATTTTCAAGGGCATGGCCTGCGGGAATAGGATCAAGTACTGGATACTGGGTATACCCATCACAGGTAAGCAAAACTCCAGAATCCGGAGAATTTGTATCTAAGGGTTCATGGATTATAAGGGGCAAAAGAAATTATATTCTTAATTTACCACTGGAGTTAAAAATATCAATTATAAGTTATAAGGGAAATGAGATACCGATGATATCCCCTTCAAGTACAAGGGTAAATTCTGATAAATGGGTTATAATAAAGCCAGGAAATGAGAAAAGATCTGTAGCAGCGGAAAAAATAGCAAAAATACTGGGAATAGATAAAGTAGAAATAGAATCAATACTGCCACCTGGTGGATCTATAATAGCAGAAACCTATAAAGAAATTAAGGAATTAAGCTAATTTTTGTTTTAATTCCTCTATAGTTGATACATCTGTCGGGTCAACATTTCTTATCAGTGCGAGCTGGTATGTTAAATAATCTGCATAA
This sequence comes from Thermoplasmata archaeon, assembly GCA_021797735.1. Taxonomy (GTDB): domain Archaea; phylum Thermoplasmatota; class Thermoplasmata; order Thermoplasmatales; family Thermoplasmataceae; genus Ferroplasma. The sequence goes on along the minus strand of JAJZZE010000016.1, from coordinate 63,208 downwards.
TGTATTAGATAAAATAATTTATTAAAATATTGATCTGACGGTGATTTTATAAGATTGAACTGCGATCCAGTTATTTCCTGGGTTATCCTTATTCTCTGGTTTACCCTTGGATTATCTGACTCAAATACATAATACAGGTATTCGTCCCTTCTATATGCACTTTTCAATGGCATGGTATCGTTATGGTTCAGTTCCGGGAATGAATTGTAAAATGCAAATGTTTTGGCGTTTTCATTAAACTGTGTTTTCCACCTATATGCTACGGATTTGTACGGCCTTGATCCAAATATTATGGGTATGTAGCTGTTTTCATATATTTTAAAGGCATCGTTTTTCATTTCATCGTGATTCTGATCGACGGAATCCAGGGTCTGATAAATGCCATCCAGCTGTTCATCACTTACAAGGTTGAAGGTATTATACAGTGGCATCAACATGGAACCAAGTGCGGATCTTGGCTGTATGCCTGATGGTATTATTATTTTATTATCAACCATAGTCTCAAGCTTGCCCCCGGACGTTATTCCCACTACATGTGCTCCCTTATTTTTTGCTTCCTCTGTATTGTCTAAGGTTTCCTCGGTGTTGCCTGAGTAGCTTATTCCAATGAATAGGGTCTTTTCATTGACAAAGTCAGGTATACCGTAGTCTCCAACCGTTATAACAGGTTTTCCCCTGTAATATTCCTGAAATATATTGCCCACGACACCGGATCCGCCCATACCGCTTATGACAATATTATCGAAATCAAAGTTTATATCAAACCTGTTTTTAATTTTTATTTGCTCCTTTAAATTTTTTAGTTCATCAAGAAAATTCATTATTGCATAATAATAAATGGTTTATTATTTTTTTCATTTCTGGCCATGGCAATTATCTTTATTATTTTATAATGAAATATTCATGATACTTCACTGTATAAATAAATCTATGAAGTAATTTACAGACTCCGGGAAGCTTATGTATTCATCTAAAGGTGCCCTAATTCAGGAATTCCTATGTATTTCGTGGATAATCTGGAATGGAGTACGCAGTAACTGCTGGGAGAAATAAACGTTTAGTAGTATTCGTTATAGCAGGCAGTAATGATTTTATTCTGCCCTGTTAGCAACCTCATAATTATTTACATTTCTGGTTTTTCTTATTGTTGATGCCGTTACTATAACTGCTATTAAGCACAGTAATGTGGTTACATCTATTATTATAATTAATGTACTGTAGCCAACATAATCACCTATAAATCCCAGTACAACTGAAATAACACCACCGAATAATGCGCCAAAATTATATGAAATACCGGATATGGTACCCCTGGCTACTGGATTTATGCGTTCCATCAATAATAATGGTACTATGGGCATTGATCCTATGCCTACTGTAAATATTACTAAACTTAACAGAGAAAATGGCTTTAAAAACGGGGAAAATGGCATTGCAAACCATGCAAATATTAATGAGATAATTACACCGGAAATTAATAATGTTTTTTTGCTAATTTTCATGGCAAGATTGCCGAAAATTATGAATGTCCCTGTTATAACAATGCTAGTTATTATCATCATATAACCAACAGTTGATGGTGAAACACCAAAAGAGGGTGCTATTGTTGGATAAAATGAGAATATTGAAAAATATGCCGCAAAAAATCCTGATAGCATTACCATGGATTTAACCAGTGGCCTTTTATAATCCAGTAACCTGATTTTTTCCACATTATTATCCTTTAAAATATCCTTTGGGACCCTGAATAATGTGTACGGTGCAATTATTAATGGTATCGCACCTGTAATAAGCAAATATCTCCAGTTAACGGCTATTGTGGGTAAAAATAACAGGTATGTCACACCGGTCAATGCATATCCTATGCCATAACCACTCTGAATTATCCCGAATATTGTCCCCCTTTTGTTTTGAGGTGCAAATTCATATCCGAGAACGGATCCTGATGCCCATTCTCCTCCCATAAATATACCCTGAATAAACCTTGAGGCAAATAATATAATAGCATCCGGAGAAAAAGCCATTATGCCTGCAAATACTGCATAGCCTGCAGTGCTTATTATCATTATATGCCTGCTTCCATGCTTATCACTCATGTTTCCGAGGTAGACTCCGCCAAAAAATCTACCAATTAAACCTAAAGCAAATAGTAAGGATACATCCACTAATGTAATATGATAATATCTCTCAAGTTCAACATATACGTATGTTAGAATTGTCAGGTCATAAATATTACCAATCCATGCACCCGTTGAAGAAACTGTCGCATTAATGTAATCCTTCATAGAACGGTATTGCATCGGTAAAATTAAACTATTCCCTTGCTTAGTTTAACATTTTCAGGTAAGATCCATATATGATCTACTAATTTGTGGAACTAATTTCCTGCCCATGCTGTTAAATGTACCTGTATTATACCGATAAAAAATTTAAAAATCGGTACACATTTTTATATAAATAAAAATAGATAAATTAATGCGGTTATTTCAACATGTCCTTCAGTTTATTGTATTCATCTGCTGTAATCTCTCCTCTTGCTAGCCTGACTTTAAGTTCGTTGACGGGATCTGCAGCAGACCCACCAGAACCTTTACCCTGAAGGGGAATATTAATTTTCTCCTGTATGTACCTTGCTGCTTTTTCTGACATTTCTCTTAACTTACGTCTGAATTCCCATACTTCCGACACCCCCATACCCTGGATTAAAAGCTTATCAGAGAGTATCCCCTGCTGAAGTTCCACCGAACTTATCTGCTCATACCTAAATACCCTTGTCTCAAAACTTATCAAACCCTTGGAAACCAGAAAAAGCCTCTGATTGGTTATAACCATCCATGGATGCCCTATCTGTTCGTTTTTAATATTTCTACTTCTTGCAGAACCAAATGAAAACCCAGGTTTTACACCTGCAAATGCCCCCTCGCTGTGGGATCCCACAACAGACCTGAGTGAGAATTCTATTTTCTCCCCCTGCATTATTTGCTTATTAAGCCTCACCAGTATTCCTTCCGGGAGAGTGGTAAATCTGCCTATAGGCTCATTCTCTTCATCTATATTAGTATCCATGAAACTTTTATACAGTATCTTAACTTAAACTTTTCGACAGTTTCTATGCTGTATATTGCCAACCATAATGTTTGCTACTACTATTAATTCATATACATCTTATTATATATGCAAGAGTAAATAATATTTTACTGTGCTGTGGATGAATTTATAAAATTTATAATTATGAAAAATCTATCTTTACCTTCCAGTTGGTTCTCTCCTGCAATGGAGATGCTTTCACACCACGTTCATTTATGGCTTTTGCCACAGATTCCGCCCTGACCTGTGTATTAAAATTAAGATACAGGGCATCAAGGCCAAATTCTGGCATATTACCCTGTGATGAGACTATATCGCTTATTTTTTCCATAATGCTTATAAATTTATCCTGATCTATATAAAATGTCCCTCTTTTTATCTTGGAAATACCTGTTTCTATTATTCCATCATAGGTTATGTTTGAGACCTTTTTATTTACCCTTGCTGTTGATGTTCTGTAAAACAGAAACATAAAAACTAAAAATACAATAAATAATGGAACTGCCAGAAAAGTTACACGAACTAAAAACGCAAATATGCTAACAACCAAAATAATTAAACCTAATACAAGGTATGTATTTGCCATTAGAGTTGTATGCAAATTTATTATAAATAACTTATCTAAATCATATTAGAAACATTTTTTTATATTGTATAATACACAATAAATGGAAAAAATTAAATTTACAGATAAAATTGAGAAAATTCAAAGCGGATATAAATGCATAGATAATTTAATGAATGGTGGGGTAGAGCCTGAAATAATTACAGAATTTTATGGAGAGGGTGGATCTGGGAAAACCAACATTGCAATGGTATATTCATATTCTGTAATAAAAAGTGGTAAACCCATAATATATATAGATACAGAGGGATTTTCCATAGAAAGATTTTCTCAGATAGCCGGAAATGATGATGATATATTCAAGGAAATGAATCTGTACAGAGTCAAATCCCTGGATGACCAGTATCTGGCAATTATAAGGGCGGAAAAATTGATAAAGGAAAAATACAGTTCAAATAAAAGTATGGGGCTTTTAGTTGTTGATTCATTCACAAATTTTTTTAGAATGGAAACGGGCAATGACCTGGCCGCAAGGATGGAGGGGTATGAAAAACAGTTGAATATACTGGCGGGTATAGCATCAAAATACAGAATACCGGTTATAATAACAAATCAAATATATGAGGATGTGGAGAATAAATCACTCGAACCGTTTGGTGGCTTCTTCATAGACCATGCAATGAAGGCAATATTTAGAATAGATAAGGAGAGTAATGGAATAAGAAAACTTACTGTAACAAAGCATAGATCAATATCTGAAAATCTATTTACAGAGTTTAAAATAGTTGATAATGGATTATCATGTGAGATGTAATTATGGGGGTAGACATATCTGGCATACTGTTAAAACATAAGACAAGCATTAAAGAAAATTCTGGGACAGTGGTATCCGTAGATGCATACAATATTATCTATCAGTTTCTGAGCAGTATAAGGGGAGAAAATGGTGAACCATTAAAAGATGCCAGTGGAAATATAACATCACACTTATCAGGTATTTTTTACAGGACAGCAACACTGCTGGAAAACAATATAAAACCCGTATACTCATTTGATGGAAAACCATTCTATTTAAAATTTGAAACACTGAAGGAGAGGCGGGTAATAAGGGAAAAAAATATAGATGAATTAAATATTGCAATAAAAAATAATGATACAGAAAAAATAAAATCATTATCATCAAGAATAAATTATATCACGGATGATGTGGTAAACGAATCAAAAAAATTACTTGATTATATGGGAATACCATGGGTTCAGGCACCGTCTGAGGGGGAGGCACAGGCATCATACATGAGTAAAGTTGGCATAGTTGATTCAACGATATCCCAGGATTATGATTGCCTGTTATTCGGTGCAAGAAGGGTTTTGAGAAACTTTACAATGTACGGCAGAAGAAGAATATCCGGTACCGGCAAATTTATAAATATTGTCCCGGAGATAATAGAATTAAATGAAAATTTAAATTACAATGGAATAACACAGGATCAGCTGATAGATATAGGAATACTTGTAGGCACAGATTTTAATCCGGGTATAAGGGGTATAGGTGCAAAAACCGCATTATCACTGATAAAAAAATATAATAATATAAATGATGTATTAAAGGCTAAAAATAAAAGCATTGAAAATCTGGACGAAATAGAAAATTTCTTTAAAAATCCTCCTGTTGAAAATATAGATAAACTGGAATTTAGGCCGGTGAACAGGGAAGGAATCATAGGTTATCTCTGCAATGAGCGTGGATTTTCGGAAAATAGAATAAATTCCATAATGGATTCCATAGAAAAAAATTATTCAAATGCCAATCAATCAAATCTGGATAAATTCTTTTAGGTCATTTGCTAACTTCCTGATTTGTAACCAGTATTTCATGGCTTCTGGGAAATTCCATTTCTATAAGGTCCTTCAGGGATTTTTTTAACGTTTTTTCATCATTTACCCTGTAAACCGCTTTTTTAAAACCATCCTCTGTTAATTCATATTTATTATCTATTTTCTTAATGCTGACTGTTCTATCCTTTTTACGGGTCTTTAATGTTATTATACGGTTATTCTCCATCTTTAATGATGTACTGTAAACGCTTTTTTCCACTGCTTTTTTTGGCATCCATGGCAATTTAATCACTTTTTAATTTAGTGCTTATAGGTGATATTATCTCAATCAATATATCACTTACCGCATTTTTCAGATCCATTGGATGTATTTGTGAGTTTAAATATAATTTATTAAGTTCCTCAAAGGATTTAACTGTAAATGGTCCTCCATGGGATTCTGGCCTGTTAATGGTTATTTCGGTCTTATAGTATGGAAATATAATGTATTTAAATATATCAATTATGGGGTTATTTTCAGTGATTCCCATGGGACAGAAAGCATTTTTTATCTTTCTTTTTATATCATCGTTATTATCATTTAAAAACATTGCAGAATCCGGAGAGCTTTTTGACATCTTTTTGAAATTGTCCATTCTACCCATTCCCTTTAAACTTGATATTAATGGGCCCTCAATTAAAACCGGTTTCTTTCTTTCCATCTTTTCAGCTATATCCCTGGCAAGCATATATGCATGCCTCTGGTCTGTGCCACCCAGTGCAAAATCTGAATCTAAATAAAAAACATCGGTTACCTGCATTAACGGATATATATATTTGCTGAAATCCTTATCAGCATCATCCTCTGTTCTGCCCATTATTGGCAGTGACCTTCTTATCCTTGATAATGAGGAGGCCTTTGCGATTTTTAATAGTAATCCCCAGTAATCGCTGCTTGAAACCAGATCATGTGCCCATACAAATTTGACCTTTTCACTTAGCCCTGAAGCTAACATGGCCTTTTTAAAGAAGTTGCCGCTTTCTATTATTTTATTTAGGTCACCATCTAATTTATCATTTACCATTGCATGCCAGTCTGCAAGCAAAACGGTAACATCCATATTTAAATCTACCAGGTCATTTAATTTATTTACCCATAATAATGTTGCAATATGCGGCAATCCTGATGGTTCAAAACCTATATATGCCTTCGAATTGCCTTCCAGTAATTTTTCCGATTCTGCCTCTGTCACTATTTCCGATGTACCTTTTTTAAGCAATTCAATTTTATTCATTTATGGGTGATGTTATATTATTTTATTAATTTTTATTTTTTCAGTAATTTATCCAGCAATGTTGATGCTTCTCTTTTGCTTAATTCTTCAATAGAACCCTTTTTCAATGATTTTACATAATCATCAACAACTTTCTGATTGCTGTCGTCCCTTTTTAATAAATCGTTTATGAACGATATCTGTTTTTTTGTGGCATTGTCATTTTTATTATACATAAAACACTATATTATACTATAATAAATATGTTATTGTTAACTATGCATTTTATATCTACAATATTATTTTCGCAATGTTCAATGAAGGACTCGCTGTGTTTATTCCGTCAATCCCTTTACACATGTTACCATTATCCTCTCTTTAATAAAATGTACCATGGTTTTTAACTCTTTTTCTAGAGTCCCCCATTCATCCCAGTTGCAATTTGGAAACATAATGTCTATATAAGATGGGACATCATCGTCATATACAATATTTATAAATGGTTTACCATATTCACTATGTTCATTAACCGTATAAAGGATTATTTTCCATAATTCCTGCATCTGATCTATATCAAATAAATTATTTAAACCATCGTAATCATCGATATCCGCAATCAAATTTATTATCTGTATCATTTCACTTTTTGCAGGTATATTCATGTTTACAGTACTATTTTCATTTATATTTTGTAATAATTTATTTAGGAGATGCCTTATCTGTGACCGTATTGTATTATTATTTACATCTGTATCTATCGTAACACTATTATAGTTTTGATTAAACATAATCTCCATAATCTCACCCTATTAATTCCCAATACCTTACTCATATTATTTAATAATAAGATGCGGCATTTTCTTCATATTCTCTGGTTCTGTATACAGCCATAGCCGAAGATTACCTAGGGTTTGCTACCAGTTGATCATTAACAATAATTGAGCGGGATAAATTAAATTTTTCTTTCATCTGTATCAAATGAAGTAATTGCTTTGCAGGTATAAATATTATTGCTTTAATTCTATGTTCATTAATATGGCGTCAAAATTCTTTTAGATTTCCAACTATTTTATCAATTTTTATAAAAATTACAATGTTTATTTATTGTTTCGTGCGTGTAAGGGTTATGTTCTTAATCCTCAGTTTATTCTCCCTAATAATTTTAATTATTGGCCCTGTATCATATTCTATACCTATCTTTCTGAGGATCTGATCTATATCCTCCTGCGATATGCCCTTATTCATAAGCCTCTGAATATACTTCATGATATCCTCAGGTTTGATATCATTCTTGGAGCCGGGTACTTTTCCCATGTATCCAACATATTTCTGTACAACCTTGCCATTCACACGTTTCTCATCCACAATACTGTAATAAGTCTTTTCCGTATTCTTTCTTGCAACTTTTTTTGCCCTCAATGTCATTGTAAACTGTAATTATATCCCACAATATAAATTTTTATACTGGCCGTAAATTAAAGGGAAAATATGTGATCAAACTGCTCATTTTATAATTCAAGGTAACTGCCCCGGATAGAATAGAAAAATATATATATGTTTTTTTCTATCGTTTGAGAATGATTGTGGATTCTATCGAGATGGAAAATTTTAAATCTTACGGTAAAAAACGCCTGATAAAACTCAGAAAGGGATTCACAGTTATAATAGGGCCTAACGGTGCGGGTAAAAGCAATATAGGTGATTCTATGTTGTTTGTTCTTGGCATAAGGTCAAATAAAACCGTAAGGGTTGATAGATTATCCGATTTTATTCATAAATCAAATCCACCAAAAAAAAGGTGCTATGTTACATTGAATATCATTTCAGATGATGGTACAAAATTCGCATTAAAAAGGGAAATAGTTTATTCAAATGAGGAATATAAATCGATTTATTATATAAACAATAAAAGATCAAAATATAATGAGGTTTCAAAATTAATAGACTCATTTCATATATATTTAGATGCGTATAGCTTTGTATTGCAGGGTGATATAAATAACATACTGAAAATGTCCGGAGCCGAAAGAAGAAAATTGTTTGAATCCATGGCGGGCATAGAGGGTTATAAGGAAAAGATAGAGAACTCAAAAAATGATATAAATGGGTTAAATGAAAACATAAACAGGATGGAAGCGAAGTTAGAAGAAATAACTACGGCTTTAAATGGCCTTGATATAGATCGGGAAAATGCAAAAAGGTATAATGAAATAAAAACAGAAATAGATGATATGAAATTATTTTTAAAGGTAAAGGATAAGCATAGAATTGAAAATGAAATAGAGATTTACAATAAAAATATAGAAAATTTGAAAAATAAAATAGATGAAATGAAAAAAAACAATGATAAATTGATTGAAAATAAAACTGATATAAATAATAATATTAATGAAATAGAAAAAAAATTAAATGAACTCGGTGGATCAGAAATACTGGGCATAAGGAAAAATATAGAAAGGGTAAATATAACAATAGCGGAATTAAATACAAAACTAAAAAATGATAGGGAACTGATAACAAATACGGAAATAAGGTTAAAAACATCAAAAGATGCCTTAACCTTTGCAGATGAGGAGATAAATAAAAAGAATAAGGAAAAAAAGAATTATGAAACGTATTTTAAAACGGCGAATAATGCAGTTAATAGAATAGCGGAGGATTTAAAAAAATTCAGGCTGGAAAACTATGAAAATTCAAAAAAAATAAAGAATTTAAATATAAGGTTAAGTGAAATAGATAATGAATCACAGGTTTTAAATGATAAACTGAATAATAATGGTGATATAAATAAATTAAATGAAGAATTATCCTCATTTAATAAGGAACTGTCTATCAATGAAGAATCTATTAAAAACGAAACAATGAAAATAAAGGATTACAGATGGAAAATAGAAACATATAATGATAATATAAACGATTATAATAAGAATATAAATATTATAAATAAAAGATTTGTTGATTTAAGGAACAGCCTGAACGGTATGGTAACAGAGAAAAGTAATAATGATATAAAAATAAGGGAAAAGGAGAAGGAATTAAGGGGATTAAATTATCGCGGGAATACATCTCCTGCAATTAAGGAAATAAATTACATGATTGAAAATAGTGTTATAAATGGAATTTATGGGCAGTTAAAAAATTTGATAGAATATGATGATTTATATGCAAATGCCATAATAGTTTCGGGTGGGTCGAGATTAAACTCAATAGTTGTGGATAATGATTTAATAGCACAGAAATGTATAGAGATATTAAAAAACAAAAAACTTGGAAGGTTGACGTTTATACCGTTAAATAAAATTATGATTCCAAAAGACCATGATAAGGCTATTGAACTTGTTAAATCTGGTGAATCTACTGGATTTATAAGAAACTTTGTAAGATATGATAAAAAATTTGAAAAGGCTGTATCATATACATTCGGCGATACATTATTAATGGATAACCTTGAAAAAGCGAGAAAATATATGACAGGAGTAAGAATAGTAACATTTGATGGTGATATACTGGACCCATCAGGATCAATGACCGGCGGATATATAAAAAATGATGAGATATTATATAATAAAATAAATAAGTTAATTGCAGACCTTGAGGAAGAAAACTCATTGATTATACCACAGATAAATCAGAAGAACAGTGAGCTTTCTGAAATATCGAAACAATTAACAGAGTTAACAAAGAAAAGGGATATAGAAAATAATAATCTTAAAAATACAAATGAATTATTAGTAGCGTCGGAAAGTGCAATAAAAAATACCGATGAAACGGTAAAAATTTTAAAAAATAAAATAGAAGAAAATAAAAATAAAAGAGAGAATATAGAGTTTGATAATAAAAAACTTCAGCTTGACCTGTATAATTTAAAGAAAGAAAAGGATGAAATATTCCGGGAATTGAAAAAGATCAACCCGGAAAATATGGAAATAGAAAAGGATATGGAGGGGCAGTTAAATGATGCACGGAAAAATGCTGAAAATTATTCAAACAATATTTCCGTTATAGATACTGATTTAAAGCATCTAGTTGAGAGAAGGGATGATTTAATAAATAAAATAGATAATTATAACAGTGAGTTAAAGGACAAAAATAATGAAATAGATAATTATAATAAGAGTATAAATGATTTATCCACAGAATTGCAGAATTATAAGGATAAAGAATATGAAATAGATTCAAGATCAAGGGATTTATACAATAAAAAACTTGAACTGAAAGATGAGTACGATGATTTATTAAATAAAATAAGGAAAAATGAGGATGATATAAACTCAAATAATACTATAATGGCAACAATGGGAACAAAAATAGAGAACCTGGCATCGCAGCTGGATGTAATTGATGAGGAAATTGTTAATAATAAATCTGAATTAAAAGAGTTTAAAATGAGTATAAATGAAATAAAAAATAGAATAGAATCAAACTATAAAAGGATAGAGGAGCTTGGCCCAATAAATCAGAAGGCAATAGATGAATATGATATACAGTATGAAAAATATACAGATAATAAAAACAAATATGACACGTTAATAAACGAAAAGAATAGCCTGATAGAACTGCAGAATAAGATTATAGAGGATGAAAAAAATGCATTTATAGATTTATTCGATAGCATAAACGGGCAACTACATATCGTATATTCAAGACTGTCCAATGGTGGTGAAGCGAATCTGGAGATAACGGATAGAAATGATCCTTTAAATTCTGAAATTTATATAAAGGCCAAACCCAAGGGAGAGTACATGATAAAAATAGATGCCCTAAGCGGTGGGGAGAAAAGCCTTGCAGTTCTGGCACTGATTTTATCATTCCAGATAAAAAATCCATCGCCCTTATATTACCTAGATGAGGTTGATATGTTTCTGGATGGCAATAATGCAGAGCATGTGGGTGGATTATTCAGGGAAAGTTCCAGGGAATCACAGATAGTAATGGTATCGTTAAAGGGAGCGGTGTCAAAATTTGCAGATAATATAATAGGTGTAACTACGGATAAAAAGGGAAACACGGAGATAGTAGAAAAAAGTCTTGATGAAAAGACTAAAAAAGATGATGTCAATGAATCAAAATGATATATTAAAAAATATGATAATGCAGAATCCCGAGGAGGATTTTTCATATTACGAAAATATATTAAATGAAATTGATGAAAATACTAATTATCCGGATATATTTTCTGAAACGGTATCAAAAATATTTAAATCTGTAATTGAAGGTAAAATAGATCCGTGGAAAATAAATATAATGGAATTTGGAGAATTATTTTATAAAGAAAAAAATGACAATTTTGAAATTGCAGGCATATTAATAGCAAGTGCATGGCATATACTGTATGAAAAAAGCCTCATGATGATAAATAGGAACGTTACAGAAAATCGGGATAATGAAAATACTGATGATTACGATAATTTAGATTTTGAATATATTGAAGACCAGGCAGGAAAGGAAAATAAGGTAAAGAACATGATAAATTTAAGAGAACCGGTATTGCATGAGGAAATAAAAAATGTAACACTTGTAGAGCTGTTCAATGCTATGGAAAAGGTTTATAAGAAAAAGGAAAAAATTATTGAAAATGAAAGGAAATTTGATATAAATACCGATATATTATCTAAGGCCAATAAGGATAGTATTGAGGAAGGCATAAACCAGACACTGGAAAAAATAAAAAAATATATAAATCCATTTTATGTTGAAGATTACTGGGGAGAGACGAAAAAAGAGAGAAGCGAATTTATATTATATTTATTATTCCTCGAGAAAAATGGTAAAATTGTAATGGAACAGAATGAACCATATGAGGATATTATGGTAACAAAATTATTTTAAAATTTTATACCCCGTCTGTTATTCCATCCTCGGTTAACATCAGAACAGCTTCACCCTCCGGTAAGTACGGTGAGTCTATTAACCTCGCTATTCTTTTTCCCGCCTTTGCTTTTCTTAAATATATTCTGAATGTCGCTGTATGCCCTACGATATTACCACCTATGGGTGTCATTGGATCACCAAAGAACACTGCAGGGTTAGCAGATACCTGATTTGTTACAGCTATTACTGCATTGTATATTGTACCGAATTTTAATAAATCATGCATATGTTTATTCAGTAACTGCTGCCTTTCCGCCAGAGATCCACGGCCAACATATTCAGATCTAAAATGTGATGTCAGTGAGTCAACAATTAATAGTTTTATTGGGAATTCCTTTGCAATGTCCGATGCCTTTTCCGCAAGTAATATCTGGTGATGTGCATTGTATGCCCTTGCAACGTGTATTCTTTTTAAGGTTTCATCTGGATCCAGATTTTTTGCCCTTGCCATCTGTATAATTCTCTCTGGCCTGAATGTATTTTCTGTATCTATTATTAAGACATCAGCATCCATACCCCCCTGTTCAGGCGGTAATGTAGCATTCACTGCAAGCTGTAGCATTATCTGGGTTTTACCTGAACCAAATTCACCAAAAAATTCTGTTATTGACTGCGTTTCAATGCCGCCACCGAGTAATGTATCCAGGGCTTTAGAACCTGTTGTTAATTTTAATATTTCCTTCCTTCTCTGCAATATTTCTTCTCCGGTTTCAAAATTGCCAACATCAGCATATTTTCTCGCGGCATTAATAATTTTTATTGCAGCACCTTCGGCTATACCACTTATATCAGCCAGATCCTTGGGAGATGCAACTGCTAAAGTCATTATATCATCATAGCCATTTTCCCTTAATTTTTCTGCTGTGGCCTCACCCACACCCGGTAAATCTTCTATAGTCACTTTCTTTTCTTCGTTAATCTTTTCTTCCTTCTTTTCCATTTAAAATTCAACTCCTTTAATTTTTAATGCCTCGTCGGTTTTCATTATTGATTTTTCCCTATCTATCCCGAACATCGACCTTACTGCATCAACGTTTTCAGGTATTACATCACTTTCCTGATGTACTGCCTGTAAGTAATGCACTTTGTTCTTATTAATATTTATGCTTTCGTTCCATATTGCTATTTCATATAAATCGGATCTGTTTCTTGATATTTCCCTTGCCATATCCATTATCTGTGCTGTTGAAACTATTTTATCTGATCCATTTATCAGTATTAGCCTGTTATATTTTTTCCATGTATTTATTATATCACTTTTATCAACGTTTTCTTCCAGTTCTAGGTCAATGGAATGAACATGCATAAGTGTTGTCGGAATCTTAATTGCGGTTGTTTCAATATTAATATCTTTTATTACTGTTTTTAAATCCCCCGCATGGTGTGATGGATATTTCAATGATGGCTCTATGGCGTTTATAGGCCCTTTTTTGTTATCATTAGGATCCGTTGCCCTCCTCAATATTGTTGCATTTACACTTTTTATCCCGTAAATGGTTAATGGGTATAGTGATCTTGCCAGAGCAGTTGTATTGCATGAAACAACCCTGACATAATTTTTATTTTTTGAACTGTCATAATTTGAATATGCATTAAAACTTGATTCAACAGTATTATCTTTTTCTCCACCTTCCAGGATAGCTTTTTTATTATATTTTTTATACAGTTTCAGATTTTTTTCGCCCATGCCCTCCGGGGTGCCATCAACTATTAAATCTGATTCGTTTGTTAAATCGTTTACTGTACCCTTAACCTTTATATTATTCTCCTCAAATTCCCTAATTTTAGTTTCATCTGGAACATAAATATTAAAACTTTTAGAGGCAAGTTTTGCAACATAATCCGGGCTGTTTTTCACTATACCGGTAACGTACATATCATCCTGTAAGGAAACTGCATATGCAACCCTTCTACCTATTGTCCCATAACCGTTAACACCTACACCTATCATTGCTTTATTATACGAAATACGGTTATAAATTTATTCATTAAAACACGGTAATTAATGACACTAATAAAACATAATCTGTATTAATCGATGTTATAAATTAAATCATGAAAATGGTTATATTATGTGATTTAATATTAATACGTGGAATTTAAAAATCTATCACAATATTTTCGTGAATATTATATAGAAAATAAATTAATGATACCTGATTTACTGTTTCAGAGGGAGATAGGATTTATACCCTTTGATGGAACAATGGTGAGGCATAAAATGTTTAACAATGAGGCGGGAATAGAGAAATATGTAAGATATATGGTACCAAGGCATTTATATTATTCATCTGCCTATTACCGGTATCCCGAACAGCATACCATGGCAGAGAAGGAATGGCTTGGGGCGGAATTAATATTTGACCTTGATGCAGACCATATAGAAGGTGCCGATAAAATGACATATGTCCAGATACTTGATGAGGTAAAGAAACACACAATGAAATTGCTGAATATGCTGCAGGATGATTTTGGTTTTGATGAAAAAAATATAAAATTATACTTTTCCGGTGGAAGGGGGTATCATGTTCATATCGAAAGCGAGAGGGTGTATGAGTTAGACTCAGACGCAAGAAGGGAGATCGGGGATTATATAAGAATGGAAAATTTAAATATTGATGAATTAAAAAAACTTGATGATGTTTATTTTGAATATGGCGTTTTAAAAAAGTTGAATATTTACATTTCAGATTTTTTTAATAACATTGATGAAAATTATGTAAAAAATATTTTCAGAAAAGACACAATACATTATTTAAAATACATAAATAACAAATATTATAAAGAGAAAAAAATAATAGATTTTTTAAAAAATCAAAATGGCAATAAATTTAAATTGATTGGAAAAGAGGATAGTAATATTAAGTACAACGAATTAATTCTTAAATCGTTATTAAATAATTTCAAAAAGGCTTCAATGGCAGAGATAGATGAACCTGTAACAACAGATATACACAGGCTCATAAGATTCCCATTAAGCCTGCATGGAAAAACAGGACTTATGGTAAAACCGTTAAAAATAGGTGATTTAAAGGATTTTATGCCACTAAATGATGCCATACCTGATGTTTTTAAAAATGGTAGCAGGAAAATAAACCTTGGAATAGATAAATTTGAAATAACAATGAATAATGAGAATTATAAAGTTGAAAAGGGCATCAATGAGGCGCCTCTATATCTTGCAATATTTGCCGTTGCCATAAATGTAGCCGAATTTGTTGATTAATCTACAAGTTCCAGTCCCTTTAATCTGCTAATGAATTTATCACTGTTTGTATCAAATAATGATGTTAGTTTTATCAGGTCATCGCCCTCAATAAGTTCCTTAGCCCTATCCTTAAACTGTGATAACTCATCCTTTTTAAATACGTTTTTTTCGCCTAAATCTATTATTGTTTCCCATGCATTCAATCTTATATACTGATTTGATAATTTTAATACATTGAATAAATATTTTTTATACTCTTTATAATCATTATCATTTATTATACCTGCATTAACCAGTGACGGAACCATATGCCATGCATCACTTACAACTCCGGGATTGTCACTTTTAAGGCTTTCAATAAAAATGTCCTTATATGGAATTAAATATGAACTGTCCAGGTATTTGCCGTTTATAATATCTATAGCATTCCACCAGGCAGTTAAATCGCCTGATCTGACATAGGGTAATAAATATGATTTTCTTTTCACAATATCATCCTTTGTAATATATCCTGCATCTGCAAACCTTCTCGTAAGTACCCATGCGTGAACCTTGACCATTTCATCTGTTGTTGTTAAAAGATCAAGAAATTTGTCTTTATTTTTTACTACAAATTCCTTAGTTAATATATTGTTTTCTATTAGAAAATCTACTTTATACCATGCATCAAGTCTTGAAAATTTATCTTCTAGAGCTAATGACTTTATATAATATGGTTTATTATTTTCTATAGCATTGCTTACCATAACAGTATTAATTAATGGTTAATATAAATAGTTTTTTATATCGTAAAATGAATAGAAAAAATCATGGTTATACCAAATAAATCAGAAAATAATATATTTTAATGAATAATGATATTTTATATTGGAAAAAAATTAATAATGTTAATTATCCCATGTATTATAACGTATACAATAATAAAAATATTATTAACGTTATTTTCACATTTATGACAGATAATGTTTATATATGAAATAATAATACAATATGTGGTGAAAAAAATGCCAAAACCATATGTAGCAATAAATGAAGTAGAGATGTTGAATAATGAAACAACCATGAATATGTTTCAGCAGGTTGGCCCAAAAGTTTGCCAGGTAACAGCCAGGCATCCAGGTTTTGTTGGTTTCCAGAACCATATGCAATTCGGTATCATACCACTGGGAACAAGATACGGTGGCGGTTCAATGGACATGACAAAGATGGATACAATGAATGTATACCAGTACACAATGTGGAAGAGCATCAAGGATCATGAGGATATGCACAGGGAGAACTTTACATCAATATTCAGATTATGCTCATCGTGTCTATCACAGGTAGTTTACGGACCGTGGGAACCATTATATGAAATTGTTGACGCAGATATACCGTTGAATACAGAAATGACAGATTTCACGGTAATGTTCGGAAAGAAATTTGCTGCCGGCGATCCATCCGGAGTACCACCAATATCGATGCCCTATGGAAAGAGAACAATAGCAATGTCAGAACATACGGTAAAAGCAGGAATGGAAAAAGAATTTGAGTCCGGCATAGAGGAGGTTATGAAAGATTTCTCACACGCACCGGGATACCTGGGATACATGATATTAAAGGAGGTAGGTGTATCAGCGGTAGGTTCATTCCAGCTGAAATCAAAGGGAATACATGAAACATTAGAATCAAACGGTGAGGTCCCGAAGGATCAGGAGGGTGCATTCCAGTACCAGGAAGCAAAACCAACACCGCCTCAATATGTAGTGCATATGGAGTGGTCATCCCCACAGGATGCAATGTTCGGCATCGGTAGAACCCTATTCGCACACCCGGCAAGGGAAATGCACGACAGGGTACTGGATACCCTCATAAGAGGACCATACATAAGATTATTAAACCCTATGATGGAAGGAACGACATGGAGAGAGTACCTAAACTCATCATAAATTAAATAATTTTTTTATTTTTGTATAATATTTTTAAGGTTGTATTGAAATTTATTGAAAAATGTTTTATATTTATAGATTATAAAAAATTTATATGTGGAACCATGATTTTTTTACCGGTTCACTCTTTAATTCTTCGATTAATTCCTTTTCTTTGGATGTTAAATGTTTTGGGACCTCTAATTTAATCACAACAAGCAGGTCTCCAGACCCGCGGGAATTTATATGGGGCATACCAGCACCTTTGATTCTCAGAACGTCATCGGGCTGTGTACCTGATGGTATATCTAGCCTGAATTTTTCCTTAAATAATGGTATTTCTTCTTCACCACCAAGGGCAGCCGTTGGAAAATCTATAGATGCCTTAATATATAGGTGATCCCCGGACCTTTTTATGCCGGAATTACCCTGAACATAAAGCACTGTATATAAATCTCCGGTTACACCACCAAAGGAATTACCCATTTTTGCCACCCTCAATTTTACGTTTGTATCTGCGCCCTTTGGTATATTTACTGTTAGGTTTTCCATCTTTGGTATATATCCAGTACCCTTACAGGTAGGACAGGGATTCTGGGGAATTTTCCCCCTTCCATTGCATGTTCTGCAGGTTGTTACAGAAACAACCTGGAAGAATCCCTGACCCCTTGTTACTCTTTCCTGCCCTGATCCACGACATGTTGGGCATGTTATAAGTTTGCCATTAACCGCACCGGTACCATTACAGGCATCACATGTTGCATTCCTTTTATATTTCACCTGTCTGGCAGATCCATAATATGCATCCTCCAGGGTAATATTTACCCTTACATAGATATTAAGGTCTGGCTGATTTGAGTACCCGCCAAAGAAGGTGTCATTGCCGCCGCCAAAGCCCCCACCACCGAAAATTTTGTTAAAGATGTCATTTATATCATCAAAATGCGAGAAATCCTGCCAGTTAAAGTTTGATCCGGATGTGCCACCGCCGCCAAAGTCCGTGGAGCCTGTAGCATCATATTGCTGTCTTTTCTTGGGATCCGATAACACCTCGTATGCTTCTGCTATCTCCTTAAATTTTGTTTCTGCTTCCTTGCTACCCGCATTAACATCTGGATGGTATTTTTTAGCAAGTTCCCTGAACTTAGCCTTTATTTCATCCTGTGACGCACTTTTGTCTACACCCAGTAACTTATAGTAATCTTCAGCCATTTAAACATCAGTTGTTGTCCTTATAATCGGTATTTACGGTTTTGTCCTCGTCGCTATTTGCTTCTGAAGCATTTTCCTGCTGATTTTCTGTATTTTCTTCAGTATTTTCTGTATCATCAGCATTCTCTGTGCTACCAGTGTTTTCCTGGGAACCATCGGAGGCTGAGGCGTTATCTGCATTGCTTGCATACATTTTTGATCCAACTTCCTGTATTTCCTTTGTTAATTTTTCAGTTAATTCCTTTGTTTTGTCCACGTCCTTATTGGCTATTGCCTCTCTTAAATCCTTTATTATACCTTTTACGTTTTCTTTTGTTGCATTGTCTACTCTGTCTCCCGCCTCATTGATAGTCTTTTCCGCGGTATATGCTAAGGTTTCACCGCTATTTAAGGTCTCTATGTTTTCCTTTTCTTTTTTATCCTCTTCGGCGAATTCCTCAGCTTCTTTCTTCATTTTTTCTATCTGTTCTTTTGATAATTTGTTTGAAGCACTTATTGATATACTCTGGGATTTTCCGGTTCCCTTATCCTTGGCTGATACATTTAATATACCATTTGCATCTATATCAAATGTTACCTCTATTTGTGGCACCCCTCTTGGAGCCGGCGGTATTCCCTCAAGATTGAACGTACCAAGAGAAACATCATCCTTTGCCAGTGGCCTTTCTCCCTGTACAATATGTATGGTTACAGCCGTTTGCATATCTGCAGCAGTTGTAAATACCTGCGATTTCTTTGTGGGTATTGTTGCATTGGCATTTATCAGTGGTGTCATAACACCACCAAAGGTTTCTAATCCAAGCGTTAATGGTGTAACATCCAGTAATACTATATCCTTTATATCTCCAGTTAATACAGCTCCCTGTATTGCTGCTCCCATTGCAACTGCCTGCATTGGGTCTACTCCACCCTCAGCCTTTTTGCCGAAGTAGTCTTCTATATATTTTCTTACATATGGCATCCTTGTAGGACCACCGATCAGTATAATTTTATTTATATCTTCTTTTGATAACTTTGCACCCTCAATAGCCCTATCGAGCGATGTTTTTGATTTTACAACTATAGGTGCAATCAAATCCTCTAATTTTGCCCTTGTTAATTTATATTCTAAATGTTTTGGCCCTTCCTGTGTTGCAGTTATATAGGGCAGGTTTATATCAGATTCAAGCACTGTTGACAGCTCTATTTTTGCCTTTTCTGCTGCATCCCTTAATCTTATGTAGGAATTTTTATCCTTTCTTAGGTCTATTCCTTCCTTTGATTTGAAATCATCAGCCAAGAAATTAAGTATGGCTTCATCCATATCTGATCCACCAAGATGGGTATCTCCAGATGTTGACAGTACCTGAAATACACCCTGGCCGAAATCCATTAATGTTACATCCAGTGTTCCTCCGCCGAAATCGTAAATCAATATTTTTAAGGATTCACTTAACTTATCTAAACCATATGCCATACATGCAGCTGTGGGCTCATTTATAATTCTTTTAACATTTAAACCGGCTATTGCCCCTGCATCCTTTGTTGCCTGCCTCTGGTTATCGTTAAAATAAGCCGGGGTAGTAATTACGGCATCGGTTATTTTTTCCCCTAAAAAGGATTCTGCATCAGTTTTAATCTTCTGCAAAATAAATGCTGAAATTTGCTGTGGGGTGTATTCTTTTCCGTAAATCTTGTATTTAAAATCCGTGCCCATTTTTCTCTTCGCAGCGTAAACCGTACCCTCAGGATTTAACAATGCCTGGCGTCTTGCGGGTTCACCCACCAGCAACTGGCCATCCTTTGTAAATGCAACATAGCTTGGAAATGACTTTCCACCTAACGATATACCCTCTGCAGCAGGTATTACCTCGGGTTTTCCTGAAACAACAACTGCCGCAGCCGAATTGCTTGTACCTAAATCTATGCCTATTATTTTACTCATTTTTTATCACCTTTTTGAAACTATTACTTTTGATGTCCTTATAACATCACCATTCAATGTATAACCCTTCTGTACCACTTCTGTTACGGTACCATCTTCACCCTCATCTGAAACGCCTATCGCTTCCTCAAAGTTGGGGTCATATTTATTGCCTTTGCTATCTATTTCCTTTAAACCATATGAATTCAATACTCTTATTATTTGTGTTTTTACGGGTTCGAGCTTTTTATCGTGTAAAATCCCTGCATCAAGTGTGTCAAGAACCGGTAGCAATTCCTTGATAAGTTCACTGCTTGCATTTTTTCTTATGTTTTCAATTTCCCTTTCCTTGTATTTTGAATAATTCTCCATCTCAGACCTCTGTCTGAGGTAAAGGTTTTTGTAGTCATTAAGGTCATTTAATGTCTCTTCATATACCTTTTTGTATTCTTCCAGTTCTGTGTCTTTCCTTTCTAATTCGCCCTTTTTCTTCATAATGTTTCTCTTTCTAGCTTCTTCAATGTCGAATTCCAATGGTTCTATATATTCATTACTGTTGTTCATCATAAGTATATTTGTTCTTCTATATAAATATTTTCTATATAAATATTTACATTTTCCATATTATTTATTAAGTGGATATGTGTGAAAATGTTCAAATCCCTGTTTTTTTATGACATCCCACGAACCATTGCTGTATAGCATATTATCACCCTTATATGTTTCTCCTATGCAATATGCATTTATTTTATTCTCATCCATTACTTTCATGAATGAATCGTAGCTATTTTTATTTACTGTAAACATTAATTCGTAATCTCCGCCGAAGGATAATGATATATCATCAACGGAAAACCCAGATATTTCAGATGCCTTATAAACATCATTATCTATTTTTATTTTATCGTTATATATTTTAAAACCAATGTTGTAATCATTTTTCATCTGATATACTGATGCGTATATGCCATCGGATAAATCCATCATAAACTGGGCTCCGGCTTTACTTATTATTATTGCTTCATTTATTTTTGGCTCAATGTCAAGCATTTTTTTTATTCCATATGGTTTATTATGGTTATATTTATAGAATATATACCCTGAACCGGAACTTCCATGTAAACCTGTCACCATTAAATACTGGCCTTCCCCTATATATGACCTTTTCCTTATAAGATTGTATTCCTGTTTTCCTATTATTGTCCCTGAAGCGGTAAAACCATCGCCCTCTTTTGTATCGCCACCGATAATTTTTGCATTGAATTTTTTCAGCTCTTTTTTTATGCCTGAATAGAATTTTTCAAGATATTCAATATCGTATTCAGGAGAAATTGATAATGATACGAGAAAACCTTCCGGTATCCCTGCCATTGCGGCTATATCACTCAGGTTTATTGCAGCAAAAAATTTCCCAGCAAGTTCTGGAGATGCACCTTCCGGTATATGGGTTTTTCCTGTTATTATATCTGTTGACACCAGTATATAATTATCATTAAATTCCATGATATAGCAATCATCATTTTTGTTATCCAGCGCAAGTTTCCTTATAATAGATCTTTCACCAATATCTTTCAGTTTCAATGCCTATATATTTAATATTACAATTTAAATTTATTTGTACTGTTAAATATTCAATATACCACAATATTTACAGATATAAAATACCATAAAATACATCTTATATATCAATAACAGTATCGAATGACAGATTATAAACCTCCGGATTTATTAGCTATAATATCACAGTAAAACATGTTAAAAAATTATTTATATAAGTGATACATATTAGCATGGTGATATAATTTATAACCGATATTGAAGCATTGAGGAACGAATTATTGAAAAACTCGGAAGATATAATTAATTTACTGAAAAAAAGAAGAACTATTGTAGAAAATATTGGCGAAATAAAAAATCATGAAAAAATGATGGTAAGGAACAGGCAGAGGGAAATAGAAGTTATCAGATCACTTGGAGATGATAGATTCACAGAAAGCATTCTTAATATATTATTTGAATTCTCAATACATTATGAATACAAAAACGGGGATGAAAAAAAACACTATAAAAATGAATACTATGCAATCACTTTAGAAGACGATAATACACTGATGTACTTATTATCCTTAATAATACCTGCAGGTTCCATAGTGTATTCAAAAACACATTGTGATATGCTGGAAAAATTTTTAAATAATGGCATACATATAATAAATGAGGAGATAAAAGACCCCGATGCATATATATCATTTAATAAAAATAGTAGAGCTGATGTGATAATAGATGATAAGAAAATATTAATATCCGGTAAATTTATTGAAAATACTGAAAATATGTATTCATTTGTAATAACGTGAATATATTGCCTATATTCAGAAAATTAGAATAAATAATATAAATAATGCCAATACACGGTAAGTGAAAACATGGTAAACAGTGACATGATTAAAACAACAATAATAGGATATAAGGGACATCTGGGATCTGTGTTATTAAAGCTTTTCCCTGATTCTTACTGCGTTGACATGAATAATAAAGATGAGTTAAAGAGGTATCTTGAAATATCAGATTATGCATTTATTGCGGTCCCTATAGATGAGGAAAAAAACATTATAAAGAATAATTTAGATTTTACCGGCTTTATAGACCTGTCCTCCATAAAGAATGAAATAGTAGAGTTTAAAGATAAGATAATAAGTATACATCCATTGTTCGGACCATTATCGTATGAAAAGAGTAAAGATATAATATTTATAAATGATATTTCATATGAAGGAGCTATTACTGTAATAAAAAAATTATTTAAAAATTATAATATAATATCTATGTCATATAACGAACATGATAAATTAATATCAGAAATTCTCGTAAAACCCTATATTTTATCATATATATCGGATTCCTTAAATTCCGAAATTAAAACAAATTCATATATTAAATTCCTGAGTATTTATAACATAAAAAACAATGAAAATATTGAGAATGTTTTAAATACAATAGCATTGAACAGGAATTCATATAAAATAATAGAGGAAATGGAAAAGAAATTAGATATGTTAAAGAAATCAGTAAAATATAGATGATTTCGATAATCTATTTACAAGTAATCCATAATCAGACTGGAAAAATAATTTATCTTCTAATTCCATGTCATAGTTATAGTCTTCAAGATTTAATGTATTATAGTATTCCTCAAGTTCATCAAAATTATGTTCCAGGGATGAATTTAAGATAAGGTTCAATAATTTCTGATCAAATTTATCGTTATGAGCACCCCTCTCCCTGTTACCGCCTGTTGGATATGATAGTACTGGATATTCTTTCAGGTCTATTAAAATCTTAGCCAGCGAATATAATCTTGGTGGCCTGTATAATCCCTTCCTCCATAATTTTTCAACCATGGTATTTTTCTGTATATTCATGGGGTTTATTGATATATCGGCTGAATATGGTGCAGCGATTTTTACTGAATTTTTAACATCCTCTATAGCTAATTTCTCTGATATAAACGGGGGTTTAAATAATAAATATGTTCTTAATTCTACATTTTCATTTTTTAATAACTGTGCAGCATCAATGAATTTTTTTAATGTGCTCCCCTTATTTACTGAATATTTCATTATATAGTCATCTGCACTTTCCAGGCCAATTGCTATTCTTAAATCGATTTTGTGTCTTTTTATGGGATCCAGAATATCCTTTCTTATATATTCTGTCCTTGATTCTACAAGTATTTTATCTACCTTGCCCTTCATCCTTTCAAAGAAATAATCCCTTACTTCAGGGTGTACTTCATGCGGGTCAAGAAAACTACCAGATGTAAATATTTTTAATACCCTAACATCATTTAATGAATCGTATAATATATCTACCTGTTTCATTAAATTTTCATCAACAATGTCCGGGGATGTATCATTAAAATAACCACACATTGAACATGCAGTGAATTTATACCAGGCACACCCTGTTGTCCTGAATATGCATACCATTGTTTTTTCAGGATAACCCCTTACCCTGTCCATTTCCTTCCATATGGATACGGGTTTATTTACGTCCTTATTTTTATTATGGTCTGGAATTAGGTCTTTAATGTGAAGCGAGTAATCTCTTTCTATCATAATTTTTAATATGTACTATGAATATATTATCATTTTCATTTACATTTACAATCAATTTACAAACATTTTTTATATTAAAAGTTATTATTATAACATATGGAACGCATAAAATTATTTTCAATTATTGTTGTCATAATTATGACTTCTTCGATGGTCATTATATCGTCCAATAACACACCCGGTAATTTAGGTAAAAATAGCAACATAGATAATAATGCAGATGTGAAAAATTCCAGCTCATTGAACAGCACAAATTCTCTGAATATACCATCGCCGGCCAAATCTATAAATCAAACACCATATTATGAATACATGCCGAATTTAAATTCCTTAAATAACGGAAGCAGTAGTGTTGCCCCATTATATAATTACTCACCGGCACCGATGGGGTTGGCGGATTATGGGTTAAAAAATTCCAGCAGGTATGAATTTAATACCACAAGTTTTGAGGCAATGTTAAACGTATCCAATATTTCCTCATATAGTCCTGGTTATCCCAATCTTGCTAATGAACCGGACTGGTTATCCGTACAGTTTAACACAGTGATGAGAAATGTTAATGTGCATGGCAAAAACGATACGTTCTGGACACAGAACGTGGCATATACAAACGGTAAAACTTTAACGTTTATAGACAATGTCTGGAATTTCACATCAAAAAATCTGGCAATGCCCAACAGTACAGTATATTCCGGAAATGGCATTGTATCAAATAGTGAATTTTATTACCGCGTAGGGCCAACGATTAATATAACAGAGCCATTTACATTAACATTGTATAACAACGCAACATTAATAGATAACAGATCAACTATATTCTTTAATTACACTGTAACTGAAAACAATAAAACAGTTTCAGGATCCTATGATAGGGTTATATTTAACTCAGGCAGAGCAACTAATAATCCTGAATTTACTGTAAATGGTTATAAAAGGCTTCCAAATAAATTATTATATGATGCTGAGCTAATCTTTGGTGGCCCTGGTGGGGGAACAAATGCAGTTATGAACAGTTTAAATGCAACAGCAAAGATGAGATATCTTAATAATTCATCATATACCAGCATAAAATCTGCATATGATTATGGGTCTGATTCCGGAGAAACATCCAGTGGCATGTCTGCCTATTATAAAGGCGCAACCGAATATCTGCACAACGGGCCTTCATTACTGTACGGATTATGGAATACAACGGGTGGAGTTAAGCCCGGTTATATCAAATTGGATGGTAAAGTAAATGCAAATGCATTTGCCTTTGTTGGGATAAATGGAACGAAGAATTATCCATATAACCTATCATACGCACCCCTAACGGGTTCGAATTTAGAATTATACCTGCCGCCAGATAGTTATAATGTAACATTATTATTAAACAATTATAATGAGTATAACTTTACGTTTAATAAAACTAAAACCAAAAGTATCTCTATGATATCCCATACTGGCTTATATTATACGCCAATTTATAGTAATCCCGGAAATATTTCAGGTATAACAATAACGCTTAATCCATTATTTAACAGATTAAATGATTATGGTTATCCTGTTTTCATACTTGTTTCATTGAATAATGTAAATCACGTAACACTATCAAATATTAAGGAGAATAACAATAAATATTATTATGATAATGGAACAAGCATAACAGTAAGGAATTTAAATGATGAAATAGATGTATTTAATTCCAGAAATATAAATATAAACAATATAAATATATATCATAATTCGTTAATGCTTTTCAATACTACAGCTTCTGAATTAAGCAATGTATACATAATGGGTGTTAACGACTCATTAAGTATAGTGCTGGAGTTCTCCTCACATATAGATATTTCAAATGTTAATATTTATTATGCGATAGGGATACTATCATATTATTCAAACCATATAGATGAGTTGCATATAACATCAAACAGTGGATCCATAGGTTCATATAACTGCTATTCATCATTCAATGTAATAGAGAACTCTACGGCATACGGGGGATCAATAAATAATGTTCTTATACATACATCATATACCGTGGTTTTTAATCAAACCTCCGTAAATGCAAGTAATACATACATTATAGATTCCCATAATGATTATGTTTATTACCTGTTTGGATATAATGAAACCACAAAAGGATGTTACATAGGCTTAATAAATTTATTTTCAAACAACATACATATAATGAACGTAACAACCACTAACTTTGCTGCAAGTGTATACGATTATGCATCGGATAATGTTTCAGTAAACAGGGTAACATCATATGGAGGCATATATTCCATATACCTGTACAGGTCGGATAATAATTATATTAACAGAATTTCAGGCTATAATAACGGCATAAGCGTGTTTATTTACGGCAATGACAATACGGTTTTTAATAGCACATTTGATCTGGACCAAAGTTATGGTGTTGACATATATTCCGGAAATAATAACTACGTTTACTTTAATAATTTTATTTCAAATAATAATAATTCAATAAATAAAATACAGGCTTTTTCATCACCTGGTAATTATTTCAGTGTAAGCAGTACAGGCAATTACTGGTCAGATGAACATTATTATAACGGCTCCATAATGCCATATTATATATCAAACAATGTTTTTGATTACCATCCATTAAAAGAACAGACGTTTATAAAAATATCAACGGTAACATTTATAGCAAGTAATTTACCTGAAAATACTGCATGGTCCATTACTATAGATAATAAAACAATAACATCGACAGATGATGCAATAAGTTTCAATCTACCAGATAACACATATAATTATACAATATCAGAAAATGGGAAGAATTACACGGGTAAAATCAACATAAATGAAAATAAAAATGTGGGGGTTAGACTGCCAGAGAATAAACTGCCCGTGAAAGATCATGTACGTAACTATACCGGTTACATCTATTTAGCAATAATAATTTCAGCAATAGTAATAATAATAGGTATATCCGCCTTTGTAAGGTCAAGGAACAGGCACAATTCTGCCTGGTAAGCGTGGGATTTCGTTATGCAATTAACAGCATAAGCAGGAAGACCTGTACACTTTATCTGTGAGAGAATGCCACCAAACTTACAGGCAGATACCGGTAAATGAATTGCCACCAGACGGGGCGCGACTCATATATCAAGAACTATTATGGCATAATTACTTTCAGGCTTTATTTCAAGATTATAGTATGTCGGAGCCTTTATTACATATTCATATTCAATATTATCTGGAATTACAGAGCCGTATATTGCACCTGTCAGTTCATTATTTTCTATGAAAAGATCCGAGTCATAATAGAGTATACCATCGGTTTCAAGATAAAACAGTATATCATTTAGAAATGATACCATCAGGTCATCATAATTTTTTTTAAGTATTTTTATTCTCCTGGTTTTATTTTTAGTAAGCTTGGAGGTATCTGTAATTAAATTTGACATTGCATATAGGGCGTTTTCAAATAGCGATTTATAATTATTACCGTATACCAGAAGCCTTAAATCGCCCGTATGATCAAGTAATTTATATCTCATTATATATAATATAAAACTTGTATAAACAGGTATGGTATATAATTTATCTGGCTATATTTAACCTAAATAAATATTCAACCAGGATTGCCTGTTTCATAGATTAATATAATATTTTATTCAGATTTATTCAAATTAAAAATCTTTTTATACCGGTTTTATCTTAATAATTGAATGCGGTTATTCAATTCATGCCAACTACCTACGACTAAGGACATGAGTCTGTCCCGTGAATGGGAAACGCATGGGTTGATTGGAGACTTTGAAAATATGAAGGGGAAAAAGAAGTTAGACCAGAGAGATACATGCATGGGTACTACACAGGTCTTTGGAAACTGTGGCCCGTTACGGGAAGGGGTATTAAAGCCGTTAAAGAGAGAGAAAATTCTGGGTGTACAGGATTTAAAAACTTTTTCCGGCAACTCCTATGTGAGCATGCAGAGAGATGCAGCCTGGACAGGCACTGAAAGGTTTTACCTGTCATTTCTGCAGATATATTTCCAATCCCTCCCACCACTAAAGGGGTGTGGAACCTTGGAGGTGAACAGATGAAAGATGAAATGGATATATTATGGGATAACATCGTAAATTACGCAAAAAGTAATAGTTTTAATATCTATTATTCCATGGATATTGATATAGTAATAAGTTTCGAATGGGATAAGCGTATGGGTAATGTAAAAGAATTCCTGAAGGGTGCAAGGAATAATAAAATAAATTCAGTGGTATTATCCATAAAGAGATTTGAAGATGAAGATATAGATTGCAATTATTTTAACTGTAAAAAATTTTCAAATAAGATTGCAGAGATAGATTTGATGTATATAATGAATGATGTGGGGTATAAATATCATGAGGAGGCAAAATGGTTTACAGAGGTAAATACACTGACAATAGATGATTTACTTGGTGATTATGATGAGAAAAAAATTTTGCCATTAACAAAAGAAATCAATGAAAAATCTGTGGATTCCTTATCCGATGATATGATCAAATACATAAATGATGAATTTTCAAATATACCTGATAATATAGACGATGCAATAAAGAGTTTCTGGTTATATAAGGGAATAAACCTTGACTTTTCCATAGAAAACGATATTAAAAATAAAATGGATATGGTAAACAAAAAAGCAAAAAAGATCATTGATAATGAAAAACAAAATGATGAAAAAAATAAACTTTATAAACTGATACCGGAAATTATCTCCGGCTTAATTAAGAGAAATAAATATGATGTAAATATGGAAGATATAAAAAATTATCTTGCAGAGAACGGTATTAAAATAAAATATAAATCAAATCTCAATTTAATGTACAATCAACTAATAAAAGACCTAAAAGATTTAAAAATAAAAAATGATAAATATTAATTTGCATTAACTCTTTATTATAATACCATAATTTTAATTGGTTTTCAAAAACAACAACTGTAATATTTTTAGCTTTTGAATGTAATTATATTTTAATTATAATTTTTATAGTATTTAAAGTTAAAATTTGTAATTATTATAGCTACTTAACAATTTTCACAATTAGCATTAAAAAAGACAAAAGCTATATATTATTTTAAATGCTTAACCTTATTAGTTGAAAAGGTGAATTAAGATGGTAATGACAGAAGAAAAGAAAAACTCTGAAGTTAGACTGGCAAATGACTTTGAGATAAGTAAGAATGCGCCATTCAAAACCGTGGATGAATTTTTGGATACCATGGGTCATTTAATTACTGATGATATGCTTGTTTTAAGAGTGACGGAAAGTTTATGCCCTCTATGTGCAGATGAGGAAAAATTTGACCAGATGAGGATTCCGGCAATCGTTTATGAATATGGCGGTGAGGTAGATTTAATAAAGGAATGCCAGGAACACGGTGTAACAAAGGAGAAGTACTGGGAAGACTATGATATGTATGAGGAATCAAAGAAATTCCAGGATAAAGAGGGAACAAAAATAATGAACCCTAATGTAGCCGTATATGCCGATAAAATAGTATGCCCAACACACTGTGGCCTGTGCGTTAAACATAAATCGCATACAGGTTTAGGCAATGTTGTTATAACAAACAGATGCGATTTATCATGCTGGTACTGTTTCTTCTATGCAAAGGAGAGCGAGCCAATATATGAACCATCATTAGATCAGATAAGATTAATGCTAAGAAGAATGAGAAACGAAAAACCAGTTGGAGCAAATGCAGTTCAGATAACCGGTGGAGAACCCACATTAAGGGATGACATAATAGATGTTATCAAAATAGCAAGAGAGGAAGGCTATGAACACGTCCAGATGAACACAAACAGTGTAAGGGCAGCATATGACCCGGACTTTGTTAAAAGGGCAAAGGATGCTGGATCAAATGTTGTTTATACAAGTTTTGATGGACCAACACCCCGATCAAATCCCAAAAACTTCTGGGAAGTACCGATGGCACTGGAGAATTATAAGAAAGCACCTATGGGTGTGGTTCTGGTACCTACAGTTATAGGTGGCATAAACGACCAGTATCTTGGTGATATGGTAAAGTTTGCGGTATCAAATATGGATGTTGTAAGGGGACTTAACTTCCAGCCAGTAAGCCTTGTGGGAAGAATGTCAGATCGTGCAAGGGCAAGGCAGAGAATAACCATACCCGGAGCAATAAAGAAAATAGAGCAGCAGCTTGATGGCCAGATAGGCAGGGAAGATTTCTTTACAGTTCCAGCAACAACAGATGTATCAAACTTTGTTGAGGCATTAAAGGGTCATCCAACATACAAACTATCGATACATTTTGCATGCGGCATGGGTACATATGTCTTCATTGATGATGGAAAAATAATACCTGTAACAAGATTCGTGGATGTTAAGGGAATGTTTGAATACTTAGGAGAACTTGGAGAGGAAATGAAATACTCAAAATGGAAAACAGCTAAGAAAGCACAATCAGTAACTAAATTGCTGTTACACCTGAAGAAATTCGTTGATTATGAAAAGGCTCCCAAGGATTTCAAGTTAAAGGATATGGTATACAATGCATTCACAGAGGGAGATTACCATGGATTAAAGGCATTCCATTACAAATCATTGTTCATAGGATTTATGCACTTCCAGGACCCATACACATACGATGTGGACAGGGTTGAGAGATGTGATATACATTATGCAATGCCTGATGGAAGGGTAATACCGTTCTGTGCATTCAATGTGATACCTGAGTTATACAGGGATTCTACACAGAGAAAGTACTCAATACCTGCAAACAAATATGAGGAGAACACCGGAATGGATCTTAAGAAAGATAAATACTTCAGAAAATACACAAATGAAGAGAAGAAGCGTATAATATCTTTCTATGAGAGAAGCCTTGGAAGAAACCTAACACAGCAGGAAATAGGACTTGATCTGGATAAGGATGAGATACCAATGATATCATCCGTAAATCCTGACGAGTAAAAATTTTAATTTTTTTATTGTACTTATAAAACAATTTTTTAATTATAAAGATTTTTAACAGTTATATTAACATTTTAAATCCATATTTACTGTAAAAATGCGATACATTTCCTGATTTAAATTCATTGAATACCCTTTCAGCCGTTTCACTGGAATCTTCAAGTAATGCCATGGAAAATACCGTTCCATCTGGTTTAAATGGATAAAAATGTTTAAACCTCCAGTATATGGCCTCACTTTTCCACATTACTCCATAATCAATTTCATTATTTAGAAACATGACTGGAATTTCACGGTAATGCACATTGGAAAAGAATGCCTTATTCCTTAAATTGCCAAAATATTCACAGTTCTTTTCATATGCCCTTTTAAACTTTATGCCAAGATTGCTCATTCTGGGATTGGGTATTCCGGATCTGTAGTTTTTTAGGTCGCACAGGTTTTCAGGTTTTTTTGTTCTGTATATTATCGTAATCTCATCCGAAACAAAATCAAATCTGTCCTTTATCTTCATCTCCTTAGTAAGATGGTTATTTATACATACTATTTCGGGTTTAAAATTAATTCTTAGATTGCCAATGGAAATTGGAGAGCCCTCCAACCGTTTTCTTACCATAACGGTGGGCAATGTCTCAACATATAAATTTATACCCATGGAATGGAAATATGAGATGAAATTATTTGCAACAAACCATTGATTTCCAGGAATAGAAAGCTTTACTCCATCTATGTAACCGCTGAAATCATTTAAAACATCAAAATTTGGAACTGCAAATTTCATGATGGTGTATCATATATTTATATATAAATAATTTAGGTTTTATTTAATATTTTCCAGTATTTCCTTTAATTTTATGGATTTATTATTCATATTAACCTCGGATT
Source organism: Thermoplasmata archaeon (assembly GCA_021797735.1). GTDB lineage: Archaea > Thermoplasmatota > Thermoplasmata > Thermoplasmatales > Thermoplasmataceae > Ferroplasma. Next base: position 30,416 of record JAJZZE010000016.1, on the reverse strand, counting down.
CCAGATCGAACTGGGTGCTTATTGCAAGATTTTTATCCTTCACCGGTATAAGGAAGTATGCATTATTTTTATTTCCTATGAGTATTAGCTTACTTTTTGTTATTTTTCCTGTTGATTCATCCCTGTATGAATATGCAATAAATTTACCGGAATCCACATAAACACGCTCCTCTTTTTTACCTTTTTTTGTTTCGGTTTCATATGGTTTATTCATATAATAATGCAATAGAGTTGCTTATATTTAATACTTACTATTGAAAACCACTGTAATTTTTGCTAAATTTTAATCAGTTGAAATGGCAATAATTATCAATCCAGTTAATCTCTACATTTCTGTGCTGGAATATGCAATATTTTAAAATCCGTCATACACTATATGGCATATGGAGAAATCATTCCAATGAAAGGTTTCCACAGAAATCAGCCGTAACCCTGATATACCAGACTTTGATAGCTATGATTTGTCAGTACCATTTACTGTAGAACCTGTTAAATCCTGCTCATATACTGATAAACTTACGGGTATTGCGACATATTTCAGTAGATCTACCTTCCTCAAAAATTCATCAATGCCATCTGTGGGAATCCCCAAATTTCTTTTAATAGAACCATTCATATATTATTAATTCTGTTACAGTATAAATATGACATAAGATGACGGAAAATTTAAATATAACAGATCTAATTATAATATTATACGGGTATAAATAATTTTTAACATTGATTATAATTAAAAATAAAAAAAAATTAGTATTCGTCAAAAAATAATGTTTTATTTAAAATAATAACGTATATATACTGAGATGAGATATATATAACTGTGGGGCGAAATTATGGAGCAAGAAAATGAAAAATATGCCGAAATAATGAAGTTGCCGGAAAAGAATACTATTGTAAGGAGCTATATGGGTAGGCCTTCAAAACTAAGCGAGAGTAATATGATTTTATTAAAAAAACGCATAGCTGAAAAAAAAATGTGCACCGTGAATGAGGTGCAGATATATATAAAGGAAAGATTTAATGTCAGCTATTCCTCAAAGGAGGTAAGGGAAATATTAAAAAAATTCAATCTAAATTATTATCCACTCATAAGGAAATACACCTATGAGAGTTATTACAATGATAAAATTATTAAAAAGTTTGAATTTTAAAATTTTTCAATTTTAAATTAATAAACGTTATTAATAAAATAAATATTTACCATTATGAATATAATAGATAGGATAAGGTTAAACTTTGTTATAATCGGTCACAGGGGGTTACCATCAAAATATCCGGAAAACACAGTTTTGTCTTTCAAAAATGCCTTTAAGTATACAGATTTTGTTGAACTTGATGTACATTTGTCAAAGGACAGTAAGGTATATGTTATACATGATTTTAATCTTAAAAAACTTGGAAATGTTGATAAAAATATAGAGGATATGTATTCATATGAAATAGATAATATAAAAATAGACAATGAAAATATACCACAGTTAATTGAATTATTAAATACTTTCAGAGATAAATATTTCCTGATTGAACTGAAGACAATAGATGATTCAGGCAGGGCTATAAGAAACGATATTGCCAGAAAAACAATTGAGGTTATAAAAAAATCGGGAATGGAGGAACATGTGTATATAATATCATTTAACCCATATTCACTTAATGAGGCAAAAAAAATAGATGATAATATACCTCTGGGACTTGATTACTGCAAAACGTCAAGAGAATATATGGGCAAAATAGATTATAATGATTTGAAGGAAATGGGTATATCATTATTTTTGCCTGAGTTTAATATGGAATGCAAAAGTATATTTCTGGAATTAAAGGATAAAGATATCTGTATTATTCCATGGACGGTAGATAATAAAAGGGATGCCATAGATGCATTCAATATGGGTTTGAACGGTATTATAACAAACAGGGTGGATGAATTATCACAGATAAAGGAAATAATAAAATAAAGGCTCTGGTCATAAATTTTTACATGGCCTGATCGGAAAGCTAACATGCCTTAGTAAGTACAGTATAATATAGACAGAAAGAAAAATATTAATCCTTTTATGAATTAAAGAGGTATGGAAGATTACTGGAAATTAAAAATAGATGGTATAAAAAAATCATTTAAAAATAACACTGAATACGATAAATGGAAGGAAAATGTATTAAACCCATGGAATAAAAAAACACATTATAATGAAAAAAAATATAAAAATTCATCTGGTATGGATATAAGGGAATTATATACAGAAGATGATTTACCGGATAATATGGATAAAATACTTGGAAACCCTGGAGAATATCCATTCACAAGGGGCATATATCCGAATATGTACCGTGGAAGATTATGGACAATGAGAATGTTCTCGGGCTTTGGGACGCCGGATGATACAAATAAAAGATTGAAGTATTTAATAAAAAACGGTGAGACCGGCTTAAGTATAGCCTTTGACATGCCAACATTATATGGTTATGACTGTGATAATAGGAGATCTACAGGTGAGGTGGGGAAATGTGGTGTAAATGTTTCCTCACTTGCCGACATGGAAAGGATTTTTAAGGACATAGACCTGTCAGAGATAAGCACATCCATGACGATAAATGCACCTGCAGCTATTTTAACAGCAATGTATTTTGTACTGGCAGAAAAAAATAATACGAGTTTAAAAAATATATCCGGAACCGTTCAGGCAGATATACTGAAGGAATACATAGCACAGAAGGAATGGATGTACCCGCCCGAAGCACATTTAAGGTTAATAAGGGATATGCTTGCTTATTCAACTAAGAATGTGCCGAAATGGAATTACATAAGTGTTTCTGGATACCATATAAGGGAGGCAGGTTCAAGTGCAGTACAGGAATTAGCCTTTACACTGGCAGATGGGTTTTATTATATAGATATGGGAATAAAGTCCGGGTTAAATGTTGATGATTTCGCACCGAGAATGTCGTTCTTCTTCAATTCATCAATAAATTTCTTTGAGGAAATAGCAAAATTTAGGGCAGCAAGAAGAATATGGGCAACCGTTTTAAGGGAGAAATATGGTGCAAAAAATCCCAAAAGCATGATGTTAAAGTTCCATACGCAGACATCTGGATATACATTAACGTGGCAGCAGCCATTGAATAATATAGTAAGAACAACGGTAGAGGCCATGGCTGCAGTTTTAGGTGGAACCCAGAGTTTGCATACAAATTCATATGATGAGGCATGGGCATTGCCCACGGATGATGCCGTTAAGGTTGCACTGAGAACCCAGCAGATACTGGCGGAAGAAACAGGTATATCAGATGTTATTGACCCCTTAGGCGGATCATATTACATGGAAAGATTAACATCTGAAATAGAGGAGGAGGCGTATAAATACTTCTCTGAAATAGATAAAATGGGTGGAATTTTAAATGCAATAAAATCCGGGTATATACAGAAGGAAATTGCAGAAACATCATATAGAAGGCAGCTGAATGTAGAAAATAATGATGAAACCATAGTGGGTGTTAACAGATACGTGGATGAGAATGAAAAACCAATAAATACATTAAAAATTTCCGATATAGCTGAGAATGGCCAGGTAAGGGGATTAAGGGACCTTAAAAATAAAAGGGATAGCAGGAAGGTTGATGAAACGCTGGATAGACTGCGTGAGGCCATGAAGGATGATAGTATAAATTTAATGCCGTACATAATGGACTGTGTTAGAGAATACGCTACACTGGAAGAGATATCAAACGTTGGGAGGGAGATATATGGAGAATGGAAAGAACCGAAAATATACTGAGGCACCTATAAAGGTATTGCTTGCAAAGCCCGCAATAGACGGACATGACCGTGGAATATTTGTTCTGGCAAGAGCTTTCAGGGATGCAGGTATGGACGTTATATATGCAGGGTTACTGCCCACACCAGAGGAGGTTGTGGATACTGCCATTAATGAGGATGTTGATGTTATTGCCCTAAGTTTATTAAACGGCGCACATCTAACGGCATTTAAGAATGTTATAGACATAATGAATAAAAAGGGTGTCCATGATATAGCAGTTGTTGGTGGAGGCATAATACCGGATGAAGATAAACCGGCTCTGGAAAAAATGGGGATAACAGGCAATTTTGGTCCCGGAACACCACTGAAGATTATAATAGACCATATTAAAAAAAGGGCCAGGGAGATAAGGAAACTGAGAGAAAATGAATATAGATAATTTAATAGAGGGAATATTAAACGGCGATAACCGGAGCATAGCAAGGGCAATATCGCTGGTGGAAAATTCAGATCCGGTGTCCAGGGAGAGAATAATAAAGGGCATATACAGTGTGGGAAACGCTAAAGTAATAGGTATAACAGGCCCTCCCGGTGTTGGAAAAAGTACAATAATAGGCAATATAGCCCCAATGCTTTCAGATTATGGAAAGGTATCGATTCTTGCGGTAGATCCGGCAAGCCCATTCTCCGGCGGTTCCATTATGGGAAACAGAATCAGAATGCAGAAATCCCTGAGCAGAAAGGGCATATTTATGAGGAGTACATCAAATAGACTGTACAATGGTGGCCTATCAGAATATTCATGGGATATAGTGAAGATCCTTGAGGCGTCTGGTAGTGATTTTATAATACTGGAAACAGTTGGATCCGGGCAGTCTGATATAGATATAATGAATATAGCTGATATCACGTGCGTAATTTTGGCCCCCGGACTTGGTGATGAAATTCAGGCACTGAAATCGGGCATAATGGAAATAGGCGATGTATTTGTTGTAAATAAAATAGACCGGGAAGGGTCATATATCGCAATAAAGGACATAAGGGAAACTCTAAATTTAAGCAACAAAATTAAAACACCGGTTATAGGCATAAACTCCATAGATATCGAAAACTATGATAAATTTCTTGATTACATAGTCAGCTGGAATAAAAAAAATTACAGGGAAAAATATGTAAGAAAATTAAGGCAGATCGTACTTGAAGAAATTTATAATAAATACGCCTATTATATAGATAATATGGATTACACTGAGGATACATTAAAAAGAGACCCATACACCACAGCAGAAATAATAATAGACAGCATGAATAAGATTATTGATAAGTCTACATATAAATAATATATAGCAGATATAAACGACCTGAAATGTTACACAATTTTCTATAGAATTATAGCGGATTTCATAATACAGAGAGAAGACTGAAAAGGCACAGGCATGTGTGGACCCGGGCACATCATAAAGGATGGATTTACAAAAATAATAAAAACAACAGGAGTACAATGGCAAATGTAGGATCTGATACTGTGGTTCACAGTTTTTTATAATTTGAATTTCGCAAGTGATTTTTAATTTAAACCTGTAATTTACTAGATGTTCTATTGATTATATGACGTGCACCGCAGGTCAAATAGCCCGTAAGCATGGTTTACTGCAGTGAATAGAACGAAACCTCAAATTTGCTTAACAGGATGGAAATAAATCTACCTAATAGGATCCTCACTGGTGCACTACTGAAAGAACGTTGAAAATATTCGAAATGTTTCACAATTCACAGGTTTAACTGACGTTTTCGTCTCAATTTCTTTGCAAAACTCAAAATATAAATGTTGTAAATAATAATTGCCTTGATAAAATGCATCCTGTTTTCGGTAAAGCTGTACGGGGCATGGATGTTGCAGATAAAATAAGTAGAGTAAAAGGGGGTAAAGATAATAAACCCGATGAAAAGGTTTTAACAAAAAAAAGGCTTGTGTGAAATAAATCAATGTTTATAATTATTATAATTTTATTTAGAAGTTATAAATTCCCAGGGCTGCTTCTATTAATGCACCGATAAATAGCAGCAATAATGATAAACCAATGTAGGTGATTATTATATACCCAAGCTTACCATAATGACATAAAAAATATCCAGATTTTTCATTTCTTATAGCAGATTGAATATAACTTAATATTGCATCTGTTATGACCATTGCTGTGGATAATCCAAAGACATATCCAAGAGTTTCAGGAAAGAACTGTGGAAGGATATATTTTACAAATGACACATAGCCGTGGGCACTGTCAAGGGATGCCATAATTACAGTTTCTAAAATGTTTGATGAAAATAATGCTATAAATGTCCCTGCAAATAAACTGAATCCACCTATTATATATTCAAATACATCCAGTGTCATGTTATTTGACAGTATTGTATGGAAAAATGACCAGTAATTAAATGATGATTTTGATTTTATATCTCCTGAAGATGTTAAAGGGGAAACTGGAATTACAAATGTATATGTAAACAATAAAATAAAGAATATAGAATAATAAATTATTACTGATGTATAAAAATACTGGAAAAATAGTGATTTTTTATTTTCTTCATTATTTTTTATTGTAAATATGTTATTTTTATAATCATATTCATTCTGCAGCATCTTCCCATGAAATAATATGAATGATGAATTTATTATATTTGATATAAAAAATGCTTTTATTATATCACGTATTAATAATAATTTTATGTATTTTCTCTTATTAACATTATATTTATTTATTATTCCCTGCTTAAAGATAAATTCTGCTATACCTTTCCCCGTTAATGATTCCATTGTATAATACAATAATGATACAATAAATAATATTAAAATATTTAATAAGCCATAATATGTATCAATTATATGTATAAAACCTATATAGAAATCTATTCTATAAGCTTCAAAGAAACCTAAAAATGCTGCCTTTATATGGAAATATAATGATATCATTGATGTTATGGAAATTAGGAATGATTGTTCCGTAATGTATATTATAAACCTTTCACTGAGATTAAGAAGCTTCATAGTCCTTCCTAAGTTTTAATATGCGCTTATCCAGATCTTTGCATGTCCTGAGTGCACGTTTTCTATTATAAATTCCACTACTGGCATATGCCTTTATTTCATTTAACATGCCAATATAATGTTTTATGTTATTCTGCCCAATGCAATATAAGGCCCATTTATCAGCATTAATCTGATCCAGTTCATTAAATCTTACAATATAAAATCCCGCCAATAAAGGTATAAATATTATTAATATAACAGGTATAATATATAGTGCGGTTATTTTATTTGATGTAATAAATAATAGCACCAGTGCTAACAAACCAAGTAAAATTGAGAATATTAAAATTTTTGCTGATATTTTTATATTTATCTCGAAGTGATTACTATCAACTATATGGGCTACCTCGTGGCATATTAATGCATCCAATTTACCTTTATCCAATCTCTGAATTAGCATTTCATCTATATAAATTGACTTTTCATTATTCTTATCTACTGCAAAAGCGGGTGAAAGTATGCCATTAGGTTTAAACTTATATACAATAATATCATTTACGCCATATTGGTAACACGCATTATTTAATTCCCTGGTAATATCTGGATCAATTTCTGAGTCGGCATATAGATAAGAATGGCGCCGGAGGAAATTGGGTATTTTTATGGATTCACTGGTTTTTTCACTGCCTATCCGTATATAATATACTAAAATCCCAGCACTAATTGCTGTTATAGGTATGGAAAAGAAAATGCCATAAGTAGCAATAAAATTATGTGGAATTATATAGATTGATATAATGTATAGGGCAAATATTATTGAAAAAATAATAATAAGAGAAATAAAAAACTTTTTTGGTATATTAGACATAAACGCACCCTTAGATTAATACGCTACAATTGCACCTGCCAGAGCAGATATAGCGGCCGTTGATATTGGACCTAGTGAAACTCCTGCTATTGTAACCAATATGATATCTGTAATAGAGCCAACGTCTACGGCTCCAGAAGCTAATATAGCATCTGCCATAAGTGGAACTAAATATGTTAAAACACCCAAATCAAAAGCGGATAATGAACCATCAATATCTGATATTAAAGCTGCTTTAGATGGCTTTGCTCCAAAATGTGTTAATTCATAATAAACTATATCTCCCATATGTCCCGATGCTGTTGCACTGTTACCTGTTGTAGCTACTATTCCCATATTATATGGTAGCGCATTGCTCTCCATTGCATATATTCCATTGTAAATAGGCACACCCATAGTAGATAATAAAACTGCAACTGCAAATACTGATATTATAGCTTTTATATAATTATTATGTTTCTTATTTTCATGCAGACCCATACTATTTGTATGGGATTTCTCAATAGCCAACAAATTTCTATAATCCGGGTTTATTATGTTAGTTCCCATAATAATAATAATAATGGCTATATAAATATTGTTATTTTACCTGTGGCGATTGTCTTACATTATGAAATAGGTAGTTTGATTACGTATTTTACCTCTGTTTTATGTATTGACAAAGAGATTTAACCGTATAGTAATTACCACATATGATTATTGTACCCACAATGTGAACAGGGGAAACTATGAGTACTACGAACTTGTGGACGAGAAATCTGAAAATAGATCTATCCCAGTTCGGGACACACTATACATGGAGGGAAATATGGAGAAATGTTACTCTATCAGGGAAAAAATTGGCAACCGGTAATTCTGGATAATCTATCATAATAAATAACACAAACTTTTAGTAAGTGTAATTTATATATAAACATGTACAGGCCATTAAAGTATTATTCTGATGAGTTTATGAAAAATGTAAATAACAGGGCAAAGGAGATAATGAGCTTTATTTATCCGCCGGTTACAATGTATGAGGATGGTGGAGAGATAACACTTGAGGCAGATTTGCCGGGATTTGAGAAGGAGAATATAAAGGTTACAACAGAAAAAAATGCGGTTGTAATCAGGGCTAACAGGGAAATAAAAACTGAGGGAAATTTATTTGAAAACCAGAGGCCTGAGAAGGTGTTTAAGAGATTATCAATGCCAATGGAGATAAATACAGAGGTTGATCCTGTTGCAACATACACCAATGGTGTTTTAACGTTAAAAATACCGGTAAAGGATGTAAAAACTGTAAGAATAGAATAATTAATAATTTTATTTTTTTAATATATATGCAAAGGCAATTATATCTATTATTATAACTATAAATGATATGATCGGCCTGGTCTCTGCATACAGAATCATTGCTATAAAAATTGCCGATAAAAATACTGATGCAGGAAGTTTATTATCCGGTTTTTTTGTTATATCCGTTGTTTCCTCAAGCCTTCTTTTCAGCAGTGGCAGAACATCAAGGCCCTTTTCAATAGATATTACAGATTTTGAAAAAAATTCACTTAATTCCTTTCTGTATAATTCTTCCAGCATCCCCTCATTGTAAAGTATATCCCTCAGAACCAGCACAAACCGGAAATTTGGATCCAGTGTTTTACATATTCCCTCAAGTAATGAGGACATTCTCATATACAGTACAAGTTCCCTTGGCAGGTGAAAGGGGAATTCAAATATTACATTATTTGCTATTTCAAATAGTTCTGATATATCCATTTCATTAACGTTCCTGCCTGCCAGATTTGCTATTGATAACTCTATCCCTTTTCTTATTATTCCCCTGTTTGCAGCAGGAGACAGTGCGTTTAATTCCAGCAGTGAATCCATGATTGTATCAGCATCCTTTGTTATCAATCCATCATATAATTTTAATAATTTAAATCTCGTTTCCCCATCCAGTTTACCCACCATGCCGAAGTCGTATAATATGATCCTGCCATCATCACCCACTGCCAGATTGCCGGGGTGTGGATCAGCATGGAATATGTCGTTTCTTAACAACATTCTTATAAATGTAATGTCCAGTTTAAATGCCAGTTTTTTTAAATCTATATTTTTTTCCCTTAATGATTTTACATCTGTAATTTTTATTCCCTTTATATAACTTAAAATGATTACCTCCTTTGAAACAAATAATACATCCGGTACAACTATATCATATTTTTTAACATTGTCCTTTATTCTGTTCAGGTTTTCGGCCTCCATAAAATAATTTGCCTCATCGTAGATTCTTACAGAAAAATCTGAGATAACATTTGAGATGCTTATGTATAAATAATTATCAATAAATCTTTTAAATGTTTTCAGCAATCTCTTGATTACAATTATATCTCTTTTTAATACATAATCTATATTATGGCGGTTAACCTTGACTGCAGCATCAATACCATTATACCCTGCCAGATAAACCTGTCCCAGTGATGCCCCGGATATTGCATTTTCATTAAAATACCGGAATTTTTCATTTATATTACCCACATTTTTTTCTATTAGTTCCCTGGCATATTCAAATTTATCAGGGGGTACATTATCCTGTAAATCCTGAAACGCCTTCAGGTATTCTTTAGGTAATAAATCAGGCCTTGCTGATAAAACCTGCCCAAGTTTTATGAATGTGGGTCCAAGTTCTATAAAAGAATTTACCGCTTTCCTGCCGTTTCTTTCAATTTTATAATCATATTCCTCATTCTTCTTCGATTTTTTACGGTCTGCCATAAACTTTCTGAAAACTGGAAATAATTTAATTAAATATTTTATTTCTATTTTATTAAGATCTTTAATTTCCTTATTCAATAAACATCACCATAGTGACATCCTCCCATGACTAAAGCCGTGGGCTTCCTGCTTCTATGACGGGGAGTTGCCCTTGCGGGTAGAGCCCCAATCTCCACAGGCGTAAATTCGGGAGTGCCCCTCCCTACTTTCTTAAAGTGTTTATGTAAATATACGTATACATACAGGAATAGCAATAAACCCCTGTTTTTTATATTTATAGCTGCATTCTCATCCCTATCGATAGTGAGTCCGCATACATCACAATTATATACACGATCTGAAAGCTTTAGATCTTTCTTTATATTTCCACATTTAGAGCACATTTTGGATGTATTCCCTGGATCAACAAGCAAAACAATGTTACCGGCACTTTCAGCCTTGTAGGTTGTTTTCCTTATGATATCATACCATGATGCATCTGCTATGCTCTTTGCTAAATGATGGTTCCTTACCATTCCCTGTATATTTAGTGCCTCAAAAACTATTAACTTGTTCCTGGAAGCTATATTCCTGGATAATTTATTTGAGTAATCATCCCTCTGCCTTACGGTCTTCCTGTAGACCCTTGATAACCTGTGATTGGCTTTTTTCCAGTTTTTGGAATACTTCTTTTTCCTTGACAGGTTTCGATTTGCCCTGACCAATCTCTCCTCTGATTTCCTGAAGTATTGAGGTGCCTCTGTATGTTCTCCATTGCTGTCCGTTATAAGTGACTTTAATCCTACATCATAACCTGTTGGATTCATATTTTCGTTGAGTATTGAAAAGTGATCCTCAACAGTCTGTTCCTTATCAGGATCACCAGCTGTAATAATTGCATACCACTCACCTGCACCGTTTCTCTTAAAGGTAAGTGTTCTTATCCTGCCATCTACAGGGCGGTGCATGAACATTCTTATCTCACCAATCTTTGATGCCAATATATGACCATTCTCAAGTATTTTAAATCCGGACTGTGGATAGGTTATTGAATTATACCTCTTCCTTGATTTGAACCTTGGGAAGCCCGCCTTTATATTCTTGCCATTATTCTTCTTATCTACTCTTCCGTAAAAGTTATCATATGCCTTATCAAGCCTCACCGGGACTTCCTGTATTACCTGTGAATGGATGTTATTGAATTCTGGAAATGCTTTCTTTACCTCTGGTATTTCATTTACCTGGGAATAACGGGTTACCTTTTTTCCCATTCTGTATGCGTATATTCTCTGCTGAAGCATGGCGTTATACAGCTCACGGCATGCGTTAAGGGTGGATTCAAGGTTCTGGATCTGTTCTTTATCCAGATAGGTCCTGAACTTATATGCCTTTATCATATCCCCTTCTGACCCCCCACATATTTCTTTATTGCCTCTGACGATACATGGCCATCAGTAGATACGAAATAGCTCCGTGTCCATAACGAAGGCAATCTACTCCTCAGTTCAGGGAATTCGAATCTGAGTAATCTTGATGTTCTGCCTTTTACCTTTGCGATTACACTGTTTGGTGCTATTGTCGGATCTGTTTTGATGAAGAGGTGCACATGGTCTGGCATTGTTTCCAGTGCAATAATCTCCCAGTTATTTTCCTGTGCAACACCCATGATTATCTCCTTTAATCTAATTTCAATATTCCCTGTAATTAGCTTTCTTCTATATTTTGGGCACCAGACAAAATGATAGTTCATGAAATGGACAGATGTGCTTGAACTGCTGTAACCCTTTGGCATAATTATAGATATATTATCCGTATATAATATTATTGGTTCGCTCTCATCCCACCCATAAATGGTGTGGGTTTTCTACTTCAACTGTTAAAACCATAAAAGGAAAAAAGATAAATCTGTGATAATGATTATTTATAATGGAAATAGAAATTTCACCATCAATAATATCCTCGGATTTATCACACCTATACGAAGAAATAAAGAAATGTGAAAATGCCGGTGCAGGATCATTTCATCTGGACATAATGGACGGAAACTTTGTGGATAATATTACAATGGGTCCGGATTTAATCAGGGCTATAAGAAAAAATACTAACTTAAGGCTTGATGGGCATTTAATGATAGAACGGCCTGATAAGTATTACGAATCGTTTATTAATTCTGGAATAGATGTATTATTAATACATTATGAGGCCCCTATAAATATAAATGAACTTTTAGGCAGGCTGAAGGCTAATAACATAAGATACGGCATTGTAATAAATCCAGATACGGACGTTAAAAAAGTTTTTAAATTTTTAGATAGGGCAGAGATTTTACTGGTTATGTCTGTTTATCCTGGATTTTCAGGCCAGAAATTTATTGAGTCTTCGTTGAATAATGTCAGGGAGGCAAGAGAATTTATAGATAAAAATAACTATAAAACAAAAATAGAAATTGATGGCGGAATAGATGATAAAACGGGTAAACTGGCAGTGGATGCCGGTGCAGATATACTGGTTTCTGCATCATATATATTCAGCAATATAGATGAAAACATAAAAAAATTAAAATCATTATAAATTAAATATTATCCTTCCGTTTTCCCTGTTCTTAAAATCATTAAAGGCATCCTTTATATCCCATAAACTGTATTCTTTATAAACGGGTAAACTGAATTTATGTGTGCCCATTATATTCAGTAATTCATATAAATCAAGTCTCGAACCACCTGTAGACCCATAAATCTCAATTTCATTTGTATAGATGCCGGCAATATCCATACTGGAAAACCTTCCATTTAAAATGCCATATGTTATGATTTTTCCCTTTCTCTTTACATGTTTTAATGAATCCGAGAACAGATCACCGCCAAGTGGATTAATAACTATATCTGCCTTTAAATCCCCGGGTATTTCCTTAAATGTTTTTATATCTGGCATGTTCTTCCTTGATAATGCATATACATCCAGCCCCATATATTTAGCCAGCTGTGCTGTAAATATTCCTGTATTTCCCATTCCATATATCAGAACTTTTTTATGCAATTCTGGATTTGCTTTTTTTAGTGCACGGTATGCAGTTAGGGCACCTATGCCTATGCTTACTGCTGTATTGTCATCAAGATTTTCGGGAACCCTAAAAATATTCTGTTCCCCTATTGATATATATTCTGAATAACCACCATCTGTTATTACCCCCCAGATGCCTCCATTATAACACAGCTGCTCATTGCCTGAAAAACACATATCGCAGTTATTATCAAAGATCTTACCGTATACAATTACCCTATCACCTTTTTTAATGTTTTTACCGTCCTCCATTGCAATTCCCAGAACCTCTGACCCGGGTATGTGTGGCATCGGATTTACATTATAAATAATATTGCCAGAAATAAGGTTATAGTCCAGTGGATTAAATCCAGCCTTTATAATTTTGATTTTTAATCCATTTTTAGGTTCCTTTACATCTCCTATCTTTAAATTTTCAATACCGGGTTTTTCAAAATATAACGCTTTCATGTTAATGAGATAGATAATTAATAATTAAAATTTTTTATAACTTTTTATTTATTTCGTATTTTTTTGATTTCAGTGATATGTCATCCGGAGATAATTCAATTGCCTTTTTAATGGTTTCATCCGCCTTTTTATAATCGCCATTCAACTCATATATGCTGGCTTCCGCCCTGAAATATTCTGGATTTTTTCCAAGTTTTATGCATTCTTCAATGTCTTTTATTGCATCGTCGTATCTCTTTAAATCCGTGTATAACTGTGACCTTTTATAGAAAAATACAGCATCACTGCTATTCAATGACACTGCCTTGTCATAGTCCTTCAACGCATTTTCCCTGTCATCGAGTTCCCAGTAGACATTGCCTCTATTGTAATAATAATCAGGCACATCATTCTCAATCCTTATTGCCTCATTAAATTCATTCATCGCGCTTTTTAAATCCTTCATATCATCATATATAGCACCTAATGTATTGTGATAATCGCCCCTGTCAGCACTTAATGTTATTGCACTCTTACAGTCCTTTATTGCTGCATCATACATTTTTAATGAGTAATATGCCATTGCCCTGTTTAAAAAGTAATCCGGGTCGGTTTTTATTATGTTTATTGCCTTTGTAAATTCTTTTACAGCATCCGCATACTGCATGACGTTGAAATATGATATACCGCGCTCATTATAATCATCTGCTTCATCATCTTTTTTATACACAAAATCTTCGCTCATACTTTTGTATTTAAATCAAATATATTAATATTAAGTTACAAAATTATAAAAAAATTTAATTATAGTTTAATTAATTACCATGCATTGATAAACATAGAATATTATAAAAAAAGATTGGAAAATCTAAGAAATTCCATAAACGATGAGCTTGAGAAATATTTCAGTATGAAGCTGGGCGAATGCAATGATGATGAAATAAATGGTGTTATAAGAGAATTGGAAACCTTTACATTAAATGGGGGTAAAAGATTAAGGCCCATACTGATGATAACGTCATATAATATTTTTAAAGATGTTGATGAAAAAATAATAAGGGCATCAACATCCATAGAGATGGCACAATCATTTCTATTAATACATGATGATATTATGGATAATAGCGACCTCAGAAGGGGAAAACCCAGTTTTCATAAGGCAATAGAACAGAGCGTAAATGATAAAAAAATAGCTGAAAATGTGGCAATAAGTGCCGGTGATTTGATAGATACATTTTCACATGAAGCGTTATTAAAATCAGGTTTCGACATCGATAATTTATTAAAGGCGGATTATGAATTTTCCAAGGTTATAGAAGATACAGGCAAGGGCCAGATACTGGACATATATTCATCCATAAATGATAATTATAGCGAGGAAAAATTATTTAGGTTACATTATCTAAAAACTGCAAGATATACAGTAGAGGGGCCGGTATTAATTGGTGCGTATTTATCCGGGGAAAACCAGTACATTGAAAATTTAAGAGCCTTTGGTTACAATGCCGGTGTAGCTTTCCAGTTATATGATGATGTCCTTGGTATATTCGGTGATGAAAATAAAACGGGCAAATCCATAAAAAGTGATGTAAACGAGGGAAAGAAAACGCTGTTGATAATAAAGGCATATGAGAACTCCAGTAATGATGATAGGAAATTTATTGACCGTGCTATAAAAAATGGTAACATCAATGATGATGATTTCAATAGATTAAAGGAGATAATAAAAAGTACCGGTTCATATGATTATTCTATGAAAAAGATAAACGAATTAACAGTAAACGCTAAAAAAGAGTTAAGGAAGATAAAGGGCAATAAGGAGGCTATAGATATGATTGATTTCCTTCTCGATTACATGATAAAGAGAGAAAATTAATATTTTGGCATATGCATTTCATACATTTCCTTTAATGTATTATCATCTATATGCGTATATATCTGTGTCGTCGCAAGGCTTGCATGGCCAAGGATCTGCTGTATAAATCTTATATCACCACCATTCCTTAAAATTGAGGTTGCAAATGTGTGCCTTAAAACATGTGGCGTTATATTTTTGCTTATACCTGCCTTTATTCCAGTTTTTTTAATCAGTCTTTCTATTGTTGATGTATCAAACCTTGTTTTTTTGTTTGAAATAAATAGATAACTATTGCTGGAATTTATTTTTATTCTATCTGCTAGATATAGTTTTAAATCATTTTTACATACATCTGGCATTACAACTATTCTATCCTTATCACCCTTGCCTGCACGTATATAAATTATGTTCTCATCAAAGTCTACATCATCAATCATTAAATTTGATAATTCGCTCACCCTTACACCGGTATATAAAAAAACTGATATTATTGCCCTTGTTCTCTTGTTATTTGAAGCCTCTATTAATTTTCCTGCATCTCCCTCATTTAAATACACGGGCATCTTTTTTGACCTTCTGGGTGCCACAAGGTTAAATGGCAAATCAATATTTTTATATCTATAGAATAATCTTATTGCCTTTATTGATAGATACTGGGATGCCTTTGAATATTTTTTTGTGGTTACAATATAATCCTTATAATTTTCTATATCTTCATTATTTATATTTTTAATATCCTTGTTTACAAAACCTAAAAATCCGGATATTAAGAATTTATACTCCTTAATTGTGTAGAAACTTTTTCTCTCAGAAACCATAAATCTTTCAAATGACCTTATTTCAGTTTCCAGATTCATATAAGATTATGAGTAATGTGTTATTAGTTTTTACGCTCTTATGATAATTATCTGCCATTATCTCATAACATAGATTTTATCATGATTGCCTGATCTACAGTAAATTCAATTCATTATATCACATTTTATTTGAAAATAATTAAATTTATATCCTAATACAATATTCTTTATTAATGTTTGACAAGATAAAGGCAATGCATTTTCCAAATGACGTTTACATAGGTCATAATGCAATTTATAATATAAGGGAAGTTATAGAAAAAAATTTAAGGTCCGGTACGGTCCTGATTATTACTGGAAATAAAACATATGATGTTGCAGCCAAGAGGGTTATAGGCCTGATGAATAATATTAATTATAAGGTTATAAAGGTAGAAAATTCAACTATGGAGACCCTGAATTCCATAAAAAATGACGTGAAAAAATATAAAATAGGATTAACAATAGGTATAGGCGGTGGATCAAAAATAGACCTTGCAAAAAAGGTGGCGTATGATATAAATGTTCCCTTTATAAGTGTGCCAACAGCACCAAGCCATGACGGCATAGCATCCCCAAGGGCATCGATTTATGATGGAAAATCATTTTTATCCATAGAGGCTGCCATGCCCTCTGCAATTGTAGCCGATACAAGTATAATGTTAAAAGCACCGTTTAGATTCGCAGCTTCCGGTGCTTCCGATGTGATAGCAAATATAACATCCGTTATGGACTGGAAACTGGCAAACAGGATAAAGGGTGAAGAATTCAGCAGTACGGCTGCTGTTATATCAGAATATGCCTCTAAGGAATTAATAGAAAATGCAAACATAATACAGCCGGGACTGGAGGACAGTATATGGTTAATAATGAAAGAGATACTGGCATCTGGAACAGCCATGGCAATTGCCGGCACATCAAGACCTGCAAGTGGAAGTGAGCATTTATTTGCACATGCCCTGGAAATTCTTGGCAGAGGCACATCAATGCATGGTGAGAGCGTGGCAATGGGTTCTCTGGTGGCGATGTATTTCCATGGCGGTGACTGGAAAATGCTATATGATGTGTACAAAAAAATTGGGGTATCAACAAAGGCTTCAGACTATGGAATAGGCAATAATATAGTTATAAAGGCATTATCAATAGCACACAGGCTCAGACCGGAAAGATATACAATTTTAGGTGAAACGGATCTAAGTGATAACGTTGCAGAAAAAGCATTAGAAACAACAAAGGTAATATAATCTCTTTTCAATCATAACCTTAATAAACTATTGAATTTTATGGAATATGATTAAGTTGAATAAAATAACGTTAATAGGTGTTGATTTAGCAAGAAAAGATATGGAGTTTACGTTTAAGGGGCCATTATCAGGAAAGTGCGATGAATGTAGAATAAGGAATGTATGCTTTAATCTTGAACCTGGAAAAAAATATAAAATAACCGATGTTAAGGAGCAGGTAAATCCATGCTATGTTTATAATAAAAACAAGGTTTCCACAATAGAGGTTGAGGAAATAAAGAATACATATAATATACAGAATGGAAAAAGGTTAATGGAAGGATCCTCAATAGAACTGAAATCAATGAAATGTGATTATTTAACATGCCCTAACATAGAAAAATGTAACCTCCTTAGTATATCCAGCAAGAAGATTGTGGTAAATAAGATAGTGCAAAAAATATCATGCCCGAAAGGCTATGATATGAGAGAGGTAGAATCATAATGCTAAAAATAGGATTGATAGGCAAACCAAATGCCGGTAAATCCACATTGTTTTCTGCTATTACATCAATAGATGTGGAGATAGCAAACTATCCATTTACAACGATAAAGCCAAATGTGGGTATATCATTTATAAAAGATAAATGCCCGGAAAATGAGATAAATGAAAAATGTCACCCAAGAGAGGGAAAGTGTATAAACGGAATAAGATATATACCGGTTGAAATAATAGATGTCCCTGGACTTATAGAGGGTGCCAGTGAAGGAAAGGGCATGGGAAACGAGTTTCTTGACAATATAAGGGATGCTGACATAATAATAAATCTATTTGATGCTTCAGGTTTGACCGATAAGGAGGGGAATGTTTCCGAAAACAGATACAACCCTGTTGAGGATTTAACCTTTGTAAATAAAGAAATATTAAAATGGATGTACTCAAAAATTGCAAAGGACTGGATAAAATTTGCGAGAAAAGAGGATAACAGCAGTGAAAGGATGGAATTAAAAATATTAAAAAAGGCTGCAACCTTTGGATTAAATGAGAAGGATGTATTTTTAATAATGAGCAGGGAGAAGTTCCCGGATAAATTAATAAACTGGTCAGATAACGATATAAATAATTTCTGCAGTTATATAATAAAATATATAAAACCAGTATTTAATGTTGGGAACAAATCCGATTTAATAAATGCCGGGGATAGAAATGATATAGAAAATATAATAGGAAAAACACATTTTATTTCTGCAGAATATGAATTGCTTATAGAAAAAGCCTATAAAAATGGTTATATAACAGCAGACACCATGGATTTTGAATATATGGAAAAATCAGGTTCTGAACAGAGGAAAATTTTAAACGAAATAAAAAGTAAATTTGCAGATGGTGAAATTGTAAGGTTTTATGATACATTAACTGATATAATAAGGGGGCTTGGATATATAGTAATATATCCGGTTCTTGATGAGGGCAAATGGACGGATAAGAATGGAAATATATTACCCGATGCCTTTCTACTGAAAGAGGGGGATACTGCTCTGGATCTGGCATATAAAATACATACGGATATTGGTGAAAATTTTATAAGGGCGGTTAATGGTAGAACCAGAAGAGTAATAGGAAAAGATTATAAATTATTAAATAATGATGTTATCAAAATAATTTCAAATTCAAGGTGATATAATGCCTAATGGTATGAATGCAGGAAAAAAGTTATTAAAAACGAGAAAACGATACGAATGGTCAGATAGAGATTACAAGAGAAGAATACTTGACTTAAGGAGAAAAAGCGATCCTCTGGAAGGATCACCGCAGGCCAAGGGCATAGTAATAGAAAAGGTTGGTATTGAGGCAAAACAGCCTAACTCAGGAATAAGGAAGTGCGTTAAGATCCAGCTAATAAAAAATGGAAGGCAGTTATCCGCATTTGCTCCTGGAGACGGTGCAATAAACTATATCGACGAACATGATGAAGTAATGGTGGAAGGCATTGGCGGGAGAATGGGAAGAAGTAAGGGAGATATACCCGGAGTAAGATTCAAGGTAATAAAGGTCAATGGCATATCATTGCATGAACTTGTAAAGGGAAGAAAGGAGAAAACGGTAAGGTGATAACATGGAGCAGTTGATAATGAATAAATATGATATTTCAGGTATACAGATAAAGGATCAGGGATTGGCGACATACATAAATTTAACATCGTATCTTAACCTTGATACAGGTGGAAGATTCTCCAACTATTTATCCGGAAAAAGAAATGTAAATACAATAGAAAGATTATTGAATAATTTAATGAGAACAGAGAAATGGACAGGCAAGAAATATTCAGCATACAATGTTTTAAAACAGGCATTTGAAATTATCGAAACAAAAACCAAACAGAATCCTATACAGATACTTGTAGCCGCAATAGAAAACAGTGCACCAAGAGAAGAGGTAACAAGATTAAAATACGGTGGTATAGCAGTGCCTAAATCCGTTGATGTTTCCCCATCAAGAAGGCTGGATGAAGCCCTGAGGAATATATGCAGGGGAGCAATAAAATCATCGTTTAAAAAGAAAATACATATACAGGAATGCCTGGCAAACGAAATTTTACTGGCGTCAAGGAATGATGCAAATTCCTTTGCAATAGGTAAAAAGGAAGAAATAGAAAGAGTTGCAGCTTCTGCAAGATAATTTTTTTATTTTTACTGTTTATTTTATTATATAGTTCATAAGTCAAATTATTTTTTGTTTTTAACTTAATAGATAGAAAATACATTAACAGTGAATCAAAATCACCTGCTGAGAGTATGTGTTCATGTAAAATTATCTAATTATTCATAAATTTTTGATCCGGATGTGGTGGATCAGTATGCAACCCTCAGTGCAACCATTAATATAACGATTATTATCATTAATACCATTGTTATCATTGAATATATATGTGTTTTTTTCCTCACTTTTTTGATTTCTTCAAATTTATTTTCCTCATTCAGTTTTACTATTAATTTACCGTGATAGATATTATTCCCGTACATTATTATGATCATAATGAGCACCAGAATTTCAGCAGAAAACAGTATTTCACCCTGAAGACTCCGGAAATACAGTGAAAAATTTAATAGATATTTGTATGTCATTAACAGACCGGTAACTATCAGTAAAGCAAGTGTTGCGTTTGTGTAAAATGCGAACCTGTGGCCAACAAATCCCAGTAACCTTGTTCTCAGTTTATCGTTCTCAAGTTTATACGATTCCGGCCATAATATTGCCCATATAAAAATTGATCCCCCAACGAATATAATTGCAGATAACACATGTATTGACAGTAATATTAAAAATAAAATTTTATAAACCTCAGTTAAATAATATATCATTCAAACACTATTATTTTTAAGTATATTAATTTTAAAAATTTAGAGTGCTTACAGAGTAGAGAGCTGGAACCTGATATATTTAAAAAATGTTTTAAGGGATAACAAAATACATTTATATGAATTATGTTGTTGTTACAAATAGCTGTCCATTTTCGCATGAGAAAATAGGAAACAGAGAGTTAAATTCAATAAATGTAGGTGGTGTTGCAACAGCATTAAATTCAATGATAAATAAATATGGTGGTACATGGGTATGCTGGGGAAAGGGAACCGGTGATAAAAAATATGAATCAGAGAACGTAAAAAATTATAAATTAAAACGGGTAATATTAGAAAAGCATGAGAAAACAGGTTTTTATGATGAGTTTTCAAATGGCGTATTATGGCCATTATTTCATTATTTCAGGCAAAATATAAAAATCTCACACAGTTCATATAAAGTGTATTATAATGTAAACAGAAAATTTGCATATAAAATAATGGAGGATCTATATAACGATACGGTAATATGGGTTCACGATTACCAGTTAACCATGATTCCTGAAATATTGAGAGAGAATGGTGTAAAAAATAAAATAATTTTTACATGGCATATACCGTGGGTTTCACCTGAATTTTTTTCAATAATACCTGAGGCTAAAAATATTATGGAGAGCCTTGCAAAAAGCGATATTATAACATTTCATACAGAATTATATAAAAAAAACTTCATTGATACCTATAAATATATATTTGAAAATAAGCCTGAATCAAAAATATATACATTTCCACTGGGGGTGGATAACAAATATTATTCATATGCCCATGGAAAAAAAATGAATTTATATAACATAAATGATAAAAAAATAATATTTTCAATAGACCGGTTAGATTATACAAAGGGATTAATAAATAGGGTTCTGGCAATAGAGAGATTACTAAAAAGATATCCCGAGTATATTAATAAATTTATATATATTATGAACGTAACACCCAGTAGATCAACGGTAGCGGATTACATTTCAATGAAAAGGGAACTTGAAATGGCAATTGGACGTGTTAATGGAGAATTCAGCACGATAAACTGGTCTCCAATAAGATATATGTATAGAAAAATAAAGAGTTCCACATTAATATCATACTACAAAACAGCAGATATAGCCTTAATAACGCCTCTAATAGACGGTTTAAACCTTGTAAGTAAGGAATTTATTTCCGTAACGGAGAACGGTGTCCTTATACTATCAAGATTTGCAGGATCGGCATATACAATGAAGGATGCCTTAATAGTGAATCCATATGATATAGATGCAACTGTGAATGCTATTACAAGGGCAATAAAAATGCCGGATAGTGAGAAAAAGGAAAGGTTAAAAAACCTTAAAGAGGATATAGAAACGAAAAATAGTGAGTGGTGGTATAAAAAGATAGTTTCAGTGGCTGAAAAGTGACATATAATGCTTGATGATATAATTAATAATATAAATGATATAATTGGAGATGAACCACAACTGTTTCTGGATTACGATGGAACTCTGGTGCCACTGGTAAATAATCCTGTAATCTGTTATGCTGATAATGAATTACTATACATACTGGAAAAATTAAATTATCATTATGAAATGTTTATCGTAACCGGCAGATCACTGGAGGATTTAATTAAATTTATCGGAAATTACAACATGATAGCATTACATGGCGATATTTACCTTATCGATGATAAAGTAATAAAAACTCCGGATTTTGATAGATATGTAAGCCTGTGTAATGACCTGTATAAAAACAGGGAATATTATATAAACAAATTTAAAAATTTAAGGGTTTATAATAAAACAGGTGGCTTATTATTTCATTTAGGGGACATTAAGGATGAAACTGAGAGAGACTACGTAATAAAATATGTAAAAAACATTGCAGAGGAAAATTCTATGGATGTTTACGTGGGAATTAATATTGTCGAGTTAAGAATACCCGGTATAAATAAGGGTAAAGCAATAATGAAAGTAAGAAATAAAAAAAGGCCGGCAATAATAATTGGTGATGATATTACTGATGAGGAGGCATTTTATTATAATAATGATGCAGTTACAGTAAGGGTCGGAAACGGTAAAACTATAGCCAAACACAGGATAAAATATGATGATGTGAGGAAATTATTACTGTATTTAATAAATTTAAGGTAGATTTATTCCTTTTCCAGTAATTTTACATTCAGTACCTTTTCAAGTTTTCTTGCAGTCGCTATATTTGGCATTAATTCACCACGCTCTATATTTGATAAAACGTTCTTTCTCTCAAGAATTTTTTTTGCCAGGTCTTCCTGCGTCATTGATAATTGCTCTCTTTTATTTTTTATAATGTATCCATAGTCATCCACAAGCTCTAAATTTTCTATATCGTTATTAGTTCTATTATTCTTTGATTTTTTTGGGGCTACCTTCCTGAAAGGTTTCTTATATGTTACAACGTTTATTTTTTTCTCTGGGAATTTTATTGTAATATTTTCACTTATTTTATTGAATTTTTTTTCTTCAACGGGGTTACCAAATTTTGCACAGCTCTGGCACACGTTTAATACTGCACCATCAACCTTAATTTTAGTAAGTCTATCAGTTTCAGCTCCACACATTTCACAGTTCATAAATATATATGATTAATTAAAATATATTCTTTACCATTTTACAGAATATATAAACAAATATTTATTTTCATAAAGCATAATGCTATAACATGAGCAAAAAAAATAAGAATAGAAAAATGGTCAGGGAAATAAACAGTAACAGAATATTAATTGAAAAAAATAAGATATATTCACTATCAGAATTTAATAAAAGCATTTATGGTGAGAAAATAAAAAGGTATGATGGTACCTATCTGAGAGAATGGGAGCCACGGAGAAGCAAACTTGGGGCTGCGATATTGAAGGGCTTCAGTGAAATACCGTTTAATGACCATACAGATGTTTTATATCTCGGTGCCTCAACGGGTACAACTGTAAGCCATGTCTCGGATATATGTTACAGGGGAAACGTGTTTGCCGTGGAGTTATCATATGACTCATTTGTTAAACTGTATAGCCTGTCTGAATATAGAAATAATATATATCCGTTACTTGAGGATGCAAACATGCCGGAGAGGTACTCATTTTTTATAGAAAAACCCGATATTATATATCAGGACATTGCACAGAGGAATCAGATACAGATATTTAATGAAAATGCAGATTATTTTAAATGCGCAAAAAAGGCCATATTAATATTAAAGGCAAGGGCAATTTCATCGAGTAAAAATGAAAAAAACATTTTAAACACGGCAATAATGGGAATACATGGATTTAATATAAGGAAGATAATAGATTTAAAACCGTATGATATCGGTAATTATTTTATTTATATGGATAGATAAAATGATAAAGCCTGTCACTATAATAATATAAAAAGTTATTATATTTATTATGAGATAATTATTTATTATCAGTTTTTTAAGTTATTAAATTTAAATCTTGATTTATGATTGCTATAATGACCAAAATTATAAGATTTTCTGAACAAATAATTTTTTAATATAAATAATATATTTAATGGAGCATTCATTCTTACTGCAAAAGCTTATATAACATTGTTTTTTATATTATAATAGGTAAGTGATTTGAAAATAGAAATAGGAGAAAAATATGATTTCGAAATAGAGAGGTCGGACATAGAGGATGTGGAAGAAGGTTCTATAATAGCAACATATTATAGCATGGGAAACCCGGTTTATGTTGAGCTATTAATTAACAAAAGTTTGTCAAGAGAAATCAGAAAGTTCTTCATTAATACAGATAAGAAATCTGCACTTATATCAATATACAGGATGTCAAAATCAAAATATAAGATAACGCCTACAATAGTAATATTAAATAAACAGAGAACTGCCCTTCAAAAATAACCAGTTTTATCCTGATACCAGTAAATTTTTTTGTTTTTTTGTTAAGATTTAATCATATTGTTATAATTTTATTCTGATACTGATACAAATATATATAATTAATTGCGAATAAATATGCCGGTCTGGTGCAGTAATTTAAACTCCTTTGCTGCCGTGGTTGAAAAGAGTACATCATAAACTGTCAAGTGGGACAAACTCCCCAGTATCTGCTATTCTATCAAGGTCGTTGAAGAAGGTTGCCTTCTTGCTGATCTCAAGGAGATTTTCTATGATATCATCATAGGTCTGTCCCTTTCTTTTAACTCTTTTGAGTTTCTCTCTGGTCTCTTTGGAAACCTGTATTGTGGTCGAGTTCATAATATATTAATATTAATAATAGTATATAACTATTCTCAATGGCTCGATGTACAATATATAATAACGTTTAATGATCGCCATAGTGCTAATAGAAATGTTTATATACTATATTATAAATATATATATTGGTCTTTCTTATGTCATTATATAAGAAAAAAGGAAAAGATGATTTAGACGAAGAAATAGCCAGCTACGAAGATATGGAAGAAGATATATGGAGTGATGAGAAAAAAAAGTCAGGGAGAAAGTCTGGTTCTATCCCTAGGAAATAACGTGGACTCCCTTACATTGCTAAGGTGTAAAAGATTCATAACCAATCTTTCAAGTCCAAGTCCCCAACCGGCGTGCGGGGGCATGCCGTACTTAAATGCTTTTTCATAGAATTCAAAATCATTTTTATTTAAACCTTTTATGAGAAAATTTTGTTCCAGCATTCTGTAATCGTGTATTCTCTGTGCACCCGATGTTATCTCTATATCATTTAATTGCAGGTCAAATGACCTTGTTAATTTCGGATTGTTTTCATCTGGCATTGTATAAAATGGCCTTAAATCTGCAGGCCATCCCGTTATGAAATAAAAATTATCAAATTTATCTGCCAGGGTTTTCATGGCCTCGGGTGAGAAATCATCACCAAAACTAATTTTAAATCCCTTACTATTTAAATAATCTATTGATTCTTCATAGGTTATCCTTGGAAATGGTGATTTAACATCTTTTAATGAGCCATTATATTCAGACACACCATCCCCGAGTTTTTTTACCGTACGGTTTATTGCATACACCAGGGAATTTTCCAGAAGGCTCATAACATAATTATCATCTGCAAAGGCAATTTCCACATCTATTGATGTGAATTCATTTAAATGCCTTACAGTATTTTCTTTTTCAGCCCTGAATGCCGGACCAACCTCGAAAACCTTATCAAACCCTGAACTTATTAATATTTCCTTATACAGCTGTGGTGATTGGTTTAGATATGCATTCTTTTCAAAATATTTTAACCTGAACAGGTCAGCACCACCTTCTGTGGCTGCAGCAACTGTCTTTGGCGTATGCACCTCAAGGAAATTATTGTTATTCATATACTCCCTTATTCCAAATAATAATTCACTTTCAAACTTGAATATGAATAAATTTTCAGGTTTTCTTAAATCTATAAATCTATTGTTTAATCTTGTATCAAAATCAACAGATACCCTGTCTATTACGCCCATTGGCAGTGGGGTAGCTGCATAACTGAGTATTTCAATTTTATCTGCGTTTATTTCAATTCCTGATTTGCTTACACTCTTTTTATTCAGTATGCCTGAAACGGAAATAACAGATTCCCTTGTTATATCATATATTTCATTATAATTACCTAAATTATCTTTTTTTGCGGTTATCTGTACCGTTCCAGTACTGTCCCTTAATATTATAAACATTAAATTTTTCATTTTTCTTGTTTCCTGAACCCAGCCATTTATTGTTATTTTTTCATTATCGCCTAATTCATTTAAATTATTTACATAGATTCTCATTAATACGTTATGGATAACTATTATTAAATTTTTTAACTTTTGTTATGAGGGGAAAGTATAATATTTACATTGTATATTATTATATTGTGAAGAGCAAATCTGTTATGAAGATGCTTATAATTCTCACAGTATTATTGTTTATAGTAGTTTCATACAGTAATTTTAATTCAAGCAGTAATACGGTTAATAATATAAATAATAACACCTCCTCAAAGTCTGTTGTTGTGATAAATTTAACCGAAGAAATAGACCCCGGTTCATCCAATATGTTCAGGGCAACACTGGAAAATATAAATTCATCATATGTAAAGGCAGTAATAATAAATATGAATACACCGGGAGGCATTCTGGAAAATATGCTGTCCATGGTAAATTTTATAAATGAAACAGAGGCAAAGGGCATAAGTGTCTATACATATGTGCCGGATGATGGCATGGCAACCTCTGCAGGGTCATATATTGCAATGGCCTCCACGGGAATATACATGGGCAATGGATCATACATAGGACCATCAACACCAATAGTTGTCGGTGGCACCTCTCTGGAAGAAACGCATACAAAAAATGCAATGGCATCATTAATGGAAAGCATGGCAACTGCACATAACAGGAATGAAACCGCTGCAGGCATAATGGTTGAGAATAATACTGCTTATACGGAATCACAGGCGTTAAAAATTAATTTAATAAATGGAAATTATAATTCCTTAAATTCCATGATACACGGAAAAAATTTATCCGGGTATAAAATAGTTTATGTAAATGAATCTGGCTATGACCAGTTTTTAAGTTTTTTAAGCAATTCCACGGTTGATGGAATATTTATTTTACTGGGTATACTTGCAATATTCCTTGACTTTTACCATGGGTCCGTAATACTGTCCGTTATCGGTGTCGTGCTTATAGTTCTCGGGCTTCTGGGTGCAGAATTAATAGATGCTTCAGTGGTTGGCTTAATATTCCTACTGTTTGCAGCCATTCTGATATTCCTGGAATTGAAAACCCAGCATGGTATAGCACTATTAGCGGGAATGATAACCGGAATTATCGGAATATACTTCCTTGCATCATCGTATTACACATCAAATCCGGGATATTCCCCATCCCCATTTGGCGTGAGCTTTTATTTAAGTGCGATACTGATAGTAATACTTGGTATTATACTGATATTCTATATAAGAAAAATCGTGAAGTCATATAAGAGGAAAAATTTCACGGGAGCAGAGGCACTTATTGGTACCGATGGTGTGGCTGTAAATAATATGCCGAAGAATGAAAATGGTTTTGTTTCACTGGATGGTATAAAATGGGAGGCAATAAATAATGGTGATAATATAAATGCAAACGATGCCATAACTGTTATTGGCAGAACCGGAATAAAACTTATAATAAAGAAAAAGGATATTAAATAATAAGTATATTTATATTTAGTCTAAAAATAGGGGTTTAAATGTATATATTAGGTTATGATGTTGGTGGAACAAAAATATCTGCTGTCATTGGAGATAGCAATGGTAAAATAATAGATACACTCAGGAAAAGGACATTAAAGGAATATGGGAAAGAAGCTTTAACAAACCAGTTAATAGTTATGGGCGGGGAACTAATAAAAAGGAACAGTATAGATAAAATCGACAGGGTTGGAATAATATTTGCCGGCCCAGTTAATTCAAAAAAGGGTATAATAGTGTCATCCCCTAATATTATTGGTTTAAGAAATTATAATATAGTTGATGGATTAAAGGAATATTTTAAGGTACCGGTATATTTAGAGAATGATGCATCTGCAGCAACAATGGCCGAAAAGGTATTTGGCAATGCAAAGAAATTTGAAAACTTTGTTTATATAACATTAAGTACCGGCATAGGTGGCGGAATTTTTATGAATAATAAATTGTATAAGGGTTCACATGGAATGGCCGGCGAGATTGGGCATATGGTCATAATGCCAAATGGACCATTGTGTGGCTGTGGCAGAAGGGGATGTTTTGAGGCAATATCCGGTGGACGTGGGATAGCAGGAAGGGTTGTGGAAAATATAAGTGCAATAAGGAATTCAACGGTTTTTTCAAAAATGAGGCCTGTAGATATAGATGCAAGGGCGATATTCAATGCAAAAAGAAATGGGGATATGTTTGCACAGTTAATAGTTGAGGAAACCATATATTATCTTGCAGTCGGAATTGTTAATGTTATTAATATTCTGGACCCGGGGGCAATCGTTATTGGCGGTGGGATTTCCAAGGAGGGTGATGATCTATTTACTCCACTAAAACTTGCGGTAAAAGAGGAGATGAAAAGTATGAAAAGAAATGTAAAAATTTTAAAGGCAATTGATAACAACGGTGATCTCGGTGCAATTGCTATTACCATGGGAGAAAAATATTACCAGTAAAATCAATAATAAGCCACCAACAGAAACGATCACAAAACTTAAAATCCCAGCAAAGGTTATAAAGATAGAAGTTAATTATTAATGGAAGCAATTTATATGGAGAATTGCGGAAACGTAATAGATATATATCTCAATGCAGCAATCAACATCCACAATAGAGGATTGGAATATATAGTATGGGGCACTTACGAATTTACGCCTGTGAAAAGTGCTAAGACAGCAGAACTCAAAATAGGTCCACGGGTCGCCACTCTATGAACCGGGAAGCCTTGTTTTCTTAGACAGGGTGATACCAATTGAAATTTGGCTCTTGGCTCGTTTTTTACCACTTTATCTTAAGATTTTAACTTAACAACAACAAGGCTAATATTTCTTAACAATAGTTTTGCAAAACCGGGGTAAAAAGTAAAAGATTTATGCTATAACCCTATGTCTGCTTGATGTCGGATGAAAACAAATGATTATGGAGCTTTACTTACTACAAATATTAGAGAATTTTCTGATACGATGACAGCGGGAATGAAGAGGAGTGTAAGAAAGCATTTCTATGAGTACCTGCTGGGCATATTAATACCACCAGAGATAAGGAGGAAGAGCATTGCCAGTATCTCTGATCTTATCTCCAGGTGTGATCAGAGCACCATTAACAGGGCAGTCCATGGGGTAGACCGTGATCTTCTTGAAAAGAACTATATGGATTACCTGAAGTTGATAATAGGAAACCATAAGGTTCAGTTCATAGGTGATGATACCATTCTTGAACATCCTGGGGCAAAGAAGATGGAAGATGCTGGATGGTTTTTTGATCATGCATCTGGAAAGAATGTCAAGGCACACCAGCCAGTAACAACAATGCTTCATGACCTTGAGAATGATACATTCTACCCGTTCCTTGTCAGAATGTATGTAAAGAGGGAGGATGCAGGTGGAGCTTTCAAAACAAAACTTCAGATTATGCAGGAGTTGCTGGGGATAGCAAAGGAAAGATTTAACATTGTGGGTAAAACATTTGATTCATGGTATTCTGCTAATGCCCTGATGGATGAAAACTATGTAACGGAACTTAAGTCCA
>JAJZZE010000006.1 GCA_021797735.1 Thermoplasmata archaeon | reverse complement strand
TAAGATGTTTCAATTCCCGGGGTTCCCCCTCCTTTCGGAGTGTAAAACAGGAAGTCCCATTAGGAAATCCTTGGATCTAAGGCTCCATGCACCTCCCCAAGGCATATCGCAGCTTGGCACGTCCTTCATCGGTTCTCAAACCAAAACCATTCCCCAAGCAGTTTGTATAGTACACAATCTATATTGCTTAATTATCTGGTATCATAGGCTATACGAATAACCTCGCCCTTCCCTATTGACTATATTGTTACTCAATAAGTGCATTCATTTATTGGTATAAAAGATATTACAAACTCTAATATAAAGATTTTGATAAAATAATAGCGGGCTAAAATATAGCCATACACGAATAAAATGCGTATTTTTTTGAGGTTAAAATTATAATTATGTCAAAATTAATACAAATAATCTTTAAAGGCTCTATTTCCAAATATAAAAATTTAAATTATATTAATATTAATATATATTTATAGTAAATTTTTTATTTCACCGGGTTTTATCAAACCTTTCTCAGTTATGTACTCCGTTATAAATTTTGAACGGGTAAAATCGAAGAATCTATTTATGTTATTAAATGGGATGTTCCATTCATGATTTTTTATTTTATTATAGTTATTTGTATTAAAATTTTTATCAATTTTCTCCCTTATTGTGAGGGAATAAATGGGTTTATTATTATCTTTCATTGCCATTGCCAGAGGATATGTTCCTGTTTTGTGTATTAATGCACCATTATATGTTACAAGATCGGACCCGATAATACAGTAATCAACATTTTTTGCCATTTCATATATTTCTGAATCATGCAGGACTGTTACGTTAATATTACTCTGTGATAATATTCTGGCAAGTGATATCCCTTCAAGTTCGGGCATACTTTCAAGTAGATATACCGATTTTATGTTATTTTGATTTCTAATTAAGGCGTCACGTACAGTGGAGCTGTAACTTAATGTGCCCACTGTAGAATTTTTATTTATTATTTTTGCTGAATTAACTATTGATTCCTTTAAATGCCTGTTTATTAATTCCTTTACATTTTCTGCACTGCTGTTAATTCTTATATAATCACATACATAAGATATTATCGCCATACCATAATAATTATATTTTATTTTATCCAGTAAATCATTTATGTTTTTATTATTTAATGAATTATACCAGTCAATAATGTTAAATGCTATTTTTGTTGACGGTGATTTATTATCATTTATTATGTCATCAAAATCCATGACTGTTTATGTACTTTTGATTAAAATATCTTTTTAATATATAAAAAATTTTATTATTCTCATGGGGTGGAGTCAAAATAATCTGGAGAAATAAGATTAATTATAGCACTCTGTATACAAGAACTTCTCCCAAAGCCAATAAATACAAAATATTAATAATGTAAAATAGTATATTAAACTAATGGAGAATGGTGCAATATCTGAAATGTCCGTGTCCGCAAGGATGATATACCTTGTTTTGCAGGATAGAAAAATAGCACGGTTATGCGAGCTTATGGATATTACAGGTCTTTCAAAGAGAACTGTACTGTATTCAGTAAAAAAGCTTAAGGAAAGCAATCTTATAGATGTTCTAATATGCTTAAATGATACAAGGGGAAGATTTTATTGCATTAAATTAAAAGACCAGTAATGCTTAAGATTTTTGCCTATTGCACATTTTGCATGTTTAAGGAATATTATTGTATTTTGTATCTGTTATAATGGTGATAAAATGGTAGCAATACTGAAAAATAAAACACCGGATTTTGTTGCTAACACAATATGGAGGACGGTAACACTGCCGGATTATATAGGCAGTGTATGAGATTGTTTCACGCCTATTTGCACAGCAGAGTTTTTATAATTAGCCAGAAAATATAATGGATTTGAGAAAATTAATACAGCACATATAGACCATTCAGTAATGACACTAAAAGAAGCATTAAAACGAGAAAAAACATGGCATCCCACGTTTAAAGAAATAAAAAATTGAAAATATTTTTATAATTCTATTTTATAATTTTAGATGTTATTTATTCCCTGTAAAGTATGGGTTCTAATTCTCCAACGGCCTTTTCTTCCAGTTCTTTTATGTTTTTTATAACATCGCCTACTGGTTTTTCCTCTGTAACTATATACTTTACCTTACCCATGGACATACTATATGATCCCGGGCACAGTGAGTTTTCTGTTACTATAAACATATCCGGATTTAAGGATAATATACCGGCCATTGCGACCTCCCTTCCACCGTGGGTTCTGCCGAATCCTGGATTTTCGTATTCTTCTATTTTCTTTGTTTCATCGTCTATAAGAAATACTGAATTACCGTATTCCAGAGGTGCCAACATATTTTCATTGTCTACAACACATGCTATTTTCATAATTATAGTAAATGTAATTAAAAATTTAAGTTAATTGTATATTATAAAGCTAAAAAAATTAATAATACCCATTTAATTCAACTGAATATTTCGGTATACTAATTCCACTGCCATTTTCAACATGGCCTATTTCCCTGAATGGAACCCTGTTACGCATAATGTTTGTAAAATCCGATTTATCATTTTCATCCACGATCACAATAAATCCCATGCTCATGTTAAATATTTCATACATTTCATCGCATGATAATTTTCCCAGATCCATAAGCTGGTTAAAAACGTTATCCGGCTCTATAGGATTATCTATGACGTATTTCATATCCTTAATCCTTGTAATGTTTTTTATGCCACCACCGGTTATATTTGCCATACCCTTTATAGGTACTATTCCCATTGTATCGAGAATTTCCCTTACGTATATTCTTGTAGGTTCAAGCACAACATCTGCAACACTTCTGTTGTCTCCAGGAAAGTTATCCCCGTAATTAACATTACTATTTTTTAATATATTTCTCACCGTTGTGAAACCGTTGGAATGCAGGCCACTGCTTTTTAATGCAAAAATTATGTCCCCTCCGTTTATCCTTTCACCTGTAACCATCTGTTCCTTCTGTACAATGCCCATAGATGTACCTGATATGTCTATATTTTTTATCAGATCCGGGACTATTGCTGTTTCACCACCAACAATGTTTATATTGGCCATCTGTGCGCCAACGTTAAAACCTATTCCAAGCTGTCTGGCTACTTCGTTGTCTGTGTTTCTTAATGAGATGTAATCAACCATTGCTATTGGTTCGGCACCTACTGTTATGGCGTCGTTTACATTCATTGCAATACAGTCTATGCCTATAGTGTTATATTTATTTGTTTCTTCAGCTATTATGGTTTTTGTTCCAACACCATCATTATTTAATGAAATGGCAAAATTACCAAGGTCTATAAGAGATGTAAAACTACCAAGAGAAGCTATAGTCTTAAAATCATTTCTTTTAAATTTAATTTGCCTTAAAAAGTTTGATACAAACTCTCCCTGTAATTTTCTATCTATTATCTTCCTTTCCATATCTAGTAATTACATTATTAAATAAAGATTTATATATTTTTCAGATTTTATTATGCTGCATAACTTATAAAATGTAAAATTTATAATTGATATAAATATTATATGCAGCGATTGTATTTTGTCTGATATTTCCCTGAATTTTAGGAATTTAGACAGTAACCGATCTTATATCTTTCTATGTTTATAATAACTGAAAATAATTTTAATAATAACTATTAATTTTATTCGTAAGTGTTCTATTACTGAATTAGCATCCAATAACAATAATATTTTTTATGATTTATATAAACATTACACTTATTACTATGATGATCATTAACCGTTATTTCTTTTGCGTGAAAATTGATAGGGGCTCATAATTTTCCTGATTCTTTTGGAAGAAGTATTATAATGAGGCTTACATAACACGCAAATTTGAATTAGGAACCCCGTGAATTTGCTGGTCCACAGTGCATATAGGCGTCAAATTTTCAACGCCAAATGATCACCATAGACTTATTAGAAAAGGAAAAATATTTTAAATAGTTTATACATTACTGATTCAAGGTGATATTATTGGTTAAATTAGAATCGTTGGACTATAAGCCAAAGC
The DNA here is from genome assembly GCA_021797735.1 of Thermoplasmata archaeon. GTDB lineage: Archaea > Thermoplasmatota > Thermoplasmata > Thermoplasmatales > Thermoplasmataceae > Ferroplasma. The sequence goes on along the minus strand of JAJZZE010000006.1, from coordinate 19,002 downwards.
CCATAGAACAGAATTTTGCAAATGACGAAGCAGATTATCCTGTAACTGGGGAACATAACAATCATAAGGTAAGAGCCGAAGGAAAAGATAGAATGGACGCTGATGGAAAACCGTATCCTACGAAGTTCGGTATACACGGCACAATAGTTGGTGTTGACTGGGAGGCATGTATAGCAGATGGCGCATGCATGGATGTTTGCCCTGTTTCCCTGTTTGAATGGGAGCTAAATCCTGGACAGTCAGGAACTGATAACGACAAGAAATTAGAAAAGGGTACGCCGGAATACGAAAAGTACATAACAGATAAATGTGACCCTATAAGGGAAGCGGAATGCATATTCTGTATGGCATGTGAAAGTGTTTGCCCTACTCTTGCAATAAAAGTAAATCCAGAATAAATTTATTTGTTCATAAGGGCTTCATATGCCCTTATGGCATCGTTTCTTTTTACTATAATTATTGTTTCATTAGAACATGATATTAGCTGTAATATATTTATTTCATATGAAAATAATCTTTCATTTATCTTCATAACAAATCCGGGGGTTTTGACTATTTCCATAGATGAAAATATATGTATGGAGCTTACGTTTCTTTCTATTATGGCGTTTTTCGGTATTTCCAGATCTTTGTTTTTTGTTTCGTCTATAATATAAACAAATGAATCTGTTAAATATGTTGCAGATACAAAATTTATATTTTCAAGTTTTTTATTCGTCGTTATTACCATTATCTTATCCTGTAATGTTATCTTGCTATCCGCCAGAAGTTTATCTATATGAGTTGTCTCTGGCAATTTCTTTTCCATAAAAATCTTGTTCAGGGCAGACCTTATTGATACAATATTGTATCCCTTCATTTCTATGGAAATTTTCCTTGCCAGTTTACTTATATTAATAATTCCCATTCTCATGGATATCAATAATTCCGGATTCTTCTTTAAATAATTATTTACAGCATTTTCTACATTTCCCCTCGATGTTCTTTCCATTACCTCTAATTTAATACGGTAATATAAAATTTTATATTATAACATAAATTATTATAGTTATTATATTATTTTTATCAATATTTACGAAAAATATAAAATATATAAAAATTATTTGCAGTCATGGATAAGGTATTGTTATTATATTCAGGTGGTTTAGATACATCAGTTATGGTAAAATGGATACAGAATGAAATGAAAAAGGATGTTGTTACACTGACATTAAATATTGGCAATAGCAATTTAGATGAGATAAGGGAAAAAGCATTATCTCTGGGTGCATTGGATGCAGTAGTAATGGATGTAAAGAGTGAATTTTCCAGTGAGTACATTAAAAAAGAAATATATTCAGACGGCATGTATGAAGACTACCCGCTGTCAACGGCAATAGCAAGGCCGTTGATGGCCCAAAAGGCCGTTTATTTTGCAGAGAAATATGATTGTAATTTTATAGCACATGGATCAACAGGTAAGGGCAATGACCAGGTGAGGTTTGAGGTAACAATGAAGGCATTGAATGATAATATAAATGTTATAGCACCTGTAAGGGACTGGAACATGAATAGATTAGAAGAAATAAACTATGCCAGGAAAAACAACATAAAGATACCGATGAATGGAAAATATTCTGTGGATGAGAATATATGGGGAAGGTCCATTGAGGGATCCAGCATAGAGAATATAAACAATGACATTGAAAATGATGTATATGAATGGGTAAAACCGCTGGAAGAAACTGGTAATGGCGATATAATAGACCTGGAATTCAAAAACGGTATACCCGTGAAACTTAATGATAATTCCTATAACCTGACAGCCATAACAGAAAAACTGAATAAAATATCCGGAAACAATGGAATAGGCTTAATAAACCATATGGAGGATAGATTAACCGGAATAAAAAGTCATGAAATATATGAAGTTCCTGCAGCAGTTACAATAATAAAAGCACATAAACTTATTGAATCATTAACATTAAATAAACATGAACTTGATATAAAGAATTATATGGACAACCAGTGGTCAAATTTTGTGTATAATGGTTTATGGTATGAGCCGGTAATGGAGCACATAAATTCGTTTGAATCCAGTGTAAATAAATACGTAAATGGAAATGTAAAATTAAAATTATATAAGGGAAATATGATATTAAAATCCATAAGCAGCGATAATTCTATTTATGACTATGATAAAATAAGTTATGATAATAGCAATTTTGATCAGAATTCTGCAAAGGGATTTATAGATATATTTAAAAATAATACCGTATATACAAACAATGCCAGAAAGGAAAAAATAAAGGTTTTGCAGTGATAAAAAATGAAAATATGGTCAGGCAGTGCATCCCCAGAATTCAATAATGATGCGTATACAATTATGTTAGAAAAAGACATAAACGTTGATACTAATTTAATAAAATACGAGATATTGTCTTTAATGGCGTATAATTTAAATATTTATGAAAAAAAATTAATCAACAGGGATGATTCAATAAAAATTTTAAATAAATTACTGAATATATATAATAAAAAAATAATATTGAATTCCGATCTGGAGGATGTACATGGAAATATAGAAAATATTGTAATAAATGATTTAAAAAATTCTGGCAAAAATTTGAGGATGTTTCTATCCAGAAATGAGCAGGTTCATACTGATGTAAATTTCTTTTTAATTGATAATTTAATTGATTATGAGAAAATAATTTACAATACATTGCTGAATTTAAATAAAATAAATTACAATGGCATAATGCCCGGGTATACACATTACAGGCAGGCAATGCCCATAAAATTTAAAACCTATATTGATTACATACAAAATATTTTTGCCTGTAATTTTAATAAAATAAATGATACACTGTTAAAATTAAATGAATTGCCATTGGGTTATGGTTCCGGTTTCGGATCGCTGTCAGATGTAAACTTTAATGATGTTGCATCATATTTGAATATGGACAGAAACATTAAAAATCCCCTATTCTCTTCACTGAGATATATAGATAATTACATGGGGGTTGTTTCAGGAGTTACATCATTTTTAATAGATATCTCAAGAATATTTCAGGACCTGATAATATTCAGTGGGGATGAGATGAAAATTGTTGAACTGCCTGAGGGGTATGTAACCGGTAGCTCTTTAATGCCCAATAAGGTAAATCCGGATTTCCTTGAAATATTTCAGGGATATGCAGCAAAGTCAGTATCTTTAATGAATTTGATTTATAATATTACCATAAATAAAACAACAGGATATCACCGTGATTTTCAGGTTATCAAGGATGAGGTACTAACATTTATGGTTGAGTTAAAGGGTGTATTGAACGGTTTACCAGATTTTTTTAAAAATATTAAATTTAAAAAGGATGTTTCTGAAAAAATACTTGATAATTCAATATATGCAACGTATAATTCAAAATTAAACTTCAATAAAAACAGGGACTGGAAAGAATCCTATAAAAATACAGGTGATAAAATAAAAAATAATGAAAAACTTTTATCGTACATACCTGATGATATAAAATCCTTCGATAATTTTGATTTTGTTAAAAATGAAATTGATAAAAACGTTGAGAATTACGTAAATAAAAGGAATAATATAATAAATAAAATAGAAAAAATTACTGAATAGTTAATGTTCCTTAACGTTCTTTTCCAGATATGCGTGATCGGATAACCAGCAATTCCACACTGGGTGAATGTGGTGAATGAATAGCTATTCTTAGAAGAGTGCGGTACATAAATCAAAGAGAGATAGAACGTGTTAACAGGGTGCGGTGAATTTGAATCCTTATATAACAATGAATTCACTTGAAATAATATACAGTGAAATATTAGAAATTTTAATTTTGAATATAATTGCAATGGCAATACTGGTTAAGGTACTTTACCCCTATAAAAATAAAAAAATATATAAAACTATTATGAATTAGCTTGTTTATATGCTTGATATAAAATCTATGGAGGATAAATGGAAAGATTACTGGTTAAAAAACAACATTTTTAAATTTAAAAGTGATGAAAATAAAAAAATGTTTACAATTGATACACCACCACCAACCGTATCGGGCAAAATGCATGTTGGTCATGCATATTCATATCCGCAACAGGATTTTATAGCCAGATATAAAAGAATGAAAGGATACAATGTGTTTTATCCCTGGGGATTTGATGATAACGGATTACCTACTGAAAGGTTTGTTGAAAAGGAAAAAAATGTAACTATAGAAAACACAGACCTTGATACCTATATAAAAACATGTAAGGAGGTGAGTATGGAATCTGAAAAAGAATTATACAAAGCATGGTATGATACTGGATTAAGTGCGGATTTTACCGACTATATAGATACTTCATCAGATTTTTCAATAAAATTATCGCAGGAAATGTTTTTAGATCTGGTAAATAAAAAGAGGGCATATAGATCAGAGGCACCGTATATCACCTGCCCTACGTGTAAAACTGCTATTTCACAGATAGATATGAAGGATGCAATTGTTAATACAGATCTGGTTTATATAAATTTTAACGGTATAGAGATAGCAACAACAAGACCTGAAATGTTAGGTGCCTGTGTGGCATTATTCGTAAATCCTGATGATGAGCGGTATAAAAATTTAATAAATAAAACTGTGAAAGTACCGTTATATAATTACGAAGTAAAAATAATGGCAGATGCATCCGTTGATAAAAACTTTGGGACCGGGGCTGAGATGTTATGTACCTTCGGCGATCAGAATGATTTAGAATTATGGAGAAAGTACAAATTAGATTCAAGAATAATTCTAAAAAACAATAGGATAAACGATAATAAATTTATAATAAACTTAGGTACAAGGGATGCAAGAAAAAAAATAATTGAAGAATTGAAAAATAATAATTATATAATAAAAATAGAAAAAATAAAACATAATGTGAATACACATGAAAGATGTGGAACACCGGTGGAAATAGGAATAAGCAAGCAATGGTATATAAAGGATCTGGATATAAAAGATGAATTAATAAATTTTGGTAACAAAATAGAATGGATTCCAGATTATATGAAAACAAGATACATAAACTGGGTAACAGGTCTGAAATGGGACTGGTGCATTTCCAGGCAGAGGTATTTTGGCGTACCGTTTCCAGTATGGTACTGTAATAAATGCGATGAGATAATTTTTGCAGATATAGATGAATTGCCAGTGGATCCGAGACTGGATAAAAAACACAGGGTGTGTAATAAGTGTGGATCTGATAATTTATCTCCGGAAACAGATGTAATGGATACGTGGGCAACATCATCATTAAGTCCAGCACTGTACTTACAGCATAAAAATTTTGATATAAAAACAATGGATGCGAGATTCCAGGGACATGATATAATAACATCGTGGGCGTTCACAACAATTTTAAGGTCGTATTTACACTATAATGAAATACCGTGGAAGAAGATAGCAATAAGTGGAAATGTATATGACCCATTTGGCCAGAAAATGAGCAAGAGCAAGGGTAATATTGTGGAACCAGGGGAAATAATTGGTACATACGGTGCCGATGCTTTAAGATTCTGGGCATCAACAACATTACCGGGTGAAAATATAAAATTAAGGGAGCAGGATTTAATAAGGGGCAAAAAAATAGTAATCAAATTACATAATTCATTGAATCTGCTAAAAATTTTATCAAATAATGAAAAACCTGAAAAAATAGATGTAAAATTCGCCATTAATAAATGGCTTCTAACAAAAATGGAAAAAACAATAAAAGATGTAACATCATATATGGATGATTATGAAATAATGAAGGCGAGAAGTACTTTGGATAAATTCTTCTGGAATACCTACTGTGATAATTATTTAGAAATCGTTAAAAACGAGATGCAAAAACCAGACCGTAGAAAGGAAACAATATACACATCATTAAATGTAATGGAGAATATATTAAAAATGTATGCTCCTCTAATGCCATTTATAACAGAGGAGCTATATCATGATATATATCCTGATTTTAATGGAAGTATATCGTTTGAAAAATATCCAGAATATGATAGTGCCCTTATTTTTGAAGAGGAAGGTGATATCGATTATATGATAAATATAATAGATAGAATAAGGAATGTAAAAAGCAATATGAAGGTATCAATGGCGGAACCACTGAAAAAACTTACGGTTTCAGGTAATTCAAAAACAATAGATAAGTACTCCTATATATTATCGGATTTAATGCACATAGAGGATATTGATATAAGGGACTCTGAAGAAATAATGGTAAAAAATTAATAATTATTTAAATATCTCTTTACTTCCCAGTCAGTTACATATGATCTGAAATCAGACCATTCATTTTCTTTTACTTTTATATATTCATTAAAGAGATATTCACCCAGAATTTCCTTCATCAGATCACTTTCCTTAAAGGCTGATATTGCCTGGCCAAGTGATCCTGGCATAGACTCTATTCCATATTTTGATCTTTCTGCAAAATCCATATTAAATATATTGTTTTCAAATGGGGCCGGTGGGTCTATTTTGTTCTCAATACCATATAATCCCATACCCAGTATTATTGCAAACTGTAAATACTGGTTTCCTGCGGCGTCTGGGAATCTTAATTCCATTCTTTTGCCCTTGGGTGGTGCCGCCGGTATTCTTACAAGTGCGCTCCTGTTGTTATTTGCCCATGCTATATAAACCGGTGCCTCGTATCCCGGAACCAGTCTTTTATAAGAATTCACAGTAGATGCCAGTATGGATGATGCGGATCTTACATTTTCCAGAATACCTCCCAGATAATGCAGGGCATAATCACTGAGTTCGTATTTATTTGATTCATTATAAAATAGATTTTTATCACCTGAAAATATGCTCTGATGGACGTGCATTCCATTTCCATTTATACCCTTTATTGGCTTGGGCATAAAGGTCGCATAATATCCATATGAATCTGCCGTTTCTTTTACGACACTTTTTATCATTATAACACGATCTGCCATTGTTACTGCATCAGCATATTTAACGTCAATTTCGTGTTGCCCGTATGCAACTTCATGATGCGATGCCTCCGGAGAATAGTTTAATTCCTCAAGTTTCTTCAGTATTCCCTGTTTAACTGTAAATGACCTGTCCAGGGGCTCCCTATCAAAATACCCACCATAATCACTGGGTTCAATTGTTGGATCCTCAAACTCGTTCTGCTTGAAAATAAAATATTCCAGTTCTGGACCCAGATAATAGGTTTTATTTTCCTTTTTTAATCTTTCTACCTGTTTTTCGAGTATATATCTCGGGTCTCCATCGAATCTTGTACCATCAGGGTTGAATATCTTGCACATAAACCTTACAGTTTTGCCAGCATAATTTTCATTTGTTAATATTGTATATGATGACAATTCGGGTATTGCTTTCATGTCTGAATTTTCTATATGCTTATAACCTATAACAGAGCTCCCATCAAACATAACACCATTATAAATAACATCTTCAAATCTATTTTTTGGTATTGTTAGGGATTTGACCATGCCAGTAAGGTCTGTAAATTGCAATTGCAAAAACTCAACTTCATCTTTCTTTAACCTTTCAATATAGGATTCCTCATCCTGCATACCACCTTATACAAACATCTAATAAATAGTTTTATAGAAAATATATGAATATTTGCATGTTTTTCTGTTATATGTGTATTAATTTGACAATAATAATTTAACATTAAAATATTTTATATATATAATATAAATTTGTAATCGTTTATTTTTCACGTTTACATGCGATAGATAAAAACAATCACGCTATAATAATATATTTTCGTTTATGGTACGGTTATAATTATGATATCATTAAAAAAGCGACTTTCAAATTATCTGCCAGGAGCCTGTGATATATCCACAAAATTTCAGCATCATGGGTGATAATTTCAGGAGTATTTGCTAATAGCTAACAGAAATTATAATATTAAACTAAATCTATTAATATATATAAATTATTAACGCCTATGAATAATGTAAATAGGGGTAGTGTTATAGATTCGCTAATTTATTCATTGAAAAACATGTTTCTTATTTATATAATTATTACATTGCCGTTTTATTTTACATTAAATTTAATAAGTATGTATAATTATGCCATGATTATCTTCATATTTATAGTATCATATTACATATGTTATGTGTTTTCAAAAAGCATTATTGAAACGCTAAATAATACCGGAGGCAATTTAATAGGGACGTTTTCAATGTCAGTATCCATATTACTGTTACTGCTAAAAAACTATAATATTATATTTATTATTTTTCCAGTACTGTTAGCGTTTTCTTCTTCTATTATTGACAACTCAATAAAAATAAAAAATATAGATAAAAGTATAAGTAATTTATTCATGGTATTATATTTTGCAGTACTGGTAACTGTTATAATATTTTTTGGCAATATGTTTAAATTAATTTATATTTCATTCATTTTAATATTAATAGCAGTCGGGATTATATCAATAATATATGAGAAAAACAGTATGGAGTATAAAAAAGTCACATTAAATAAAAGATTAAAAATGTATATAATATCATTGAGCGATATACACAGGATAAAAAACCTAAATGCTTTAATTATAATAATACTGATTAATTCATTACTGTATATGTCCGTAATAATGGTTTTTACTTTTGTATCCGTGCTGGCAGTTAAATATATCTATAATTATAATATATTTATAGAAAAATTTTTTACTATCATGTTAATTTCGTTTTTTACATATTTTATTGGGATATTAATAAAAAATAATTATTATTATCTTCTATCTTTTTTTGGAATGAATATATTTATTCTGTTGTTTATTTTTATTATCACGATAAAGGGTAATATTAACTTTTTATATTATGGCCTGTTACTGGTACCGGTAATAGCTTTTCTTATGCCCGGGTACTATAGATACAGGAATAGAAAATTTATGTTCAGTGAGGCATATTATATAAATAAATTTGTTAATTTTTTCAGTATGTTTTTTATAATAATTTCACCATTAACGGGGCTGTATTTTTATAATAAACCGAGGATAGTATTAACCCTTTCAATGCTTCCAATGCTTATAGTAATTATTCTGGCATTAAAATTTATTAATTACCCGGATGTGATTCATATAATAAGTAAGGACAAAAACATAAAAATTAATTAAAGTAATTATAATTAATAGGTATGAATCCTAGAGAGATTAAAAGAATGATGTCCCAGATGGGAATAAAATCTACGGAAATGCCTGACGTAAATGAGGTAATATTAAAGGGAAAGGATAAGGACTATTTGATAGAGAATGCAACGGTTACAATGATAGAAGCCCAGGGACAGAAGACGTTTCAGATTACCGGTACAATGAAAGAAAAAACCAAGGAGAAAAAAAAGGAATTGTATGATGAGGAGGATGTAAAACTGGTTATGGATCAGGCAAATGTGGGCAGGGAAAAGGCGATAGAGGCCTTAAAGAATGCCGGAGGAGAACCAGCACAGGCAATAATAAATCTTGGACAGTAAAATGGTTGATTATAATAAAATAATTTCTGATTATAGCCCGGACGAAAATGAGAGAAAAAAATTAGAGAATATATCATCTGAGGTTACGGATAAAATAAATTTAATATGCAGAAATGAAAATATAGATGCTTCTCCCGTAGAGGTTGGATCCGTTTCAAAAAAAACAAATTTAAAATGCAGTGATATTGATATTTTTATTATATTTGACAGAAAGTATTCCAAGGATTTTATAGAGAGAAAGGGACTGGAAATAGGCCATAAAATATTAAAAAACGGTGTTGAGAAATATGCTGAGCACCCATATGTTTCAGGAACTATAGAAAATGTAAAGGTAGATATAGTTCCGGCCTTTAAAATAAAAAGTGGGGAAAGGATAGTATCCACTGTTGACAGGACGCCCCTGCATACAGCATATGTAAATGACAATACCGATAAAAACAAAATAAGGGATATTTTATTATTAAAAATTTTTATGAAAACTGTACATGTTTATGGTTCAGAGGTTTCAAGATCTGGATTTTCCGGATACCTGTGCGAATTATTGATAATAAATTATGGCACCTTCGATAATGTAATAAAAAAATTTGCAAACCTTAAGGGTAAATTAATTGTGCCTGAGGATCAATCACTGGAGAAGAAATTTGATGAGCCAGTTATTATCATAGACCCTGTAGACCCCACAAGAAATGCCGGAGCTGCGGTAAGCATTGAAAATTTATCCAGAATGGAAATAGCATCAAAATTGTTGATTTCCGGTATAGATGTATTTAATTCTGAAAACAGTAAAATAAATAAAATCAACAGGGGAACGATAATGAGGGTTTTTGTTTTAAATAAACCGGATATTATAGATGATATAATATATCCACAGGCTGTGAGATTAAAAAATAAAATATGGGAAATTATGGATAAAAATGGATTTATGCCATTATCATGGGAAATAGATATAGAAAATGATATAGAGGTCTTGATAGAACATGAAAGAAATGTAATACCCACAGTTAGTGTTCACAGAGGACCACCTGCAGAATCAAACGAATCTATTAAGTTCATAAATGTATGGAAGAATAATAAAAGATTACTTAGAGGGCCTTATATTTTAGGCGATAGATTATATGTTGACATTAAAAATAAATATACAGAGTTTGAAGATGTTTTTAATAATAAAATAAAAAATATAGACATTGGTAAAAACCTTAATGAATTTAAAGATAATATTAAAATCGTTAATGTAAATGAAAACACATCAATGAATGTTGTAAATAAATTTTATTCAAAATCGCTGTTTAATGATTAACCTCCTGAGAATATTTCAAGTATGGTTAGTTCATCCTCTGGATTTACAACATCACTGTTTAATGCTGGATTTCCATTTAATATTGCAACGTATTCATCATCGGTTATATTTAAACTTTTAAATATAGATCCAACTTTTTCCGGCTTTTCTATATTTATTTCTTTTTTATTTCTTCCTATCAACTGTATCATAGCAGCTCCGGGCAGATTCGAACTGCCGTCATCGGCTCCAAAGGCCGGAATGCTGGGCCGCTACACCACGGAGCTTTATATATACATAATATAATCAAAATATTTAAAAACTATTAAAACGTGGTAAAAATCAAAAAATAACTTCCAATTTTTTAAAATAATTGGTATTATAATAAATTATTGATATATAGGTTTTACAGAGGTAAATTATGGTATCTTACAGTAAAAATTGATATATTAAATAATAATATTTATGGGCATTTAGCCTACCCATGGTGTTTGAAATATTTATTTCCTTGCTGTGCAGTTAAATTCGTCACCGCAGGTTTTTCCAAGACTTTTAAGTATTGAAAAGACAATACCAATACCTTTCTGGGTATCCTCATCCTTCATTGCACGTAGTGTGCCCATCATTCCACCTACAGGCGTCACTGTTTCTGTTTTTATTGCATTTTCTATAGCCTTTATCATGTTTACATAATGTGGTGTAACACTTAAATCAAGTGTTCCTAAGGAATCCATTATCTGCTTATTGTTCATAATTAAGTTCATTGTAAAGTCGTTTGACATAAGTCCCATTAAGGTTCCCATTGCATCATCGTCTTTAAGTACACCCATAATAGGATCTAATATGCCTTTGTTCTGTAAAACCGTCAACATTTCAAGTAGGTTTGTTAGTGCCTTTACATTCTGTTTTTCTGACATAACCTTTAGCATTGCCATAAAGGAGTCAGATTTTGTTGTCAATGATAGTATATCATCACTTGTAAGTAGCCCAAACAGGGTTTTCATGGTGTCTTCATCACCAAGGACACCGGATATCAGATCAAGAAAACCAAGATTGTCCAGTTTCTTGATCAGTTCAATTGCCCTTGTAAGGCTTGCTATATATTCAGGCTTCATCAGTTTTTCCAACTCTTCATCTTCTGACATCATTTTATTTCACCAGCTTGCTAGATATTTATCTAATGCCATATCGCCATTCGTCCACATAAAGTATTTGGTAAATAGCAACTTTTTTATATGGTTTGTTGGGGCCGGCTGTGCTATCTTTTTATCTCCACCATAAAATGTTGTGTCATTTACAGCTATTGCAAAGCCTTCTAACGGGTTATCAGCTATGCATACAACCTCCGGTGTGTACTCATCTATTTTTGTTTGTACACCAAGTCTGTTTGCCAGATCCTGCATTGCAATCCTTGATGTCTGTACAGCAAGGTATCCAAGCTTAGGAACTGTAATCTGATTTGAGTCACCGCATGAGTATACATTATCATACTTTATTGACCTCATATGTTCATCTGTAGGTACAAATCCTCCATCATCAAATAAATCGGATGTTGAATCCTTTACGGCATCATTTTTCTCATAGGGTGGCAGTATAATTGCTATATCTGCTTTTATTGTCTTGCCATCTTCACTTACAATTTCATCCTTCTTTATTTCTTTTACCTTAAAGTTCCATACCATATCAAAGCCGGCCTGTGCATATAGACTCTTTACAACTCCCCTGGATTCCTTAGATATATCTGTTAATATTTCTTCCCCGGGTGAGAATATTGTTATGTGTGTTTTATCCATTATTCCCTTTTTCTTCAAATAGGCAGGAACCATAAGTGACATTTCGAATATTGGTCCCTCACATGCAGAGTCTGCTACAGATGCCCAGTTCTCAGGATATTTACCCCTCGGTTTTAATGTCCCCTGATAGAATACACCAGAACCTATGGCTATATTTCCCCCCTTGAATTTCTCCAGTTTTTCGTGTAACGCTGTTGCAAAATCCGGTTCACAAACACTGTTGCCGAATTCATCCCATCCTTTAAGATGTTCCACACCCAGTTTGGCACCGAATCCTATAACCAGATAATCATACACAATATTTTCATTTTTACCATCAGGCAATTTGTACTCTACTTTATTTTTCTTTGCATCTATTTTTGTTGCAGTAGCCTGTATAAATTTTATTCCCTTTGCAGGTAATGCCGTTGCTAAATCTACTTCAAGGTCTTCTGCTTTAAAAACACCTATAGATACATGTGGCATCCCGGGCCTGAATGCCGCATAGGGTGTGTTATTTATTAATGTTACCTCAATCTTATCTCCAAGCAATCTCTTCGCTGTATAAGCTGCGGTTAATCCAGCAAATCTTCCTCCCAATACCAATAATTTAGTCATGTTTAATCCCTTTTTGATATTATATAATAATGATATATTAACTTTTTTATCATATGTATGAAGAAAAATGCACTTTTTTGTATTAAATGTCAATTTAAGTCCTTTATTATCATAAACAAATTTATATTGCTGTATTTTGCTTGGTTTGTGGAAAAAAACACATATAAATAAAATAAAATTTTATTTTTTAACACATATCGATATGAAATAAATAAATTTGGTAATTAATATCTTATTGCCGTTCAAGTTCGGAAATAGATTCGTTTAATATATTATTGATAATGTCCTTTGTTCCATATGTACCTCCTGATTCAACTGGTATAATATTTTTATTGAAAATAGCATTTATTGAATTGTTTATAATACCCGATTCAGTATTAAAACCTATATAATCAAGCATCATTGATGCTGATAAAATCGATGCGATGGGGTTTGCTATATTCTTTCCTGCTATATCCGGAGCACTGCCATGAACCGGCTCAAACATCGATGTTTTATCCCCAATATTTCCACTTGGAGAATAACCCAATCCACCTGTAAGTGCCGATACCATATCGGATAAAATATCACCATAAAGGTTAGGTGCTATAATATTTTCATATTTTCCAGGATTTAATATTAAATTGTATGCTAGGGCATCGGCATATTCAAATTTTATATTTTTATTTTCTTTTACTGCCATTTCTCTCCAGAAATTATACATATCTACTGCATTTGCCTTGTCTGTAACTGTTGTATTACTGCCTTTTATTAAACTAAAAGTTTTTTTAAAGAATCTTTTTAGATTTTTTTCAGATAATATTCCTAAATTGTAATAAATATTATCGCTGGAATTGCCGGTAATATGTATACTGTAATCGTATATATTATTCATATTTTCGAATTTTCTACTTTCATTTATATTGCCTGAAATTTCTGTATAAAAATCCTCCATATTTTCCCTAAAAATTGTAATGTCTATATTGTTTTTTGATATTTTATTAAATGATTTTGCTGGCCTTATGTTAAGATACAGGCCTAATTCTTTTCTTAACCTTAATATTACATTCCTTTCCATGATTCCAGGTTTAATATCAGGTGAACCAATGGCACCGAATAATATTGATTTATAATCTTTTAATTCTGTTATTTCACTGTCTGTTACTGTTTTACCTGTTTTTTTATATCTTTCTGATGAAATGTTATAATAATAAAAATTTAATGAAGAATTTATATTCTTTAGCATACTGCAAACTTCAGGAACTATTTCCCTGCCTATTCCATCCCCGGGAATCACTGCTATATCTACCATTTCTCGGACACCACATAGTTTATTAATCCACCCTTTTCTATTATTTTTCCTAAGAATTCAGGATATCTATTAAAATGTTCTATGCCCGAACCATATGTTATTGTGCTTTTATCAAAGTCTATTTTTATATTCCCAAAGTTTTCTGCATTTATCTTTGCTTCTATTAGCGGAATTCCATTGTTTATACCATTTCTGAAAAATATTCTCGCAAAACTTTCTGCTATTATGCATGAAACACCTAAACCCTTTATTGTTATAACTGCATGCTCCCTGCTTGAACCCGAGCCAAAGTTTTTGCCTGCAACTATAATATCGCCTTTCTTTATTGTTTTTGCAAGGTCAGGATATTCATTTTCCATAAAATGTGGTGCTAATTTCTCAGGATCTGATGTATTTAAATATTTTGCCGGTATAATCTGATCTGTATCTACATTATCTCCTAAAACTATTATTCTACCCTCTATCTTATTTAACATTTATATCTCCTCCGGTGTACCAATTCTTCCTAATATTGAAGACGCTGCAACAATTTTTGGATTTGCCAGGTATACTTTCGATGTTTTATCTCCCATTCTACCTATAAAATTCCTGTTTGTAGATGATATACATATCTCATCAGGGCCTAAAACACCCATATAACCACCTAAGCATGCCCCGCATGTTGTACCTGAAAAATAACCTCCTGCCTCAACTATTATATCTATTAAACCCTCCTTTAAGGCCTGGTTGTAAACTTCCTGGCTGGCAGGTACAACCATTAGCCTTACATTTTTATTTATTTTATGGTTTTTCAGTATCAGTGCTGCCTTTCTTATGTCCTCTATTCTTCCATTGGTGCACGAACCTATATATGCCTGATCTATTTTTGTATCTACCTCAGATATTAATTTAACATTATCTGGAGAATTTGGAATTGCAATTGAATTTTCGATCTCGTCCATATTTATATTAAAGACCTTTTCGAAATTTGCATCATCATCAGATTTAATAATACTGTAATCGCCAATAACCCTGTTGTTAAGATATTCGATTGTCTTTTCATCTGTATCAAAAAATGAACACTTTGCACCCGCCTCGGTTGTCATGTTTGCCATTGTCATTCTTTCATTTATATCTATATATTTTATATCGCCTGAAAATTCCATGCATTTATATGCTGCACCGCCATTTTTTATTTTGGATAATATATGCAGTATTATATCCTTGCCCTCTATTCCATCTTTAGGTTTTCCTATCAGGTTTATTTTATACGTTTCCGGTACCTTAAACCACATCTTACCGGTAGCAAATATTACACCGGCTTCCGTACTTCCAATTCCAACCGAGATTGATGATAATGCACCGTATGTATTTGTATGGGAATCTGCACCTGCAATTAATCTTCCTGGGGCAGCATATCCCTTCTCCATCATAACCTGATGGCATACGCCGCCCTTACCAATATCATAAAAATTTGTATTATATTTTAATGCAAAGTCCTTTACTGTTTTATACTGTATTGCAGAATTAACATCCTTTGGTGGTACAAAGTGATCCGGTATTATTATTATTTTATCACTTTTTGCTTCCATATTTAACTTATTGAAAGCATCCACTGCTATTGGCCCTGTTATGTCATTAACCATAACATAATCAACGTTTGCCATAACATAATCACCGGCTTTTACATCGTTTCCGGATTTTTCCGAAAATATTTTTTCAACTGCTGTTTTACTCATTTTTACTCACCTCTAATAAAAAATCCTCATTTATTGATTTATTATACATTTTTATTTTGTTTAAAATATCGTTTATTTCATCATCTGTTTTGTTTATTCCATTATTTTCTAATATATATTTTATTGCTGCCTTTCCAGAATGTTTTCCAATTACTATTTTTCTTTTTATGTTGAATAATTCAGGATTTATTGCCTCGTATGTCCTTGAATTGTTTATTATTCCCTGAACGTGTATTCCGGCCTCGTGGGCAAATGCATTTTCTCCTATTATTGCCTTGTTTTTCTGTGGTGTTATATTGCTTTCAGATGAAATGTATTTTGATATTTCATATAATTTTTCCATTTTTATACCGGTATATGAATTTAGGAATCCATAAACTGATGATACAACCTCCTCTAAGGCTGCATTGCCTGACCTCTCTCCAATGCCATTAACCGTTACCTGTACCTCATCTGCACCTGCAATTAATCCTGATAATGTATTCGCTGTTGCCAGTCCGAAGTCATTGTGGCAATGAACACTTATATTGTTTTTTGTAAATTCCCTTATCTTTTTTATAAAATAATACATTGATATTGGATTCATTATTCCTATGGTATCCGGTATATTTATTGTTTCAACCTTATTATTTATCCCTGATATAATTTCCCTTAAAAAATTAATATCTGTTCTTGTTGCATCCTCCGGTGAAAATATTACTTTTAATCCATGGTCCTTTGCATAATCTATTGAGTCTATTATCCTTTTACTAACTTCCTCCCGGGTCATTTTTAACTTATATTCCATATGTATGTCAGAGGTTGCTATAAATAAATGGATTGTGTTTGAATTTGAATCTATTACTTTGTTTATATCATTGATATTACATCTTGATAATGAACATACATTATCTATTATATTATTAAGGCCTTTTATTGTCTCAAATTCCTCATCTGAAACTGCAGGAAAACCTGCTTCTATCATGTCAACACCTAAATCATATAATTTTAATGCAATATTTGTTTTTGTATTTTTATTAAAATACACACCAGGAGATTGCTCTCCATCCCTTAATGTTGTATCAAAGATTTTTATTCTCCTTTTTTCGGTATTTATACCTAATCTACTGTACTCTCCCATATTAAAAAAATCGCCATAGTCTATACTATCAAACACACACATCATATTACCTCCAAAAATTTTTTTTTAAATGAAGATAATATTTACTGAAGCAACAAAAAGAATAATTGCTGAGTAAATATTATCGTATTCATTATAATGTGTATGCACAACACATTATATAAATATTTTCATTTAAAAATGGTACCTATATTTAGTTAGGTAAATAATTATTTTTTTATACAGTTTCTTGCTGAAAATAGTCATCCCTGAAAGACCTAAAGCCAGTGTGTAGTTACCACTTATAACTTTAGTACCTCATAATGTAAAGAGAAACTCATGAATGCTATGACAATATCATAATAATTAGAATTGAGTAATTTATAATATTATTTATAAAATAAATGGTTTAATATGCCGTGAGCCGGGATTGAACCAGCGACCTCCAGATCTTCAGTCTGGCGCTCTCCCAACTGAGCTATCACGGCTATAGTGCTGTATTGCTGATGCTTATTAAAATGTTTTTATTGTTAATAATGCAATAATACTATTTCTTATTATCTATCGACTGTGGGATACAAATTTCCCTCTATCCGTCGACTTTCTGGATTAGTTCGCCAGCTTGAGGCAAAACGTTCTGGTACTATTGCTTCACCTGAATGACCTTTTAGCTATAGCTGGGGTCGTTTTAGCCTTATCAGGCCCCTGGAATATTTGTTTAACCTGGTAATAGGACCAAATAAAAGCTTGGTAATTGAGGATATTTATATGCAAAAAGTGAAACGCTGGATTAAAGCATGGCCACAGTTGAAAATCATTCTATGGTAATTTTATGTAATTGGAATTATTAAACCGGTGGATAGATAGAATTATGACTCTATAGCAACAAAAATAGTAAAACTATATATATTGTTTTTTATTCATTGAAATTATGAGAGGGATTTTAGAATACTTTACAATCATTAATTTATATAGAATTACAGGAATTATATTATTGGTTATGGGTTCTGGTTTTTATATATTTTATGGAGTTGAATATGGGGGCTGGGCAGATAGTGGGCTTACAGCCTTTGTTGCACCGGTAATAGCCTTTGGTTTACTTACAATATGGCTTGGAAATGAAAAGGCTAAAGAGACACATTTAGCAAAAAAATAATTTTATAATTATGCTGTTTCTCAATATTCTATTATTTATATGGTGGATGAAAATTTAAAAATATGGCGTCAGAATACTCTTAGACTTTTCAAGTAATCTACATGTGTAATTTCCTTTGGTTTAGCACTTTTCCCTGATATTGGAACATCTTTTGGTAGTGCTTAATAGACACTACATATGTCGTTTATTAGGGGAAAGAAAATTGGTGGGAATGTCTACTATTATGAGGTCGAGAATAAGAGGGTGAACGGAAATGTGGTGCAGATCACCCCTACTGTTGTATATGAATGATCTTTCTAATGGCATGGTGAAATCAACTATGCTGAAATCCCTCCTGATTGCAACAATGAGGTATATCTCCTTTTTCTCTGGCATATCATAGGATGCAAGGCTCCTGTCGGCAATGATGATACATTACCCTATACCATACCTGTGCATAACAGAATCAAATGCCTTGTAACTTGACTTCGCCATTTTGAAAGAAAATATATAGATTAAAAGCCTTAATACACTATGCCAAAGGAAAGTGTAACATATTCGTTGGGTGGGCTGGCACTTGTCGATCTTGTTGAGAGGGATTACAG
>JAJZZE010000030.1 GCA_021797735.1 Thermoplasmata archaeon | reverse complement strand
CAAAGGATATGTCAAGGGCCAGGCAGTCATTAATAGAGGAAATGCAGGCAATAATGTTCTATGATGAGAGGCTGGATGCTACAAAGGATTCTGTATTGAAGGATGTAATAAGGCACAACAGGGATGACGAGAAGGAGCATTTCTCACTTCTGCTTGAATATCTGAGAAGAAACGATCCTGAGCTTGACAGGGAACTGAAGGAAATACTATTCTCCAAAAAGGAATTAAAAGAACTCGGGGATTAAATAAATAATAATTTTTCTATTTAAATAAAATGCATAAAAATTATTTTTCCAAAGCGTTTGATTGCTTCGTTCTTATCCTTATCGCTAACACTAAATAATTACACCATACACTAGAACTGTGTCAAAATATATTTGATTCCCTACCAGTTATAAGAATTTACAAATTTTATTTAAAATTATAAAATAATTTCCACCCAGAATATACCAGTAATATGAATGAGAATATTATAAGTACAATGAATAATAAGGGCATCATCAGTAAATTTGCAGTATTATAGTTATGTATACTTACATGAATAATAGAACTAAAATAATACAGGAATGGAAGCATTGATATTGCTGATTTCCCAGTAATAGATACCAGTGTGTATGAAAAGATGATAAAATAATAAAATACTGAAATTATTTCAGAGATGATGCTGAAGCGTGAAAAAACTATTGAAATTAAAAAAATTGCTAAAATTGAAAATAATGTGTATAATGAGCTGGCCAGCAATAGCTCTATGCTGTTATAATTTATATAATTTATAATGGATAGAGTGATAAAGACGCCTGCAACCAGTATCAGTAAATCAAACAGCAGGTATATAGCCAGCTTTGATATTATATACTTTAATGCGGAAAAAGGGTAGGTTATATAGGTCTTTATTAAATTATCCGTTATATCATTTTTAATATTCTCAATCAGACCAATAGACATTATTAATCCCATGAATACAAATGTGATTATTGAAGCTGTCAGCAATTTACCACTGTCTGGTATCTTTTCTGAGCTGATAAAAAATGACAGTAATATTTCTATTACTATTATGCTTAAGAAATATAGAATAACATTCCTGTTTTTCAGCTCAATCTTTATTAATGGCATGATCGATTTCATTCAATAATCCCTCTTTTGAATCTATGGTCTTAATTTTCATTATATCACCGCTGTAATTTGATAATTTTAATAACAACTCCTTTATTTCATCGTAGTACACAGTTAGATTTTCTCCCTTGATTGCATCAAAATCACCCTTCAGGTAATCATATAATTCATCATTGTTTGATGAAGCTATCTCTACTACGTTTTTATTCTTCTCATATTTTATCTCCTTCAGTTTTTGGCCGTCTATGAGTAATACCCTATCAGATATGTCTGTCAATTCTTTTAAATCATGGGATGCTATGATAAAGGATATGCCCTTTTTATTATAATTTTGGACCATACTTTGCATTGATTTTATGGCATTTATGTCAACGTTTGAAAATGGTTCATCTGCAAACACAAGTTCAGGTTCATGCAGCATGGATATAACAAATGCAAACCTTTTCAAGTATCCTGCAGACAGTTCCCTTATCCTGTATTTATATACTTTTTTAATTTCTGATAATTCCAAGAGGTTTGCATCTATATCAACATTGTACAGATCAGAAATTATTTTTATATAATCTTCAACGGTTATATTTGGAGGAAATACGGGCTTATCACTTATTAGGCCGATGTGCTCTTTTGCATTGCTTATATTTTTACCCAGTATTTTGATCTCTCCTGATGTTATGCTTCTCAGCCCGCAGCACATCTCTATAAATGTGGTTTTCCCATAACCGTTTGGAGCCACCAGCCCCGTAATGCCTCCAGGTATATCTATGCTCAAATTATCAAAGATAATGTTTTTACCGTAGTTTTTAGATAGATTGGAACATGTTATCACATTGTCATTTTCCACGGCCTTTCACCTTCTTATGCCTGTGCCCTCTGTATGCTTTTATACCAAGTATTGCTGCAACCGGTATTATTATAATAAGGGCAGGGGCAATGGCAACAAGGGCATATACTGCTGCAATGTATACATAATCGAGTGGGAATACGATCGTATTAGTTTTATTTAGAACCATATTAATTGACAGGGGGAAATATGTCCCGTTTACATCAACATGGAGCCCGAGCATGTAATTAATTATAACATTGTTTCCACACATTTCGTCAAGTAACCTCGAATGGGCATCATAAATAGATTCACCAAGAATGTTATATGTTGCAAAATTATCGAAATTCTTATCTGAGCTATTTACTACATGCTCATCATTACTGGATACATGCCCGGTATCTGCAGTAGTAATATAATTCCCTGCATGGTATTTAAAAATACCTCTACTACTAATCATTGATGGTGAAACACATGAAACGTTTTCATATACTGATTTATAATGAGATAACGTTTTACCTGACCAGAAAAATGGTAAATTAACTTCTGTATTATTAAAAAACAGGTCGTTATTTTTCTTCAAAATTTTGATTTCCTTCGATTTGGAAAATAAGAGAGAGTGGCCTGCATATGACCCGTTACTATAATAATCGCAAATATATTTAAATGCAGTATTTATGGAAATATAATCTTTGAAGGATGTAACATTAATATAACCTGAAATATTATTATTACATCCTGAATTTTTAACATCGCATACTGTATAGTTCATATACTTACCCGGAGAATAAGGATTCACTGTGTTTGTGTATTTGAAGGTCAGAGAATTATCATAAATAGTAAAACTACCAGATATAAGGAATAGAACAATAATAATCGAAATAAAAATAAATAATTTTTTGTGCTCTTTAAATTCCATAGGGCTTCTTAAGAGACATATCCGTTGCCTGCGTTAAATGTGCTATACCCATAGGAATGAGGGGATACAGTTACACTGGAATAAAATGATTGTGTAGTTGATATATACCATATTCCAACGTGATATTCCCCATCACCGTATGCCATCCAATCACCAGCCTTCTTATGTGCCCACTCTGCCTTATCCATATGAATCCATGCAACTAAGTCCCAACCATTCTTATTGAAAGACCATGATGGGGAATACTCCTTCACACTGCTACCATTAAGGCAACTATATTTCCAGTAAGCCGAAAAGTGTGTTTTAAAGAGATACTGATTAAGTATATCCTTAAAGGTAACCGATCCACCGTTATGGCCACACCCTGTTTCCACGTTTGCAGTATTTCCATTTGCTGGCATGGAATCTACTGTTGGCAGAAAAGCTATCATTACAAACACTGCTACTATCACCCCTATTATCAACATTTTCCTTCGATTGATAATGATATTAATACATGGTTATATATATATATCTGTAATAGTATTAGTAAATAATTTATCACTATAGTATTATAAATTTATTCATTGAAAACCAGCAAATAATTTTTAACTCAAAAGGCAATAACATGCCATGTTCAGTATTGTGGTACTTGCCTCAGGCAATGGGTCAAATTTTCAGGCAGTTGTGGATGCAATCGATAATGGTGTTATAGACAACGCTAAAATCTCTAAACTGATATCAAATAATAAAAGGGCATATGTTCTTGAACGTG
>JAJZZE010000055.1 GCA_021797735.1 Thermoplasmata archaeon | reverse complement strand
TTATTTTAATTCTAACGTATCTTGTTGAGAAAAGAAAAAAGATACTGTAAGGCAATGCCCAACATTATCATTGATGCAATAAAGAATAGAATTGAATAAAATATATTCATTAAAGCCATGATAATAGAAATGCTAAAAAGGATAAAAACCGCAAGTGCCTATTTTCTATAGGCGTTAACTATAACGTATAACATTCCAATGTTCTGAAAAGGTTGGATAAGTACGCTCGCTATAATAAAATAAATTGTTAATATAACCGATGCAGATTCTGCCAGTGCTGCATAACTAATCATGGAATTCTAAGTATTTTATATATCCCTTTTTTTACGTTATCATCTATTTTCAATTGGTTTAATTCTTTTGTAATATTGGGATCATTTTTATTTAAATGGTTTTCTTTTATTATAGATTCTGCAAGTAATTCATATACAGCATCTTTTACAGTATAATCTACTCTTATTTGACTTACCTTTTCTGTAATATCAGGGTCATTTCCATCTAAATGGTTTGTTTTTATTATACTGTTCGCAAGCTCATAATCTGGGCTAAAAGCTTTATTTATTATTGAAAGTGCCATACAAATATATCATTATTCTAAATATAAATATTTGTATTTTTGTAGAATTAATCTACGCCCCCCTTCAAATTTTTTCAATCATGCTTCTTTTAAATACTGGCACCTAAATTTTTATAATGCCCTCTTATATTAAGTTTTAAGGGCAGTAAAATACCTTCCATGATGAATTATATACCCCCCAAAATATGTTATTCCCATCATGGTAATGAAGTATCAAAAACAAAGAGTATAAGAAATTTCCTTCGAATAAAAAATGCTTATTAAATTAGGCCTGATAGAGCCCAAATTAGAAGTGCAATAGATAAGGCAAGACCTATAATACCAAATGCTCCTGCATAGGGGTTCCTTTTATCTTCATATTTTGGCATAATAGATTATCTTTTATCTATACTTAAATCTTGCCGTCTGTATAATGTAATTTTAGAAGGTAATGTACCTTAGGGGTAATATTATACCCGCCATACCTTTTAACTTCAAAATTGACCTATAAAACACATTTATCACCATGGATTTTAACATAGAAATTCCGTTACCCCGGGCGTTAATAGTATGGCTACCTTACAAATAATATTTTAGTGGATTACTCCAATGCCTGATAAGATTAATAGAATGCCGCATGCCATCCCAATAAAAGCTATAACTTCCCCGATATTGACCTTACCATTTTTATCTATAAGCAGCATAATTCATATAATCTAATTTTATATATTAATTTTCTTAATTTGTAATTGTGGCCATAAAATAAATAAAGAAAAAAGGTCTTCAAATTTTACCTTCCTGGTCAATAAAAAAATATACCTTCGATACGTGATATTAAATAAAATATATGCCTTCGACCTTACGTATTGTAACATACACCCCAGTACTATCATCTCTAAAAAACAAGGTGGAAACCACTTATATCAATTTAAAAATTCAGTTAAAAAGTTATCATCTATTTTTAACTTCCAAGGAGACTTATTTAATGCTAAAAAATTATCCAGTAAAATGGAGAAAAACAGTCTAAATTTACATCAAACTGTATCAATGGGTAATATTATACCTAATGACATTAAAGGGATTAAAAACAATGATAAAAATAAACAAAAACAGGTAACAGAAAAAATAACACTGGATTCTTTTGGGGGTGGTAAAAAATGATTGTCCTGGTATCACAGAATGGCTATGTTAAAAGAATGGAACTTAATATTCCGAGAACTGTTAGAGGATCAAGGGGGGTAACACTCAACGCCAACTGGTTTAAGATCCTTAATGAACCCGAGGGGGATAATGACCTTATAATTCTTACAAACCTTGGGGGAATTGCCAGAATTTCATTAAAAGCAATAAGGCCATCAAGTGGGGTGTCCCAGGGAGTTAAGGCTATAACGCTGCAGGACTATGAAAATGTACTGGATGCTATCATCATAAAAGGTGATGGGCAATGATAAACAAAAAAGATGTGGTAAGGCCATTAAATCTTACTATAAAATCGTCCAGTAAAATGGAGAAAAACAATCTAAATTTAAGCCAAACAGCATTAACTGGTAATATTATACCATTATCATCACTTACTTCTAATTTCAATGTTAGAAGCTATCATTTTTGCCATAATTTTTTACCCGAAGATTATAACCTGGATTTATATGACCGTGATCCAGAAAACAATGGTCCTGAATTTAAGGGGACAGAACCGGAAGGCCGGGGGGATTATCCAGAAAAGAAAACAGTAGATCCTGAAGACTCCGGTGTGGAACCATATGACTGGGAGGATGATGAGGAGGATGAGGACAATTAAGAATAGCAGGAAGAGGATTAATGGAAGGCAGCAAACCTTAGATGCATATAACCACACAATCATTTACAGGAAGGTATTTAAAGAGTTTGAGATCCTGATTTCCCAGTATGAAAGAACATATAATACTGATAAATTTGATAAATATGACCTGTATGATTTCACATGGAAGGCAAAGACCGGTAAGATAATCAAAAATATGCAGAGGAATGTCTTCTTTAATTCATATACAAAATATCTTCAGGCCAAGGGATTTATTAACAAAGAATTTTAATTTTATTTCTATTGTAATATAATTTATAAATTATATAATGTTATTTTTATATTATAAAATGTGGATTGAGAGTATATAAAGGGGTAAGGATATTTATCCATTCTTATGGTATACGCATTAAACATTTATAAAAGTGCTCCGGCCGGGATTTGGACCCGAGTCGGGGGATTGAGAGTCCCTAATGCTTGGCCTGGCTACACTACCGGAGCTTATTTCTGTATTGTTTTTTGATATTTAACCATTCATTTTTTATTAAGCTTTATTGATAAAGTATTTATACGGAATTAATGATATAGAACTATCATGAAACCCATAACATTAAAGATTATTATCATTCTGGTTGCAGTAGCTATTGTTGCGCCTTCAGGGTATTATGCATATCAATATTTCAACAAATCAAATCAGGCCACAACATATGATCCTATGAATTATATACCTGGAAATTCAACTTTTATATCAACTGTAAATCATAATAATTCTTTATATTACATATTTTATGATAATAATTCATTTGGGGTTGTATTGAATGCGTCCAGTAATAATATAATAAATAATAATTATGTATCACATGCTGGTAAAGGAAACTCAACCTCAACAGGTTCAGGTTCAAATAGCAGCAGTAACATAAGCCTGACAAGCAGTACATATAAAGGCGTTACTGTCTTTGAAGCAAAAAATGTAAGCCTTGGGCTTATTCTATCAGAATTTACAGGAAATAAAAATGTTACCAATGCAACAGTAAATCTTTACTTTTATGTAATTTCGGATAAATATGTGGTTATGGGAGAGCATAATGCAATAAATTATTCAATAATTGCCAGTAAAGATAATAAAAATGCACATTCATTGACCGGTTATATAAATACAAACCAGAATTTATCAATGTATTATTCATTAAAAAATAAATCACTGAATGTAAATTATATTACAGTAAATTCAACGCACAATAATACGTATATAAATGTAACACCGTATAATATGACAGAATTTAAGGCAGAGCTCGGTGTGTTTAAAGTAATGAATTACACAAACCTGACCAATGTATCGGGAGGAACTAATATAACAGGCATATCCAATATAACAAATATAAATATATCAAAACCCGTGATAACAGTAAATAAAAACAATATTACCATCAAAATGGATATGGGATTCAACAATCTTATTACCATCCTTAAAAGCATAAATATTAAAAAGTAATATGATTGACATGTCCAAATTATCTACAATTTATTTTCAATACATAAAAAATTATTACAGGTCAAAAAGCTTTTATTTGATGCTATTTTTGATACTTGTAATAGGTGTTATGATGGTGTATTTTTCATTAAGGTATGTAAATACTTTACCGGGATTTCTCGGATCAACATCATTATCGCCCTCATTAAAGGAAACACTGTTTTACTATATATGGACATTTATCCTGGCCAATATACCCGTATTTGCATCGGTGTTTTTTGGGTCTCCGGCATTATCAAGTGAAATAGAGAATAGAACCGCATATTATATATTTCCTCTGCCAATAAATAGATATAAACTATATATAGGAAAGTATTTAGCCGCCGTTACCGTTACATTAATAATTGTGGCTATTTATACGGTGTTTGAGCTCGGAACACTGGGGTTCCTCTTTAAAAATTTGCCACCAGTAGATTTTTATTATTCACTGGGATTATTAATTTTATTTATATTATCTATAATGTCAATAACATTTATGATAAGTGCAATTTTTAATAAGAATACGTATGCATATATCAGCGTTTTTATAATATATTATATAGTTTTTGAGGCTGGTTCCCTAATAATAGAATTATTATATAAGGTAACACCAACATATCTATTGAATGAGGCTGCAACAATAATAGACAGGGTTTATATGAATATAAATACAACGGATTTTCTGGCTAAACCCAGTATTTCACCTGCGCCATTCAGTGATGTGATACTTGCAATGCTTGTAATGCTTATCTATCTTGTTGTTTCATTTATTATAGGCATGTTTTTATTTGAAAGAAAGGAGGTTTCTTAATGGAAATATTTATGGATTCTTTAACAAAAAGATATGGAAAATTAACTGCACTGAACAATATAAATATTGATATAAATAGCCATGGATGTGTTGGATTGCTTGGGCCAAATGGTGCGGGTAAAACAACAATGTTAAAACTTGCGACAAATATAATAAAGCCAACATCAGGAAGGGTTGAAATAAATAATATAAATGTGTCACAATACCCGGAAAAGGCAATGAAATATGTTGGATCGTTAATAGAGCAGCCTGAATTTTATCCATATCTATCAGGTACTGAAATACTTGAATTTACACAGAAAATAAGGGGAATATCGAAAGAGGATTATGCGATAGAGGTTAAAAGACTGAAGGATGAAACAAATATAACAGAATTTGTTAATAGGAAAACAGGTGCATATTCAAGAGGTATGAAACAGAGATTAGCTTTAGCGGTGGCAATGCTTGGGGATCCTGAAATAATAATACTTGATGAGCCGACGTTTGGACTTGACCCAAAAGGTATGTATGATATAAGAGGACTGATAAAAAGGATTTCTAAGGAACATTTAGTATTGCTGAGTACACACTTAATTTATGAGGCCAGGGAAGTGTGTGATAGAACCATTATAATAAATAAGGGCAATATAGGCCATGATTCGAAAATGGTGGAAAATAAGGATCTGCTAAAAATTACTGCTGACAATAAAATAAAAATCATAAGCAATAAGATAATTAATTATACAGTAGATAATGATTATATAATAATAGAAAAGAATAAAAATTTTGATAACTATGAGGTTATAAATGATTTATTAAACGAAGGCTTAAAAATAAATTATGTTGAAAAATATGATAACCTTGAAAACATATATGTCTCAATAATAAATAAGGAAGACAGTTACAGATAGTAATTATCCATTATATAGTCAAATAATCTCTTTGTTGATGTGAAAGACCTGTTATTTATTTTATACTGTCCGTTATATATTATTTTTATATAGGACATGCTTCTTGCGTTAAGGTATTTATATATCTCGCTAAACATGTTATTTTCATTATCAATAAATACATAAATTGCCGCATCTGATATTATATTAATAACATTGTTTGAAAGTTTGTCAATACTGCATAGCCTTACAAACTTATATTTAGTTGCCTTCTCTCCCTTCTCTATTGTTATATCGTTATCATTATAACTATTTTTATAATTATAATTTGTAAATTCCTCTATATAATGTTTATTTACCATATTCAGCACGTAATAGAATGATGATATGTTTTTTATTTCCTCTGGCATGTTCCTGTAAGTATCATTATTACATGTTATAAATGAAAAATAATCCATTGGGCTTGCCGATATAACATCCTGTATATTATCATATTTTATCATATTTCACCTCTTTACTCATTGTTTTTTCAATTTTTTCCATCTCCTCTATTCTCATGTTTATAAGTGAGGATATCAAACTTTTTCTCCATGCTTCATTTATTATCTCCTCGTATGCTGAGTCTAAATTTTTGAAATAACCGAAATTGATTGCCTTTGAAAGTGTTTTTTCTACTATAGGTTCTGTGTGTATACTGTTATTTTTTGTTATTATCCCAATTCTCTGATTTGCTATGTATTCCATTGTTGCAAACCTTATAAACTCAGACCTGTTTGTAAAATTAACGTTGGTTGAAAGAAAACTGTCTATTTCTTTCAGTTCCTCGTCTGAGATCCTCAATGTAAGTTTCTCATTTTTTTCTTTCATACATAATGTTAATAGATGGTAGTATTTATATGTTCTTATTGTACTGACAAATTATTAGATTTGTACATTTATATTTTAACAATTTTAATATTTTATACAATATAATAACTTATATTAATGGCTCGTCGGACAGCACTATAACATAATATCATTTTTATTATAAAAAATATTATTGTGTACATTTTATTTTATGTATAACTAATTAAATAATATTAATTTTGCATAAATGGATTTTCTGTTTCCGGGGTGGATAAATTCCATAAAGTAGATAGGAGTCTGGTAGTAGATGATATAAAAATGAAGAATGCTGTAAGACAATATTGAAGGTACCTCATGGATAATATGCCTACAGTACCGGTAAAAATGTGTTTGGAATGCAACCTGCAACATCTGTTTTCCTGGAAAAATATGGAATATACCTGTATCCATCATTGAAGAATTTTGTGGAAAGGGTGGAGAGGTAAATAATAGCCCGATTTCTAATATCCTCTGCCAGATGTTGTAGGTATTATCTCCAGAAAATATATAATAGATCTGGATCTAATCAACGCGAAACCCCAGTTAAATAATATTAATAAGCAAGTATGAAATTATATGTTATGGAATTTGATTATAATAAATTGTTAAATGAAGCATCCGATGTATTATCACAGAAAAATAAAACGGAGGAGAGGTTAAAGGTACCTGACCCTGAAATTATTTATGAGGGAAAATCAACTATAATAAGAAATTTCCTTGATATAGCAGATATGTTAAACAGAAATCCAGAAGATATCATGAAATATTTGACGAAGAAATTCGGCATTGGCGCAAACATAGTGTCAAGAAGGTTGATTATAAATAGAAAAATAAAAGAAGATGATTTACGGGAAAAGATGAACGAGTATATGGCAGCTTATGTTCTGTGCTACGAATGTAACTCACCTGACACTACAATAGAAAAGGTTGGACGTACATATCTACTGGTATGTAAGGCATGTGGTGCACAACATCCTATAAAAATAACTAGGGAAATAAAGGAAAATGAAGACGAATTGCTTGAGGGAAAAACATACAGCGTAGTGGTTTCAGAAATAGGAAGATCTGGTGAAGGCCATGCATTTTATGGTGAGTATACAATATATATACCCAATGTAAAAAAAGGGGAGCATGTAAGGGTATTAATTAAAAAAATAAAGAAAAACATAGCAATAGCTGAAGTATCTAAATGATTTATAATGGAAAATCTTATACTTGATACCAATGCATTAATATATGCAATAAAAAATAAAATAGACATAAAAATAGAGATTACAAAACTTGTTCAGACATTTAAAATTTTTATACCAGAGTGCGTAATAGATGAGCTAAATGGCCTGAGCAAAGGCAACTGGTATGCCAAAGCTGCTTTAAAATATGCAGATAATTTCAATATAATACCATCATATGGCAAAGCAGATAACTGTATACACTTAATGGCAAAAAAACTAAATGCATACGTAATGACAAATGATAGGGGATTAATAAAGATCCTGAAAAATGATAATATAAAGATAATAATAATATCAAATAAAAAATCATTCCACATTTATTAGGTGAGCTACCTTGCACCCCGGTGGATACTGTTACGGTTCAATTAGAATTAGATAGTTTGATAATGGAGAAATTGGAATATATTACCTTATACTTGAACAATTATAAAATAGAGATCGTGTACATAATTTTGTGTATTTATAAAGGGCATCTCTTCTGAAACACTTCCATTATGTCGACTTTTCTGAACTATTCAATGTAATAACATAAATTAATTCAATTATAAGTGGTATTATAAATAGGAACGCCATCAATGAAAAGGAATATTCTACCCATGCAAATATAATTGCAAAATAAATATAAAAAAATATTTTCTTTTTTATATTAAAAAATACAAGGTAAATATTTGGAATTATTATAAGCAAAGATGTTGTTAGTAATAAATCTAACATCGCAATTTTATTAGAGTAAGGAAAAATATTCATATCAATTATAAAAATTATAAATATATCAATTATAAGAAGTATCAAAGATAATAATATAGTTATTAAAGGCCATGTATTTATTTTTCTTTCTTTCATTTTATCACCCCAGATTAATTTACTACATATTGAATTACACATTTGTAACCGGAGAAATCACCACTGAATAAAGTTTGATCACTCCATGTACAGATAGTTGGTGGGTTAGTAGTAATTTGAGCATATATGGTATTATAAATATAAACTGTTGTGGTTCCATCTAAATATGCATGTACATCGATTTCTGGATAGGTAAACCATAAATCCAAATCCCCAGGAGGAAATACACCATAAAAGCATGCATTGCCGTATGCACTTACCTCTGTATTCTTGCCATTCTCAGATGCGTTTATACATTTGTATCCAAGCCACCAATTATGAAGAGATGATTCCGTTTCTGCACACATCAAATATGAATATGAACCTGAGTTAAAATTAGTTACAATGAGATAAGTGCATGCATACCATACATTTACATGAGATACGGGGTTGTCTTTTTGAAGCATGGCTGCTGTACCGGATACGCATGTACTTATAGGAAGACGCATTGGATATATATTGTTTAATGTGAATTTTTGTATATGATTAATATTATTCACACCAATATCATATTTTGGAGATATTAGTTCCGGAATAAAGAAATAATATCTATTGTTCAGTCTTTCATTTTTAAGATAATTCATAATATTGCCCGAATATCTAATTAAATTGATGTTCATAGTCATATTATGTTTTTTGTTTATAATATTTTCATTAATATATGAAATTAAATCATTGTCTTTTTTTACATTTCTATTCATATCAAATGTGGTATTATTGTTTTTGATAATATTGCTGGCATACCCTGGATATTCAAACTGTAAAGATTTAATCTGCATTTTATAATATATAACATCTGTCTGGTAAACTAT
This sequence comes from Thermoplasmata archaeon, assembly GCA_021797735.1. Classification (GTDB taxonomy): domain Archaea; phylum Thermoplasmatota; class Thermoplasmata; order Thermoplasmatales; family Thermoplasmataceae; genus Ferroplasma. Next base: position 70,948 of record JAJZZE010000055.1, on the reverse strand, counting down.
ATTATCAGGTACATATGATGTGTTTGATATGTATGGAGTTAATCTGACTGTACCGTTATTTTCTATGGAAATATAGGCTATAAAATAATATTTATAATTATTAATTGAAAACCTGTATTCAAATATGCCACTATTGAAACTATTGTATAAATTAGTAGACGTGGTTACTGATGGTTCTATTGCATTGGTTTGCTGCGTTTCATTCCACATAGCTGACATCCCGGTCATGGAGACCATAATAAATATAATTCCTACGCTTAATAATATTTTGATTTTTTTATATACATAAATATTAATACGTAAATATATATAAACGTTTGTACAATGTCAGACTTTAACACCTGCAGTAAATTAATAAACAATTTCTGCTAATCCCCAATATTTTTGTGAACGCATCGAGTTTTTCAAGTTCTTCTGGATCAACATTATCATCGACTTTTACAATTGCCTGCCAATCTTTTGGCCACATATACCTCCTCAACACCTGTGCAACCATCACATGTCGTTCCATAAATCCTTAATTCTATATTTTTTGCCATGATATTGCATTGAATGGCGGCATTATTGTTGATAAGTAAATAAAAATTTACATTAATTTTAACATATTAATAGTTGCATGTTTATTCCTTTTGAAAAATCTTATATAACGGCTTCCAGTTTTTAAGAAATGATGTTTGCTTAATAACCTGTTCTCTCCATGCCGTGGCAATAAATTGAATATATATGGAGTGGAATATATCGTAAATGTAATAAGGAATTCCATTATCAGTAGACTGTATATAGATAATCTACTGGTGGTAATTTGGATTTTCCGTTTACTATGTTAAAATAATATTTATATCAATTTAGCATAACACTCCATGGATTATAATGTTTATAACGCTATTAAAATACTGAAAAATAAATCAGGGAGTAAAAACGTTGTTTTTATATCATCTGCTGAACTTGCAAAGGAGATGAAAATAAGCCAGCAAACAGCATCAAGAATTATAATAAACTTATACAGGAATAAATTTATAGATAGAACAATGGATAATAGAAAACAGAAAATAATATTGCTTGAAAAGTCCCTTGATTTATTATATTATGAACTAAATGAACTGCATTCAATACTTGAAATGCATCAGAATTTCGAATTAGGCGGAAACGTCAAAAACGGTCTGGGGGAGGGTAAATACTACATATCAAAGGAAGGTTATATGAAACAGTTTGAGGAGAAACTTGGAATAAAACCATATCCTGGAACATTGAATGTAAAGGTAAATGGTGAATATGAAAACATTCTAAGGAGTATAAGAAGTGCAGATGGCATACATATAGAGGGTTTCAATGATAATGAAAGGACTTTTGGCGGTGTTAAATGCTTTAAAGCACATATAGATGGCATAAAGTGCTTTTTAATATTTCCTGAAAGGAGCTCATATACGGACGTTATAGAAATTATTGCTGACATATATTTAAGAGATGAATTGAAATTAAAGGACGGAAGTGAATTGAAAGTAAACGTTGATATAGATAACTAATTCATCTTGTCATCCATTTTGATTGCTTCCAGAATGTAAAAAATCCATATATATTGGCCATGAACATGATTAATAGGCCTAAAGCGCCGTATCCAAGTGTCCTTAATCTCTGCTTCTGTATTTTGAGCATTACTGTTACAACAAATATTGAATTACCCAGTATACCCAGTAAATCTACCGCTAACTTATCAATAAATATGAAATATAAAACTTTGCCAAAGTGTGGTATGCTGTATCTTGATGTGCTGTGGCTGATTGGCAATAAACTAAAAATTATGTAATGCCATATTCTCACAGGTGAGAGATCACCAAAATAGGTGAGGTGGTGCAGTGTTAAAAATGACCTGTATAATAAAAATGCAAGTCCAAAAAATGGTATTATATACATATATAAAACATCAAATGCATAGAACCACCCGGCCTTTTTTGTTGTACCGTTTGATATATTTTTAAAGAAATAGTACCAGCCATTTCTTGCCCATCTAATCTGCTGGTGCATAAACTTTCTGAAATCTTTCTGTGAGTCCGTTTCAACTGTAACATTATAATCCTTAACAACTTTATGCCCGGTTTTTATTAAATAGCTTGTTAGTTCTATATCATCACCAGAAATTGTAGTTTTGCCTAAAACCTGCTTATCTTTAAAAGCCGGTGATGTGACATAATCCTTTACTGTATCTGTTTTATATAATACACATCTACCATCGGCAATCATTATGCTTCCATGATATGACATTGCCCTGAATATAACTTCCCTTGTTCTTTCCAGAAATTCGGATGCATATGAAACTTTAGAGTTATCCTGTTTAATTCTTATATTAACACTTACACCTGCCACATTATCCTTAAAGTTTGTTAGCATATCCTTCATTGCATTGGTAGGTATTACTGTATCACTGTCAACAAACATTACATAATCTGTATCCACATATTTCATACCCTCTGCAAGTGCCTTTCTCTTACCACCATGATCCTTTAAGATGAATTTGCCACCATACTTTTCTGTTACTGACCTGTATGGTTCATTGCTGTCGATACCATCACCAACAACAATAAACCTGACACCCTGATATTTTACTGCCCTTATAACATTTTCAAATGTTTCTACATTCTCCTTATATACAGGAATAAGGATCATTGTATTGTTTAAATTAATATTATTTGAATTTTTTACCTGTTTATAATTTGTAGAATAATAGACATTTAATATATAGTAAATAAATGATATTAACGCCAGGAAAGTGAGAATAACAAAAATAATTATATATTTCACATATAAGAATTTGAATTGACTATTAATACTTTATTAGAATGATATTTATTATAATGTAGTGTTATTAGAATAATGAATTATATATAATTATTTAATTACCAGTCATGAAAGCGGTAACACTATTCTCCGGTGGCAAAGATTCGTTTTTATCAACAATGATAGCTATGGAGCATGGTTATGATATATTATATGGCATAACAATAATACCCGACGAATATTCAATGATGTTTCATTATCCAAACTCTGGAATGGCGAAATATCCAGCATCACTATTAAATTTTGAAATAAAATATATAGGTGAAAAAACTTTTGATGAATACATAAAAAGTATAAATGGTGTTGATGCTATTATTACAGGTGCAATAGCCTCCGATTATCAGAAAACAAGAATAGAGAGATTGGTTTATAATAAAAAAACCATAGTTTTTTCACCGTTATGGAGGAAAAAACAGGAATATATTATAGAAGAGCTATTACTAAGAAATATAAAGGCAATGATAATATCCGTTTCTGCGGAGGGGTTCGGTAAAGATGACCTTGGCAAAACAATAAATTATGATTATTTTAACCATTTAAAAGAGATATACAAAAAATATCGAATAAACATAGCCGGAGAAGGTGGAGAATATGAATCCTTTGTATATGGCATTAATAAAAATGAAATAGATATAAAAAACAAAAACATAGTATGGAAAAATTCTGGTGGATATTTAATTTTAGATATCTAATTGTATTGTGGTCTCTGTTACTGGAGTATGCATGTATTAATTATTATTGAATAATTGAAATATTCCTACTTTAATCCATTTTCCAGGAAGTTTTTGATGCCTAATGATCCCATTATCAGGAAATGTTATTTGCCTGTGTAACGTTTACAGCATCTATTTATGAACATTACATTAATACCGTTTTCTTCAGTTGTTGCGAAATGGGATTCCGGGATCCACGTGCCGGATATTATAACTATATATTATCGGTTACTTCGTTTTCCTTCATTTCGCGCTTACAGTATATACATTTCACTACCAGTGGTTTCTTTGATATTATACTGAACTCTGATTTAACCGGTTCACCGGAATTTGTTATACAGTTCTGATTCGTACATTTTAATATGCCTTTTATTTTACTGGGCATATCGACACTGAATTTTTCTATTATTACATAATTTTTTATTATGCTTATTGTTGCTGATGGTGCGAGTAACGATATTTTATCGAGCTCTATTTTTTCCAGAAATCTATTCTCAATTTTAATGACATCCTTATATTCTATCTTATTGCTTAAAACCCTTATGCCTATACTTATAGAGTTATTTTCATATATATTAAGTATATCTAAAACTTTTAAGGCCTTCCCTGCTGGTATATGGTCTATAACTGTTCCTTCCCTTATTTTAGATATTTTTAATGTTTTTTCCATTTTAATCACCCGCTATCATTGATATTAATGCCATTCTTACGGGTATTCCATATGATGCCTGTTTAAAATATTTTGCCTTATCTGTACTGTCAACTTCTGGGCTTATTTCATCAACTCTGGGCAATGGATGCATTATTATTGAATTATTCTTCATTTTTTCTGTCTCCTTAGCTGTGATTCTATATGACCCTATTAATTTTGAATACTCATTCTTATCTGTGAATCTTTCTTTTTGCAGTCTTGTTACATACAGTACATCAGTATCATTTATATATTTTTCAAGGCTGTCAGAAATTGTTATATTAAGTTTGTTTTTTAATTCGTTATAAACATAATCAGATAATCTTAGGTTTTCAGGTGAAACGAGGGTTACATCTACATTATAGCGTGTCAACGCCATTAATAGCGAATGAACGGTTCGCCCGTATTTTAAATCACCCATTATTGTTATTTTTTTGTTATTTATTTCTCCCAGTTCTTTTTTAATTGTATACAGGTCCACAAGTGTCTGCGTTGGATGCTCACCGGATCCGTCACCTGCATTTATTACAGGTTTTGATGAAAATTTTGATGCCAGAAAAGCAGCACCTTCAAGGGGATGCCTTATAACTATTATATCAGAGTATGACTCTATTATTCTTATGGTATCGGCCAGTGTCTCACCCTTTGACACTGATGATGTTTTTGAATCAGCCATACTTATTGTTGATCCACCAAGCCGCTGCATTGCAGATTCAAATGATAATCTTGTTCTTGTACTTGGTTCGTAAAATAATGTTGCCAGTATCTTTGATCCCATTATATCAAGTTTTTTTGAACTGTTTATGTAATCAAGCATCTTATCGGCTTCTAAAAATACGTTATTTAAATCATCATCAGATAAATCTGATATTGAAACCAAACTTTTATTTTTTAACATTTAAAGTTAATTATATACCATTTCATTAACTTTTTTATTTCAAATGGTATTTAAAAATTGATGCCCTATTCTGCATTTATCTTTATGGTTTAAATGATAAAATGCTGTAATCATAAGAATAAAAAATGCTATATAAAAAGTTGCTATTTACATATTATGTATGATCTTAAGGAACTTGTAAAAAAATATTATGAAGCAGTTGATAAAGATGACCTTGATACTTTATTTTCAGTGTTTGCAGATGATATAATATATGAACGGCCGGGATACGAACCTTTAAGGGGCAGCAGGGATTTTCAAAATTTTTATAAAAGTAATAGGATAATAAAAGAGGGACACCATACATTGACAAACATAATAGTAAAAGACCCCTATGTTATAGTTGAGGGCGAGTTTAACGGCATATTAAAAAATGGTAATAAATCATATACAAAATTCGTTGATGTGTATACATTTAAAGATGGAAAGGCATATAGAAGGCATACATATTTTGATGGCCAGAACGTGTGATACTCCCCTATAGCTGAAACATGCGATGTTCCCATCTCACATTGTTAAGCTTAAAATATGAGTTTATTCATTGTTTTAAACAACCTTATTAAATCAAGGGCCCATAAATTTATAAGATATTCTTTAGGATATGAATAAAAACCATAGGGATGCAGAACCCGGGAGTAATCTGCATATAATTTACCTATACTCTTTGTATCTGTATTATTATAAAATCCCAGAATACCTATTATTGCACCTGCCTTTGGCAATGCAATAACGAATCTTGTTGCCTTTTTATCGCATTTAGAGCATTTTTCATTTATTTTTACATCCGTTTCTTTCTCTATTTCGGATATATCCATAGAATATTTTACAAACCTTTTTGAATGCAGCCCGCATAATGGCATACCTGTTGTATAAACAGAGATATTATTCATATCAAAATTTTTACCGTAGTAGTGGTTTAATTTTCCAACAAACTGTGATGACCCATATAAAACAAATTTACTGTTTATTAATTCATGCCATTCTTTTCTTTCCAGGGCCATTTCATATGGATTATTATCTATATTCATACATGAGATAATTTTTAATAGCGATAACCTTTCCAGAAAAAATCTATCGTTTTCAAATGCCGCACTTACCAGTCCATTTTTAGCACAGAAATATGCACTCTGCAATGCCCTTACTGCACATTTTTTTACCGGAATATTAAATTTATTATTTATAAGGGAGATCTCATCGTTAACCAAATTATATATGATATCGCTATAATTATCGACTATTATTTCATTTTTGATCAGGTAATCTAATATTGATTTACTTTTAAATCTTTTTAGGTATTTATCGTATTTTTTCTCCTCGATCATATTACATTATAAAACCCTGCAATTTAAATTTTTTAAATAATAATTATTAATGTGGTTATAAATATATAATAAAAATTAATAATACATAATGAATTATGTTTTATGGAGTCGGATATTCATAATTTCCATAAAATAACAATTGAGGATCGGAGAAAAATAATAGAAAAATTTTCAGATTTAAATGAAGAGGATATAAAATTAATGGATAATTACGTTGATAAAAATTCATTTGATATGATAGAAAATGTGTACACACTGATGAGTTTCCCGGTTGGCATAGCAACAAATTTTAAGGTAAATGGCAGGGATTATTTAATACCGATGAGCATTGAGGAGCCATCCGTTATAGCTGCATGTTCAAATGGTGCAAGATATGCAAGAATTCTGGGTGGTTTTTATGCATATTCCACAGAATCAATAATGCGCGGTGAAATGGAAATATATGATATACCGGATATACAGCTGGCTATAATTAAAATAATGACAGAAAAAAATAAAATTATTGAAATGGCCAACACAAGGTCAAAAACACTATCAGACCTAAATGCGGGGGCAATTGACATAGAGATTAAGATAATTAATGATGAAATAATTTTAAATTTAATAATAAATGTTAAGGATGCAATGGGGGCAAATGTTATAAACACAATGCTTGAATATATATCACCCTATATAGAGGAAATAACAAACAGTAAAACAAATCTGCGTATAATGAGCAATTTAACAACAGAAAGGATAACATATGCATATGCAAAATTTGATAAAAATGCTATTGGAGAAAATATAGTGGATAGAATAATAATGGCAAATAACTTTGCAAAAAATGACATTTACCGCGCAACAACGCATAATAAGGGAATAATGAATGGGATAGACGCTGTTTTACTGGCTACATTAAATGATTTCAGGGCTGAGGAAGCAAATGCACATGCATACGCTTCGATAAATGGTTATAAACCCTTAACTGAGTATAAAAAGGACAATAACGGTAATTTAATAGGGTCAATAAAAATACCGGTAGCAGTAGGTACTGTTGGCGGATCGACAAAAACATCCAGAAAGGCACAGTTAAACATGAAAATACTCGGAATAAAAAATTCAAATGAATTTGCAAATATTTTAGCCTGCGTTGGACTGGCACAGAATTTTGCCGCTTTAAGGGCACTGGCAAATGAGGGCATACAGAAAGGGCACATGAAGCTACATGCAAGAAACATAGCAATATCAGCGGGAGCTAAGGATGATGCAGTAGATAAAATAGTTAACATAATGCTTGGGGAGAACAATATAAGCTACTCGAGAGCTCTGGAATTGTTAAAGGGTGATAAAAATGGAGAATTATGATGAATATATAACAAACGGTGATAAATTTATAAATAAGGAAAAGTACATGGATGCAATAAGGGAATATTCAAAAGCGTATGACTTAATGAAAGAGGATAACGATGAAAAGGCAGAATTATGCTATAAATTGTCCCAATCATATTTTTCATTAGATCATAAAAGCCTTGAAAATCCAATAAAATATGGTGAAGAATCATTAAAGATCCATGAAAAGTTGAAGGAGGACGATATGAAGGTCATGGATCTAATGAACCTTGGTTATATCTATCTTAATTCCGGTAAAAGAGATGATGCACTGAAACATTTCAATGATGCCATTGATTTATCAGCAGAAATTAAAGACGTGCAGTTAATAGCACTGACAAATAATGCAAAGGCTGAGGCATTATCAACACTAAAATCAAAATATAAGGATGCATTAAAAATATATGATGAGGTTATAGGGATAACTGAAAAATCAAACGACTGGGAAAATTATTTTGAGGCTATATATGGTAAAATAAATATACTGAGAGATATAAATATAAATGAAGCATTTGAACTCGGAAAAAAATCACTTAATACAGTAGATGAAATAATGGATAAAATAAAAACAAAAAAGGAAAAGAAAGAATTCAGGGATAACCTTGGGTATATCTATGATATAACATCTGATATTGCAATGGAACTTGAAAATATAGATGAGGCTATGAAAATAGCTGCAAGGTCGAAGGAATAAAAATGGAAAGGAAGTATGTAAATACAGTATATGGAAAACTATCATATCTTATAAGGGAGGGAAATTATCCTGTAATATTCTTACATGGTTTTGGCGGAACAGGCAATACATGGTTAAGAGTAGAACCATACCTGAGTAAGGATATAATGCCAGTATTTGTTGATTTATTGGGCCATGGCCATTCAGATAAGCCAGATATAGAGTATAGAATAGACCAGCAGTGTAAATCAGTAATGGATCTTGCCAGTGAATTAAAAATAAAAAACCTTTCTCTGGTGGGAAACTCATATGGTGGATGGATTTCTTTGAAATTAGCATCCAATTATATAAATCCAGATAATCTGTTTTTAATAGATTCAGCTGGAATATCCCCCGCATTGAGCAATGAGGGCAAAGAAAAAATGGATGAAGTTATATCCTCAATTTTAAAGGTAAGGAATTATAAAAATAAGGATGCGTTATATAAAATAATGGAAAATAATAGCATGGATTCTGAAAAAATTACCGATGAAGAATTAAAAAGAATAAAATCAAAGACCTATATTATATGGGGTAAAGATGATAAAACCATAGATATAAAATATGGCACAATTTTAAATAAAAAAATAAAGAGTGAATTCATTCAGATAGATAATGCCGGACATACTCCATTTATAAGTTATCCGGAAAAAATAGCCGAAATAATAAATAGAGCAGTTAAACCCTGAAATCCGTTTTATTTTCCCTTTTAATGCTGGATATGACATCGTATATTTTTAATGATAATTGACCCTTGTCGTATCCCTTTAATTCTTCTCTTTTACCGTGCTCTACCAGTGTATAATTATTTACCGTTTCCCCAAATGGATGGTCATAGTTATTCAGTATTACAAGATCAGGATCGGATTTTTTAAATTTGTTTTCATCATAATCATTTTCCTTTTCCAGGTTGAATAATACCATTACAGAATCTGGAGACATATCCCTTATGCGATCCCTGACTTTTGGCCTTATCTTCAATTCCAGAACCTGATCAGAATTGCTTTTTAATTTTTCCTTACTTTCGTTTAAATCAAAGTCCATTAATGCCATTGGCATTATTATATAATCGTATTTATTTATGCCCAGATATGTATTAATTTCTATGATAATTTCCCTTAGATTATATTTTTTCATATATGTTGCATATGATGGTATACTGTATTCTGAATTGCCAATGTATGTTATCATATTTGCACCGAGCCTGAATGCATTTCTTGTTAACCAGTAACCCGTATAACCGGAAGAATTGTTTGATAATGTTCTTACAGGGTCTATATGCAATTCGCTTCTCCCAGATATTATCAAAACGTTTTTATCCCTTAATTTATCACCATAAATTGACCTGCAGAGATAATCTATTATCCTGTCATTATCGGCTATTTTTGCCTTTGTATCATCATATTCTGGTTCCACAATCAACACACCTAATTCCTTTAGCTTCTTTATGTTTTCCAGATTTATTTTATTATTCATCATATCCTTATGCATTGCGGGAACTACAACAACTGGATTCCCATGACCATATGCAAACGAGAAAAATAATGATGGTATGCTGTCCGATATGCCATTTGCCATCTTGCCTATTGTATTGTATGATGCTGGGGCTATTAACAGTATTGTATTTTCATCAAATAGTGAGATATGCTCTATATCACCTGTAATTTTTGTAATGGTATCATGGCCTGAAGCCCATTTCATAACATCGGGACCTATTAATTTTGATGCTGTTTCACTCATGCCAGAAACTACATCAGCACCCTCCCTTTTAATATCCCGTATTAAATCAGGAATTCTGTATATCGATATGCTTGCTGAACTTGCTATGACCACCTTTTTACCTGAAAGCATATTTTCAAAATGCGGTTCTATGTAATTCATACATTAATATTTCTTTATTATTTAAATCATTTATTAATTTTGCAACTGTTATATATTTAACATATTTTTTAATTCTGTGAATGGAAAGCTTTTTGGGGCCTTTATTTTCCAGGTAGGATTCTGTTAAAATCGGGGTTCAGTGTATCAATTGCTATCAATGTATGTCACCTGGTCCATGCTTTTATGTGCTCTGAGGCAATGCACAGGACGTATGAATGAAAAAAAATTAACTTTATTTTTTGATTTTTCATCCCTATCTTTTCCCTATTATAACAACTACAGTAACTATGCCGGCCACAAATCCAGATATAATTAAAATTGCTCAGGTAAATGTGAGGATACCTGAAACTTCATTGGGGACTTTGGGGGTTATAATTATTCCCAAACTGTTATTTTTAGATTCTATAAATGCATATGAACCGGGGGGCACATTGTTGAAATATGCATTGCCTGCATTTGAATTGTTGGTTGGCTTACTTATGGCATACTTTTGAACATTGGTAGAATTGATCTGTGGCAGGTCTTTAACAGGAACCAAAAAAGATGGATGCGCCGGGCCGTACGCTGACCCTTTCATAACCATGTCCATGCACGTAGTTTCTGTGGTCATGTTCGATGGTATTATTGTTTCATAAACTCCATTGCTATAATGTGTATATTGCATAAATTTTGTGGTTGTAATGGCGCCATTGCCTGGTTGGCCATCATGAAAATTTGGGTTTATAGCAACGCCTGCAATGATAAGAACTATTCCGATTACTATTAGGATTATCCAGATTTTTTTAATCAACATATTTTTTCACCCTATATATTTTTAAAAAATATAAAAATTATTTATTTAAAAGGTCTGTGGATCATCAATACCATGGAGGTTGATAATGTGGCATGAATGTCTTATGATATTCAGGTGTCAGGTAGCTTGTTATGACTGGATAATATGCGCTCACTCCAAAACCACTGTATGATGCTCCAACCTTTGCTCCCAGTTCCCCATAGAAACGTGCAACGGTCTATTCATTAAATGCACAATCCCAGGTTATAAACATGATAACCGCCGCTATTGATATTGCTATTATTATATTATTTCCTTTCATAATATAATATAATATAATATAATATAATATAAAAATATTATTGTAGATATATTACTATATAGTTAACAGAGATAGCGGCATTCAGACATTTTATCTACTACTATGTAACATTTATATTATCATTTTATGCATAAATTATACTTTTTATATTTAAATTCTTTTTATTTACATATTGTGGACAAATGTTATTATGTCTTTCCCTCTTGTTTATCTATATAGCAGTAAAAAAACATCTCTGTAATAATTCATAGTTGTGCAAACTTGCCACATATTATATAAATCACCTACATGTTAAGAATTTTATCGGGTTTCCAACAGTTCATGTCCTTCATATTCCCTACAGTTAATCTAATATGGGTAATATACTGATGACCATGTTTAGAAACCACTCTATTATATTTTTCCCTCAAAACTACTTATTGCTTTTTCTATTACACCTGATCAGCCATGCGCGTTTATCACCTCTTTCAAACTTAATTGTGCATGATCTTTTTAATTTTATAGCAAATTTAATACACTATAAAAATATTCTTTCTTATTCCATAAACATTTATTTTATTCATTATAAAATAGAAAAGATTTTAAATTAATAATGCATTAATTAGCTATGGAAGCTAATTCAGAGCATATAATGAAAACTGCAGATATGCTTAAAATATTGGGTTTATCATCATATGAGGCACAGGCATTTGCTGCCCTTGTTTACCATGGTGTAGCAAATGCAGATACCATTGCGGATACTGCTGGCATACCCAGAACCTCAGCATATAAAGTTATGGAGTCACTTGTTAACAGGGGATTTGCAAGAGAGACCGAAGGCAGGCCAAGAATGTTTAAACCCGAGGAAATGTCTACTATTAGGGAAAATTTCATAAATGACGTTAATAAATTATTTGATGAACTGAGAGAGCTGCAGGATGTATTACCATCCAAGGGTGATCCGCAGCTGGTTTTCACAATTTATGGCAGAACTAAGGTCATGAAAAAAATGGCTGAAATGTTTGATTTAACAGAAAAGGAAATAATGATAGCAACACCGAAAATTAGGGAAATAAGAACAGAATTAAAGAAAAATATAGAAAATGCCCTGAAAAGAGGTGTAAAAGTTATTTTTATTACACCTCCAAACAAAAGGGTACCACAGAATACGGAGGTATATAGAAAGGATGGATTAATAGCCACAGATGTTACCAGTGATGATTCCAGGGCACTGCTTGCCGGGGCAGATCTTGATGCCTGTGGATATACAGACAATCCTGTACTATCATTGCATGTATTACAATTTATTCACATGATGATCAACAATGATGAAATTAAGATGTAAATTCGAGAAAAACAATAAAATTATAGGTGGCCATATATCCATAGCAGGGGGCATAGCAAAGTCCCCGGAAAGGGCAAACAATTTTCAATTCAACACATTCCAGATGTTTGTTAAAAGCAATATGCAATGGAATTACAGAAAAATAAGTGAGAATGAACAAATAGAATTTAAGGAAAATGTAAAAAAATATGGTATGAAAAATACTGTTGCACACGCAACATATTTAATAAATCTGGGCACTGATAATAGATTATTGCTTGATAAATCCATTGAGGATTTAAAATATGAAATAGAGGCATGCAATGAACTGGGAATAAATTATCTTGTTTTACATCCTGGTTCCAGCGACAATAGAAAAAATTCAATGAAAAAGATTATGGAAATTATAAATAATTTTGATACAGAAAATGTTAAATTATTGATAGAAAATTCATCGGGAAAGGGCAACACACTGCCATCAACAATAGAAGAAATGGAATATATGATTGATTTATCGGATAATAAAACTGGCATATGCCTGGATACATGCCACTTTTTTGCATATGGTTATGACATCAAAAATAACTATGATAATGTAATTTCTAATTTAAAATCCGGTGATTTAATTAAAAAAATAGATGTAATACATTTAAATGACTCAATGTTTGATTTAAACTCAAAAAAGGACAGGCACGAAAATATAGGTAAAGGCTTTATAGGCTTAAAGGGGTTTTATAACATAATAAACGACAATAGTTTTAATAATATTCCATTAATAATGGAAACCCCGGAAGCTGATAAAAACTACAGTGAAAATTTAAATAAAATTGTAGATCTAATGGTGAATAATGTATGATAATCAATGAATTTAAACCTTATATGTTCAATGGAAATATTGAGAGTTTTGTATCACCTCCATTTGACACTATCAGATGGGAGCAGGAATATAATTTAAGGTCAAAAAATGAGAATATAATTAATTTAACAATACCTGATAAAATAACTGGAATGAAGGGGTCAAAAACAATATTAAACAGATGGTTAAATGAAAATATTATAAATTTACACAGTAAAGACATTATAATAATATTGAAACAGTCATTTTATTATAATAAGGAAATGTTAACCCGCTATGGAATTATATCACTTGTAGAAATAAATAATGATATAAAACCGCATGAAAACACCTTTGAAAAGCAGGTTTATGAGAGGAAAAGTATAATGAGCAACTTAAACTCACAGCTTGAGCCGATTTTTATAGTTGTGCCAGACAATAATTTTGATAAACTCATAAAGAGGGAGGCTTCCGTGCTTGAAGAGCAATATAAATTTGAAGAGCCATCAGGCGTTATAAACTATGTGTATCTGCTGGATGATACTGAAAAGATTAATAAAATAAAGGAATCATTAAAAAATATAACTGGCATTGTTGCTGATGGTCACCATAGATTAAAAGCAATAATGGAATTATATGATGAGACGGGGGACGATTTCTGGAAATTTGCTATGTCCTATGTAACATCTATGTACAGTAATGGTTTGATGATTGGTGGGGTTCATAGACTGGTATATGGCATTAATTTTGAAGCAAACATTAATAAAATTAAGAATTTCTTTGACATAAAAATTACAAAAAATATAGAAAATGAGGAAAATATTTATATATATAGCAATAATAAATTCTATGAAATACTTCCAAAGGAGTACATATTAAGAGAGAAATTTGATAATTTAGATGCATTGCCAACTGAGATAATAAATAAAATACTTTTTGAGGAAGCCTTATCAATGGAAGAAAAGGAAATGGGCGAGAAGGTGAGATACATTTACAATTATACTGATGCAATAAACGCTGTGGATCTCCATGAGTGTGATTTTACAGTACTTATACCGTCATGGCAGAAAGAGCGTTTTTTAAAATTAATACTTGAAAATAAGATATTGCCACAGAAATCAACATATTTTTATCCAAAAATCCCATCAGGTATATCAGTATACATAAAGCCATCGTAGCTCAGTCGGTAGAGTGGCTGATTCGTAATCAGCAGGTCGGGGGTTCAATTCCCTCCGGTGGCTCACTAACATTAACGGTAAAACTTCCCTTCTTTTTACTTTTTATTTATAAGATAAATAATTATCATATTAATTTTTATTTAAATTCCTTAACAAAAATTATAGTATTGTTATTCAAAATTATTGCAAGTTCGTGGCTGTTCGCATCATCATTAAAACTTATATGAGACGCCCAATTTTCTGTATATTTATCATATTTTATTTCCCTTATTTTTATATCATATACATTATTATAATGTTTATTAATATAATCTTTTATATAATTTACTGCATCAGTTTTCTGCACATATAGTGAGTGAATATTATTATAAATCATTTTTGACACGGGTTAAATCAGACAGTAAATAATATGAGTATTAAAAATATAGGCAAATTTATGGGCCAAAACTCAATAATACTGAATTAACAGATTTAATTTATTATTCCAGATTAAAAAATGCGGACGGCAAAATTGGATTCGCAGAGAATAATTTAAATATTATGCATAAATGAATATAAACAGGAATGGTATATAACAGTATACCGGTGGTGAACAGATGAATATAGATGATTGCCCGTTTACTGAGGCTTTGAAAACTATAAATGGCAAATATGAGCCATTGATAATAAGGTTACTCTTTATGGATAATATGAGATACAATGATCTTTTAAGGGGAATAGATGATATAACACCCAGAGCACTTTCTTCATCACTTAAAAGATTATTAAAGAATAATATAATAGAGAGAAACTATAAAGAAAACAAATTTGTATACAGATTAACCGACAAGGGATTAAAATTAAAGGATTCAATAAATGACCTTGAAAACTGGCATAATAAGAATAAATAAATATATTAATAAAAATTAATAATAAGAATTAAATAGTAATTTTTTAATTAACCCCTATGTTTAAAAGAAAATATTATGATAACGATTCCATAAACAAACTTATGGGGATGTCAAAAATAATTATATTGATTTCAGTTGGGCTTACAATCATAACCTCACTGATTGTTTCATTGTATGAATTATTCTCTGGTGCTATTATTGAAAAAATAGCTATTATATTTGTAATTATTTTTGATGCAATTTATATTCTGAATGATTTTATATTCTACAGTAATGATAAGTTTAATATAACGGATAAATTAATATTTTATTCATTAATAATGTTTTTTACTGCGTTTATATCAGAAATATTGTTCGACCTTTATTTAAAAATAAGCTTTTTTGGCGGAATAATTGGGATAGTTGGTATATTCTTCGGCCTCCTTTATTTTTACTTTAAAAAAGATGAATTGATATCGAGATTAATGGTAATTGTATCTGCCATATTGATATATATATCGCTTAAAACTTATCCGGTATCACCATTTTATTTTATATCCGGTACATCATACTTTAACTCAAATTTATGGGCACAGGCATTTATAATATTTGAACTGTTTTTATTACTTGCATTTATGTTTAATAGCAGTAATGTCATAAATGATTTTCTTGTTAGCTCTGGAAAAGCAATGGCAATGCTGATATTCGGCATTGGATATCTGATAACAGGTTCCCTGCTTATCACCACTGATTTAAGAGGCATCCCCGCTTATATTTCTTTGCCGGGAAACATATTACTGATAATTTCAGGTATAATAGCACTGATAGCCGGTATACTGATAGTTATATTATCCATAATGAGTTTTTATTATGATGTGATAAAGCCAAGAACATATAGATTTATAGGATAAAATTATATTTAATTAAGTTATTTATAAGTATGATATTTGAAGACCTGAGGACCTATCTTAATTTTCTGGAAAAAAATGGGGAACTTGTTCATGTAACAGACGAAGTGGATCCGGATTTAGAGTTAACATATATTTTAAGTGAGGAGGAAAGAATAGGGAAGAAAAGGGCAATGGTCTTTGATAATGTTAGGGGCTATGATATACCTGTTACAGGAAATTTATTTTCAACAGACAAACGTTTAGAATATATTTTAGGTGATACACCATACAATATAGGTTTAAAATTAAGGAATCTTGTAAGGATACCTGATGATACCGAATCTATGATATCGCGTGGACTGGAAATGATGAGGGAGTTATCCGGCATAAAACCCAAGGTATACCAGAGAAAGGCCTCAGAATTTGATGTCCTTGAACCCGATTTATCTAAATATCCAATTACAAGAAACTGGCCCGGGGATGGTGGCAGGTATATAACAATGCCCCTTGTAATAACAAAGGATCCTGATACGGGAAGCAGAAATGTCGGAACCTATAGAATGCAGGTTTATGATAATGAAACAACTGGAATGCACTGGCAGATACATAAAGGTGGTGCAGAGCATTTCAGCGGGTATAAAAATGAAAATAAAAAAATGGATGTCGCCGTAGCAATAGGTGTAGATCCATTAACATTTTTCTCTTCAATCGCCCCATTACCAAATGGTATTGATGAGTTCTCATTCCGCGGATTAATAGCAAAGAAACATTTAGAACTGATAAAGGGTGAAACTGTTAATTTAGAATATCCCAGAAACGCGGAAATAATTTTAGAAGGTTATATAGACCCTGCTGAAACAAGGAAAGAAGGCCCTTTTGGAGACCATACAGGTTATTACTCACTGGAAGAAGAATTTCCAGTATTCCATATTAAAAAGATAATACAGAAAAAAAATCCGGTATATTCAACAACTATTGTCGGTAAATTATGGAATGAGGATGTCAGAATATCAAAAGCCCTTGAAAGAATGTTTTTGCCCCTGGTGCAGATTCAGATACCAGAAATAGTGGATATGAATATTCCTGAGGAGACGGTTACAACAAATATGATTGTTGTTTCCATTAAAAAAATATATCCGGGGCAGGCAAAAAAGGTAATGTTTGCAATATGGGGTACCGGGCAGATGGCACTTACAAAAATTGTTGTTGTGGTGGACGATGATATAAATGTACATGACATGAAACAGGTTATGTGGGCAATGACAACAAGAATAGACCCGGAAAGTGATGTTACAGTAATACCTGGAACACCGACGGATAGTCTGGATCACGCAGCAAGGTTATTTAACTATGGTTCAAAAATGGGAATAGATGCAACAAGAAAATCAAAAATGGAAAATTATAACAGAGAATGGCCAGATACCCTGAAAATGGATCCAGATATTGAAAAGAGGGTTGATGAAATAATAAATCACCTGGATAATAAATGATTATATTATTCTCTTAAATTTTAATGCAATAAAATTATCTTTAATATCTGTCGTTTTTTCAAAGCCATCGAAATTTAGTGATTCCGCATAGTTTTTCGATAATGAGTGCTTTTTCTGTGGCGTTATTGATGTGTAATAATCATTTAAAAATTCTACTATAATTAAATTACCATTCAAATTTAATTTTTTTAATATAATTTCAAAACCCTTTTCCTTTTCCTTCCAGTGGTGTAATGATAAACTTGTAAAAATTAAATCAAAATTATTATCAAATGGTATATTCCTGCTGCTTCCCATAGCGCATGTTGCGTCAATACCCGCCTTTTTGAAATTATTTTTTTCCTTTTCTACCATATATTTTGATGGGTCTATAGCGTATATTTTAGCCTTGGGAAACTTTTTAGCAACCATTATGGTTAGTTTACCCGGACCGGCACCTATATCCAGTACAGTTTCAGGGTTTAAACTATCCATTTCATTTAATGTAAAGTTGTATAATTTCTTCAGCATTCTCCATGCAATAACATCATAAAATGATGTTGCAAACCTTCCAAATCTTTCCTCGCCCTCTATATAATAGTCATCCATAACACTACATTATAAATTATAATTATAAAGTTTCTATAATATTTTTAAATGGAAATCATAAAATATGTTAAAAAATTAAGGTAAATAATGGACGCACTGATTATGGCTGGTGGCATGGGGTCGAGAATGAACAATAATAAAAAGATGCTTCTAAAAATAAACGATGAATATATAATATCTATACTGATAAAAAAATTAAAAAAACTTAATTTTAACGTAAACGTATGCATAAGCGATAATACCGCTTTTTTAAATAAGATAGTAAATGAAAAAATTATACACGGTACCGGTGATTACAGTTATGATTTAAAATTATCACTGGATAAATTAAATTTGCCCGTTATTATATTTCCAGCTGATGTAATATTTAATATTGAAATAATAGAAAAATTTATCGATGGGTCGATGGAAATAAAATCCGGCATTGTAAACTTAAAAATAAATAATGAACTGACGGGCATATCAATTTTCTTTGAAAAATTATATAATTATGAGCTTAAATACAGTAATATCAACTATAACAGGAATGATTTCTTCAATATAAATTACAGTAGTGATTATATAAAAGCGAGAAAAGTTTTTGAGAAATAGCAAAATTTTTTTAGCATGTATTGATTAGTGTATACTGGACTTGACCGGGGAGCCAGTCCCTCCCTGTGACCCGAAGACGAAATGCGGGGGCGACTGCCTGAAGAGGGCAACCAGGCCTTTGACAGTCTCCATGAAATCGTAGAGTCTCTGTCCTTTTGGATCGGGGGTTTATATCTATAATCTCAAAGGAGAATACAGATATAATTCATCTAAAAAATCCGCCAGGCCCGGAAGGGAACAACGGTATTCGGAACCATTGATGCTGAGAGGGTGCGGGGAGGAGAGGAAGTGGAGGACGCTATCAAAACACCTGGTCTGATTCAGGCGTGTCCAGTACTATGATGATAAATATGTACAAAATTATTCAGGATACCATTAATGGGCCAATCAAGATAGATGGTATATACAGTGATATTATAGATTCACCATATTTTCAGAGGTTAAGGTACATAAAACAGCTAGGTTTATGCTATTTAGTTTTTCCCGGTGCAAATCACACAAGATTTGAACATTCCATAGGGACAATGTTTATGGCAAGGGAGATATCAGGCACCTTAAAAATAGATGATGAAAGATTGCAGCTTGCAGCATTATTGCATGATATAGGCCATCCACCATTGAGCCATGGCATAGAGGAGGTTTTTTATGATTTGTATAAAACAAAGCATGAGGATCTAACCTTAAAAATAATAAAGGGTGAAAAACCATACGGGGATAGCAGTATACCGGACATATTAAAGAAATATGGGTATGACCCTGACGAAATAGGAAAAATAGCCATTGGTGAATCCAAAAAAAATAGTTTACTGTCAAATATTATAAGTGGCTCAATAGATGTTGATGAGATTGATTATCTGAGAAGGGATGCATTTTTCTGTGGGGTCACAATAGGCAATATAGATTATAAAAGGATATTCAATACAGTAAAAATAGAGGATAATAAAATTGTGGGAGAGGAAAAATCAATAACAAATATTGAATCCGCAATTATAACAAGGATATTAATGTATAACTCTGTTTATTTTCACAAAACCTGCAGGATAGCACAAAAAATGTTTGGTTATGCGTATTATGACAGTGATGATAGAAACATAGATGATTTAAAATTAAATGACTTTGAATTAATAAATAAATTACTGAATGGGAAATCAAAAAATATGGTAAAAAATATCCTGAAGAGGAATTTATATAAAACAGCTTACAGTAGCTATTATAATAGGGATAATTACAGTATGATTCTGAATAAACTAAATGGATTAAATAAATTTGATTATATAATGGATATAATACCACCATTATATTTTGGTGGCAAGGAAAGGGTTAAAAATTACATTGAGGTTTATTATGATAATAAAAAATATAAAATAGATGAGATTTCACACATGGTTAAATCCCTGCAGGAGGAAGTTGAAAAGAGGAAAATGATAATTTCGGCAAATAATAATGCATACAGCTATATTAAAAATATTGTATAATTCACAGATGTTTTTCCATCCGGTATGCGTTTCTTGAGCCATTGAATTCCAGCAGGTAATAATTTTCTATAAAATCTATTATTTTATAGCCATGGTTTAAATAAAAATTTTTTGCGTTTTCGTTTTTCTCCCGTACTTCTAAAATAACGGTTTTATAGCTCCTATTTTTTATTTCGTCCTCAATGGCGTCTATCAATTTTGTTCCATAGCCTTTCTTTTGATAGCCCGGCAATATTGCTATACTTTCTATATCCATTGAATTTTTATTTAATTTCGCTGCCGTCCCGTAACCTATAATTTTATTATTTTCCTCTATTACAACTGTAAAACTGGAATTGCTATATATCATGGATTTGAGCATAATTAATGAGTAGGCGCCAACGCTAAATGAAGAATTCTCTATTTTTGATATATCGGATAAATCAGAATTCTTAAAGAACCTTAATTCCATTTTTAAGATATTCAAAATATATTAATAAATTTAGCCAAAAAAGAAAAAATACTGGATAATATAAATTATTTTGATTTCTTTGCCATGAAATATATGGTTCCCGATAGTATTACCATTACAGCATCAAGTATTATGCTATCTACTGCAGACGGAGTCCATGGTAATTTTTTTCCGAATACAGGAGCTGCTGCTACCCTTGATTCTAACAGTAATGCCATATCAAGTATATAGAAGGCGAAAACAGGTAAATAAAATTCCTTTTTTCCGTTTACGTATATCGTTGCTGAGATTATAGCTATGGCAATCAAAAACCCGAAAAATACCTTTACTACATATGGCAATGGCAGAACTAGCAGTGTCATATGAATGCCCGCCCATATAGCAGAGCCAAAAATAGCCAGCCACTTTAGTGTATCAATAATTTTATTCGTCATAAATATTATAAATAAATCATATTATTTAAATTTTTTTATAGATTATATGTAAATATGAATTTTTTTTCAATAATTAGTATTTCCTATAAATTCGGCGTTGACTGAAATATTTTTTAATGGATCCACCAGTTCCCTATCGGCTATCACTATTTTTTCAGGTTCAATTTCATCTATCACCGGTTTAATATATATCCCGTATAATTTATCTATAAGGTAATCAAAACTTATAATTCCATTAAATTCCGTTCTTTCAAAAAGATTCATAAAATGGTCCTTGCTTGGGGTTCTTAAGGGCAGGAAATTTATTAATTTGACATTCACGTTATTACCTATGATTTTATCGTATTTTTCCCTGTAAAACGATTCACTTTTTTCATAGGAATCCGTATAAATGCCATTAAAATTTATGATTAAAGTTCCATTTTTCCTTAATGGTTTATCAAACTGTAAAACCGTAAAATTATCAACAGTAAATATTGTATTTATATCCTGGAATTCCAGATCATCATATTCCAGGCCGCCCTGAACTAAATTTTCATCATAAACATATGTATTGTCTTCCAGTATTTCTATATAAAATAGAAATTTAAGTGCATTATTCCTGAGGCTATTCAATTTATCTTCATTCATCATGCAAAATTAAAAAATTGTATTTAAAACATACGCTAAGCGCCACGGGGGTGATTCGAACACCCGATCCACAAGGGAACCAGCTCTCAAGGCTGGCGCCGTACCACTGGGCCACCGTGGCAAAAAATATTTACTTTCTAAGCCTGCCATTAGATCTTATTGATGGCCTGCTCTTAGAACTACCAAGCCTTCCATGGCCCAGCCCTCTGTTTTTATATCCGGCGGAGGTTAGTCCACGGTAAGCCCTGCCTTTATTCTGTGGTTCTGCGATCCATGATATTTTCCTGTCCTTATATATCGATGGATTTGCCTTATCTACAAGTATTATTTCATAGTATTTGTATAAACCATCTTCGCCAACGTAATACGAGTTTAACACTTCCATATTCGGATATTTGTCTGCGGTCCTTTCCTCTGCTATTACCTGTATATTCTTTTTTAATGTCATTTTTGTATATCCAAGCCTTCTTGGTCTTCTTCCGCCCATGATTTTCGGCTTATGCTGTCCGCCCCTTCTTACTCTGGCCCTTGCCACAACATAGCCTTCCTTGGCTCTGTATCCAATATTTCTGGCCTTATCTATTCTTGTTGGGTATTCTAACCTTTCTATAGAATGACCTTTTCTCCAGGATACCATTCTCTGTTTCTGTAATCCATATATTTCCGATTTTTTTAGTTTTTTCCATTCATCCCTGATTAAACTGTAAGAACTTTCCATATTATTCACTTTTAGTTAATAGCTTATTTAAAAATAATATTTATAGCTTGTTATTTGTTAATGCCTCAACAGAAATTATTATTAAACAATCATAAAAACAAAATATAGCAATAACATAATGTAATATTGAAGGGGTCTGTTTTAAGGAAAAGGTATATATTGATTCATTCGGAATACGGAATAAATGGCATTGATAAATATTTATATAACCATTACAGCGTTAAAAGAAAATATAAGAATAATAATTTTGCAATATTTATGTGTAACCAGTTTAATAAGGATATTATAATAAAAATGCTTGAAAAAAAGGGTTACGGTGTAATATATGTAAGTGGAACAATAAAAAAATGTAAAAAAATTATGAATGCTTTTATTGAAAAAAATATACTGCAATAATTACTTTTTTATTATGCTTTTTTCATCATCCGATAAATTTAATACCAGTGATATATAATTGAAATCCTTTTTTGCTTTTGTTTTTAATATATAATAAAACCACATTTCATTTAATATTTCAGATACAGAGGTGTGTGATATAACGGATAATTTTATCATAAAATTTCTTAAGTTATATCTCTCACGGTTGTTTTTTCTTGCACTGAGTTTTTTTATGTATTCAGGGAATTCGTATTTTACATAGTGGTCATTTTTATTTTTTATTACCAGTGAAACTCCAGAGGATATTTCAAGTGCATAATTAACCAGTGAGTAATCCTTTAATCTTTTTCCATAGTATATATCCGCCTTTGATAATATATCGTAGGAATTCATCATATCCCCGGGGTCACTGTATTCATTGGGTATATTTTCATCGATCCATTTCATATAAAAATCGGGGTCATCATCCATACTATATAACGAGTTTAAAATATAGTCGTAGTTATTTTTTCTGAATGTATCGGATATTATGTAATATATTGATCTTGATGTATCCCTGCTATTTCCAGTTGTGTCGTGGTTTGCTACCTTGTATAAATATAAATCATTTATCATTGACCTCATATCTGGTTCGTTCTCCTTTATTATTTTATTTATTTCACTGCCTGAAATGTTTATATTTTCCCTATCTGAAATAAATTTCAAACGGTCAAATGCCCTGTGAAAAAATAATTTGTAATTTAATTCATTTTTCCTTTTATACGGTGTCATATCTATAACGATAGATGATGATATTATCTCCTTTGCAGAGTTTTTTCCCCTGAATGCATAGTAATCATTCATTGTTATTATGATAGGATTTTTTGTTTTTCTTATTATATCCAGCAACTCAGATAACCCGCCTGAATCCCCGCCCTTCGATGGATTTTTTGATTCAAAGATATTGTCCGCTTCATCTACTAATATTAATTTATCCGGTTCTTTGCTGATAAATAAATCGTGGTATTCAGAAGCCATCAGTGCTATTCTTTTCATATTTTCCCTGTTCCTCTGATCAGATGCATTCATTTCTATTATCGATAAACCGGCATATTTCGAAAGTGCGTATGCTGTGCTTGTTTTACCTGTACCCTGAGTACCCCAAAGGATCACGGATTTCTTGGTTTCCTCATGGTTTAACCATGAATCAATCCATGATTTCAAGATGTTTTTTGTTTCATCGCTTATTATTAAATCGTCTATATTATCTGGCCTATACTCATCAGGCAATGACATTAATGCACCTTTGTTCCAGATTCCATATCCCTATCCGGGTGCAGTAGAGAGACACCATTATTATCCTCAACTGCCAGAAGCATACCCTGGCTTTCAAGCCCCATAAACTTTGCAGGCTTTAAATTGTTTACAATAATTAATTGCTTGCCTAACATATCCTCAGGTTTATAATAATCTGATATACTTGATATTATCTGCTTTTTCTCATCGCCTATGTCAACAACTATTTTCAACAAACTCCTTGATTTCTCTACCTTTTCGCATTCTATTACCTTTCCAACCCTTAAGTCTATTCTGTGGAAATCGTCTATGGTTATTTCTTCCATATCCTGTATTTTTGTAATAAAATATAAACTTATTCATTTTTTAATGTTTTTTTAATGGAAAATGGATTCAATAATTTTATAAATGTCATTAACTGTTTTAATGATATCTCCTTTAATAAAATTGCCACAGTAAAGAATATTACTACGGATAAAATTGCCACAGGTGCAAATAAAACAATATCATAGATCTTTATATATAATGTTACAAAAAATAGAAAGAAAAACTGTGCCCCTGATGGAATTAACTGTGTCAAAATTTTTAAATTTACATGCATATTTTCTGATCTTATGACTATTAAACGATATGCAATTGTTTCAAAAAACATTGCACTAAATGTGCCCACTGCCCCACCCAGAACGCCTAATGAAAAATATGTTACTCCAAAGATATTTGATGGAATCAGCAATAAATCAAGTGCTATGTTTACAATTAATGATATTACCGTTACAAGTCCTATTTTCTTTGTTAACCCTCTGGCTATTAAACTTGATGTATATGGCGAGTTTATTGCTACAAAATATGATGCCAGTGATAAAAATATTAGCAGTTCCGAATATGGTATAAGCCGGGAATCCCATAGGTTCGCAACATAAATTCTTAAAGCAATAAATATTACAACTAAGGGCAATATGAACAGTGATATTATCCTTTCAAATGATGTTATGTTATCCGTAAATTCCTTTTTTGTGTGCCCGTTCATCAATAATGGGATGAAAAGCACACTTATTGCCCCAGAAAACGTTACTATTGGCGTTGTTATTTTCTGCAGGGATGCAAATGCCCCTGTTGCAACTGCGTGCCAGTAAAATTCTATTAAAACCTTATCAATATTGCCGCTTACGGATGCTATAATGGATGACAATGCCAGTGGATATGCTATTCTTGTATATCTTTTGAACATTTCCATCGTTGGCTTTTTTATATTCCATGGTCTTCCAAGGACAAAACCTATCATAAAATACAGGAAATATGATACACTGTATATTATTGCAAATAAAATTGAGGCATTGAGTATATTATATCCTGGAATTCTGTATAAATATAGTATACCTAAATATATAAATGCGGAATTTCTTACTGCTGCTTCCACCATCTGCGGTACGGACATTCTTGCTGACTGTAATTTTGAATTGAAATATATGTTTGGAATATCCTTTAATTTTCTGAAAAATACATATGGCAGTAATAATATTATTGTATATATCTCAACATTGCTCTGGAATCCACGGTGCAGTATATCAATCCATACAAACAGTGCAGCAAGGACAAAAGATACTGTAAGGAAGGTTTGAACTACTCTTATCGTCAAAAACGTACCGTTGCATAAACCCTTATCACTTTTTTTATCTGATAAAAATCTTAAATGTGCCGATCCATAACCAAGGTCTCCAACAATACTCATCAATCCAATAAATGCAAGTGAAAAACTTAAAAATCCCCAGTACTGAAGTCCGATAAATCTTATTATAAAGAACAAACCAATGTAACCGAATAATGAATTTGTTATCTGGCTCAATACCAGCAAAGGAGATTTTTTTGCAATCAATAGTACGGTATATCAAATTATATGAATAAAGTTTATGATTGTACAAAATATTTTATTTCCCTTTACAATAACACTGAAATTAAAAATTATAAAGATATATTTTTTCCATTATTTATATGTGATTGAAAATGGATTATAATATACTCAGAACTTCGATCAGGATGTTCTCATATTTTTTTGCTATTTCTCCGTCGGAATTCAGATAATCTTTTGCCTGAACAGATGGTTTTGGCATCAGAATTCTTGTTTTATTGCCCTGCTGCATCAGAACAAGTTTACATGGTATAAATGCGCCCATATCAGGATTATCTGTTATTAACTCCAGTGCAGCCTTTGGATAGCACACATCTAAAATATAATACGGTTCTATCTCTTTATTCATTTTTTTAAACATTTCTTTTACATCCACATAGGATAATATTATCCAGCCCTTCTCTTTTAACGCCCTGTGCAGTTCCCCAAATGTGTTTTCAGCATTTTTTTCTATTGTTCTTTCATACGAATACATGGTTAAGTATATACATTAAAAATATTTAAAACCCATTTAGTGGCATACACTAACATCCAGAGTGCGATAATATCGGATCTTGCCTCTTTCACTTATTAACCCGGCATGTTATAATATTTCATTCCCGGACTCCTGTTAAGGAAACCAGCAATCCCCCTAATCCTGCAAAAGTAACCTCTGATTGCTATAATAAATGAAATAAATTTAATTACATAAAAAACATTACTGGTTTTATTAATTTCCCGGAGGTATTTTATTTAATTCTTCTTCACCTATCATGTACTGTATCCTTTTTCCCTGCTTTATGTATTTATATAAATTTGAACCGGTATCGCTATTCATCCTTAATTTTATAAAGCCCTTTGAAGAACTGCGTGCCTGCATTATTAATATGCCATCAACATATATTTTTACAGGTTTGTTTCTTGCACCAACATCTATGAATATGGTTTTGTTTTTTATTTCAAATAATGCTTCCTGCATTATATTTACATCCTCTGATAATGTATCAACGTCTATTTTTAAGTTGTATGCCTTTTCTAAATTATTTACGGTTTCTCCCTTTTTGCCGATTAATTTTGGTACTTTTGTGTCCGGAACTTTTATTACTACACGATTATCTGAAGCAAAACTAACATCGATATGATCTGTACCAAGGAACTTCTCCATGTCCTCCTTTATTTTACCTGCAGCAAGTGCGTATAATGGGTTTACACTGCTTGATGCTGTAGCACCTACAGGAATAACAACGATCTGATCACCGAAGGTATATATTTCACTCAGTGTCTTATTTTTCATAAAATCTTTTATTAATATCACCGGTCTTGCCAGATCTTCCTGATTCATCCCTGATGGTACCTTAACGACGTATTCTGTTGTTAAGGCCTGTGAAACCTTGCCGTTTTCTATAAATAATACCGTATCAACTACCTGCGGTATTAATCCTAATTCTATTCTGCTTACAAATCTTTGAATTGCATCAACTGCCCTTGTGGAATGGACAACGCCTATCATGCCAACACCGGCCAGTCTTAAATCGGAATAAACCCTAAAATCAGATGTTACCCTCATTTCATCGAAAACGGTGTAATCCTCACGAACCAGCAGTAATATATCCCCTGTTTTTTCCATGTCGCCTTCCAGTGATGTGTACTGGGTTATATTATCATTTACCTGTAAATCTCTTGGTTTTTCCATTGTTTTTACTATTTTATTTTTTGATGCATAATATTCTGCCAGAGCAGTAACAAATGTACTTTTACCTGCACCTGGTGATCCTGCAACCAGAATACCATTGGCTTTATTATCAAGCCTTTCCATAATTTTTTTATCCAGGTTGTAATCTCCTATTGTTGTTTTTACAACGGGCCTTATAGCTGTGATTTCCATTATATCCGAAAATGGTGGCCTTGTTATTATAATCCTTAAATTCTTTAACTGTATGACTGTAGCCCCTAACATATCCATTTCTATGAAAGATTGATCCTCGAATTTGCCCCTTTGAACTATATTATATGCAATATTTTCAAGCTCATCATTTGTTACAGTATAATTTAATTCTTCCAGCTTAACTTCCCCGGGTTTCCCTCTTTTTACCAGAGGCTTCATATTTACCTTTAAATGAACGGATGATGTGTCCTCATCAAAAAATTCTTCAATATCACGGACTTCCTTTTCAGGACCTTTTAGGTATACAACATTTATGCCTTTTATTGATGCCAGTATACTCTGTATGTGGTCTCCAGTTACCAGTGTAGCACTGTTTTCTATTGCAATGTTTCTTATTATATTGTCAATTTCTCCACTGTGTGCATTTCTTATCTGCCATTCCATTGGCCTGTTTCCCAGAATATCTATGTAAATTTTACCACTATCCGCCAGTTCCCTTAATTTCTTTAACTCTTCTAATGCCGTAAAACCTATTGACCTTCCTTCGTTTGCCTGGTGCTCTATTTCTGCTAACATTGCTTCAGGTAAAATAACCTTTACGCCTTTTTTATCCTCCAGATATTCTCTAAACTTTCCGCTTATTATTACTGATGTATCAGGTACGTAATCCACATTAGTTAATTGTAAATTATTATTTAAATAATTTCAAACATAAAAATTATATGTTGTCCAGAATTGAATTTCTGTTTAAGGATTATTTAAATATAGATAGAAATGCTAAACCAGAGATGAGGCTAAACAGTAGGAAATTAAAATATTTTATAAATGAGAAAAAAAGGAAGGTCATTCATGGAATTAGCAATAATATATTGTTATGAAATGGCTCTGCATAATAAATTATAGAGATTTTTTCTATAGATTTTTTGTTGGTTATTCTTACCTGCGCCCAGATAACTCTGGCATTAAGAAAGCGTCGGAGTTGAGTATTATGGGGGAAATCATTTCATCGCGGGAAGGTCATAGGAGAACCGGCTTAGGGAAAATATGGGGAATTCCCGTTATTTATGGCATATTTTTTATGTGGTTAGCCTGGCTCTTGTCAACCTTCTCAATTCTGACTGCTGTAACCTTATACTCTGGAGTGTTCTGTTTTGAATCCCTGTATGGTCCAGTGATTCTGTTAACCAGAGTCTCTGGATCATTGAATGTGGCGAATGCAACACCCCTGTCCAGAGAGTAGTCCATAGACACCTCTAATACTGCACTTCCAAACTTACTCTCCACCCGAACATGGTCTCCTGCCTCTACATTCAGATCCTTTGCATCCTCTAATGATAGATACACATGGTCAGTTTTATGCAATCTCTTGTTTCCAGAACGACCTGTCATAGTGGATGCATTGAACTGGAAAAGTGATCGCCCTGTTGAAAGCAGGATCGGATATTTGCTGTCCGCAACTTCCCTGGAGGGGATATAATCAACATTTACAAGAGATGTTCTGTCTCCCTTAGCGAACCTGTCAACATGAAGTATCAATGTACCATTACTGTGTTCCGTTTCACATGGCCATTGCAATCCATGCTTATCTATACGCTCATATGTTATTCCGGATCCGGCTCCCCATACCATCCTTATTTCATTCCATATCGCTTCCGGTGAATCGAAATCAAAACCGTCTGTATAACCCATTTTCTGGGCTAACAGCTGTATTATTTCCCAGTCGGCCTTTGCATTTCCACGTGATGGAATAGCCCTGCGAACACGCTGTACCCTTCTCTCTGAATTCATGAATGTTCCATCTTTCTCATATGATGAAACCGCAGGGAAAAACACAGAGCCAAATCTTTTAGCAGTTTCATTAAAAAACAGATCCTGGATGATTATAAAATCTATTGAGGACAGGGACTTCTCAGTTAATTCTATGTCCGGATTTGTTTGATAGAGATCCCAGCCAATGACCCATAGTGCCTTAAATTTGCCAGAAATGGCAGCATCCATCATCTGGGACTCGTCTAGTCCCTTCTCTTCAGGTAATTTCACTTTCCAGATATTCTCAAATTTATCCCTTGCCGTGGCAATCGGTACATAACCCGTTAATTTTGAGGGTTCACAACCCATATGGGCTGATCCCTGCACATTGTTCTGCCCCCTTAGGGGATTCACACCTGCACCCTTCTTTCCCAGGTTTCCGGTCAGCAATGCCAGATTGACAAGGTCAATAACACTATCCGTACCCTGGGAATGCTCCGTAATCCCGAGACCGTGAAACATCATGGATGGCTTTTCCTCAGCGTATATTCTTGCAGCCTTTCTTATCAGTTCAGGTTCCACACCGCAGATTGCACCGGCCCTCTCTGGAGTCCACGGTCTTATATAATCCCGGAATTCAGCATAGCCATCAACCCTCCCCTGAAGAAAATCATTGTCTACCATGCCCTCTTCAACAATTACATTCGCTATGGCATTTATCATGGGAATATTAGTTCCAGGCCTTATCTGGAGATGTATATCAGCATATGTCGCAAGTTCGGTCTTCCTTGGGTCTACCACAATTAGTTTTGATCCTCTCAGTTTTTGCTGTTTTATTCTTGCACCAACAACTGGATGATTCTCAGTAGTATTTGTTCCAAAGAGTAAAATGGTTCTGGCACTCTCTATATCGCTGAACGAGTTTGTTGCTGCTCCAGTGCCCAGAGTTTGGCCCATCCCTGCAGCTGTAGGAGCATGGCAAACTCTTGCGCAGCTATCTACGTTGTTTGTTCCAATAACCACCCTTGCGAACTTTTGAGTGAGATAATTTTCCTCGTTTGTGGCCCTTGACGAACCGAGAACACCTATTGAATCTGGTCCATACTGTGCTCTTATATTCCTGAGTTTTTCTGAAGCGTATTCCAGTGCTTCGTCCCATGTGGAAGGTACCCATTTTCCATTGACCCTGATCATCGGATCTGTGACCCTGTCTGGTGAATCAACGAATGAAAAGGAATAACGGCCCTTAACACAGAGGTGCCCCCTATTCACAGGTGAATCAAGAACGGGAAGGATCTGTACAATCTTCCCGTGAGATGTCCCAATGTTTATTTCACAACCCGTGCCACAGTAGGAACAGATGCTATGTGTAAATTCTTCTGGATGCCCTTCCTTAATAACTGAAACATCTTCAATTGCCCCAGTTGGGCACGTATCAGCACAGGCACCACAGCTCACGCAGGAACTTTCAGTGAGATTCTTACTTCCATCTGCCAGAAGGGTTACATTGTCCCCGCGTAGCCATTTTTTCCAGACGAACTGTCCCTGAACCTCATCGCATATCCTGACACATCTGTAACAGTTTATGCATTTATTCATGTCTACATGTATAAATGGATGGATATCCAGATCTTCATAGACTTCACTGTTTTCTTTTAATGTCACGCCTTTGAGTAAACTGTATTTCTCGAGGTATCTGTAAAAATCCTTATTTCTGTCTATCTGATTTAAGTTGAAATTTTTTCGATCCATCATAAGTTTGAGAAGGGTTTTTCTATACCTGTCTAGATCCGGTGTTTCTGAACTCACAGCCATTCCATCACGTATAGGTGTAGTGCACGCTGTTGCTGGATGGGCGTTTCCATCTAACTGTACAACACACAACCGGCATCCGCCATAGTCCTTGAGGCGTTCATCGTGGCACAATCCTGGAATATCAATTCCGGTTTCCTTCGCTGCCTGAAAAACTGTAATCTGGCGATCAAATTCTGCCGTTTTCCCATCAATGCTTATGCGAAACATGATCTCACCTCCCTGTTGAAGTTTGTATTTGCACTGGAAAGGAAATCACCTAAACCGGTTCCAAGACCACAGAGACTTGCCTCTTTCAGTGTGGATACAATGTCAGTATAATCATCATATGACAGAGATTTATTCGTTCTGGCGGAGAATGCGTCCCTGATGACACGGCTCCCGACCCTGCAGGGGGTGCATTTCCCACATGACTCAAATGCCACAAATGTCGATACATTTTCTATGAGTTCATGCATGGATGTATGTTCATCGAATGCTATTACTCCCCCATGACCAAGAGAAGCTCCGATGGCGTGCATCTCCTCATAACCAAGTTTAGTGGAAAATTTATCCGGCGTGACTATTCCGGCAAGTGGCCCTCCTATGATCACACCACTGACATTTCCTTCTTTTAAGCCACCACCAATTTCAAAGATAAGGTCTTCAAGGGACATACCAGGGTCAATCTCGTACAGCCCCGGCCGCTTAAAAAGAGAATTCAGGGAGACTGCTTTGGTACCCCTACTTTTCGAGAATCCAAGATCCTTGAATTTATCGGCCCCTTTTGTAAGGATCCATGGCACATTGGCTAGAGTTTCGACATTATCAATCACCGTTGGCATGTTAAATAGACCGTTTTCCGTTGGATAAGGCGGCCTTACGGAAACTTCCGGCCTCCTGCCCTCTATTGCCCTCAACATGGCAGTTTCCTCTCCACATACGTAACTTCCCTTCCCCACTACAACATGAAGGTCGAAAGAAAAATCAGAACCGAGAATATTCCTGCCTAGAAAACCATTTTCATTCATACTCTGGATCGCACCCAAAATTGTGGAAACGGCTTCAGGATATTCCCTTCTGATGTAGATATAACCTGTGCTCGATCCGGATGCATATCCGGCTATTACCGTTCCCTCAAGCAATTTAAAAGGATCATATTCCATGATCACCTTATCAATATATGCACCGGCGTCACCTTCATCAGCATTAACAACAACATATTTTCTGTCTGATGACTGTGTGAGCACACTTTCCCACTTAACTCCCGTTGGAAAACCTGCACCTCCACGCCCTCTCAACATTGAGTCCTTTATTGTTCCAACAACCTCTTCTCTATTCATTGCAATGGCATTTTTCAGGGCTAAGAAGCCCCCAGTATTTGAATAATCCTTAATGTCTCTGAGAGGTCCGTTGACAATGTTTTCAAGCACAATAGCTGCACTTGATTTTACCTCAATGTTAGGCTCTCCATTTTTATTCGAAGACGCAGGGCCAAGATAACACTTTCCCAGACAGTATGTTTTCTTTTCACTCTTCTCTGCTAGTCCAAATAGGGACGGGTCCCGAAAACGGGAAACAAAACAGGCCGTGCCTGAACAATATTCAATCTCATTATTATTCTCTGGAAATGTATAAAAAGAGTCAACATCATTTAAAATACCTGATCCAGACCCAGTAATATTGGATAACTTTTCATGCTTCAAATGAGATGCTTTTTCAATATTTTTCTCTTCTCTTCTTTCCATTTGCTCTTCCTCCTATCATAAAAACTTTTGCTTAGTATTTATTAATATTCTTATTATATATTAATTTTGTTACATATTTCTATAGCTATTATCTCCCTTTGTTTTAATTATTTATGTTTTATAATATTTTTGCACCATATTTATTTGTAACAGCAATATCATCTGCATATCTTCATTCTGACGGTATTATAAGGTTTGAATTATCTTATTCTTAATACAGTTCCCTAAACAGAGCATTTCATGGAAAATTATTTAATATTGTTATATATCTATCATACAATGGAAAAAACAGAAATAAGCAATTATGAATATAAAATACTGAATTATATAAAAGATAAAAAGGATGTAAATGAAAATAATATAAATATAAATGAAAATGAGAGAATAATTTCAAGTTCAATATCATATTTAGAATTTAAAAAATTAATAGATGTCAGGAAAGAGTATAAAAAAACATACAGTATTACAGATGAGGGAAATGAATATTTAAAAAATGGTTTTCCCGAAGAAAAATTATATAATATATTAAAGGATAAAAAGGAATTAACGGTAAGGGAAATTCAGAATTATTTAAACGACAAATATAAAATAGCAATGGCAAACCTTGCCAAACTTGGAATAAAACCGGTAAATGGAAAAATTGTTTATAATAATGATAATCTAAATAATATTTTCAATGAAAATAGATTGGTTTTAAGTGGAATAAAGAATAAAAAATATTCGGAAAATAAAAAGATAAATGAATTTATAAAAAGAAATTTAATAACTGAGAAAAATAACCTAACAAGAATAATAAATATAAACGACAGCGGATTAAATGTGTTAAAAAACTATGAGAATAATGATTATATGGAATTATTAACACCTGAAATAATAGCATCTGGAGAATGGAAAGATAAAAAATTCAGAAAATATGACCTGAATTCCAGGGTTGAAAGAATAAATGGTGCTGGTTTACATCCATTAACATATTTAATAGAGGAGATAAGAAAAATATTTTTAGAAATGGGATTCACAGAAATGCATGGCCATTATATGGAATATACCGCGTGGAATATGGATATGCTATTCATACCACAGGATCATCCTGCAAGGGATTTACAGGATACATTTTATTTAAAAAATAACAGTGAAATGGAACTTGAAGATCCAGAAATATTGAAAATAGTAAAAAGAGTTCATGAAAAGGGTTATAAAAATTATCCTGGATGGAATTATAAATGGTCAGAAGAAGAGGCTAAAAAAATAATATTAAGAACGCATACAACTGTAAACACAATACGACATTTATATCATAATAAGGAGGAGCCACAGTTTGTTTTTTCCATAGAGAAGGTATTCAGGCATGAAAGTGTTGACTGGAAACATTTATCTGAACTATACCAGATAGAGGGGTCTGTATACAGTAAAGATGCAAATCTATCAACGTTAAAATGGTTATTGAGAGAATTTTATTCAAGGCTTGGGTTTGACAATATAAGATTTCTGCCATCATATTATCCCTATACAGAGCCGAGCATGGATGTTATAGTAGATATAAACGGTAAGGAAGTGGAAATGGGGGGTTCTGGAATATTCCGGCCTGAGGTTACAAGGCCACTGGGATTGAAATCCCCTGTGCTTGCCTTCGGACTTGGCCTGGAAAGACTGGCAATGATATATTATAATTTAAATGATATAAGGGAGATATATAATGGTGATCTGAACTGGCTAAAAAATTATAAAATAAGATTTTAAATGCAGAATGATTAAATTTTATTAATAATAATTTAATATGTGTTTATGAAAGTAGCTGTTATAATGGGTAGTTCCTCAGATTTTAATTCTATGAAAGATGCGATAGACACATTGAAGGAGTTTGGAATAGAGGTTGATGCCAGAATTGTTTCTGCACATAGAACGCCGGAATTCATGCTGGAATACGCAAAAACTGCGGTAAAGAATAATATAGAGGTGATAATTGCCGGTGCCGGTGGAGCCGCACATTTGCCCGGAATGGTTGCATCAATGACCTCATTGCCCGTTATAGGTGTTCCTGTTCAATCTAGGGCCTTAAATGGACTGGATTCTTTATTATCAATAGTTCAGATGCCTTCCGGTATTCCGGTGGCAACAGTGGCTATAAATGGCTCCAGAAACGCAGCCCTGCTTGCAGTAAGAATACTTTCAGTAAAATATGATAAATTAAGAATTTTAATGGAAGATTATATGGAAAAGCAAAAAGATAAGGTTCTGGGTGAAAAATTATGATTCTTGGCATTATTGGCTCCGGCCAGCTGGGCTATATGATGATAAATACTATGAGAAAGTATCCAATGGAATTTTATGTTATAGATGAAAATAAGGGTCCTGCAGGATATATAGCCGATAAATTTTTTTATTTAAATGATTACAAAACCTTTGTTAATTCATGCGATTATGTTACCTTTGAATTTGAACAGGTGGATGAAACGGTTTTAAAATATGCCGGAGAAAAGAATAAGTTAAGGCCCGATATAAAAAGTGTAAATTTAAAAAAAGATAGATTGCTGGAAAAGGATTTTTTGAGGAATAACAACCTGCCTGTTGCTGAATATGAAATTGCCGATAATTATAAAAAAGCCTTTGATATTGCACAGTCCTTTGGAAAGGGTGTAATTAAATCAAGACATGGTGGCTATGATGGCAAAAACCAGTATTTTATAGATAAGAATACTAAATACATAGGTCATGATAATATACCGTATGTGATAGAAAAATTCATAGATTATGATTATGAAGCTTCTATAATAGCAGTCAGAAATGAAAATAAAGACTTTGAATTTTTTGACCCCTCATTCAATTATAATAAAAATGGGATATTGATATATAATATAGCACCGGTAAAAAATAATAATATAAGCAGTAAAATGATTAATATAGCAAAAACGCTTATGAATAAATTAAATTACATAGGTGTCATGGGAATAGAATTTTATGCTGTAAATGATAATGTTATAATAAACGAATATTCACCAAGGGTTCATAATACAGGACACCATACATTATCCGGTTCATCAATATCACAGTTTGAAGAGCATGTAAGATCCGTAATGAATTTAAAAATAGTTAAGCCTGTTTTATTTAAGCCCTCTGGAATTTTAAATATTATTGGAACGGATATAAACGGTAAAATCAATAAAATAATAGATAATAAAACTGATATATACTGGTACCATAAATCCGAGGTAAGGCGTAAAAGAAAAATGGGGCACATTAATATATACGATGATTGCTACGATAATATACAGAAAAAAATAAATGAATTAATTAATATTGTTTATGAAAATGGGTTAGATAATTATATATAATCATAGCAATAAAACACCTTTTACACCATTAACCTTTTTAATATTACTTAAAATATTGCCTGAAACTGGTATTGATGTTACTATAATAGCCTTTGGATTATCAAGAATCTCGGGGTCATCGGTTATGACCTGCCTTACATTTATCCCATTTGATGAGAGTACTGACATTACTCCGGAAATTATGCCGGGTTTATTTGCATCATCCGGTATTATTTCTATAACACCGAAACCTATTTTTGAACCCGCACCTTCGAAATTGGAGACTGGTTTTAAATTATAAAAGAAATCGTATAATTTTTTATCTTTAATTATTCTTGCCAGCATATTTACAACAACCCTCCTATCTACCTTATATGCCCTGGCTATTGAATTTGGCTTTACCTCTATTTCATCACAAAAAATTTTGGTTTCATCACCAATAATCTTGACAGAGAGTCCGACACTGATTAATTTCTGTATGACCATTTTCTCAGCAGGATAGCTGTCAAATGCAGTGTTTATATAGTCCCACATATCCATATATAACAATCGTATATAATAAACTTGCACTAATATTCCATGCCAGTTTTCTTCCATTATTTTTTATCCAGCAAAATAGATAAAAATACCGTATTATTCTAAGATCCGGTAAATTATTGTATTATCAGATTTACATAACACACATTTTTGCCCCAGAAATACTGTAAATTTAAGTG
This sequence comes from Thermoplasmata archaeon, assembly GCA_021797735.1. GTDB lineage: Archaea > Thermoplasmatota > Thermoplasmata > Thermoplasmatales > Thermoplasmataceae > Ferroplasma. The sequence continues at coordinate 33,211 of JAJZZE010000055.1, read as the reverse complement.
TTTACAGTTTATATGGGCATGGACTCCTAACACAATGCATGGTCTATCCAGTAAAATAAATAATTTTATAGAGTTTAGTTTAAATTAAAAATTATTATTTTGAATATTTTTCTACAAGTTCCTTGAATCTGTCATAGTTTTCGGGTTTGTGTACATTAAGGTCCGAGTTTTTCATTGTGTTTATTATAAATTCTACAGGGAATTGCATCGGTAGCTTTGAAACAACAAATTTTGCTGTCTCCTCCGGTTTTTCCTTAAACAGTTTTATTCCCTGGTTATATGCCTCTACAAATTCCTTTTCATGGTCATACACTGCTGCACCACAACTGCCCGGGATATAAATACTGTTTTTCTTGAAGTATTCTTCTATGCTTACACCAGAATTATCCATCGCAGGTACAACAACTGTATCAACTTCGTTTTTATTCATGGCGTTCATGAGGTCACCCATGCTTTCGTAATATTTTATATCAACGCTCTGATGTGTCTGGTCTACAAGCGCCCTGAACAGTATATCTGCCGCACCACCTTTCCTTGTCATTCCAATTTTATATCCAAGTTTTGGTGCAACCCTTGATAGATTCTCAATTGTTACATAATTCAATGGTAGTTCTCTTTTCATTAAAGAAACTGTAGAATCAAGAACTACATCTGCCTTCCCTTCCTTTTTAAACTCAATATCCAGATCATCCCTTACCATCTGTGCCGCTACCATAGGATAACACACAGGTCCGGGTGCTGCTATTATTTTCATAGTTAGTAATAGATAAGTAATTTATTAATGTAATGTTTTTGTTAACATTAGAATAAAAATAAATAATATAAATGAGATAAATAATATATTTTATAATATCGATAATAAAAATAACAGAAAATAATATAAGTAAAGTAGAAATTAACTTTTTTAAGATTTAAATGGAAAAATACTTAATTCTTGAAGACGGAACGGTAATTAGGGGCAAAGGTTACGGCTATGGTGGGGAAACAGAGGGAGAGCTCGTTTTCACCACATCGATGTCTGGTTATATTGAAACAATAACCGACCCATCATATGCAGGAGAGATACTCATTTTTGCATTCCCGGAAATTGCAAATTACCCATTAAGCTATGAAAATATGGAATCAAATAAAATTCAAATATCAGGCCTGATAACAAAGGATGCACATAATATTTTTTATGGTGGTGAATCGGGCAGGGATTTTAATGAGTTTTTAAAGAATAATAAAATACCGGCAATAGATGGTGTGGATACAAGATTTCTGGTGGAGAAGATAAGGGAAAATGGTGTTTTAAGGGCGGTTATATCAAATAAAAATGAAATGCCGGATAAATTTAACAACCCCTATGATAAAAATTTAGTTGGGTCAGTGTCGAGGAAAAATTACCAGTATTATGATTCTGGAAACAGAAAAAATATACTGTTTATCGATGTTGGAACAAAAAACAGTTTAATAAATAAGTTAGGTGAAATAGCGTCGTTGCACATAGTTCCGTATAATTATGACCTTTTTAATATAAAATTTAAATATGATGCCATATTTATTCCGAATGGCCCCGGAGACCCGTCCCATGAATCACTGAAAAATATAAGGGAGTTTATAAGGGAGAAATATAATGAGGTGCCAGTTATGGGTGTATGCCTTGGAAATCAATTAATAGCACTGTCATTTAATGGCAGTACCGAAAAAATGAAATTCGGCCACAGAGGAGTTAACCATGCTGTTATAAATGATAATAAAATATACATAACATCACATAACCATGGCTATGCAATAAACAGGGATTCGTTAAAGAATACAGATTTAAGGATAACTGGCTCTGATATAAACGACAATACTGTTGAAATGATAGAGCACAGGGAGTTGCCGGTATATTCTGTACAGTTCCATCCCGAGGCACATCCGGGGCCCTATGATGGGAACTGGTTTTTTGAAAAAATAAAAAATACAATAGGTGCTAAAAATGATTAAGTCTCTCAAATGTACTCTGGTAATAGGTTCAGGACCAATAGTTATAGGACAGGCAGCGGAATTTGATTATTCAGGATCACAGGCATGCCTGGCATTAAAGGAAGAGGGAATAAAAACAGTTTTATTAAATTCGAATCCTGCAACAATACAGACAGATAAGGAAATAGCAGATAAAATATATATAGAGCCCATAGAGCCGGATACGGTAATAGAGATAATAAGGAAAGAAAAAATAGATTCAATACTGCCATCAACCGGTGGGCAGGTAGGTTTAAATCTGGTTATATTACTCGGTAAACTTGGAATTTTATCAATGTATAATATTAAGGTTCTCGGCACTCCTGTTAGTTCTATTGAAATTGCAGAGGATAGAAATAAATTCTTTAACCTTATGAAAAAAATAAATGAGCCGATAATAGATTCATATACATTAAAAAAAGATAACTATATGGATGAGATAGGAAAAATTAAAAGGTACCCATTAATATTGAGAACAGGCTTTTCCCTGGGAGGATCAGGGGGCACAGTAATAAATGATAAAAATGAATTATTAAAATACTGCAATGAATATTTCTCAATAAAGGATTATGACATAGAACTTGATGAATCATTGCTGGGATTAAAGGAGATAGAATATGAAATGATGAGGGATAACAATGGCAACTGTATATCAATATGCAACATGGAAAACCTTGATCCTATGGGAGTACATACCGGTGAAAGCATAGTTGTTACACCATCACTGACCCTGAGCAATGACGATTACCAGAAATTAAGGACATCCGCAATACATATAGTAAGCGAAATTGGGGTTGTTGGTTCATGCAATATACAGTTTGCACTGAATCAGAAAACAAACGAATATTATGTTGTAGAGGTAAATCCCAGAACTTCAAGGTCATCTGCCCTGGCATCAAAGGCCTCCGGATATCCAATTGCAAGAATTTCAACAAAAATAGCTATGGGGTATAATTTAAATGAAATAAAAAATCCCATTACAAAAAATACATATGCCGCTTTTGAGCCCTCACTGGATTATATAACGGTAAAAATACCCAGGTGGCCATTTGATAAATTTTCTGTAAAAAGAAATATAGGCATAGAGATGAAATCAATAGGTGAGGCAATGGGAATCGGCAGGATCTTTGAAGAGGCCCTATTAAAATCAATATCGTCTTTAGATATTAAAAATTCAAAAACACTGAGATTGTTTACAAATAAGGATGAAACTATGGAACTGCTGGAAGGGTCAACGGATCAGAGAATATTTGCCATTTTTGAGGCACTGTTCCAGGATATTGATATAAATATTATATGTGAAAAAACTGGATATGATGATTTCTTTGTAAATAAAATGAATAATATTGTAAACGCAATAAAAAACATAGAGATAAACAGTATAGATAATATCAGGGAACTGAAAATTCTGGGAATTTCGGATGAAACAGTATCATATTATGCAAAAATAGATATTCGGGATATAATAAAATACAGGTTCAAAAACAATATTTTGCCGGCTTATAAAAATATAGACACATGTTCTGCAGAATTTAATTCCGATACACCGTATTTATATTCATGTTACGATGTATACAGTGATTTAAAGGTAAAAGATAGCAGGAAAATAATAATTATAGGATCCGGCCCAAACAGAATTTCACAGGGAGTTGAATTTGATTACGGTGCGGTGAAATCTATTATCGCATTGAAAAAACTCGGCTATACATCAATAATGGTTAACAGCAATCCAGAAACCGTTTCAACGGATTTTGATGTTTCTGATATTTTATATTTTGAACCGATAACCCTGGAACATATATCCAACATAATAAAAAGAGAAAATCCAGATGGAATAATAATACAGTTCTCCGGGCAGACCGGACAGAACATGGCTAAGGATTTAAATGAGTTATTTAATAACATAATCCTTGGAACAAAACCGGAGGATATATATAAAATAGAGGAGAGAACAATATTTTCAAGGAAATTGAGAGAATTAAATATTAAACAGCCAAACTTTATTGAAATAAATAATTTAAATGACATGGAGGAAAAAATTATTAAAATAAAATTGCCGGTAATCATAAGGTCAAGTTTCATAATAGGCGGAAGGGCAATGGATATAATATATGATTATGATATATTATCAAAAAGGGTTAAGGAATTATTTACGGAAAGGCCCGGATACCCAATTTTAATAAGTGAATACCTGCAGGAAGCAACAGAAATAGATGTTGATTTTGTTTCAGATAAGAACAAATCGGTACTATGTGGAATATCTGTTCACATAGAGGAAGCGGGGACACATTCTGGGGATGCTACAATGGTTTTAGGACCAGATGCAATTGATAATAAGAAAACGGTTGAAATAGAAAAGATAGTAGAAAAAATGAGGAGTAATTTTAATCTAATAGGATTGTCAAATTTACAGATTGCAATAAAAAATGATGATATATATATTATAGAATTAAATTCCAGGTCCTCCAGATCGATACCATTTGTTTCAAAGGCAACCGATATCAACTGGGTAGAAGCGGGAATAAAGGCTATTTTTGGAAATGACATAGATGAAAAATACATAATCCCGAAATCCCATTTCATAAAGGTGCCTGTATTTCCATTTAAGAGATTTAAAGACCTTGATGTTATACTTGGGCCAGAAATGAAATCGACCGGTGAAGCAATGTGCTGTGGCAAGACATTTAATGAATCTATGTCAAAGGTTATAAAAATTATGAAGAGGAACTTTAAATTAGAATCCGTTATAATTACAGTTAATGACAGTGATAAGGATATAGCAATAAAAATAGCCATGGAATTAAATAAAAACGGTATAAAAATATATGCAACCCCGGGAACATCGAAGAAATTAAATGATAGTAAAATAGAAAATATTACGGTGTACAGAATAAAGGATATGAGGTCACCGGGACTTATAGAAGCAATAAAAAATAATAATATATCATTAATAATAAATACACCGTCAGAAACATACGGTTCCATGAGAGATGGGTTTGCAATAAGGGAACTGGGAATAAAGATGGACATACCTGTTATAACAAATATAAAATTTGCAGAAAAATTAATAGATTCTATACTATCAGATAATAAAATTGAATACAGGGAATTAGCGGAATATTATTAAAAATTATTTTTATACTTTTCGAGATTTTGAATTCTTTTTGCGGGATGTGGATGGTCTGAAAATAATGATCTCGGTGCTTTCATTGCCTTTAATTTTTCTATAGTGTCATCTATATCATCAAAGAAATCTGTTTTAAAATTATTATCTGAAAACATTAACATATCATTTATTGAACGTTTTTTATTTCTCCCATAATTTTGTGTGTTTTTTGTTAATTTTGCCAGGCTTCTCTGCAGATTGTATGCACCGCCGGGCACCGTCTTTGCAGAATTCACATCAGCATATGATTCCCTTATTCTATTTACACCTAAAATCATTATGTTAAATACAAAACTCAGTGCAAATAATAACACCGCAATTAAAAGGAAATTCCCACTTTTTCTTGATCCAAAACTGGAAAATAGGGTTCCATAAGCCATATAGAATATTAATGTGGGTATCAGGCCTATAGCCATCAGTAATTCCATGTCGTGATGTCTGATGTGGCCAATTTCGTGGCCTGTTACCGCCAACAGTTCATCATGGTTTAACGTGTTTAATATGCTCTTCGTAAATGCTATTCTTTTTCCGGTTAATGGAGAACCGTAGGCAAATGCATTCGGTGATCCGTTCAATGCTACATATATTTCCGGGATTTTGTGTATATTATTGTAATTGCATGCTTCCCTTACAATATCAAACAGTTCGGGGTATTCCGACTCCCCTGCTTTTTTTAATTTAAACGTTAACCCGACCAGATAGGGGCTTAATAACCACTGAGCCATATCAATGAAGAGCATTATAATTAATAACATGTAAATTAATGATGATGTTACTGTTATTCCATACAGATAAACAAGAACACCGGCTACAACAAAGGCAAATATCAATGCTATTGCCATCCCCACCAGTACAGTTATAAATCTTAATTTGAATGCATATGTATCCATAATACCATGATTACAAAATACCGATTTAAATATTGTTAAATAATGATTGATGTATAATATTAAATTCTAAAAAAATATTAACGGTATTATAATTGCCATTAAATGAAAGATTTTGAAACAATTTATAAAAAGGTTAAAAAAATGGCACCCGAACATCATTTTGAGTTCAAAAATGACCCGTTCTGGATACTTATAACAACAATATTATCACATAGAACAAAGGATAAAACAACCGATGAAGCGGCAAGGTCATTATACAATACATACAGGGATTCGTACGGGCTTGAAAATGCGGATGCGGGTGACATAAAAAAGATAATAAAAAACGTTGGATTCAGCAATGTAAAATCAAAAAGATTGATAGAGGTATCAAAAATAATAAATCATAATTACGGTGGAAAGGTTCCGGACAGTCATGATGAACTGATAAAAATACCGGGAGTTGGCAGTAAAACGGCAAACATTGTTTTAACACAGGGCTATGATATACCTGCAATAGCTGTTGATACACATGTTTTCAGAATATCAAACCGTATAGGGCTTGTAAAAACAAAAAACCCCGATGAAACTGAGGAAGCCCTAAAGAAGATAATACCGGTAAAAGACCAGATAGAATTTAATCCTGTATTTGTGGAATTTGGAAAGAACATATGTAAGCCGGTATCCCCAAAATGCGATGTGTGCTTATTAACAAAATGCTGTGATTATTATATAAATGGTAAGGAAATAAAAAACAAAAAATAGATATATTAATGTGTCTTCTATGGTTATGGAGTTGAAAGTCAATAGCGAGATGGATGTTGATAGGAGTCTCTGCAATTACTGTGGTGCATGTGTTGGTATGTGCCCAACAGATGCAATTTTTATGGATGAGACTGTTATTGATATCAATGAAGAAAAATGCATAAAATGTGGTTTTTGTGTTGTGGGATGCCCTACAGCTGCAATTTCAGCGGAGTGGTTCCATGCTAAATTATGATGTTTTAGTAATAGGCGCAGGTCCTGCAGGGAGTTCTGCAGCAAGATATGCTTCAAGATATGGTTTAAAAACTTTATTAATAGAAAAAAGGCCAGATATAGGGTCACCTGTAAGATGTGGTGAGGGCGTTTCAAAATCATGGATGCCTGAAGTGGATTTAAAACCTGACCCACACTGGATATCGGTTGAGGTTAAGGGTGCAAGAATATATGGCCCATCCGAGAGAAACCCTATAATGTTAACTGCGGAAAATGCTGGAAATGAGGTGGGATATGTTATAGAAAGGGATAAATTCGATAAACACGTTGCAGCTTTAGCAGCATCCGAGGGCTCAGATATATGGGTTAAATCACCTGCGGTTGGCATTATAAAGGAAGGAAACAGAATTGTGGGTGCCAGAATAAGGCATAATGCAGAAATAGTTGATGTAAAAGCTAAAATAGTAATAGCAGCGGATGGCTTTGAAAGTGAGTTCGGAAGATGGGCTGGATTAAAGTCATTAATTTTAGCAAAAAACGATATAATATCAGCAATAGAGTACAGAATGATAAATGTTGATTCAAATGAAGATTATACAGATTTTTATCTGGGGTCAATAGCACCTGCCGGTTATTTATGGGTATTCCCTAAGGGTCCCCATGAGGCTAACGTCGGTATAGGGGTAACAATATCAAGAATGAAAGATCGCTGGGATGTTAAAAACTACCTGGATAACTGGATAAATTCACATCCGGGATACAAAAAAGGTAAAATAATACAGGAAATCACAGGTGGCGTTTCGGTAAATAAGGTAAGGGATAAAATGACATTGCCTGGATTGATGGTCATAGGTGATGCTGCAAGATTAATAGACCCTATAACCGGCGGTGGTATAGCAAATGGCTTAATATCAGGAAAATATGCGGCGCAGGTTGCAAAAAAGGCAATAGATGCGAACGATTTTTCAGAAGAAATGCTGAGAAGTTATGAGCTAATGGTAAAGGAAAGACTTGAAAGAAAACATTTAAGGAACTGGTTTGCAAAGGAAAAATTAGGTACACTGTCCGATGATACCCTGGATAAATTAGTTGATGTTGTGTCCAGTGTTAAAATAAATGAAATATCTGTTGAAGAAATACTGAAAGCTGTCCAGATAAAATATCCTGAGCTTGTGGAACAGTTAGAGGATTTGATTTAAAATAAATTTTTATTATATTATTATTTTTTAACTTACCTGAATGGAACTATAAGTAAATTATTAAATATAATCATAAATCCAGTGCTGTAAAATGAATGTTATTATAAGTTTATTTCGTATCTAAACCCATGTTATCCAGGCTAAAGTCCCCGCCCTTTATCTGTGATTTTAACAGTTTTCTGAAATTCCTGTTGCCCTTCATCATTTTCAGATTGTTCTTCATTCCGCGGTATTCTTTTAATAATTCACGGACGTTCGCCTCTCCCTTGCCTGATCCCATTGCCACCCTTTTTATCCTTTTTGCATTCAGTAAATCGGGATTTTCTAATTCATCAAACGTCATTGAATCTAATACAACCCTGTATAATTTTAATTTCACATCAGCCTGGTCTATCTGCGATTCATCTATCTTATTCCCGCCGGGAAGTTTAGCTAATGGTAGGGATCCAAATATTTTTTTCAGCAGACCGGGTTTAGAAAACTTTTCCCAGACATCATACATATCCATTAAATTGAATTTGCCAGACATCAATTTTTCCAGAGATTCCTCCGCCTCTTCCTCTGTGAGGTTTGTTTCCTTAACGGCCTCCATCAGGGCATCAATATCGCCCATACCCAGTAATCTTGACAGGAATTTTTTTGGATTGAATATTTCAAGGTCATCCACATGCTCGCCTGTACCTATAAAATAAACCGGGGATTTTATATCGGCAACTGCACTTAAAGCACCTCCAGCCTTTCCAGTACCATCCATCTTGGTAATTATAACACCATTTATGTTTACCGCATTGTTCAGTGCTGCAGCCTGTGGACCAGCCTGCTGGCCCAGCGTTGCATCTATAACAAACAAAACATTATCTGGCTTTATTTTTTCCTTTATTTCCCTAACCTCGTTTATTAATTCATCATCAAGGGAATCCCTGCCACTGGTATCTATAATTTTTATTTTGGTATCCAGTTCCTTTATACCATTTTTAACTATTTTTAATGCGCTTTTTTCGCCCTTTTCACCATAAAATTTTGAATTTATGCCCTTTGATATCTGGTACAGCTGTTCATATGCACCGGGCCTGTGGACATCAGCTGCTATTAAACCTGCAGAAAAACCTTTTTTCATAAATAGTTTCGCTAATTTGCCTGCTGTTGTTGTTTTTCCATTACCATATAAACCCACAAGCATTATTGTCTGCGGCTTCAGTTCAAAGTTTGCATTCTCTCCAAGAATTTTTAATAGTTCATCATAGATAATCCTTATAATATAGTCCTGATTTGTCATGCCTGCAGGTGGTTTTTCATTTAACGCCCTTTCCTGAACGGTATTTGTTAATTTTAAAACAAGCTTTACATTTACATCTGCCTTTAATAAAGCCCTTTGAATGTCCTTAGTAACATCCTTTATGGTATCCTTATCTATATAACTTGCACCTGATACTTTTCGTATTATACCCTTTAATGAATCTGATAAACTTTCAAGAACCATAATTAAACATTTAAAAATAATATTTAGTTTTATCTAATTCGTAAAGATTTTAGTATTCTCTCCATCTGTGTCCACATGATTCACAGGTATAGAATTTTGTTTCTGGCTCATCGGCCGACCTTGTTTGCTTTAATAGATAGTATGCACCGGTATGGTGGCATTTGGGGCATACAGCATCGCTATCCAGTGGTTCTGCACTAACCTCCTTTGCAACCATTACAATCTCCTTATCCGAACTCCGTGATGTTATCCTCTGGCTTGTAACACCCTCCTTTAAAACTTCATATCCACAACTATTACATACATATTTATCTTTATTTGGAGTCATTAATGAACCACACTTAGGACAGAACATTAATAAGTATTACAGAAAAATATTTAAATTTATTTAGATAGAAGGTTTAAATAAAAATTGCCTATATATGGGCATGGATATAAAATATATATTGAAAAATTATAAGGACATAGCGGTTGTTGGATTATCCGATAAACCTGACAGGTACAGCTATCTGGTTGCCGACTATTTATTAAGAAATGGATACAGTATTATACCGGTAAATCCAAACATAGAAGAATGGCAGGGAATTAAGGTATATAAGGATATAAAATCAATAGATAGAAATATCGATGTGGTAGATATATTCAGAAAACCCGAATTTGTTCCAGAAATAGTCAATGAAGCAATTGGAAAATCAAAAGTTATATGGATGCAGGAGGGAATAATAAATAATGAGGCAAAAGATATTGCAGAAAAAAATAATATGTATGTTATAATGGATAAATGCATGAAAAAGGAACATGAAAAATTAAATAAAGGTAATTGATACACAATAAAGCTGGGATAGCCTAGCCCGGTAAGACGGTAGATTCGAAATCTACTGCTAGAAATAGCTCGGGAGTTCAAATCTCCCTCCCAGCGCTCAAAAAATATAAAAATGATAGGACAATGTCATGCCATGAAATTATTAACACACTATATATTTTCAACTGGCCTGCTGGCATTCATAGGATCACTATTTTCTGGGAATTTTGGCTTATTTATTTCGGCATTTATAATATCAGTAATCTCAAATTATATAATAGACAGGTTTGGGCATAAAATAAGAAATAGATTTTATACAAGAACAAAAAGGACACATTCTATAAATAACAGCATCATGATTGGTTTGATGCCTGCATTTGCTTTAATGTTTGCCCTTGATATATATCATAATATTATAATAAACAGTGAAATAATTGCAGTATTCTATCAGGGATTTTTTGCAGGTCCTTCACATTTGTTTCTGGATGCATTTACATGTAATGGAATATTTATAAAAAGTGGAAATAAATTTAAAAGATTTACCCTTCTGCATTTAAAATACAATAATAAAGCAGTAAATTATTTATTTATTTTCTTAGGGTTATTATTTATAATTGCCTCAATAAATTTATAATGATATTTTACCTGGTATTTTTGGAAATGGTGATACATCCTCTATTCTTTCAACACCACAGATAAATCTTGTGAATCTTTCAATTCCTATACCGAATCCTGTTGATAATTTTATTCCGTGTTTAGCCAGTTCTATGAACCATTTAAACTGTTCTTCTGTCTGGTCTTTTTTGTGTATTCTTTCAAGTATTTTTGATAATTCGAATTCCCTTTCTCCACCTGATGATGCCTCCTGATAGCCCTCAGGATATATTAAATCCATATCCCTTAATATGCCGGGTTTATCTGGATATTCCCGGTCATAGAACTCTCTTTCCCTTAACGGTATATCTATTAACCACACGGGTGATTTTGCTTCCAGTGATAGCTTTTTTTCAAAATCCCTGCCATATTTCTTCTCTGCATCGGCATATGTTATTTTATCAAATGGTTTTTTATAATCCGGTAATTCCCTGTGGAAATATTTTAATTCTTCTGGATGCTCCTTCTTTATTCTATCTATTGTGTATATAATTAAATCTTCGGCCAGATCCATCATTTCCTCCCGTGATTTATCTAAAGCCTCTACATCTATCTGTGAAAACTCATACAGATGCCTGCCGGTGGCTGATCTTTCTTCCTGTTCCAGCCTTATGTTGGGAGACATTATAAAAATCTTTTTTAATTCCTGCACGGCTATTTGCTTATGGAATATCATACTTTTTGTAATCCACATATCGCCACCATATGCATGTATTCTTGGATCATATACTGGATGGTTTAATGGGTCTGTTAACGGCGAAATTATAATGGGTGGTATTTCAATATACCCCCGGGATCTTAAGAAATCCATTACATATTCCCTTACATAGCCCTGGGCAACTATCGCATGCTTAACCCTTTCATCTGAGAGATGCTTTATTGAACTCTCTATTTCACTTACAACATATTCTTCTTTTTGATTGACTGTTTCCATAATTATATAATTATACCGCTATTTATAAATTTTCTATACGCTTTTATGTTATTAAAACAAACCTTTTATATACTTACATGTCATTTTGATTTTATGCTTGATAGCGTGGATAAAAAAGATGTGAAAATAATAGATTACCTGAAAGAGCATGGCAGGGACAAGATTTCTGATCTGTCCAATGCATTAAATATACCCAGGGCCACAATATTTGAAAGAATGGAGAGATTGAGAAAGGACGGTTTTATCAAAAAATATACAGTTGACCTTAATTATGAAAAACTTGGTTACTCTGTATTATCATATATACTTATACAGTATGACTCTAAATCAAAAACCGATCAGAGAACATTATGCAACAATCTGGCTAAACTTGATAGCGTTATATCTGCATCAATTATAACCGGTGACTGGGATATTATGATTTTAACTGCACAGAAATCAATGAAGGATCTATCAAATTTCGTCCTTGAAAAATTGAGGACACTAGATGGTGTTGAAAAAAGTTTAACAATACCACTATTCGAAAGAATATTATAAACAAAATGCATTACGATATGAAGCTGGGATAGCCTAGCCTGGTAAGACGCAGGTCTGGAAAACCTGTGCTCGTAAGAGCCCGGGAGTTCAAATCTCCCTCCCAGCGCTGTTTTTTTCATTTAAATTTTTAAAGTTTATCCTGTTTATATTGTTTACAATATCGTGTAAAACACTTTCCGGATTTTTTATGTAATCTATAGACCAGACCCTGTATAAACTCCACCCACGGCCTTTTAATATTTCATTTCTTATTCTTTCCCTTTCCGAAACAGTTTTCATGCTATTATAAATGTTTCCATCCGTTTCTATGCCCATGATATAATGATTTTCGTTTTCAGGGTCTATTACAGCCAGGGCTATATTGTTTCTTGAAAAACCTATGTTTTTTTCTGTTTTAAAGCCATTTTTTTCAAGATTATCTGATATATCGTTTATTATCTCATCATTATTTTTAAATTCCCTGAAATCAGTGACATTGCTGTTTACTGCAAAATTTATATATTTCCTTAACAGATCCGGTCCCTTGCCAGAATTTAATGGCACCCTGATATCCTCTGATTTTATTGATGATACAATTATAACCTTTTTTCTTGCCCTCGTTATTGCAACATTCAACCTTTTTTCTCCACCTGCCGTGTTTATCGGGCCGAAATTCATTGTCAGTTTTCCATTTTCATCCTTGCCGTAGCCTATGCTTAAAATTATTATATCCTTCTCGTCACCCTGGACATTTTCCAGATTTTTAATAAAAATATCCCCATTATTCAATATTTCTGATAATACAGTATCATTTTTTGAATAATTCAGCATAACATCCTCCACTGCAGATCTCTGCGATTCACTCAATGTTACTATGCCTATTGATGTTGTATAATTTAATTCTTCCTTTAATATCCTTACAACTTCATTTGCCTCTGTTATGTTGTTCCTTTTCTTGCCACGCGAATACATGCCCTCGGTATAAATAAATTTTATTCCTGTTTCTTCCGGGTTTTTATATGCCGATGGGAATGATTCAAGTAAATTGTCATAAAAATATTTATTTGAAAATGCTATTAATTTATCATCTACGCTTCTGTAGTGCCATTTTAATAATATTTTATTTAACCCCAGTGCATCAAACTGGTCCAGAATATTATCAAGAACAACATAATCCTCACTGTATTTGCTGGAATTTATATTTTCAAAAAATGATGTTGGAGGCAGCTGCTGTGTATCACCCGAAACAATAACCTGCTTTGACCGCATTAATGATCCAACTGCCTCCGGTGGTGTTAACTGGGAAGCCTCATCAAAAATTAACAGGTCAAAGCTCATTTTATTGCCAAAGAAGGAACTTACGTTTGTTGGGCTTGTCATTACACATGGTTTTAGCTTAAACACTGAGTTGCCGATTTCATCAAATAGTTTTTTTACCGGTTTCTGGTATTTTTTCTTTGAATTTTCTGTTTTAATTATCATTGATATTTCAGGAGATCTGGATAATGCCTCCATTTTATTCCTGTATAAATTATATATTATGTTATTTCTATTTATCATTATCCGCTTTTTATCAAATGATATAAACATATTTATGATCCTTTCGTGGGATGATGCCCTGAAATCCTTTAAATTTTCATCATTATTTATATAATACATAATGAAGTTTTTATAAAATTCTGACATGAATGCTGACAGAATTAATCCGGGTTTTAATTTTTCATTCATTATTGATGATACATCTATTCCCGCATTTTTCATTACCTCTATCAGGTCATTCAGCTTAACATATCTCTCAATGTCGAATGATAATATGTTATCTACAATGGCTTTTATTTCATTAATGCCCAGTAACTGCAGATCGTTACCGTCTAACATTGTATCTAAATAATTTATATTTTTTATTAACTCCTCATACAGGGATTTTACAAATACTATTTCATCTATATCATTATAATTTGAAAAGAAGGCTTTAATACTGTCATTCAGTATGTTTTCTGTCATGTTTATAATATTTTTTGCATATAATATCCTTGCCTTTTCATTCACAGAGATGTTTTTTTCTTCCATAGTGGTTTCCAGTGATTTTAACTCTTTCTCTTTTTCCTCTACTCTTGCGGCATAATCAAGATCATTTAATATATCATCATAACTATCCCTGCTTTTATCCTCCGTTAAATCCATTATTTCCTTTATTAATGCCTTATAATTTGATGATAACCGTTTTAGTTTTGATCTGTATAAATTCCTGAAATCATTCCTTAACTGTAAAATATCCAGGTTTAAGAATTTGGGTGACCTTTTCTTTGATAGTAGCTCTAACATATAATCATACTCTGACTTTGTTTTATCATATTTTTCTATCAGGGAGTACAACTCATTTATGTAATCATCATTAAAATAATTATCACTGAGTTTTATTTCCGTATTTATGGAATTTACAATGTTATAGATAGTTTCAAGTGAATTTATATTATCTATTTTAATTCCAAATACATTATTTATTAAATCCGCATTTTCAGTTAATTTATCAATATTTGATGACAGATTTTCCAGACTCTTATAAAATTCCTCCTTATCATCCTTGAATTTCTCTATATTGAAACCTGCTGGGATTTTATTATAATCTTCTATTATGTCGGCATAATCATCAAATTCTGCCAGCTGGAACTCTATATTATCCAGATCTTCCTTTGATACTTCCAGCACCTTATCATCTATTTTTAGTGTTAAATCTGTTTTATTTTTTAGATAAATATCACATGCCTCATATATGCTTGTATTTGATTTCCCCCTTTTTAAATGTATAGCCCTGGCATAATTATTTATGGTATCTGAATACCTGTCCACCAGCATTTTTTCCTCAATGATGCTGTTCTCATCTGTTATGGATCTATAAAATGATTTTATTATTTCAGATTTTGGCTTGTTTCCGTGGAATTCCAGTATATAATTGTCAAGGCCTATTTTATCAAGCCGTTTTTTAACAACGTCTATTGCAGCGTATTTCTCACTTACAAATAAAACGCTTTTATTGTTTTTCATGGAATCAGCAATTATATTTGCAATTGTCTGGCTTTTGCCTGTTCCTGGTGGACCGTTTAAAATAAAGCTTGCACCGCATCTTGCAGCATATATTGCATTCAGCTGGCTTGAATCTGCATCCATTACCGTATCAATATTATAATCTATTTTTTCAGGCATTTTGTCATTTAATGTTTTTATTATGTCTAAATTACCGGCAAGTGATTTTGTTAATTCATTATTCTTTATAAGGTCGTGATTATTTTTTATATCGTTGTATATTGTATTGTTTGTAAATGATAGAATGCCAAGATAAACAGAATTGCTGACAACCCATTTTGAATCCTTTATTATTAATTTAAAAACTCTAATGGCTTCAGAAATATTAAGATTCTCATCAAAATTAAAATCAAACTTTATGCCAAACTGTTCAAGTTTTTCCTTTAATACTGGATTGAAAAATATCTCACCCTCAATGGACTCCAGATAAAAATTATCATATAATTTTTTATTGATTTCAACGGGTACAAAGAATAACTGTGTTTCCACCCCATTACTGTTTTCATCGAACCATTTTAAGACACCAAAAGACAGGTATAAAACATTTGAACCATGTTCCTTCAATGCATTTCTTGAATTATAAAGTATTTCATTCAATGATTTTAATATACCCTCTCTTTTTGATATTATAATTTCATCCTTTTTTCTTGTTTCATCGTTATTTAATTTAAATGCCATTTTTTTATCCTTGTTAACAATGTCATCGAATAGAAATGCCATTGACGGGGTTAATATTCTTAAAAAGTTTTTATTGTCAAAATATAATAATTTATTATTTTTTGATGTGTCTATTATATCTTTTTCCCATTTTTTTATGTTTTCATCTATGTTTACTTCCATTGATATTCTTTATCTAATAGTTAAAAACGTATATTAATCTTATTGTTTAATAATTATTATAAATAAAAAATTTAAACTTCCTGGTAATCTATATTTACATTTTTTGTCTCTATGCCATAATGATTCCATATCACTGCTCCAATAAATCCAATTAGCCATAAAACTACATTCAGTAAAACAAAATCATATAAATTCAGTGTGCTTGTATATAAAACCAGTAATGTGTATGATATCATAGGGGCAAGCCTTACAGTTCCTATAAATGCTCCACGCCTCCTTGTTGGTGCCAGCTCCGGTTCTAAAGTTGTCCTCGATGCCCATGCAAATTCACTCAACATCATATTCACAAATAGTAGTGGATAAAATATTAAAACGTTTTTTAAATATGGAACAAGCAGGAATATTAAAACTGTTGATACAAAACCGAAGAAATACGAATATAATGTATATTTTTTTCTACCTCTTGTTATCAGGGGTGCTGCTATAAACCCTGCTACTGAAGCTCCAAGTAACGCTACAAATATAATCATATTATCTGTGGAAACTCCGGGGAATTCGTATGGGCCAATGATATACGCCATTAAACCAAATGTTGTATACTGTGATATGCCCATTATCATTAATACCGGCAGGCTTAATTTATATGGTGGTTTATTAGCATCTATTCCATTGCCATCAATATACAGTCCAGATTCTTCCTTTTCGGCCTCTGACTGTTTACCATTTACCTTTAACCATCTGTATGATTCTGGCAGCAGTAACCTTGAAATTATCATTATTATTATAAGTACTGCAGCGGATACCAGTAATATTACCCTGTCATAGAATACATCTGCGGTTATAATAAATAACCCGGCTATTAATGCACTGCCGATATTATCAAAGTCCGATATTATCGTTAACCACTTTGCCCTCTGTGATATAGGTGAGTCCTCTGAGACCAGGGACAATGTTGGTATCTCCTCACCACCAACACCAAATTCCGCCAGTAGAAGCCCAATTAACAGTGTAACAAAAACATAACTTAATGAAATTATTAATATTCCTACACTGTAAATTATCATTGTGATTATAAATATTTTCTTCCTGCCAATTTTATCTGATAAAAACCCCATTGTTACATTCCCAAACGGAACGAATATGGGACCTATTAAAAGAATTATTACCTTTAGCGTTTTCGGTAAAACTCCTATTAGGGCACCGGCTGCTGCCAGGGGACCCAGTGTAGCTATCATACCCCAGAATGTTAAGCCAGAAGAGCTGGAAAGCAGCATAAATTTCTGCTTCTTGCTTAACATTTTATACACCTGTTAAATACTGTATTTTCCTTCATGACCATCTTCCTCCGCCGGTATTGCCCGGATCAGGTTCCACGGGTCGATCCCTATCCTCTCAGCTTTTTAAGCTCCCCGGTATTTTATGTAGTTATAACGGCTATAAAAATATTTTTATTAATACGGTGTAAAAAATAAATTTTTAAGATACCTATTTTAATTTAAATCATTATTTATAATAAATATAAATATACCATTAATGAACTGTAAAAATACTGCTCTAATAGCAATAACAGATAATGGAATAAATATATCGGAAAGATTGAAGGACTCAATAAAATATGATTTGTATTTAAGCAGAAGATTTTACAGTAAATACAGTGCAGGATATTTCGATAAACTTAGTGATATAATTGAAACGATTTTTAATAAATACGACTGCATAATATTTATTCTATCCTTGGGTGCTGTAATAAGATTGATTTCACCATATTTAAAGAGTAAATATACAGACCCTAAAATAATAGCTATAGATGATGCAGGCAAATTTACGGTAAGTGTTGCCTCGGGCCATAAAGGTGCAAATGAATTATGTGAATATGTATCATCATTATTAAATAATATTCCGGTAATAACTACAGCATCAGATGTTGACAGCAAAATTTCTCCAGAGTATATTGCACATAAATACAGTTTAAAAATAATAAATAAAAATATTTTAACAAAAATTTCATCCGATATAATAAATAATTATAACATCTGCATAAAAAACGAAACAGGCATTAATATGGAATATAATAACAGTGAAAACTGTAATGGTTATATAATTGTTACATATAAAAAAAATGATGAAAATAAATATCTAATAATGGTTCCAAAAATACTGGTTATAGGTATTGGTTTTTCAACGGATGCAAATTTTAATGATATGAAAAACGCAATTGTGGAATTATTCAATAAAAACAATTTTTATACAGATTCAATAAAAACAATAACAACAATTGATATTAAAAAAGATAATGAATATATAAAAAAACTGTCAGAATATTTCAATGCCGGTTTAATATTTTATAATAGGGATGAACTGAATGCTAATTCACTGTATAAATCAAGTACAGTATATAAATATACGGGTGCATATTCGGTTTCAAATGCTTCCGGAAGGATAGGGTCAAATAATGGCAGGGAATTAATAAGAAAGGAAATATTTAAGAATATTACAGTATCGGTGTTTGAATATGAATATAAATAGTGTTATGATTGCTGCACCTTCCAGTAATTCTGGCAAAACTACGGTGACCGTGGGAATTATGCTTGCATTAAAAAATCTTGGTTACAGTGTCCAGCCATTCAAGGTAGGGCCTGATTACATAGATCCGGGTTTTCACACATATGTAACCGGCAATAAATCAAGGAATCTTGATACGGTAATGGGAAATAAAAATATTGTAAGAGAAATATTTGTGAAAAATTCCACTGGAAAAGACATTTCAATAGTTGAGGGCGTTATGGGACTATTTGATGGAAAGTCTGCAAACAGTATAAGGGGGAGTTCGTTTGAAATTTCACTGCTGCTGAATATACCTGTAATACTGGTAATAGATATATCTGCAATGGCAAGAAGTGTTACTGCCATAATACATGGTTTTAAAAATATAGATAGAAGGATAAATTTAAAGGGCGTAATATTAAACAGGGCAGGTTCTGATTACCACTGCAGGCTCGTTAGGGAAGCGGTTGAGAAAATAAATCACGTAAAGGTTCTGGGCTGTATAAAAAATGATGATAAATTAAAGATAAATTCAAGGCATCTGGGACTGATACCGTTTGTTGAGGATAAACTGAATGGTGATTATTTTTCAGAATTAAACAGGGTAATAAATAATAGCATAAATTTAAATGAAATAATAAAAATATCAAAAACAGGCAGTACTGCTGGAACCAGTAAACCTGTAATATACAGTGGTATCAGAAATAAAAAGGTGAGAATAGGAATAGCGTATAACAGGGCATTTAATTTCTACTATGAGGAGAATATAGAAATACTGAAAAAATATGGAGCCGAAATAATATATTTTGACCCAATTATGGATGCAGAATTGCCTGACGTTGACGGAATTTACATAGGTGGTGGCTTTCCTGAAATATATGCTGGTGAATTATCCGGGAATAGGGGTATGTTAAATGATATTAAAAATAAAATAGAAAATTATATGCCTGTATTTGCAGAATGTGGTGGTTATATATATCTGTGCAGTAATATAAATTATGGTGAGAAATTATACCCAATGGTAAATGTAATACCTGCAAATGTGTATATGAATAAACTAACAATAGGCTATAGAGATATCCAATCAAATTATGACAGTTATTTATTAAAAAAGGGTCAAAAAATCAGGGGACACGAATTTCATTACACAGGAATAGAATATTTCGAGGAAAATAATAAACCATATAAATTCAATGATAAAACCGATGGCTTCTATTATAAGAATACAATTGCAGGTTATGTACACATGTATTTTCCATCAAACCAGAAAATACCAGAAAATTTTGTAAAGAAATGCTATGAGTACAAAAATGGAGCTAAAAATTTTTAGAGAAATATTATTTAGGAGCCACTAATATACAATGATGGAAAATAATTTTGTAATGCCAGATGAGAATTCATTGATAAATTTATCAAGTGATATGTTCAACCATT
The DNA here is from genome assembly GCA_021797735.1 of Thermoplasmata archaeon. Lineage (GTDB taxonomy): Archaea > Thermoplasmatota > Thermoplasmata > Thermoplasmatales > Thermoplasmataceae > Ferroplasma. The sequence continues at coordinate 12,722 of JAJZZE010000055.1, read as the reverse complement.
TTAATTTAAAAGTGACATCAGAAACTATGAATTTAAATTATAAAAATAAGAAATTATGTTTTATACTGCTGGATGGGCTCGGATGGAATATCTACAGAAAAACAGGCATTAAGTTCGATAATGAAATAAGAGGTACATCCCTATTCCCATCAACAACATCAAATGTGTTATCATCGATATTTTTAAATAAGTATCCTGGAGAACATGGCATAAATGGATATTTGGTATATGTTAAGGAGCTTGGTGCAGTGATAAATATTTTGGGGTATACTTCCTCGGCTTCATATATAAGGGATTCCATGGAAAAAGCATATCCTATAAATAAAATATTCAATTTTGATTCAAAAATTAATCAGTTGAATAATGCCGGAATAAAAACGATAAATATAATTCCATCCTTTATAAGTAATACATCATTTTCAAATTTATTATATGGAAATAATTATACAGATACATTTTCTAACGTATTCCATAGTTTTTATATGCTAGACGATGATCTAAAAAAGAATTATGATTTTGTAACATATTATCTGCCATATATAGACCAGACAGCACATAAACTTGGGCCGTATAATGAGTATACAGTGGAAACTGCAAGATATATACTAACAGAATTATATGGAATAATAAAAAAACATGATGATTATGATTTTATTATAACAGCAGACCATGGCCATGTGGAGGTAAATAACATAATAAATTTAAGTAAGGATAAGAAATTAGATGATTTAACGACAATTCCACCATACGGTGATGCCAGGTCGATATTCTTTAACTATAGCGATGAATTATATGACTATTTAAATAATAATTATGATAATTTATTGCTATTAAAAAATAATGATAGTTTATATAAAAAATTATTCGGAAAATTAGATGATAATATACTGAAAAAATTACCGGAATTAATAGGGGTATCAAAAAATAATGACCTGTACCATTATCCATTAAACCAGAGAAAATATGAAATGAAAGGTGCACATAGCGGACTGCTAAAGGACGAAATGGAAATACCGATACTGAAATTTTAATTTTTTAATTCTTTATTTTTGCCTATTATGAACCTGCAGACATCATAACCATTGACCTGCCTGTGCGTTGATGTAACATTCATATCCAGAACTGATGAAAATAATTTTGTTTCCATAGAACATGCCTTTCCGAATTTATTTGCCAGTTTAAATATGGGGCAGTTATATTCTAAAAGTTCGTATTTCCCATCGCCTATGTTATTTATTTCCGGATAATAGCCCTCATTTTCCCTTAATTTGAAAAGCTCCTTTACCCTCCTTTCATTTTCAAGGCCGGCCATGTCTTTACTGTATTTATTTTTAATTCCGGAGTACCTTGTCTTTAAAAATTCTTCAACAATTTTGCTATTCTCTGTCAGATATAAATACTCCAGTAAATCATCCAGCATTTTACCGTAGCTATTTGAAATTTTATCCTTTGATAAATCAGTTAAGCTGAATTTATACACGGGCCTTCCCACATCCTTTTTAATTATATTCCTTTTTATTATTTTTTCCTTTTCAAGTTTATTTATATGATTTAAAACCGCCATTTTTGATATGGAGAGCTTCTTCGATAATTCATCCAGCGTCATGGACTCCTTTTTTAACAACAGCATTATTTCAGTTTCCACAGGATACATAATTATTATAACGCTTTATTATTAATATATTTATCTTTTATACTTTATAAACTTTATAAATTATTATATTTATATAATTTGGGTTTATAATATGGATATGGGGAAAAAATATGGAGATATAAATAATTATATAAAAAATGAACTGAATGGTGATAGTGGAAAGCTGATACACGATATCATGGAGGCAGAAAAATTATATAAAATGGAAAAAACCCATAATAAAAAATGCTATGTGTGCAGGGTTCTGGAAATTTTAAAAAACATTAATAACAGATTCCGTAATTTATAGTTATGGAATTAAAAGGACTGTATCTGGTAACGCCGGATTATTACGGTGATAGAATATTCACCCTGACTGAAGAGGCCTTAAAAAATGGTATTAATATACTGCAGTACAGAGATAAAACAAATAATTATGATGTAAAAATATATGCGGGTAAAAAATTTAAAAAACTGGCTAATGATTACAGTGTTCCACTGATAATTGATGATGACCCTGTTTTAATGGATATTATAGATGCGGATGGAATCCATGTGGGCAGGGGCGATGTGCCATTTGATTACCTGAAGGAAAAATATGGTAATAAAATCATAGGGGTATCAACATATGGTGATGTAAACAAAGCCATAGAATACCAAAATTTGGGTGCTACCTATGTTGCGTTCGGGTCATTTTTTAATACGGGTACGAAAAAGGATGCAACAATGTGTGATATAAATATTTTGAATAACATCAATAGTTTAAAAATACCAGTATTTGTAATAGGTGGAATAAATTTAAACAATGTAGACACATTATTGAAATATAATATATCAGGAATAGCAGTTGTATCATCCATATATTCCTCAAAAAATGTGGGTGAAACGGTTAAATCATATATTGAAAAGTTAAGGGAATACAAAAAAATATAATAATGATAATATATATACATTCATGAAAATTGAACAGGCTTTAATTACACAGTTAATGGTTTTATTAAATATCAAAAATGGAAAAAACAGACCATCTGAAATTTCTAAGGAACTTGGAATAACACTGCAGGGCGTTATCTATCATATGAAAATTTTAAAGGAAAAAAAATTAATAGACAGTAATAATAAAATAACAAAGGAAGGTTTTGATTTTCTATATAATGGCCTGAACTATATAGAAAATTTTGTCCATACAAGCCTGATAAATATAGATTCGTCACTGATATGGGAGGTTATATCAGATGATGATGTAAAAATAAATGATAAATTATATTTATATATGAATGAGGGTTATTTACATGCAACACTAGAAAGTAAAGGAGAAGCATACGGAAGATCCGTAAAAAATGCGAGCAGGAACGAATGCACTGGAATAACAGATGTTAGGGGGATAATAAATGTAAAACCTTCAAAAATAATCCTATTAACAGTTGATAATATTGAAAAGATAGAGAATTTAAATAAATTCAAAATAAAATTAGGGGAAAAAATTAAGGGCATATACTATAACTTTCTTGGAATTGCAGGAGAATTATCGAAAAATGTATTCGATGGTTTAAACATAAAAATTGATTTTGAATATTCAGCGATAAGCTGTGCCTTTGAGGCCTCAAAGAGAGGTTTTATAACCCTAATAGTGATGTCCGATAGATTATTCCATTTTTCATTAAACGAAATAAAGGAAATACAGATAAAAAATCCAGAGATTGAGATTGATTTTATACACATATGATTTAATAATATAAAATATATAATATATTAATCTCAATATTCGCAAATGGGATAAGGGCTGCATATTTTTATAGAGTGATATTTATAAAAATAAATTTTGCAATTTTTATAAATATTTAAATATAACGTTATTATAATGGTGAATAGAGGTGTAAAAAATTATGGAGGACGATGAAAGTGGCAGTAGGGGTACACATAATAGCGGATCTGTATGGGGTAGATGCGGGGCTAATATCTAGCGCCGATACTATTTCTCCAATTATGGAGAGTGCAATTAAAGAGGGCAATCTAACTGAGATATCTTCACAGTATTATCAGTTCAGGCCCATGGGCGCGAGTGGCATAGCACTTTTAGCCGAATCACATTTGTCTTTTCACACATGGCCTGAACATGGTCTTGTTACGCTTGATATATATACATGTGGAGACCGGAGTAATGCAGATAGAGCGTTTAATTATATTCTGAATGTTTTACAACCAACATCAATAGACTATAGAAAAGTTGAAAGAGGATCAAAGGTGGAAGAAGACGTGAAAATTGATAATCCACAGTTGATGCTGTGATAATTTGTTGAAAAAATATTTTTTATATTTTGCATTTTTTTTATTGCTTATACTTGATTTGCTGATATTTTTTTTTAATATTACAGAGAAATATAATGTTTTAATTATACCTGGAATTGCTGTGTCGGTTATATCTATATTTATAGCAGGCGATATTTTTTTAGATGTTTCATATAAATTTGGAAACAGTATAGCCATATCATCAAAATCTGTGGGATTGTTTATTGTTGGCATTGCCGCAATAATAGATGAATTATCCATGTCAGTTATAGCCGCATTCGAAAATCTGGGTTCAATAAGTTTTGGGGCAATACAGGGTTCAAATGTAATAACATTAATTGCATTTTTTATTATGATACCGTTATTCTACAGAAAGGGAATTAAAAATTTTAGAATTGATTCATATTTAATATTAATTACATCTATTATAATATATATACTATCATTATTTATTGTTAGAATTCCGTTTTACATTGGCTTTATCACGTTATTTATCTTTATATTTTACATATTATTAACTAATAAGCAGGAAAGCAATGAAAAAATTATAGAAAAATCAGATAATGACTATTCATATTACTATGGCATATTTTCAATAGCTGTAATAATAATAGCATCATATAATATGGTTAATGCAGCATATGTAATTGCATACGTATTCAGGATAAATTCATTTTTATCATCATTCTTTTTGCTGGGGTTCTTCGGGTCCCTGCCGGAAATAGTAATGATGTTTATAGCTGCAAAAAGAAATAGAAAAGATGTTTCAATAGGACTTATCACAGGCAGTACATTATACAAGGAAACAATAGTTTTTTCCCTGGCATCATTTGCAGGAACACTAACATTTTACAATAGTTTTTTCTCAATAATAACCATGATAATATTTTCATGTATATTATTAATTTATACTGTTTTATTTAGATAGCTAAAATCCCCAGAACTGGTTATCCTTTCTCTTTATTTTTATTAATTCATTCATAGTTTCTTTTATATCAGGGTCCAGATCCTGATCCTTTAATTCCTTTACAACATTTTCAGGAACATCCACATATAATTCATCATTTGCAAATATGTGCCTGTTCAGGATAACTCCCGCTATGGCACAGGATAATTCTGATCCTTTATCCCCAAATTGCTTGTTTATATCCCCGTCCCTTAAGCTCTGAACTGTACCTGCATATTTATTATTGCTATTTACTAATTTATCACCTACCTTAACCCTGCCTGATAATATTTTTATGCCCACTATTACAGGTTTGGCAGCCCTGAATATATAATCAGGCATTATGGTAAACTTTGATGGTATCGGCATACTATTTTTCTTCTCCTCTTCCATTTCATTCTTTTTAAACTTTAACCACTTATCAAGATCCTCTATTATAGAGTATATTACATTGCCTGTTATTGCCATTGCACTATATGTTTCTATAGCATCTTTTGCATCGCTTGATAAATTTACATTAAAACCTACTATAACCTGATCCAGTGGATTGTTTAATGTTGATATATTCACTATATCCTTTTTTGTTATATCACCTATTTCAGCAGATCTTATATTAATTTTATTCTGCTCCAGCTCATATGCTATTGCTTCAAGTGATCCAATAGCCTCGGCCTTAATGGTAACACCATTTTCGGATAATTTTATATCGGGCTTTGATTCCTTAATAAGTTCATTATATGCATCCGTTATATTACTATTATTTATCTTTATTATTGAGGTGCCAGATATTACATCCAGTTTATCCGTGATTAATATCCTTATGCCAGATGCAGCCTTAACACTATCTTTTTCTACAAGGCCTTTTTTCCCTGCTATTAATAATGCCTTTATTCTTGTTGTTTTTGGGCCTTCTATTGTATTCAATGCTATTGTATCCCCTCTATTCAGGGTGCCCTGATATAATATTGTATCTAAAGTAGTCCCAAGTGACCCTTCCTTTTTTACCTCGATTACAGAACCCCTTGTATTTTTTTCCTCAAACTGTATGTTCTTTTCAAGAAAATGCTGTGCCAGACCCGTTAAAACCATTAAAATATCGGGCATTCCTATATTCAGTTTTGCACTTACAGGAACTATTGCAAATGATTTTGTAAAATCCGTTATTCTATCATATCTATCCGATGAAATACCCTGCATATATAAATCGTTTATTATCTTGTAAATTCTATTATCCAACTCATCCTTATATTCCTGTCTCTGATACTTAAATACGTTAGAAAATGAATCGTTTTTGCCACCTGTAAAATATGGTATTAAATCCATTTTATTTGCAGCAATTATAAAGGGTGTTTTGTATTTTTTTAAAATGTTTAATGATTCTATTGTCTGGGGCTTTAAACCCTCATTTATATCTATTACTAAAATAGCTATATCGGCCAGTGCACCCCCCATTGCACGCATGTTTGAAAATGCAACATGCCCGGGAGTGTCTATAAATAATAATCCGGGAATTTTTATTGGTGTATCTTTAAAATATTTCTCAATGTTTTTTTTCAATGTTGTTTTATCTATATCGGTTGCACCTATTTTCTGCGTTATGCCCCCTATTTCCCTTTTAGCATATGCAGTACCTCTAATATCATCTAATAGTGTGGTTTTTCCATGGTCAACATGGCCAAGGACGCATACGATAGGCTCCCTTAAATCTTTCTTTGTGGTTTCCATAATCAATGATTCAGTATTTCATTATTGTTAAAAAATATTGGGTATTCATGATTAAATGATTCGTCTGAATCGGAAGCATGAACTATATTTTCCTCAATGTTCAATGAAAAATCTCCCCTTATTGTTCCGGGGCTTGCCTTTGATCCGTCTGTAGTTCCGCATATATTTCTGCAGGATGTTATTGCATTGTCACCTTCGAAAATCATTGCCACGATAGAACCGGAAATAAGATAGGAAACCAGACCATCGAAGAAAGGTTTTAAACTGTGTACACTATAGTGTTTTTTTGCCTGTTCTTCTGTAACAGTCATGAGTTTCATTGCGATTAATTTCAAACCCTTATTTTCAAACCGGGAAATTACATTACCGATTAATTTTCTTTTGACACCATCAGGTTTTATGAGTATTAATGTTCTTTCCATTTATATCATGCCTTTCTCATTTCCTTTATTCTATGATATTCGTTTGTCCATTTTATGTTTCTTGCGGCACGTTTTAACTGTATCATATTAACCTTGCATTTCTTTGAACAGAAATTTAAAACAGCACCATCTTTCCTCACATATATTATTCCCGATGCCGGTTCAATGTCATGTCCACAAAAAGTACATTTTCTATTCTCCATTTATATCACCTTATTGATAATCTTCTTGCTTCCCTTGCTGTCTCCCTCAACATAAGTATGTCTCCTACGGTAACAGGACCGAGTACATTCCTTGCTATTATCCTACCCTGATCTTTACCTGCCAGTACTCTTACCTTTACTGTTGTGGCCTCGCCAGTCATACCTGTTCTTCCCATTAATTCAACAACTTCTGCTGGAGTTGCTTCATCTGCCATCTACATCACTCCTCATCAGTTTCTTCTGCGGGTGCTTCTTCCTTCTTTTCTGCTTTCTTGGTTTTTTTCGGTTTCTTTTCTCCGGATTTTGATTCTTTTTTCTCTTCCTTAGGTTTCTCTTCTTTCGGTTTTTCTTCCTTCTTCTCTTCCTTAGGTTTCTCTTCCTTTTCAGGTTTCTTTTCTGCTTTCTTGTCTTCCTTACCAGATTTTACATCATTTAGTCCGGATATTATGGATTTATATGCATCTTCATTTTTTCCATAATCCGTAATTGAAAGTGATGCAGCAGAAGCTATTCCTACCTTAACTCCAAGATCTTTTTTGTTTTTTACATATGCATAGGGAATCTTTCTTTCCTCACACAATGTTGGCAAATAAAACACAACATCCGGTGGTGAGACATCTTCTGAGATAATAACCAGTTTGGCTTCTCCTCTCTCTATTGATTTTACTACTTCATTTGTTCCTTTCTTTATCTTTCCGGATCTGTAAGAATTTTCAACAAAGTCTAACACTTCTTTTTCTAACGATTCGGGAGCTTCAAATTTTACATAACTGTTTTCCATATTAATCCTCCTTCACTTTCTAAACGTATTGTAAACAATAATATAAATATTAGCTTATCGCCGGAATTAATATTTAATCTTGGGTTCTGAAGCACGTTAATGTGGGTCCGATTATATAAGCATAATTTTACGGGACCCGTATTCATTTTCTACTTTAAAGTGTTAGTATGCTATTTATTATTTTACCATGGTACGGCATATAATGCCATTAAAATTAGGGATATTTTTAAGAGATCACAAATATTGAGGTCTAAATATCTGAAACGGGTAGGTCATAAATAAAACAGTAACGGATTTTTCAGTATTTATGATAAATAATAAAATTTTTAAATGATATCGCATATGAAATATATTTCATAGATGGTATCAATGTACTACACTGTAATAATAAAACCGGATAAAAATATAAGAGATAAAATTACATACATGAAAAAGAAATTAGAGAATAAATATGGCTACACCGGAACATTAAGCAATAAAGGAGTTCATATAACTCTGCTATATTTAAAAAATTATAATAAACTGTGTATAGATAAAATAATTAAAGTTTGTAATGAAACAAAGGAATTAACAGTGAAAATAGGTAATATAGATTATTTTGAGAAAACAAAAAATGATAAAAAATATTACATTGTTTACATAAATGTTATCCCATCTAAGGAATTAATAATTTTTCATAAAAAACTGAACATTGCCCTGGGCAAAAACGCATTTATAAATGATGAATTTGTTCCGCATTTTAGCCTTGTTAGAAAAAATGTTGATGGAAATAGGCTAAATAACATAATGAATGATTTAAAGAATTTTAATATAGATAAGGAGGTTAAAATTAATCATATATTAATAGGGAGAAGATCTGATATGAATAAAAGATGGAATTTTAAAAGAGTATATTTCAATAAAATTTAAATTGTAATTATAATAACATATCATGAAAAATGTAATACTGTTAATAATGGATGGCCTTGGAGATAGACCGAATGAAATTTTTGATAATAAAACTGCATTGCAGTATTCATATAAACCCAATATGGATTTTCTTGCAGAACATGGTGTAACAGGGCTAATGTCACCTGTTTCCTACGGAATTAGATCCGGATCTGATACGTCCCATTTATCAATTTTAGGATATAGACCAGAAGATTATTATACGGGAAGGGGACCATTTGAGGCCATGGGTCTGGGTATAGATTTAAAACCTGGGGATATAGCATTCAGGGCAAATTATGCCTCGGTGGTAAATGATATGGTAGTTGACAGAAGGGCGGGGAGGATAAGGGATACAAATGATTTATCGAAAAAGCTGGAAACAGAAATAAATGGAATAAAAATTATTATGAAATCTGGTGTTGAGCACAGGGCTGCCCTGGTATTAAGGGGAGACAACCTATCCGATAAGGTCAGTGATACGGATCCACATGGGGTAAACTCAAAACCATTAAATACATCGCCATTGGATGATAACGCAAAATTTACAGCCAGTATAATAAATAAATTTTTAGAGAGGTCAAGGAAAATTTTAAATGAACATAAAATAAATAAAGATTTAATTTCAAATGGAAAACTGCCGGCAAATGAAATATTACTTAGAGGAGCTGGAAAAGTACCTGAATTGCCAGATTTTAACATAAAATATAATTTAAGGGCAGCGTGCATATCAGGAACGCCTTTAATAAGGGGAATAGCTAAATTGGCGGGATTTGATATAATAGATGTTGATGGTATGAATGGCAGGATAGATACGAATTATAAAAATATTATAAACAGTGCCATGGAGTCCTTGAATAAATATAATTTTATTTTAATAAATATAAAAGGCGCTGATATTGGTGGTCATGATAAAAAACCAGAAATAAAAAAATATGCAATTGAAGAAACTGATAGGGCATTAAAGCCATTTAAGGATGTATTAAATAATACACTGATAGTAATCACTGGAGACCACAGTACTCCATGCTCATATGGAGACCATAGCGGAGACCCCGTTCCAATATTATTCAGCACCGATGGAATAATAAATGATGATGTTAAAAAATTCGATGAATTAAGTGTTTCACATGGTTACTATAAGATAAAAAGTGATGATATAATACCATTAATACTGTCATATTCAGATAGATCTGAAAAATACGGTGCTTAATTATATATTATATTTTAATAATTAATCTTATGGTATCCCGCAAATATTTTTAATTAACCTCTGTTTGTTTTAATTACTTCTTTGGTTTTAGGCACATCATATTCCATTAATTCCTTACTTAAATATGATTCAGTAAAAACGGATTTTGCATCATTTAATAATATATCCAGATCATTGTATCTTGAACTGTAATGGTATAAGAACAATCTTTTAACATTTGCCGCTTTTGCTATTTCTGCTGCCTGTTTAGCCGAGGTGTGGCCGTATTCATTTACCATCGGCTCCATGGAAGAATCCATTGTTGTGTCATGTATTAAAACATCGGCATTCCTGGCAAATACCCTCATTGATTTCATTGGCCTGGTATCACCTGTATAAATTATTTTTCTTCCCTTTTTAATACCTAAAGATAAATCCTCTATTTTATATTCCCTGTTATCTATTTTTAAGGAGCCATTATTCCTTAATTCTTCAAGTTTATTTACCGGAAATTTTATTTTATCCACAAGATTTTTATCGATTTTCATTAAATCCTTCTCCTCCAGAGAATATGATAGCGCAGGTACAGAATGATCATTTTTCAATGTTTTTATATAAAATTTATCAAAGTCATATGTTTTATCCGGTTCCAGTTCATATGCATTTACCTTATACTTTATATATCCATAACAGAGTTCGGTTGCCTTTTTTATAAAATTTATTGCATCCTCTGGGCCGAATATATTTAAATCGTTTTTTCTACCCATGAATGATAATGTATTTAACAATCCGGGTAGGCCCAGGAAATGGTCACCGTGGAAATGGGTTATAAAAATATTGCTTATATCCATAAATGAAATAGCACTTTTCATCAACTGTTTCTGCGTGCCTTCTCCGCAATCAAATAGATTCATAATGTTATCTATATGTATTGCAACGGATGGCAAACTCCTACCTGGTTTCGGCATTGAACCACCCGTACCTAGAAAAACAATTTTTACATTTGACGCCATAAGACTATATTAAAGAATAATATATTATATTTAATCTATAGCCATTATTAATCGTTAATGAATGATTTTATTTTAAATTTATGATGTTTTGTTCAATAAATGCAATTCCCTGAGTATTATTACAAATATTTTATAATATATTGTTACCATTACCGGCATTGATATTGCAAGCACTAAAATTGGGATATAATAATGCCCCAAAATTACACTCAGTATATCAGATAATAAAATAAATAAACCTAGAATGTATACATAATGTATGTATTTTTTATAATTGTTATCATTTTTTAAAACGTTGTTAATTGCCATTTCTTTTGGGCGTATCTCTTTAAATTTCATAACATATATAACTAACACAGGTAAAAACAGGGAATCCATAATTATAATTACTGAATAGATAGCTTTTAATATTGCTTTATTGGAAACAAGAAATATAATAACAGACATTATCAACACAAATCCGAAAGTAATAGTTTGCATTACCCATAAATAATACATAAATTTTTCTCTTTTCATATTTATCACCTGCATGCTGCAGCTATTTCTGCTATACCCAGGCCAAAAGAGATTAAACTGAAAAAGAATCCCCATGCAGCTGCTGGTGTTACTGACCCAAAGGATCCTATTGCGGCTGCTACAGATAGTGCCATGCCCAATGCGCTAACCAGGGTCACTATAATGCTATATATACACATGAAACTGTAGTCTATTATTATTGATTCAGTATGATTTATTTCTATATTCTTAATATTCTTATTTGTATCCTTAAGCATATTATTCATTGCTGTAGCCCCTGTTGAGATTTTATAACTCTCTTATTTATTATTAGTTCATCCAATATAAATATAATAAACCCAATTATTTCATACAGTGTAAAATAGAGGGTATTTTTTGTTATTATAAAGATTAATGGCGATATTATAAAATATATTATAGCGGGTATAATAAGATACATTGTCCTATATTTTATAGCATTTTTATAGCTTATATTATTATATTTATAGATTCTATATTTTATTAGATTTTTATTATATTTGTATGAAATAACACTAATTATGGCCGGTATATATAGCAGTGATGAAAGTACTTTCCAGTATATATTATTATATGGATCTATAATTAAAATTGTGGGCATTTCAGCTTCCAGTATCATTAATATTGTAAATAATCTTAATTTTTTATATTCTGTTTTTAAATTTATATTTAAAGATATATTATTTACCATTTTACCACTCGCATGCGTGTGCAACTCCAGCTAATACAACAGTACTTAGCATAAAAAGGGAAAATAACCACGCTCCTGCTAACAAGCCAAGTGTTGCAGGTATACCAAGTGCACTAATTATTTGAACAATCCAAGCTCCGATATATCCTATAAGTGCAAGAACACACCACCAATTTGCATCTATTGATATGGCATTTGTTTTATTTATTTCTATATTCTTAATATTATTATTTGTATTCTCAGACTCTCCGCATGTCTTACAGAATAGTTTCCAGTTTTTGAGAAATAATGTAGCTTTATGAATTAATATATGTATTGAAGTGACAGACAGGTTAAAATTGGGGGAGTTGATTATGGTTTATGTGC
>JAJZZE010000033.1 GCA_021797735.1 Thermoplasmata archaeon | reverse complement strand
TCAGGACATGATGATTGAGATCGTTAAATCGAATTTCATTGAGCTGTCAAAAAAGAAGACATTCTGTGAAAACTGGATAAATAAATTTGTAAGTCAATAAGGATACTATATTATGTCACACACTATAATTAAAGTGGGTGAAAAAATAAAAGATATACCACTTGAAAAATTAAAGGAAGATATTAACAACGTAGCATATCATGACATGCACTGATACAGATTTATGGTCAATTCAACATTAAAAGAATAAAATTAGAATAGGTCGGTTATATATAAAGGAGATATTTACTGGAAAGTACACGCATATGACGTCAAAATCCTTTTAGATTTTAATTAACTCAAGCTATTCACTGTTAATAGGCATCCCTCACTTTCTTGATTACCCGTATGAATGACACATATGGTGTATAGTATACACCAGTATTTGCACACCATGTCCTCATATCCGGAATTGATGAAGAGCCTCAAAATTAGAGCATTGCCAAGACTCGAATGGTATCATAATCAGAGATAAGATCTAAAAGGATTTTGACGCTATATGTACACGCAATGAATGGAATAATAATATTTATATAGCATTCAGTAATTAAGATTTGACGACGGCCATAACGCCGGTGAAATACCAGGTCTCTTTCCGAACCCGACGGTTAAGCCCGGTGTGTTGCATACTGTACTATCTTCCGCGAGGGGATGGGAACTATGTTTCGTTGTCGTTATTTTTATTAAAAAGATTAATTAACCATTTTATTATGAACTTCTATGATAAACCCGTGGAGTTCAAAGCAGTATTTTGATTATAATAAATTAAAAAAGGATTTTGGTATAGAGGATACCGATGATTATTTTGATAATTACCTTTTTAAAAGACATTTAATATTCGGCCAGAGGTCACTGGATTATATTGAATATGCCATAAACAATAAGATGAAATTTAATGCTGTAACCGGTTTAATGCCATCAGGACATATGCATCTTGGCAATAAGGTAACAATAGACCAGTTAATTTATTTTCAGAGTCTGGGTGCTGATGTATTTATTACCGTTGCCGACCTGGAATCATATGCAACAAGAAATATACCACTGGAAAAGGCTAAGGAAATAGCGATAAATGAATATATTGCCAATTATATTTCAATGGGATTAAAACCCTGCAGAATATATTTTCAATCGAATGATTCTGATACGCAGGGTTTATCCTTTATATTGTCCAATGAAACAAATATGAGTGAACTAAAGGCAATATATGGGCTCGATGATTCCTCATCCATATTACATGTTAATTCACCAATAATACAGGCTTCAGATGTATTGCATTCACAGTTAAAGAAATTCGGGGGGGCTGCACCAACAATAGTTCCTGTTGGTGTGGATCAGGATCCACACATAAGATTAATGCGTGATATAGCCCAGAGGCTGAGAATATATAATGTAAAAATAGAAAATAACAGAATTGCAGTTTATATAAAGGGTAAGGATGACCCGCATAAATACATAGATAATGCCGTAGATGTGCTGGGAAAAAATCATTATGAAACAGAAAAAAACTATGAATACAGATCAATAAACATTAAAAATTCAACGGCAAATGATAAAATCAAAATAGATTTATTACTGGCAAATGAGGAAAAAGATTACAATAATTTTACATTTATAGGGCCTTCTGCAACATTCCAGAGACTGGAAACAGGATTAAAGGGGGGAAAAATGTCATCATCTGTGCCTGATTCATTGATAGCATTAAATGATAGCGAAGAAGATGCTACAAGGAAGATAAAACATGCAGTTACAGGTGGCAGAAAAACGGTAGAGGAACAGAAACAGTTTGGTGGAAATCCTGATATATGCCCGGTGTTTGAATTATATAATTACCACGTTAAGGATGATGATTATGTCCAGAGGGTATATGACGAATGCAAGGGTGGAGCCAGAATGTGTGGTCCATGTAAAAAAGAGGCTGCAGAGAATATATCAATGTTTTTAAAAAATTTAAGGGATAAAAAGGATGAGTCGTTATCAAAATTAAACGATTACCTCATAAATAAATCCTTTTGAATTATTCTATATAGTTTATTTAATTCCTCAGGTTTGAAGATACCGTACTCAGTTATAAATGCGGTAACGTATTCGCGTGGTGTTACATCGAATGCAGGATTCCTTGCATGCCCTTCCTTTGGACCAAGATTTTTATTATTTACTATTAAAACCTCGTTTTCATCCCTTTCCTCTATTGGTATTCCATCTCCGGATTTTAATGAGAAGTCAAAGGTACTTCCCGGGGCAGCAACATAGAAAGGTATGTTGTTGGTCTTTGCCAGGACAGCCTTTTCATACGTACCGATTTTATTTGCAAAATCACCATTTGATGCAATTCTATCCGCACCGACAATTGCAAGGTCTATCTCATTTTTATGCATAAAATATCCTGCGGCATTATCGGCTATAATTGAATAACTTATTCCCTCCTGCTGCAATTCCCATGCGGTTAATTTTGCCCCCTGTAATCTAGGTCTGGTTTCATCCACATAAACAAATATATTTTTGCCAGCATCATGTGCAATTCTCATTGGGGCCAGTGCTGTACCCCAGTCAACAACGGCTAAGGCTCCGGCATTGCAGTGCGTTAAAATTCTATCATTTGGTCCTATTAATTCATTTCCAAACTCACCTATTTTCCTTGATCTTTCCGTTATTTCAATTGCGTATCTCCTTGCTGATGATTCTAAAAATTTATTTTCCTTCATATAATTTACCGCCTTGAATAAATCATATGCAGTTGGCCTTGATGATGATATTGTTTTAATAGCTTTATCCATATCCTCCTTATTTTTATTTGCCATAGCCAGTCCATAGGCAGCGGTTACACCTATTGCCGGTGCACCACGGACAACCATATCCTTTATGGCATAGTATATATCATCACTATTTTTTGCTGAAAAGATTTCCACACTTTCTGGAATTTTCCTCTGGTCTATTAATTTTACCTCGTTATTTTCATACCATACTGCTAATATGGTCTTTGTTTCACCGTTTATATTAACTTTCATATTACAATATTTATAAAACGTATTAAAGTTTTTATATAAACATTTTAGTGTTTCTGGAGAATATATCAGAACAGCAAATAATGCCATTGATTGCAGCCATGGTGATTATCCGCCATTATTTTTTATGATGGAATTGAGGGAAATTTTAAATTTTCCTATATTTCCAGTAGAATTCATATAATAGAAATTCCCCCAAATAGCAGTATGGCAAGTTCATCTGGTAAAATAAAAATAATAAAATCAGAAATACGTACCGGTAAAATTACATATCAAGGATAACATTATCATTGAAATATGTGCTGAACCTTGTTGAGATAATAATACTTGAAAAGAGGCTACCAAGTTCCACTATAATAGTATCCAGTTCTTCCATGGTCTTATAGTAGAAAAGTATATTTATATACCTGGTGGCAAACTGGTAGAACAGATATTTACCATATGCCATGGATAGCCCTGAAAGTTTATCAAGGAGTTCATCCGGTGAGGTTATGCCTGTATTAAAAATGCTTGAAACAAATATATTGTATCCTGAAAGTTTGGACTGGTCTAAAATGGGAAAGTTTACTAAATACCCCTTCAACATAATGTCCTCAAATTTCCGGCTAATAGTTCTGGGTGATACATTCAGTTTGTCCGCAATTTCCTTAAACTTAATTTTGTATAAATCCTTATATGCAATTGCAGATATGATCTGCCCTGTAATATTATCAAGCTTTTCTGCACAGTATTTCCTTTCCCCTGCTATGAGCATGTCATCATTACTGGCAATGCCATTCATAATGTTCACTGCCTGGTCAAGTGCAATTGCCCTGGATGAATTTATAACCTCCAGGGAGTATATAGACCTGCCCCCATCAATAGGGGCGGGGACATTCTGTGTATAGTATATATGCACGGCATGCAGCATCTCCAGAAAATATGTTTTCTTTATAGAACCTATAATTTTTATGGGAAAGCAGTTGTTAATGGAGGTTACCAGAACATGCTCCCTCCTGGCAATTTTATCCGAGGGTATTAGTATGATTTTCTGTATAAATCCTGTGGAGAACAGTTTATCCCAGCTTTTATAAACTGTTTTGGGTAAAACGCCTAAAAATTCTGATATCCTATACGGTGTTGGTATCAGCAGATTTTTCTCTCTGTTTATATTCCAGAATCTGAAAATTTCACGTGAAATTTTATCCATGATTTATAATACTGTATATATATTAAACATTTGTGTATTTTCCTACTACATGTTGGGTAAGGAATATTAATATGCTCTGACATGCTTGAATGTCATGGAAATCAATAATAGCACCTGTAACAAAATAAAATTTTTTGCCTGCAAGGTAGATGGGAGATACAGAATATTAAAATACGATGATGAGGATAAGTATATGCTTATTATACCGCTGTATGGAACAATAATTGATAAGATTAATATTCTTAAGAACCTCAATATTACAAACTATGAAACAGATGTAAAAATTGCTATTTACACGGGCATCATTAATTCCGATATTAAAAGGATGTGCAGCAGCCTTGGAATAAAACTGGTAAAATCTCTTAAATTCAGTGATGGGGGCGTTGAACTATCAATGGTACTTCCTAAAACCACAAAAACAAAATTACTAAAAAATTCAAGAAGATCCAGGGAGGATATAAAGAGGGATATCCTGAATACAATATCGGATACCGGCTACCTCAATATAACACATATAATATACAAATGCAATTTAAACTATGAATACGCTCTCAGGGTTTTATCTGATATGGTTAGGGAAAATATACTTGAAGCCATGGAAGAATCCAGCAACATCAAGTATAAATTGACTACCGATGGTCTTAATTATTTAAGTAACCTGAAGAAATTAAAATTGGTCTGAAACAATTTTCTGAAATAATTATACATACAGCATTATCAGACCCTCTGTATATCTGTTGATATAATACACAATTCCTATAGATCTCCGGTGTTTTGCCTGATCAGGTTTATGAATAGTCATATATTATAGAGAAGGGCTGAGAAAAAGAATGGGAAATATCGTATTTCAATATCTGGTGAACGTGTTTTTTTCTCCAGATAACCATTTTCAATTCCTCATCTCTTATGGTATAACTCTGCATATTTGATGGTGTTTCCTTCTGTAAGACATGCAAAGAGCCTGTTAATTAGGTAAATACATAAATATACCTCATTATAATCTATTAAGAAAATAAGTGCTTACATATGGTGGAAAATGGAATTAAAATTAAAATAGAAGAAATCGGAAGCATTAAACATGCATCCTTTAATATAAAAGATTTAACGGGCATTTTAGGTTTGCCAAATACGGGAAAAGGTTACGTTTTAAGGTCTATATACTGGTTTTTTCAGCTGCTTGATGACAAACGGTATCAGGAAATTAAGAGCATGATCAGAAAAAACGTTCTTCCTGATGAAGTAGCTAAATTTGAAGTTACAAACATGAATAAATCTATAGAAGAAGAAATTAAAAACATTGTGTCAGAACATGTTAAGGCCAGCACCCATGATAACATAACTCTATACAATCAGGAGATAGAACTTAATTATAAATTAAAATCCGATGGTATAATGAATATAATAAAATCGGTTTTTAAAAAAACATTAACGGATTACGTGAATACCGGTAAGTTAGGTGCTATAAAGGTCAACGGAAAAAACATTAATACATTAATAAAAGAGGCGATATCAGAGAGCCCAGAAGGCGTAAAAGTATATGCGGAACAGGATAAAAGAAATGTATTTACATATTTTCTGGCCAGAACTGGTAACCCGGAGGAATATTATAAAATAAGCAGGGCATTAAGAAAATATCCATTAAAGGTAAATCCTGAAAATGTAAAATTCAACTTTTCTGAAAAGGGGATAAGTGCAAACTTTAATTTAAAATTAATTGCGGATAAAAATGAATCAAATCAAATTATTTTTGGAGAACCTTATATAACAGGCAGAAATCCTATGTTAGTTTATCATGATTTCCCATATACAAGTATCTTTATATCTGAAATGACATCAAGGATAGTTGATTATCTTATAGATTTTTATCTTACCAACCTTAAATCAGCTATTTTAGATATATCCGGATTAAGTTCTGTTAAATTCATACCATATGGGAGAAATATCATAGTTCAACTTTTTAACAATTCGGCGGGAGATATTTATGGACCTATGGAGGCTTTAGATGTTTTAAGCAATCTTAAAAATGCCCCATTTTCAACCTATTTTAAATGGCTGAATGCTGGTAAATCTTCACTTAAAGATCTTGATGATGATATCAAACGATTTTTTGAAGTAATAATGCGGGGTAACATAGAAAACGATAAGAATAGTGGTGAATTAAAATATAGATATTCAAAAGATAGCTCAATAAGCTTAAACCTATCTTCGGCAATGGTAGAAGAGATTACAGGAATAATGCTGCCAGTAATATCATCGGATGCGAATGATTTAATTATAATAGAAGAGCCGGAAGCACAGTTACATATAACCACACAGATTATAATGGGCATATTTCTAATATACATTTCCAGAAAAATGAACATAAAGATAATTTTCTCAACACATAGCGATACTATGGCATTCGTTATACAGCATATCATAACCAATAATATAAAAGAATCAGAGATAATAGAGTTAGTAAAGAAAATATATAAGGAGGAAATACCTAAAGATTCATTCCGTGCCCTGGCCAAGAGACCGGAAGATGAATTAGTTTTTTATTATATTGACAAGGGTAATTCCCAGGAGGTAAGCGAAAATAATATGAAAAATAATATTCCCGGAATAACAGATGTAATAGATGACCTGTTTAACTGGGCATTCAACTCTCTAAAAAATGATGGTGATAAAAATTAGCAATGATGGACTTTTAATTGGGTCACGTAAAGATTCAAACAGTGTTGAAATATGTGAGAATAAGTGTGGACTTGTTTATAAAGGCCCGTTAAATCTTATAATTAATGTGGAAAAATTAGACGGTAAAACATATAATAACCAGAAACACTGTGATTCCATATTAATTAATGATGAATATATATTTTTTATAGAGTTGAAATATACAAAAAATACGGAAAAAGAGGAAGAAATATCAGATATTATGGAAAGCGTGCGTAGTAAATATGATGGCACTAAAAAGGCGTTTGAAGAAATAAAAAAATTGCTTAATGAAAATTGTTATAAATATAAAAAGATTCATTATGTAATCTATATTTATAAAGATACACATGCTATTATAAAAAAAATGGAACATTTAATAAAAAAACAGAAAAATAGATTTATTGGCTTAGCCAGTAAAGAAAAATACTTAGAAGAGGTTTTGATTAAGAAATGTGGTACAGACCTTTATAAATCAGATGATGATATACCTCTTATTCACTAAATGTAGAAAACTATTAAAGGGCTATGATACCTGTGGAGAATATTAGAAAATTCATAAACAGAATATATTGGTACCTGATAGTTAAAAAATGCCGGCAAGATAATTCCCGGGTAAAACAATAAATTAAAAATACTATTGAGTAATATCATAATACAAAAGGATTATATTTATCTGAGTAATATAGCTGACTACATATTGTGGGTCCGTAGCTCAGCTAGGTAGAGCGTCTGGCTTTTAACCAGGCGGTCAGGGGTTCAAACCCCCTCGGACCCGTTAGGTGAGGATATGAGTAAGTTCAATGTGCTTGAGCACGAAATTGTACCGGAGCATCATTTGGTACCGGTGGATGAGGAGATGAGTGTTCTAAAGAAACTTAATATTGCCAGAGATAATTTACCAAAGATCAGTATAAACGATCCTGCTATTAAGGCTCTGGAGGAAATCCACGGTAAACTCGAACCGGGAAGAATTATAAAAATTATACGGAAAAGCCCCACGGCAGGCTATTATGAGTATTATAGAGTTGTTGTTAAGAGTGTGATTTAGATGAACCCAATTTTAGATGCATTTTTTAAGGCAGAAAGCGTTGTAAATTATCAGATTGATTCAATAAATTATTTTTATGCTTCAAAAACCAATCCGGATAATATTATGCAGCAGATTGTAGATGAGACCAAAATTTCAGATGATGCTGAACCCGGAGTTATTGAACTTGATTCCGCAAAAACACGCGGTAAGGAAATAAAAATATATTTCGGCCGTGAACTGGATAATGGTAAACCCACAGGTGATCCCACAATATGGGTAGAAAGACCGGAAATAAAAGAAGCATCAGGTGCATCAAACCAGATAACACCGCAGGAAGCGAGATTAAGGGATTTAAACTATATGTCACCCATAATGCTGAGATTAAAAATCGTTGAGGATGGCATAGAGAAGGATATAAATACAATAAAAATTGGTGAAATACCCGTAATGGTAAGATCAAAGATATGTACACTGTCCAAGGAGAACCTGGATCAGTATATAGAAAAAAATAATGGTCCAATAAATGCAACAAAGGAAGAAAAATTAAGATATGTTGATGAGGACCCAACGGATCCCGGGGGATACTTTATAATTGGTGGATCTGAAAGGGTAATAGTTTCTCTTGAAGACCTGGCTCCAAATAAAATTCTGGTTGAATATGAGGAAAAGTATGATAGCAGGGTTGAGGTTGCAAAAATATTTTCACAGAGAGGTGGTTTCAGGGCTTTAATATCAATGGAGAAGGGAAGCGATGGTATAATTAACGTTTCAATACCAACCGTTGCAGGAACCATACCATTAGCAATACTGATGAAGGCACTTGGCATTGATAAGGATGTGGATATTCATGATTCAATATATTCAGATATGAGAATGGATCCAATCATATATGCAAATATAGAGGATTCAAAAAACCCGAAAATACTGCCGCCCAATGGTGTTAATAATAATGAAGATGCAATTTCATATCTGGAAAAAAGATTTGCCGCAGGACAGGCAAAGGAATTCAGGGATAAAAAAATAACACAGATGCTTGACCGTGCCCTACTGCCACATCTTGGAGATGATGTTTCTGACAGGCTTAAAAAGGCAATTTACCTTGGCAGGATGGCAAGGTCATTACTGGAATTAAATCTCGGGATAAGGCATGTGGATGATAAGGATCATTATGCAAATAAAAGAATAAAACTGTCCGGAGATCTGCTGGATGAACTATTTAGAAATGCCTTCCAGTCTGTGATGAAGGATTTAAAATACCAGCTGGAAAAAACATACAATAAAAAGAGGGGAATAAGATTAAGGCCTGCGGTAAGGCAGGATTTATTAACACAGAAAATTTTACATTCAATGGCAACAGGCAACTGGATAGGTGGAAGAACCGGTGTGTCACAGTTGCTTGACAGGACATCAAACATGTCAACACTGAGCCATTTGAGAAGAATTATATCACCATTAACAAGATCACAGCCACACTTTGAGGCAAGGGATTTACACCCAACACAGTGGGGAAGGATATGCCCGAATGAAACACCTGAGGGACAGAACTGTGGTTTAGTAAAAAATGCCTCGCTGATCATAAATGTTACACAGGGTGTAGATCCTGATATGGTCATGGAGGAATTAAGGAACTTTGACATATATGAGGTTACAAAGGAACAGTTCTCAGGAAGGGTATACCTGAATGGTGATTTCATCGGATACCATGATGACCCTGTAATGCTTACAGATACAGTAAGGGATTTAAGAAGATCAGGAAAATTATCAAATGAAGTAAATGTTAAGTATGATAAAAATACAAATGAGGTTATTATAAACTGTGACAGGGGAAGGTTAAGAAGGCCACTGTTTGTTGTAAAGAATGGTAAGACCGTAATGAACGAGGAGATGCTTGAAAAATTAAAGATGGGAGAATATACCATTACTGACCTCGTGGATAAGGGTGCAATAGAATGGCTGGATGCTGAGGAGGAAGAAAACACATATATATCGGTTTATCCATTCAATTATCCAGACAAATGCCCCAACTGCGGTGCAGTATTATACAGGAATTATGTTACATGGATAAATCCAGGATCCGATGATATAGTACTGGAATGTGATAAATGCCATTCCCATTTTAAGGGAATGAATTTAATTGAAAAGGATCATACACACTGTGAAATTGATGCATCAATGATTTTGGGTGTTGTTGCATCGTTAATCCCGTATCCGGAACATAATTCGTCTCCAAGAATCACAATAGCATCTGCAATGATTAAACAGTCAATAGGTTTGCCACAATCAAACTACAGAATAAGGACAGATACAAGGGGACATTTGCTGCATTACCCCCAGATACCACTGGTAACAACCAAGGTTATGGATTTCATAAAATACAGGAGAAAACCTGCAGGACAGAACTTTGTGGTTGCAATACTATCATACCATGGTTATAACATGCAGGATGCAATTATAATGAATAAGGCATCAATAGAGCGTGGCCTCGGGAGAAGTGATTTCTTCAGGACATATACCGCCGAGGAGAGAAGATATCCCGGTGGGCAGGAAGATAGATTTGAGATCCCAAGCCATGATGTTCTCGGTGCAAGGGCAGAGGATTTCTATAAAAATCTTGATGAAAACGGTATAATATATCCGGAATCAAGGGTTGAGGGATCCGATGTTTTAGTGGGGAAAACATCACCACCAAGATTCTTAGAGGAAGAAAATGCAGATAAACTCGGACCGTTAAGGAGAAGAGAGTCATCGGTAACGGTAAGGCCAACAGAATCTGGTTATGTTGATAATGTGTTCCTGACAGTTTCAGAAAGCAATAGCAGAATAATAAAGGTAAAGGTAAGAAGTGATAGAATACCGCAGCCCGGAGATAAATTCGCATCAAGGCATGGCCAGAAGGGAGTTATAGGCCATGTTGTGCCACAGGAGGATATGCCATTCACAGAGGATGGAATAATACCGGATTTACTGTTCAACCCGCATTCAGTACCATCAAGAATGACATTGGGGCATGTACTTGAAATGATGGGTGCAAAGGTATCAACAATGAGTGGAGAAAACATCGACTCAACCATATTTGATGGCGAACCTGAAAAGAGTTTAAGGGAACAGTTAAAGAAGTATGGATTCAGGGAATCAGGAAATGATGTTATGTATGATGGCATAACGGGTAAAAAATTCAAGGTCGATATATTTATTGGTGTTATATATTACCAGAAACTGCACCATATGGTTGCAAGCAAATTCCATGCCAGATCCAGAGGGCCTGTACAGATATTAACAAGACAGCCGACTGAGGGAAGATCCAGGCAGGGAGGACTCCGTTTCGGTGAAATGGAGAGGGATACATTAATTGCACACGGTGCCTCAATGGTAATAAAGGACCGTTTACTGGACCAGAGTGATGGTACAATTTTATATGTGTGTGGCAACCCAACATGCGGCCACATAGCAATTTATGATTTCAGAAAGGGTACTCTAAGATGCCCTGTATGCGGAAACACAGGAAATATATATCCTATAGAAACAAGCTATGCATTCAAATTGATGCGTGATGAGCTTGGTTCAATGGGAATTGCGATGAGACTGGAACTGGGTGATATGAAATGAATTTTAATAATGTTTCAAAAAGAATTGAGAAAATTAAATTTGCCCTGTTATCTCCAGATGAAATAAGGAAGATGTCACAGGTCAGGGTAATTACACCGGATACATATGATGATGATGGTTATCCTATAGAGCGTGGTTTGATGGATTTACATATGGGTGTAATAGAGCCGGGATTAAAATGTGCAACCTGCGGTGGAAAGGTTGATGAATGCCCCGGACATTTTGGCCATATAGAACTGGCAATGCCCGTTGTACATATAGGTTTTATAAAGGAAATAAAAACAATGCTTGATTCATCATGTAAGGCATGTGGAAGGGTAAAATTAACGGATGATGAAGTAAATACATATAGAAAGACCATAAATAATATGAATTTTGAAAGCGATGACCCGGAAATCATTGATTTATCATTAAAAAAGATTACAGAAATAGCTGTCCAGAGGACCATATGCCCACACTGCAGTGCTGAAAGCCCCAAGGTTATTCTTGATAAACCAACAACATTCAGGGAGGGTGGAATAAAAATAACACCAAAGGAAATAAGGGAGAGGCTGGAAAGGATACCGGATAATGATTTATTATTCTTTGGCTTGAATATGAGTGCAGCAAGACCCGAATGGATGATTTTAACGGCACTGCCTGTACCACCTATTGATGTAAGGCCATCGATAACACTGGAAACAGGTGAGAGAAGTGAGGATGATTTAACACATAAGCTTGTGGATATAATAAGAATTTCACAGAGATTGAGGGAAAGCAGGGATAATGGTTCACCACAGTTGATTATAGAGGATTTGTGGGATTTATTGCAGTACCATACAACAACATATTTTGATAACCAGACAGCAGGAATACCGCCTGCAAGGCACAGATCTGGAAGGGCATTAAAGACATTAGTACAGAGATTGAAGGGAAAAGAAGGAAGATTCAGGGCAAATTTATCAGGTAAAAGGGTTAATTTCTCATCAAGAAGTGTCATATCACCGGAACCATTTTTATCCATGAATGAGGTTGGCATACCCGAAATTGCAGCACGTGAATTAACCGTACCGGTGCTGGTAAATTCATTCAATGTGGATAAAATGAAGGAATGGATAAAGAGAGGGTCAACTCCCAGAACACCAGCTGGAAAGTATTTAGCCGGAATTAATTATTTAATAAGGCCGGATGGCAGAAGAATAAAGATAACGGATCAGAATGCCGAAATAAACAGTGACCGTGTTGATATAGGCTGGACAGTGGAGAGGCAGATGACTGAAGGCGATATTGTATTATTCAACAGGCAACCATCGCTACATAGAATGTCTATGATGGCACATACTGTAAGGGTACTGCCGGGATTAACCTTCAGATTTAATCTATCTGACTGTACACCATATAATGCGGATTTTGATGGGGATGAGATGAATTTGCATGTTATTCAGAGCGAGGAATCCAGGGCGGAAGCAAGGATAATAATGAAGGTACAGGAACAGATCCTCTCACCGAGATTCGGCGGACCTATAATAGGGGCTATACATGACCATATAACATCATTATTTCTACTAACGCATAATAATCCATTATACACTGAGGGAGAAACACTGCATATTATATCGTACATAGATGTGAACAAGTTACCTGAGCCGGAAATAAAAGATAATAAAAAGTATTACCATGGCAGGGATATATTTTCATTAATACTGCCTGAGGGGCTAAATGCGAAGTTTAAGAGCCATCTGTGTTCAGGATCAAGGGGAAAATGCGAATATGAGGATACCATTGAGGATTCATACGTTGTTATAAATAATGGTAAATTAATACATGGAACAATAGATGATGAGTCTGTAGGACCATTCTCCGGGGTTATCGTTGATAAAATATTCAGGAAATTCGGTCCAGAGGCAGCATCAAAGTTTGTGGATAATGTTACAAGATTAGCAGTAGGATTTTTAAGTTACCGTGGATTCTCTACGGGCATTAAGGATTATGATATACCTAAGGATGCAATTTCAAGAATAGAGGAAATATCAAATGAAACGCTGGAAAAGATAAATAAACTTGTAGATGCATTCAGATCCGGGCAGTTGCAGCAGCTGCCAGGAAGGTCAATAGAGGATACCCTTGAGGTTGAAATACTGAGTGAAACCGGTTCGGTAAGGGATGAATCCGGTAAAATAGCATCATCATACCTCGGTTTAAATGACCCATCGGTTATAATGGCAAGGTCAGGTGCAAGGGCAAAAATGCTTAATATAGCTGAGGTGGCAGGTATGGTAGGTCAGCAGTCTGTAAGAGGAGGAAGACTGAACAGGGGATATGCAAATAGAACACTGTCACATTTCAAGGAAAACGATTTAAGCGCCTATGCAAGAGGGTTTATAAAATCATCATACAGATCAGGGTTAAATCCAACAGAGTATTTTTTCCACAGTATCGGAGGAAGGGAAGGTTTAGTGGATATAGCTGTCCGTACATCAAGAAGTGGTTACATGCAGAGAAGGTTAATCAATGCCTTTGAGGATTTAAAGGTAGACGATGAGAGAAGGGTACAGGATACAGTAGGTTCAATGGTACAGTTTAAATACGGAGAGGATGGCATAGATCCAACAAGAAGTGATGAGGGAGAGACCGTTGATGTTGACTATGTAGCCTATGATGAATTTGGTGATGAAAAATGAAATCGTTATTATGGAAGGACACAAAGGCAAATATAAAGAAAATTGCAGAAAATGCACCCTGCTATTACGGCATTGATTACGTTCCGGAAGGGAAGGTAAGTTCTGGTTATATAACGGCGGATAAAACTAATTTCGAATTCGAGGTTAAAATAAGTTCTGTGGAGGAATTTAAAAAATCGGATGAAATAGTGCTGAAGAAAAAAACCGGATTAAAATCAATAATAAAAATAGAAAGTATAAGGAAACTTGATAAAATTCCAATAAGCGATTTTAAACTGAGTGAAAATATAAATGAGATTAAAACATTTGCTGAGGGCGAAAGATTTATCGTTAAATACAGGGAGAAGGATGAGTTAACATTATCTCCGGACCAGAAAGAAATTATTGATGATGCTGTGTCCAGGGGATTTGATATACCTGTATCCCTTGCGAATAAACTTATAAAATATAAAAAATCATTGTCTGATGATAAATATGAGAAATTATTAAAAAGGGTCGACCTTGAATTAAAAAAACGTGAAATAGACCCCTATGAGGCTGTTGGCATTATAGCTGCCCAGAGTATAGGTGAACCGGGAACACAGATGACGATGAGAACCTTCCACTTTGCAGGTGTCGTTGAAATGAATGTTACACTGGGACTGCCAAGATTAATCGAAATAGTTGATGCAAGAAGAATACCAAGTACACCATCTATGGTAATATATTTAACGGAAAAATACAAACACGACGAGGACAGGGTAAGGGAATTAATAAAAAACCTTGAAAACACAACAATAATTGATGTTGCGGATATAATAACCGATGTTGGTGAGATGAATTTAACAGTAAAGTTAGATAAATTAAAAAGCAATGATAGACTTGTAACCCTAACAGATGTTATATCGGCACTGGAAAAAATAAAGGGCATAATATACAACCAGGTTGATGATGAGAGAATATTAATAAAATTACAGCAGGAATCCTTCAAAAAATTATATCAGGTTCAGGAGCAGTTAAAAATTACACCAATTAAGGGTGTAAATAAGATAAACAGGGCCATAGCAAGACTGGATCCCAAGGAAAATGCATGGATAATATATACACAGGGTTCAAATTTAAAGGATGTTCTAAATATGGAAGGTGTCGATGCAACAAGGACATATACAAATGATATAATAGAGGTTGAAAATGTCCTTGGCGTTGAAGCCGCAAGAAATGCAATATACAGGGAGGCTGAAAATACACTGAGTGAACAGGGGTTAAATGTTGATAAAAGGCATCTGATGTTAGTATCTGATATGATGACCTTTTCCGGTGCGGTCAGGGCTGTTGGAAGGCAGGGTATATCCGGAAGAAAGAGCAGTGTACTTGCAAGGGCAGCGTTTGAAATTACATCCAAACACTTATTAAAGGCCGGTTTACTGGGAGAGATAGATCCACTGGCGGGTGTTGCAGAAAATATTATAGTTGGACAGCCCGTAACTTTAGGTACAGGTGCAATAGACCTTGTATATAAGGGAAATAAAAAATAAGGGATAACATGAATGAAATAACTGTAGATAACCAGACAATGGGATATATAAAATTATTTGAGAGCTATGCCAGGACAAATGTATATGAATGCCTTGAGAATGAGGAGATGGTTCTTTTTGTTGTCGGCGAAAGAAAATTAGCTGATGTTTTTAAAAAACATGAGAACATAATTGCCGATTTAAAAACCAAAATAAATAAAAGAATTATAATGGCAGAATTTTCCTCTGATTTACTTACATTTATACACAATCTATTTTACAGATATGATGTCAGGGAGATAGATTTAATCTGGAAAGAGAATATAACAAATGTATTCATAGCAATAGCACCTGAAAATATAGGAAAGGCTATCGGCAAGGATAGTAGAAATATTAAATTGATGAGGGATGCAATAGCCAGGTATTTTAAAATTAAAAATGTTATAATAAAACAGAGATAAATATTTTTTAAAAAAAATTAAAAGTTTTAATAAATAAAATTATAAATTTATTTCTTTCCTGCTGGTGCTGTGGATTCCTCTTCTGTTATATACTGTGTTCCTGATTCTATTATATCTGATATTTCTTCCGTTTTATATCCTGAATGTATAGATAGTAGATAGAATATTATTGCTACCAGTATTACAACTATAAAATCATAGGGGTATGGAAATACATTTGTTCCTCCATAGCCTGTTTCGCCCAGGTATGATAGTATTACAAGTACTATTATATATAATGGTACCCAGTAACCGGCTTTTATATTCTGTGCTGTAAATACATTGTTTACCTTGTGGGTTAAAAGCATAACTGAATACACAACTATTCCAAGGAATATGCCTATTGAGAGATAACCTACAGTAGGCCAGCCTGTCCAGTAAACAATTAGGGATGCCCCTACAAATGCTACTGGAGCCAGAATCTTTGCATATGGCAATTTAAATGGCCTTTTTAATTCATCAGCTTCCCTTCTGAATACCATTAATGCAGAACCCCCAACTATGTATGTGAATGCTGTGGCTCCAGTTATTAAACCAACCAGTGCATACCATGATGGGAATGGTGCTAAGAATATTAAACCGATAATCAGGGATATTAATATTGGATATACGGGGACACCTGTTTTCTTGTTTACCTTTCCTAATGCAGCCGGGAAATAACCATTCTCAGCTAAACCGAATAATGTTCTTGTTGATGTGCCTGCATAGACATTTAATGTCCCCGATGGAGATACATAGGCATCTGCATATAATATATACGTTAAAACTGCAAGTATCAGTATGCCAGAACTCTTTGCAAGGAATGCAAACGGTGCTGATGCAACATCAAAAGCATAACCAGATGCTGCGGACGATATTACACCGAAACCACCTGCAGCCGCAAGTTTTGTAGGATTAATTGCACCTATGAATATAACCTGTAATAATACATAAACCACGATTCCGGTTAAAACTGAAAATATTGTTGCCCTGGGTATTGACCTCTGCGGTGTTTTTGCCTCTCCTCCATAATCTAATGCCTGCCTGAATCCAAGGAATGCAAATACAATTCCATCGGTGGAGACAGCCTGGAATATATACGATGTGTGCCCCTTTATAAGGAAACCACCGAGAGCCGGATTATTGAAATTTGAGCTGTGGAATACAAGTGCACCCATTAATATAATTGTGCCTATAGGTATTATAAGCTTCCACCATGTCATGCCCGTATTGGTTTTACCCATTAATCTGACACCCATATAGTTTAACCCGAAGAATGCTACTATAAGTATTGCCGCAAGTCCTATACCATATCCTGAGAGCAACAGTAACGGTGGCCCGGCCGGATATAATGGATTTACCGCACTGTATGATAAACCGTGTATGTACGAACCTGCGTATGTTATAACTGCCTCTGCTTCTATTGTCGGAACAGATACTGCCGACAGGAAATATGTCCATCCAAAAAATAGACCGGCGACACCACCATGTGAGTAATGACCGTATCTACTAATAGCACCGGATCTCGGAATCATTGATCCAAGTTCTGCATATACTAAGGCTATGAATAGAACAATTATTCCACCTATGAGCCATGATATTATTGCTGCCGGACCTGCAGTACTTGATGCTGCAGCCGCTGCAAACAACCATCCAGACCCAATTATACCACCGAGACTCAAAAAATACAGATCCCACGTAGTTAAGGCTTTTCTTAATCTTTTGTCCTGTTTTAGACTATTCTTTATGACTTTCTCATTTTCGTTAACTGCCATGTGATAGCATTTATCTCTTATATATAAAGTTTTCCTAATAAATATCAGATTATTGCCGGATGTATTTATATAATTTAGTATATTCATAATAGTAATATATATGTTTTATACGGTATCTAATCAAACTTATACCGGTTGTAACAGAACTCAAAATTGATTATGTTTATATCAATGTAATGAATTATGTAATCAAATATGAATCAGAAAAATTATAATAATAATGAAGAAAATATTACGAGAGTTATAACTCCAAATAAAAGAAAGGGCGAAATATACGGTATAGTTGAAAAATTATCCGGTGCATCCAGACTAACTGTCATGTGTGAGGATGGTTCAACAAGAAATTGCAGAATACCGGGTAAAATGAAAAAAAGAATGTGGATACGTGAAGGCGACCTTGTGATAGTGAAGCCGTGGGATTTCCAGAATGAAAAGGGCGATATAGTATATAGATATACAAGAACACAGGCGTCCTATTTAAGCAGGAATAAGATGTTGCCGGAAATAATAGATGTATTCAATGAGAGATAAAAGTGCATTAAAAGAATTAATAGAATCGGATGAATTTTCAAACCGCCTGAACCTTGATAGAAAAACCTATGGACTTGTTTTTGATAAGAGAACATTAAATTCTATATATGAGGTAATAAAAAAATATAATATAAATTATATAGATTTTCCCATATCAAGTGGCAAGGAGTCCCTGATATTTAAGGTAATAATGAACGATGGAACATCAAGGGCTATGAAAATTTATAAAATGTCAACATTAAAATTCTCAAATACCCTTGAATATATAAAGGGTGATTATAGATTTGATAAGGAAAAGATAAACAGAACAAATATTGTGTATGTATGGGCTCAGAAAGAGTACACAAATCTTAATGCACTTGTAAATTCAAGGGTAAAAGCACCAAAGCCATACGGTTTTTATAAAAATGTTTTATTATTATCATATTTAGGAACAAAAAGCAGTCCGGCAAGGCAGATAAGGGACATAAGCACGGACTTTACCATACTGTATAATAAACTGAAAATTAATCTGTGGAGGATGTACAATACTGCAAAAATTGTGCATGCAGATTTAAGTGAGTATAATGTATTATACTATAGAAAAGAACCATATATAATAGATGTGGGCCAATCTGTATCCGTTAAACACCCGATGGCGGAGGAATTTTTAAGAAGGGATGTAAAAAATATAACCTCGTTTTTTATTAAGAAAAATGTAATGTGTGATGAAAATAATCTATATAATTACATAAAGGGTGGTAGCAGTGTATGAGATAGGCAATTTAAAGGTGCCGTTTAACCGGCTGGGAGCCATAATAGGTAAAAATGGGGCAACGAAAGACCAGATAGAAAAATACGGTAATGTGAAGTTAGAGGTGGATTCCGGTAGTGGCACAGTAACAGTATTCCAGAAAAATGATGCAATAAAGGCCATGTTAGCATTAAATGTTATACAGGCAATAGCGAGAGGATTTAATCCCGAGAAGGCCATGCTGCTGTTTGATGAAAATATGCAGCTGATAGTGATATCTATAAAGGAATACGCAAATAAAGATTCAAAAAGAATTACAGAGATAAAGGGAAGGCTAATAGGCAGGGATGGACACACAAGGGAGATCATAGAGGATTTAACAAGAACATATATTTCTATCAGTGGAAATACTGTGTCTATAATAGGTGATTTTGTTTCAATACAGTATTCCAGAGAGGCTATAAATATGCTCCTGCAGGGAAGGAAACATAAAACGGTATATTCATATCTAGAAAAAAATGTGGGTGAGCTTAAATTTAAGAGGATGGAAGAATCATTCGGTGATGATGAGTAGTTCTCCTATGGCGATCATCTGGTGCTAGAAATACTATATAATTTTCTCTTACCAATACAGTAATTTACCACATGTGTAGGAAATTTATATGTTATACCCACGTATAGTATACTGTTAACAGGGCATTGCATAAAACAATAAATAAGGGAAATACGTATTATTCCAGAGATGTGTATAAAGAGTGTGCCTGTAAGAAATCATGTGGCATGTTCTAGGAAACCACATATATATCACGATTTATATAAAAATACTAGAAATAACACCAGATGATCACCATAGTATTACCCAGTGTTTTACTTATTGTGTGTTAAAATATAGTTATAAATATACTTATATAATATATATGCATTATTATTTTAATGACTAATCATTTTATAGACTGGTATAAAATATATTTAAAATGCTATGATTCATATAAAATAACGCATAACATAGATTTATCAAAATTTAAATTTATAGACCCTGTTATTATAGTGCTTCTGTTTAAAGATTTGATTACATTGAATAACAGTGCAATAAAATGTGGTGTAAATGTTAAAAATTACCTGAACTTTTTAATAAAAAATTATAATATTATAAATGGCTCATTTAATAACTATATCCCAGTTGTAACTGTAAGCAAGGCAAATGTAGATATATTAACTTCACAGATGTCTAAGATTGTTATGTCAAAAATAAATATTAATTCTAGCAATTTAAATATTAAATTGAATTATATATTCGGTGAACTAATGGAAAATATAATTCAGCATTCTAGGTCTAAACATAATTATATTCTTAGCCAGTATTATAATAAACTCGGTCTTGAACTTACGTTTTATGATGATGGTATAGGCATTCCGGGTAGCTTGAAGGTAATAAAGAATAATACAAAGGAATGCGATTATATATTTGATGCAATTAACGGTTTATCAAGCAAAATGGAACCTGGGCTCATAAACGAGAGAGGAACAGCCTTGCCCTCTATAAATAAAATGGTTAAAAGTTACAGTAATAATGAGTTTATCATAATCTCTGGCAGTGGTATTTATAGCTATTCAAATGGAAACGAACAAGTAATACCATTAAATAAAAAATACAGGTTAAATGGCACTCTTATATCTATATTATTCAAAGATATTAATAAATTTGATGCTATGGATATCTATAAATATGTTTAAAGTTCAAAATGCCCTACTTCTATTTCTCTGTTATCCGCAATTTTCTTATGGTCTAAAGTTTTGAACATATTTATTACATCTTCATTCCTGTTTATTTCTGTTATATTCTTTTTATACCTTCTCTTATCAAATCTGTACTGTGATGCGAAGGAATGTGAAATACCAATAACTTCATAAAAGTCAATTTTTATATTATCCTCATTTAGTTTGTTTATATAATCAAATAAATTATCCGCAGCCTCCCTTGATACAGGATATTCTGATATATAATCTTTTATTTTAATTTCTATCATAATAAATATTAATTAATTATCTATATATATACCTATCTATCTACCCTATGGCGGAAATAAACCGCTAGGAATTTCGTATAATTTTTCTTTCTTACCCTGTGATCTACTGCCTGAGAGAGGGATTTATGCGTATCCCATATATATAGAATACGTGACACTGGTTGTAAAAAAGGTAAAAACACAGGGTAAAACAACTATTATAAGATTGTTGACAAAAAGATGGTATAATACTTGCCGGTAACATAAATAATAACGCTATATCGGGATAAAAACATGAAAAACATAATGAATTATATAAAAATAAATGAATAACCATTTATTTCCGCCATAGTAGTTCTCTTAAAGTTTATATTCTTTTTAGTAATACACCTGTAAAGCGGGGTGGGGTAGTCAGGAGATCCCGACGGGCTCATAACCCGTAGACCAATGGTTCAAATCCATTCCCCGCTATTTTTATCTATTTCCCTTACTGTTTCCTCAAAATTTGAGTTCCCTGTAAAATTAACATTATACCCGTGGTCAATTATGGTTTTCTCCGTTATTTTCCCTATTGCAAAGATATTTTTTTTAATTCTGTTATTCTTTAATATATCAAAAAATATATCTGCCTCCAGTGATGATGTGAAAAATATTCCTGTGCAGTTATTATTATTTAATAATTCAAGGATTTTATCATTATATATACCTTCTATATCATAGATGTAGTATTCATGGAAATTATAATTATTATCCTTTAGATAGTTTCTTAATATATTATTTGATTTTTTACTTCTAAACAATGCAATTTTCTTATTTCCGTATTTTTTTATTAGATCTATTATTCCGTATGAATCCTTTTCGTCCGGAATGATGTAATTATCCGTATACCTCCTTATTACGTCTAATGTTCTATCGCCAACCGGTATAAAAACAGGTTTTTTTACGTATATATAATAATTATTAAAGAACAGTTCAGCACCGTATGAACTTGTTAATATGATTATATCCGGATCCTCTGTTTTTATCCTGTTTATACATTCTTCACTTAATTTTATATTAACCATCACTGTTAATGGAAAGTTTATAATTTTTATATTTTCTGTACGTATTTTATTGAATTTAATCTCAGGCCTTGTTGTTATAAGATATTTTGTATCCATAATCCCCTATTTCCTCCATTATTATATTTATAATATCATCTATATTTCCATTTAAATCAAAATGCATATCCTTATACTCTTCTGAATTCAGGGAATAGAACCTGGTCATTAGATTATTATCCTGTGCCAGAATTCCAACCGGCATCGAGCATCCAAGATTTAGGGCTTTTATTATTGACCTCTCAATATTCATTTCACTGAGGGTTTTTTTATCATTTATTTTTCTTATTATTTTAGATATTCCAGAATCCTTTTTTGATACGATAGCAATTATTCCCTGATTTGGAGATGGGATGAAATCATCCACGCTTAACGTGGTGTGATTTAACTGTAGATCCATTCTGTCATATGCGGCCTTAGCCATGATAATTCCATCAAATTCCTTATCAGTATATTTTGAGATCCGTGTGTCTATATTTCCCCTTATATCTCTTATCTTTATACGGTTATTCAGTGTTTTTAATTCCTTTATTCTCCTCATGCTTGAGGTGCCTATAACCCTATCATCCAGGGAATATAAATCATAATCTGATATGAGTAAATCCCGGCAATCATCCCTTTTTAATACCCCTGAAATCTCCAGCCTGTCATCGATCTTTGATGGTATATCCTTGGCACTGTGAACTGCAAAATCTATTTCATTATTTATTATTAAATTATTTAATTCATCCACAAAAACACCGGTAGACCCAATTTTATATAACGGTACTGAATTTACTGAATCGCCCCTTGACGTGTAACCCTTTATTTCTATATCATAACCTTCTGCTACAAGTGCATTTTTAACCTTTTCTGCCTGGATCATCGCCAGTTTGCTTTTCCTTGTACCAAGAATTAAAGACATTTTAATACCCTTGAAAATGCATCTACAGTACTGTTTA
Source organism: Thermoplasmata archaeon (assembly GCA_021797735.1). GTDB lineage: Archaea > Thermoplasmatota > Thermoplasmata > Thermoplasmatales > Thermoplasmataceae > Ferroplasma. The sequence goes on along the minus strand of JAJZZE010000033.1, from coordinate 57,649 downwards.
AATCCCCACCGTTATGTGCAAAACTGATAAAATTTGTTTCAAACTGGCTTGGCGGTAGATATATTCCCTCCTTTAATAATAGCTCAAACATCTTTTTGAATTTAACTGCATCCGATAATTTTGCGGTATTATAATCATTAACCCTTTTATTATTGAAGAATAGCTGGAACATGGAATAACATTTATTTATGCCTGCAGTAATTTTATTTTCCTCTATTATTTCATTTATGCCATTTACCAGTTTATCCGTATAGTTATTTATATAACCATAATCCTTATTTTTTAATATGTTTAATGTTGCTATGCCAGAACTCATAGTTAATGGATTGCCGGAAAATGTGCCTGCCTCATACACATTTCCCCCCGGGCTTATTTTATTCATTATATCTTCCCTGCCACCGAATAATCCCACGGGTGCGCCTCCGCCTATTATTTTACCCATGGTTGTTAAATCTGGCTTTATATTCACAATATCCTGGTAACCCTTAAAGCCAAATCTAAAACCCGTTATAACCTCATCGAATATTAACAGTGATGAGTACCTTTCTGTTATCTCCCTTAAAAACTTTAAAAAGCCATCCTCTGGATTAACTACACCGGTATTTCCTAAAACAGGTTCAGTTATAACAGCTGCTATTTCACTGCCAAATTCCCTGAATATACTCTCTATATTTGACCTATCATTGTACTGCCCCACTAAAACCGTTTTTGAAACCTCCTCTGGAATACCCGCAGATGATGGTGTGCCAAAGGTCATTGTACCGCTGCCAGATTTTATCAATGCATAATCATGTGCTCCATGGTAACCGCCCTCCATTTTTAAAATGTATTTTCTACCCGTATAACCCCTTGCCAGTCTTACTGCATGCATTGTTGCCTCTGTTCCTGAATTGGTAAAACGCATTTTTTCAATAGATTTTACTGCATTTTTTATAATTTTTCCCAGTGTAATTTCATTTTCTGTAATGGATCCAAATAATATGCCATTATCGATCTGTGATTTTATTTCCAATGCAACTTCTTCGTTTGCATGCCCGAGAATCATTGGACCGAACCCCATTGAATAATCTATATACTCATTGCCATTAACATCAATTATTTTTGAACCCTTTCCCTGGGAAAACATCACAGGTACCGGTGAATAATAACGTACTGGTGAATTAACACCCATTGGAAACAGTTTTAAGGCCTCATTAAATAATTCTTCAGATTTCATGTGTGATAATTATTTTTAAGGATTTATTCTTTTATGTTTCAATTTTTTTAATTTTTATGATAACAGTATTTATATATCTGAATAAGATATCTATATTAGATATCGTTAAGAGATATCTGTGATAGATATGTATGGGGAATGTAATAGAAGATATATGGAAAATCAGTACGGAGATAGAAGAGAAATAAAAGGATGTGGACATATGGAAAGCAGAAGCACAGATGGAGTAAAAAATGAATGCAACCATGGAAGAAATATGAACTGCATGCATGCCCGTGGTCATAAATTTAGCCGTCGTCAGGAGTGGTAAAATGTTCGGACCTGGTTACAGACATAATAATATGAAACGCAATCACCATATGCATGGCTTTGGGTTAAGATACTGGATCCTTGCAATAGCCATGGATAATGAGGCAACTGGTGCAGATGTTGTTAGTAAAATATCGGAAAGAACTGGAGGCAGATGGGTACCATCACCGGGCATAATATATCCTGCATTATCATCAATGTACAGTGAGGAATATTTAACAATGGAAGAACGCAATAACAAAAAATATTATAGAACAACGGAAAAGGGAAAAGAATTCCTTAATAACTCGTATTTTCCATGGAAGGAAATACTTGGAATGCAGGAATATAATAATATTGATGATGCCATTGATAAAATTGATGGATATATACAGTATATAATAGATAACTATGAAAACCTAAATGATAAACAGAAAAATAAAATAAAAAACACCGTTAACAGGCTGAATAATTTAAATTAAATTATTCACTTAATTTATTTATTAAAAATGGCAGGGATGTTTCGTATCTTGTGGTGTTGTAAAAATGCCCACCCTTAAATTTTTCATATTTGTGTTCAATGCTATTCTTTTCCATTTTTTTATGCAGTTGAGCCATGCCTATAAATAGGCTGTATTCATCGTCAGCACCCACATCAAGATATATTGCCTTCAATTTTTTTAAACTGTTTATATAATTCACAACATTCTTTGCAGGGTCATATTCTATCCATTTATTCCATATATCGTGTTTTAATGAACCGGTATCCCTTTCAAATGGCAGGTCAAATTTCAGTTCAGAATCCTCATTATGGGAATAAAAGGCAGACATACCTATAATATTCAGTGTTCTAATTTCATTATCTGTTAAATCGTCTTTTTTTGATTTTTCGGTTAAATAATCGCTTATATCTCTATCATGCAGTTCCCTGTATGCCACCGGTATATCCGGAATATAAACATATTCAAAACAGCTATCCCCAAAATGATCGGCAAAGCCACTGATAACATCCGGATGCTTCACAGCCAGTGTATATGCACCGAAACCACCGGAAGATTTACCGAATAGGGCTATATTGCCGGTGTGGTATAGATCAGATATATATGGTATAATTTCATTTATTATAAAATCCTCATAATTACCGGCAGCGGGTGAATTCATATACTGGTTAACATGATATTTTGTGGAAAAGTTCGGATTTATTATTACTGAATTTTTTAATAAATCCTTTTTATATAATTTATTCAGTACCTGTGAGAATCTGTTATTCAATTTCGGTGTGCCGTTTAAACCTGCAAGTTCTATTAATAATGGTGAGTTATCAACAATTTTATCTGGATGAAACACCAGTATTTCCCTTTCAACAGGGTCATTTAAATAGTTATTTTCAAGTGCCGTGCTTTTAATTTTAATTATTTCCTGATTCAGTGACATAGACTATAATTACAGAAAAATATTTATTATTAATTATATACTGCATTTATTTAAAAGTTTTAAAAATTAAATCGTAGAATGTAATAATCTGGTAATGAAAAGATATTGCATCAGGGTCAAAAGGGAGTACGGAGAAAATGAGATTAAAAACCTTAACAGTAAAAACCTTGTGGATAGCAATTATATTATACACCATAATAAAAAATATGTGTATATACCATTAAAAAATTATACTGATAACTCAATCATGTTTAATTTTAAAAGAAAAAACAATCCTGTGGAAAATATAAAAAAAAGATTGAATAAACATAAAATAGAGAATATACCGAAATATGTAAGGTATGAAAATTCAATAATACTGAAAACGGATCTGGAAAACAGATATGTTGCTAAGGTATTTGCAGAGGAATTAAAGATAAAAAATGTTTACATAGAAAGTGGTAGAATAAGGGGAGATATGAGAATACCATCCCTGAAATTATTATACGGCAATGGTGGTGATGACATAGTCCTGGAAGATGATATAAAATACATGCTTGACCCTGAAAGAATAATGTTTTCTCCGGGGAACATAAATGTAAGGAGCAATATGAAAAAAGAAAATCTAAATGATAAAACCGTTATGGACATGTTCTGTGGCATCGGCTATTTTTCACTTCCCATAATGAAACACAGTAAATTAAGAACAATATTATTATGCGATATTAATGGCGATTCGATACATTATCTTAAAAAAAATATAGAATTAAATAAAATAGAAAATAATATTGAGATTTACAATGGCGATTCAAGGGTTTTGTTGCCCCATACTGAAGCGGATTACATAATCATGGGTAATTTTAAATCCGTGGATTATTTGGCCGCTGCACTGATAAGATCAAAAAAGGGCACTGTAATATCCATGCATTATTTAACTCCCACTGAGAATGTTGATAGCTATTATAAAACAATAATAGCCAGGGCAAGAAGATGTGGCTATACTCTTGGCAACATTGAAAATATAAAGGTCAAATCCGTTGGGCCACATTACTGGCATATGAGGTCAAAATTTGCTGTATTAAATTGCTAATACAGGTGGAGCCATAAAACCCAAATTCCTGTTATTATTAATATCCATAACTGTCATCTGATTTTATAATATTCTTCATTAAAAATTAAGGAAAAAAAATTATCCGTAAAAATGCATCGTGGCTTTAATGTGATAAATATTTTTTGCCCTTTTTCTGGGCTGACTGTCCCGCAATACCGCCAACGATAGCACATAAAATGGCACCAACTACTACGCCAGCTGGTCCTCCGGCTAACCCTAATACCGCACCTGCACCTATACCAGTGGCAAGCCCCTGAGCTAATTTATCATCCCTTTTATTGCTGTCTGGTGTCGTCATAAATAAATATTATGTGTCGCTATATAAATGTTGATAACCAACTAAGATTCAATATATGCGGAGAGTCTGTCAACTATAGTTATTGGTTATTTCATCCCTGAGTTTCTTCAATAATTCATAATCCTTTAATATTTCCTCCAAAACACCTTCGACCAGTTTAGATTTAAATGCTTCCGGTACCTTCTCTATCAGTGCTTTTGTTATTCCCGGTATTGCACCGGAGAGTTCTATTTCTTTTTTTCCTAATTCTTTCCCTGCGTTATATTGTTTTGTGCCCTGCGATAACGATTCCGTACCTATCAGCTAAAATGCAACAGTGTTAAACAAATAAAAAGATATTAAATATTTATAGATAAAATTTTAAACATGTATATAGATACGGTAATATGGGTATAAATATTAAAAGCCTGGATAAACTGGACAACAAGCTTATAGTAATTATCTCATTTGTACTGAGATTTGCACTGATTATAGCATTTATGGCCGTTATAGTACATATGGTTATAGGCATTTATGGTGTAATGCTTGAGATTGTAGGAACGCCAACCAGTGTAGAAAAGCTTATCTATTCACTAATAGATATAATTGTTGAGGATTCATTACTTACCGTGGTTATTTTTGAGGTCTATGAAAGCATAGTTGACTTTTTTAGCGGTGCAGGAAAGGCTATTTCCTATATAATAAATGCTGCCATATCATTCGTTGCGCGGGAAATAATTCTGACCATTTTCACAATCACTGTATATAATACCGTGGATATATATGAGATGATGGGGTTAGCTACTCTGATCGTTGCCCTGGCATTATCGCATTACATTTTATTACTGAGGGTGGACCATACCGATCATACTTAACACTAAATTAACAGTAGATAAATTTCTATAAATTTCATAAAAGTTATTATATTATTTTCTAATACAGTTTTTGCTGATAATAGAATTATTATCTGGATGGTGAAGTTTATATGGTTAACAATAAAACAACATATGTTGCAAAACCCATGGATACGTTAAAGAATTCATTGGAAAAGAATATAATGATAGATGTAAAGGGTAGGAGAACATATTCCGGCATACTTGAGGGCTATGATGTTTATATGAACCTCGTTTTAAAAAATGTTTCTGAAACAATAAATGATGAAAATAAGGGAACTTTTAATATGATGTTATTGAGAGGAGATAATATAATATTTATTTCCCCTTCAGGAGGTGAATGAAAATGAGTAACGGAACAGCTTCAATGGGAAAGCACAACAGACACAAAGTGCATATAAGATGCAGGAGATGCGGGCACAACAGTTATAATTTAAGGGAGAAAAGGTGTTCATACTGTGGATTTCCATCACCAAGGATTAGACATTACAACTGGGCAAAAGCCAAGTGAGGAATGCGCTGTTGCAGGATATATGGGCAACAGTGCTTTTACCAATATAATTTTTGCATTAAAGGCTTTACAGCATAGAGGGCAGGAGAGCTCTGGCATAGCCACGTATGATGGAAAAGTGCATATAAAAAAGGGTATGGGATTAGTTTCTGAAGTTTTTACAGATGATAACCTGCCGGGAAATATCGGGGTAGGCCATAATAGATATTCAACATCAGGATCAAAGGGGCTTGAGAATGCAGGACCGTTTATAATATCGTCTTCCCTTGGATATATGGGTATTTCGCATAATGGGGAAATAACAAATACACATTCACTCAGGGAGGAATTAAAAAATAAGGGGTATATTTTCTTCAGTTCAAGTGATACTGAAGTAATGTTAGTAGAAATAATAAATGAAATAAACAAATATGGGGTATACGATGGCATAAAAAAGGCCATGTTCAAATTAAAAGGGTCATATGCATGTGCAATTATGATAAATGATAAACTGTATGCCCTCAGAGACCCGTTCGGATTCAGGCCGCTGATTTTTGGTAAAAATGCTGATGGCTATATAATTGCCTCAGAAAGTACAGCAATAGATTCCGTTTCCGGTAAGGTCATAAGGGATGTAAAACCCGGAGAATTAATAGAAATTGATAGTCATGGCTATAAAAGCATATTTGTTGTGAACCATGAGATATCACACTGTATGTTTGAATATGTCTATTTTGCCAGACCTGACAGTATAATAGACGGGAAGGAAGTTTTCAATGTAAGGTATAACTTGGGGGTAAAACTTGCAAAGGAGTATCCATGCAATGCCGATGTTGTAATACCCGTTCCTGATTCAGGCAGATCCCAGGCCCTTGGTTATTCTGTTTATTCAAAAATACCGTACAGTGAGGGTTTAATAAAGAATAGATATTCTGATAGAACCTTTATATTGCCGAACCAGAAAGAGAGATACGATGCAATAAGAATAAAATTAAATACGATAAAATCTGTGATAAGGGATAAAAGCATAGTTCTGGTGGACGATAGCATAGTACGTGGAAACACCATGAAATATATAATATCATTACTGAAAAGGGATGGCGCAAGGGAAGTCCATGTGAGAATAGGGTCACCGCAGATAATTGCACCGTGCTATTTTGGTGTTGATATGAAGACAAAGGATGATTTCATTGCAGACAATAAAACCATTGAGGATATAAGGAAAGAAATAGACGCAGATTCTCTGGGTTATGTATCCATAGAGGGGTTAAAGGAAAGTATAGGCATAAATGACCTCTGCCTTGGTTGTTTAACGGATAATTATCCTGACGTTATACCTACAGGTGCAAAACCAAATTATACTTAATCTTTCATTCTATCCTCTATAATTTTTTTCATTGAATCAATATCACCGGATCTCCGATAATAATCCATTTTTATTGTTATGGCCATTTTATTTGCTATGGTTCTTGCAACCTTGCCCCTTCTGTTTGGTGGCAGTGCTGATAATCCCGGATAATTAAATATTATTCCATGCTTTGGCATTGGGGTGCCCTTCCTCATATGGTTAAAAAATGCAGTTTCTGCACCCAGTATCTGCAATGTGCTTGACGGATATTTTATTAAATTTTTTATTCCGCCGCTTTTCAGAAGAAATTCAAGTGTTAATTTATAACCGATTAATTTTACTGTATTCGGCATATAATTATTTAATTCATTATTTAAATAATTATCTAAATATGACCTGAAACCACACAGTTCATATCCCATTGAGGCAATCTTTATTTCCACTTCCGTTAAATCCATGTTCTTTAATTTAAAGAAATATGTGCATGGATCATTATTATATTTTATATCCATTAATGAATAGATTGATATTAATTTCTCAAGGTATAGATTTATAATTTCGTTTAGTTCCTTTTCCACAGAATATATTTTTATTATATACTGGTCTCCGGAAAATTCTTCATTTATCCTTTCTCTTTCGAATGTTAAAAGCATTGTTCTTAGGTCTGGAATTTCCTCTGAAGGGTTTTCCTCTATTTCCGGTATTTTTCCATTTCTCAGCATTGTGAATATTTCCATGTAATTTTTCTCCAGGTTTCTGTATCTGTATATTTTTCCGTTTATTATTTTTCCGAACCACATTATTTTTTCCATTGTTATCCCTCAATACGCCAGTTATATCTACAACTTTTAAATCGTTTATTTCATTTACCAGCATTTTACCATATGCTATTAATTCATTATTATCTGTATATATTGCAACAGTATCTCCCTTTTTTGGACTGCCTATTAATGTTTTAATACCCTGTGGAAATATATCTGAACCGTTCTCTATATTCTTCACCGCTGTATTCTTTACTATTACCTTCGGGCTATTTTTGAAAACAAAGTCCATGGGTATAAAAATACTTTCAAATCTTGAGGGTTTGCCACCGTTTTTTAAAATTACCGAATCACTCAGTTCCTGCAATGTATGTATATTATCCTCAGTGAAATCACCGGTGGATAGCCTTCTCAGGTCTGCCATCTGGGCACCTGTGCCCATAACATATCCCATATCCGTACATAATGTCCTTATATACGTACCTGATTCACATTTAACAGAAAATAGGATTAATTTATCCTTTATTTCCAGTATATTCATATTATATATTGTCCTCTCCCTTAATTCCCTTGCAACCGCTGACCTTACTGGCGGCAGCTGGTATATTTTACCTGTAAATTCACTGAAAACGTTATTTATAATGGTTTTATCCACATCATTATATAATCTCATAACTGCAATATACTCCTTAGGTTTTTCATGTATAATATCTATAAGTTTTGTTGCCTTTCCAAGTGCCATTACAAGAACTCCGGAAACGTTCGGATCAAGGGTTCCTACATGTCCAACCCTGTTTTCCCCTGTTATATCACGAACCCACGAATCTATCTGATGGCTTGTAGGTCCCGTGGGCTTATCTATTATTATAAAGCCATTCAGTTCATTTTTATTTAAATTATCCATAACTAATACTCTATTATAAAACTCATTTTAACCTTTCTTTTTAATTAATATCCGTATTTAAATATTCTTGTTTTTATGCTCTGTTGAACAAATACCTTAATAGTATACCATGTTCCTATTATTTTGAACAACACCCAGAAGACCTTTACTCATCACACTATGGCAGAGAAGAAGTTCATGAAATATGTTTAATGGATGAAAGAGTTCCATATTATATAAGCAATATATAACTATGCCTTTCCGCTTTCAACTGTATGATTAATAAACTTTCCCAGCAGTTCATTATATTTTTCTCTATCTTCCCACATTGTTAAGTGAGAGCATCCTTTGAAAATTACCATTTCAGAGCCATGTATCTTATCGTGTATGGCTGAAGCCACATTTGGTGTGACCTCGTCAAACTCACCCGCAGTAATCAGGGTCGGAATGTTGATCAGTGCTAACTGCCGGGTTATATCCCAGCCCTTTATAGTCCCTGTTATGGTGAATTCATCAGGACCGTTCATAATTCTATAAACATTGCGTTTTTCAGCATATTCAAGAGATTTGAGCACTTCAGCAGGATATTCATTGAGGCGTAGAAAATGTTTCTTATAGAATAGTTCTGATGCCCTTTTGTAATCTTCATTTGAGAATTCTCCCATTTCTCCATATTTTCTAATTGCATCTCTTGCCCACGGATCGAGCTCATCAATAAGTCTGAACATTTCAGATACGGTGAACTGGACAGAGGGCAGTCCCCCTGATATTATGAGGCCTCTCAGGTTAGATTGATATTTCACTGCATAGGCAAGGGCAAGAGCACCACCGTAGGATGACCCCATTAAAAATATTTTCCTGTCGGCAAAGATCTGTTTTCTCAATTCCTCTGCCTCCTCAACCCCATAGGATATTGTGTATTTACTTTCTGCATCTGGTTCATCGGATCGTCCACACCCAAATTGGTCATAAAAAAGAACAGATACCCCATTTTGAGCAAGATCTGAAAGAGGAAGCATATAATCATGCGACATTCCGGGTCCACCGTGCATGGTCATTACAGTTGCCCGCTCATCACTGGCTCTGAAAAATTTGTAATAAATCTTAAGACCGAGGACGTTACGGTAACCTTCTTCTACACTGTATTCTGTCATTTTTCACCACTCGCTGCCTCGATAAAGTGTTCATCTATGACGTAACTGCTTCTGCGAAGGACTGATGCAATTACTCCAAAAAATACCCAGACTATGAATACTACGGATGCGATTATGACCTCCCTGTTTATAGAAATAAATGTACCATAAAACACAAAAGCAAGAACGACTATGGCAGCGAGGGGGAGTATTATATTTAGAATACCATATCTATCTGTGGCACGCTTATTAAGGACAGGTAGAGATGAATTTGCAATTGCATGAACAAGAAGGGCAGGGAGCGTAGAGACAACGCCTGCAACGAGGAACATGTTAAAGCCCCCTCCACCAAGAACAACTGTTCCTATGGATGCAATTATAAATGCTATAACCCCCATAATGGCTGCTGATACATGTGGAGTCCTTCTGGTTGGATGTATCGCTGCCAGAAATGATGGTAGTACCCTGTTTCGGGCAAGTGAAAGTGTTATACGGGATGAACTGTTAAAAAATACAGTGAGGCACCAGATTATGCTGTTTATGTAAAAAACTGTTAGAATTAGAGCTCCTACAATACCAAGATCGTTTTTGGCAAGAATGATTCCAGGAACAAGGTTCGTGGAATATGAAAGCATATTGCTAGGTCCCCAACCCACAGTGAATGCATAGGCCGTGAATACAAAGAATAACCCAAGAATAATTGCTGAATATATCACCATGCGACCTATCGTATTTTTAGCATCCTTTGTTTCTTCTCCGAGTGGAGTCATGTTTCCGAACCCGGAGAATGCCGTATACATGAAAATGACACCGAGCATTACACCGCTTAATCCTCCATAGGCAAATTTTGGCGTGAATACTGATATTGTATTTACCGCTGGATGAGACAGGATAATTACTGTACCTATTGCGATAACAACTGCAATTTCAATTGTTCCCATTATCATAGCATATTTCAATGATGGTTTGATTCCAACAACCGAAAGGCTATATGCTATAATAAGCGTTCCAGCAAGGAGAGGAACCCAGCTGTATGATGGCAATGAAACCAGAAATACATCGCTGAGAAGGGCTGGGACAAACACCGAGATGGACATGGCGACAAAGGTCATAGCAAATATTTGATATAATAAGTACATCCAGCCAGTAAATGCACCAACAACTGGTCCATAAGCTATTTTTGTGTAATCATAATATCCACCGGAACCGGCTACCCGGGCTGAAATTCTCTTTATAATATATGCGTTCAAAAGAACAACAAAAAATGCTATAAGGGCTGCCATTGGGAGTCCACCGAGTGCGTATGCCGCTGCTCCTGTCATTGTCGCGACTGCGGCCCCTGCTGGTGCAGAAGCAGCAATCCCCTGAAAAAGTGTTTCCCTACTATTAAGTACAGACTGTTTCAAATCTTTTTGTATCATCAGGCATTAACCCATTTGCGTATTTAACTTTTTGGTTCAATTTTCTATTTTTTCCAGTTTTTTGGTCAGTTCATTGTTTTTATTACATCTTTTGCCACAGAGTTTTAAAGATTTTCCCAATCTGACCATTATAACTATATATGTTTACAGTTGTATATTTATATTGGTTTTTGTATTCAACATATTATGTTTGGTTCACTGATAGTTTTCACATTTGAGAGGTCTGAAAAAGGCATAAGTCCTGGATCATACTCAAGGTTATACAGGAAGATCTACGGCTACAACAATTCATCATACTATGGAAAATATCATTCCAGGATACCCGGTTTCCTTGATGGAATCAGGTACATAAAATATGCAAATGGAGTTATACTTGTCAGGAAGGAGGATAGCAGCATGATAGTTGAGTACCTGAAAGAGAATAAGGCAAGGGTATTCCAGTGGGAGGTGCAGCTGTCCAGAAAAGAGGAGATTGATCTGGGGAATGATGAAGAATAGCTGTTCTAGCTAATTCCCATTTATATATTTATTCAACACAGCATGTTTTCTATCCTGTCTATAATAAGTTCTGAAACCTCTTCCGGTTTATATTTATCTGTATTTATTATTAAATCATAGTAGGAAAAATCCCTGTAATCAATGCCATAAAAAACCATATACCTCTTTATTTCAGACCTACTTCTTTCTATTATATCCTGTTTATCTATATTTTTATCCCGGGAATATAATCTTTTAATTCTCTCATCCCGGGATGTAGATAGATATATTTTATATGCTTTTATATTGTTTTTATATGATAAGTAACCCGCCAGCCTTGATTCCACAACTATATTATCACCGTCTTTAATTAAATTTAATAGCAGGGCATCCTCCTCATGGTCTATTTCTGGATGTACCTCAGCATATTTACTGAAATTAATTAGATCCATGCCGTACTCCTTTGCCTTCTCCCTGAAAAAATAACCACCTGAAAAAAATTTATAATTAAAATGGTCTGATAATAAATTTCCTGCTGTCGTTTTTCCTGATCCTGATTCACCGCTGATCGTTATAATCATATTGATTTCGCTTCTTCATCGTCTATTTTTCTTATTTTATATGTAAAATCAGTATATTTCATTATCATGGTTACAAAGTATCCAACTGCAAGATTACCAAGGGTGTATAATCCCATCCACAGTGGCATTATATATAGACGTGCGGTTACGATGTTAAGATTAAGGTTCCATGGCATTGAAACGTACTGGTAATGCAACGATAACATGAAAACATATAACCATATGAATATTAAGAAGAAAAATATCTCGGTTACCATCAGTGGTTTCATTGTATTCATCGACATTGCGGCCTGATCCATCTGCCTCTGCATTGACATTTTCTGCAATTTCTGTTGTTTTACACGGTCGCCATTTTTCATGGCCTCCCTCATAGCCTGTGAATAGGCTCTACTTACCATCTGGGTTTTACCCATTTTGATCCAGTCTGTGAAGAAGTATCTCGGTATTGATGATATTAGTCCAAGTATAATTCCCGTTAACATTAATGTGAGTACCGGTGAGTTATGATGAAAACCCAATAACGGTAAAAATACAACGTTCAGAGCATTGCCTATGGGATTTCTTATTGATGGGTCGCTTATAACAAATATAAGTATAAGACCTGCAAACATAAAAACGAATTCTATCATCATGAATTTGGTCATCTGCTGATTCTGTGGTGGCCTATTTTGTTGTGGTCTCTGTTGCATAATCTAACCTCATTACTATATTATCTGCTGCTATTTCAGGATTGCCCTCCTGATTACATATAAAATTTACAGTTGCACCGGAATATACGGAGTATGCCGCTGCATAGTATCTGTTTATTTCCTGATGTTCTCTTATATCTTCTACTGTATCACTGTCCCTTGATCTGGTTTTATCGCTATCCCTTCTTTTTTTTATTTCCTCAGGTTTTGATTCTATTAAAAAGAATGAAGAAACATTGAGTTCATGCAAAACCCATTCCGGTAAACCTGGAAAATATCCGGAGGGGGATTTTATTGACATATGCGTGTCTATTATAATATTATTCATTGTACCAAGTTCATTTGATGTTAGCCTCTGGATGTGTTTCTGTGTCTCTATATCCAGCTTTCTCATATCATCCCTGCTATTTATAGAAGTCTCCTTTTTTGCGATATCGAACATTAATGATCCGAAGTTTATTATTCGATAATCTGATTTTTTTGATACCAAATCCAGTATTGTAGATTTTCCTACTCCTGGAATGCCTGAAATTACTACTCTCATGTTATCATCCCATAAAGAACTGCCTTATCAATGGATGCATTTCCATTAGCTGCTCCCTTCCCATAGCCTCGTAGAACTGAATAACTATTCCAACAGCCAGCAATAAACCTGTACCACTGGTATCACCCACAGTTCCAATAAGATCGGCAGCGCCGGCTAGAACACCCACTATGGCACCACTGAATATTGTTATTGCCGGTATGTATTTGCTCAAAACCCTTTCCATTACCCTTGGATCCCTTCTGAAACCGGGTATCTGCATACCACTTGACCTTATCTGCTTTGCCACGGCACCGGCACCCATATTCGTAGTTTCAATCCAGAATTTTGCGAAGAGTATACTGAAACCCACCAGAAATGCCATAAACACCAGTATGTGTGCAAGTTCCTCAATCGGTGTATGGCCTAACAGTACATTCTGAGACGAACTTGGCTGCAGTATTGGGAACAACCAGTCCGATAGGCCATTTGGCGTATACAGATAAAATGCCAGACCGCTGGTAGGTGTAGTGGACGAAATATTAAGTGCTGATATCTGTGAAGATGTAGCATATGCCCCGAGCATATGATTATGACCCAGAAGCGGGATCTTGCTTAAAACCGGACTACTCCAGAATAATAATGTCCACATTGATATGTTTGCTAATAATGCTGTTGCTAATATAACCGGTATATTTGATGCATATAATAGCTGTAATGGATATCTTCCCCTTGCTCCCCTTACCCTTTCATGGGCGATTGGCAGTTCTATTTTACTGCTCTGGAAGAATGCAACTATGAAGAATATTAATAATGTACCTACCAGTGCAATCATTGGATTAGGCTGTGCAAACAGTACCTGTTCCATACCTGTGTTCGTTAAATAGGAACCAGGTGCGTTTAAGAATAAATATATGACCTTTGGTATTGCACCCCCCGGTGGATTGCTCAGGGATAATGGAGATGATATTGTTGCTGGAATCCAGCTAAATGTTCCGGTAAATAACTGCTGTGATACACCTGCAGCTATGAATAGTGATATACCTGAACCAATACCGTATTTTGAAACAACTTCATCCATTAAAAATACCAGATATGAACCGACGAATAACTGTGCTATGATTATTGACTGTGCAAGGAACTCACCGTATCCGGGTGAGAATTTATTTAAACCGGAGACAAGGGCTGTATCCGGTACAAGGAAGCCAAATGCCTGCGGTATGGCTTCAACAAGTATCATTATAATAACTAATAATTTCTGTGTTCCCTGGTACATTGCCTTATCTGCTGAATCCTCTAAATTCAGATTGAATATTTTTGCACCAGCAAATAACTGCATTACTATACTTGCAGTTACAATAGGGCCTATGCCCAAATCCATCAATGAACCTGACGCACCTGCAAATATAGCCCTGAATGAGGCAAAAACATCAACGGTTTTGGTTGTATTTAAACCGTATATGTATATATTTGTAAGTGCAAAATATATTAATACAACTACGACTGTCCACATTATTTTATACTTGAATGGAACATGTCCCTGCGCCTTCTTTATAGCCGGCAACTTTGCAGTTAAATTTTCGAGACCATATAACTTACTCTTTTTTGGCCCCTTATAGCTTATCAGCAGATATGCTATTAAAAACAAAGGCGACGACAGAAATGCCACAATAAATAATTTAAGACCTGTGTAATGATAGAAGTAGTAAAACACAAGTACATAAAGAGCGAATATAAAAACTACGGGGATTGCCGTACCCCTATTCCTCTGTATCTCAGTCATTTTCTATCGTAATACCATAATGGGAAAGCTTATTAATAGTTTTTTCGGTAGCTTTTGGAATTTTTATTCTGCATTTTATTTCAAAATTTCCCGTCCCGAGTAATTTCGTATATCCCGCGCTCTCAAGGTCAATTACATCGTTTTCAACATAGCCATCATTTTTTAATTTTTCATATAAACCGTTTAACTGATCTAATGTTATGGCATTTTCATATGTTTTTGAGTGGCTTGTAAAACCGTGGACACCGTAATAATTTTTATCATGCAATATCAACCATGTTTTCCTGTGTGCTCCAAAACCAGCGTTTCCATTTCCTCCCCTCTTGCCTTTTCCTCTTCCGGATTTCATTCCCCTGCCGTAATGGCCTCCTCTCTGTTTTTTAGTTCTTGTTCTCACCATTTAAATCAACTCCCGGAATAATCATTTTTTTAATTAGATTATTAATTTTTTCTCCCCTGTAGCCTGATGAACCCTTTTCATGGAATGGCTTCTGTATTGCCTCATAGCCTCCTCTGGGTGGATTTAGCCTTATTACAGGTATTAAATCCCCGGCATTTTTTAGCTTTGTTTTGTTATTTAAAAGTGCATCCGCAAAATCTTCAAAGGATTTATATCCTAAATCACTTATATAATCATCTGTAAGTTTTTTTCTGCCCTTTAATAGCATTCTATTTTTTAATATTAACGTTAGGGTTTCCCTATCGAGTTCTCCCCAGGTTACATAATCCTTCACTCTTTTAAGCATACCCTTTATGCTATCATTTTCATTAAATAATACCATATGGTTTATCCTGTTAAGGTTTAATAACTCTGCAGTTTTTTCCGCCGCAGGTTTTATTCCAGTACTGCCTCTAATCCTGATTATTGCTATCATGCTCTATGCCTCCAACATATATGGGTGTGGTAAGATTTATCTTCGGGTTTATTTTCATTGAAACCGTCTTTTTAATTGCATCAAATGTTGCCAGTGCATAATTTACAGTTGTTTTTGTATGTCCTGATGCAAAACCCCATGCATCCTCTATTCCTGCCATCTTTAATATTACCTTTACAACATCTCCAACAGCAAGTCCTACACCCTGTGGTGCGGGTTTCAACTTCACGATAACGGACCCGGATTTGCCAATTATCTGAAATGGCAGTGAATGTGGTCTACCACAACCGCATTCCCATGATCCACATCCCCTTTTTATTTCTATTATGTTTACCTTTGCATTATTTATTGCCTTTCTTATTGCAGGTGCAGCTTCTTTTGCCTTGCCACGGCCTATACCGATATATCCATTTCCATTACCCACTACAGCGGTAATAGAGTAATTCATTCTCCTACCGGAATCGGTCATTCTCTGTGCTCTCTCTATATTTATAACTTCATCCTTTAGATCAGGCATAAGGTAATCAACTATCTGATATTCCTTTAAAGGCAATTTTGTGTGTAATGCTTCTCCCATAGATTTTATTTCATTGTTTGCCACCAATCTTCCAAGTTCAGTTTTTGGAACCCATTCTTCGTCCATCTTTATTCACCTTTAATATATTTATTTAGATCTGTTTTATTTTTCAGATGATCACCTTTTAACCTTGCATCATCAGGAAAAACCTCCTCATCTACAGGTATATCAATGCCAGAGTCCTTTATACCCTTTAATGCTGCAGCCAATCTTCCACCATGTACGAATTTATACCTTCCTGTATCGAATATTGCGGATTCTATATGCTTTTCCATGGCCCTTTTACCTGCCAGATAACCACCAAGGTAATACATCTGGATATTATTTCCTGTTACGTTGTAAACCTTTTTTAATGTGACATCTGTTACCGTTACCACTACTTTATCCCCTTCGGGCTTATAATCTATGAACTCTATTATGAAACCCTTATTGCTCGGTCTTACAACTGCCCTGGTCATACCAGATTTTAATAGAGTGTATCTCTTATGGTAATCGGTTATACCTTCCTTTCTACGTTTAAGAACTGGTATTGTTTTCATTTTTATCCTCCTTTATTAATGATGCACCCTTTAAATGCGACACAAGCTGTGCCCTTGACACATATGACCCGCTTTTTATTGTTCTATAATACTTACGGTATGTTTTATTGTCTATTTTATTTTCATCCTTTAATGTTTTTAACTCAGACCTCAGTGCCCTTATAAGGGTTACCCATCTTCTTTTTCTCGGATATCTTGCATATTTTGTTCCCCTTACAGATCCGGGTCCTCTTCTTCTACCCTTTTTTAACTGGCTTATTCTTTTCTTCAATCTATTATTTGAATTGGTTTTCTTATCCTTTCTCTGTATTACGTGCAGGGCTATAAGTTTTCTTACATCCTCACGTGACGTTGCATCCAGAACCTTTTCAGTACTGTTTGTATCTATCCATACCCTTGAAGTGCCGATTTTTAATTCATCCGATGCTATTTCTTTTACACTGGACATTTTCATTTTACTACCACCCTATTAAATACATGAATCCCAAGTTCATCCGCTTCGGATTCTATATACGTTCTTTTCTTATAACCAACGGTCGAGGCTATTCTTGCCCCCTCAAGATCAGGATTAATTTTTCTTAATTCGTCCACATTGTGAACTAATACTTCCCTGAATCCAGATGGATGCAGCCCCCTTACAGCCTTCGGTGTTCTATATCCAGGATTCACCATAGGTATTCTGTAACCTATATGTTTCCTTAATTTCGAATGCTTTCCTCTTGGTTTTCTCCATGAATCATCAAATTTCTTATATCTGAACCATTCCTGCCTGTGAAATTCTACTCTTCTTCTATTTACTTCATTTTTCTTTTTTAATAATACTTTCTGTTCCTTTGTTAATAAAGGTTTATAACTCATCAGGATTCACCCCCTTCAAAAGATATATGCCGTCCTGAAAAACCCTTGAATCGAAATGCTTTATGTATGTTGCCCTTTCTATATTTGCTGCGGTATCTCCCATATCTCTTTTGTCTATTCCCTCTATGGTTACCTTATCACCTTTTACAGAGACCTTGCAGTTTTTTATTTTTGCTATTCTTGGTGCCTTTCCTCCAAGGAAATTTTCTATATATAATAAATTGCCACGGACAGAAACCCTCATTGGAAAATGCGTGAAATCTATCTTCATTACATATTTAAATCCCTCTGTTACACCCTTGAATACTATATTTAATTCAGAGTACCATGTACCAACTATGCTGTTGGTAAATTTATTTTCCTTACTTACGGCTATAATCAATGCATTGTCTTTTTTATAGACCTTCGCATATTTGTCTTTGAAATTCCTTAATGTTTCTCCCAGTTTACCCTTTACAGTTATAAGGTATTCATCGACGTTTACCTGAATCCCTTCAGGTATTTTTAATTCCATTTTATCTTTCCAGTTTATCATTTTATTTACACCTCAGTATACGTAGGCAAGAAGTTTGCCGCCTATTCCAAATTTTCTTGCCTCAAGATGGCTCATAACACCCTTTGTTGTTGTTAATATTATTATTCCAAAGTCCTGAGCCGGGAGATATCTTGATTCATATTTTTCTATATTTGTTTTTTTAACTGACAGCCTTGGCTTTATTACACCACAGTTATTGATTGTATCGCTTAAGTTAACTTTGAATTTGCCACCGCGGTCTTCTTCTATTACCTCAAAGCTTTTTATATAATTATAATCCTGCATTACCTTTAATACCCTTCCTATTATTATGGATGCGGGGTTTATAATTATCTCATTCTTGCCTATTCTCGAAGCCATTTTTATTGTGTTTATTACATCATTTAAAGGATCACTTTTCATTTAATCACCTCAGCTATATTTCCTGAAACCAATCTTCTCTGCTGTTTCTCTGAAGCACTGCCTGCACAATCTTATACCGTATCTTCTCACTAATCCTCTTTTTCTTCCACAGCGGACACACCCCTGGGAATGACCGAAATTCTTTTTTGGTTGTAATTTTACCTGCATAATATCACCTTATAATTTTAACATTAAAATTATCTTCAAGAAACTTTATTGACTCGTCTTTCTTAACCCTTATTTTTGAGGGTACAGTTTTACGACTTATTCTTCTCTTTGATATTCTATATCCGCCTGCTTTTTTCAATACTATGGCTACATCCATACCGAAAATACCGATATCAGGGTCATATTTCATTCCCTTGAAATCTGTATAATCTGTTACTCCAAAGTATGCATTTCCCTGTTTATCAAATGAATAAACTGGTAATTTGTAATCCTTTGCAAAGAAGGCCTCCTTCAGGAAGTTATACGCATTTCCCTTCCTTAATGTAACCTTCACACCTATATTAAGCCCCTTTCTTATATTGAAATCCCTTATTGTTTTTCCTGCACTTGTAACTACAGGTTTGTGCTTTGTCAGTAATTCTATTACTTTCGCAGCCTTGTTTAACCTTTCTCCTGCAGCGCCAACACCGATGTTTATTACCACTTTATCGATAACGATTTCAGTCATAGGATTTTCTGTTTTTTCACTCATCATTTATAGCCACCTCTTTTTCTGGTATTTTAAATGTGTATTTTGCACTGCCAATGACAAACATATAATCCTTTATTGTTGAGAATCCCTCATTAAGGTTTGCCATGTTATGCCCTGATGATTTTTTAACCTCTATTGACTTTATTGTGGCAGTCTCACCAACGTGTGATCCACCGGTAATAAATGCCTTATCTCCTATACCCATCTTTATAACATCAGCTATCTGAAGTTCCGGGATCTTCATCAGTACCACATCAGAGGTTTTTATATCACTTTTATCCGTTGTTATAGTTTTACCATCATGGAATCCTAACTGTAACCTGTTTTTACTTATTACCGTCTTTTTTGTTACCTTTAATAATTTAACGCCCTTATTTTCATCTGGATTTGCCACACTTATAAGTTTGCCCTTTCTATCATATATAATCAGGAAATCGTGGTCAAATGTATCTATTGACAGTACATCCATGAAACCCAGTGGGAATCTTCTGTCCTTCACTATCTTGCCATCGACCTTAACATGATTTGTATTTAATAATCTTGTTATTTCTCTTTCCTTATCTCCAATTTTTAGGTAATCCCTTAATACTATAAGTAAGGGTATGGAGTCTTCCTTTTTGTGTGTTGCTGGCGTGGGAGTAACAGACCAGAAATTTGTTTTCCTCGGTATTTTCAACTTCCTTGACGCCATCATAATTTTAGTTTTCATCATTATCACCGTCTTCTTTTACATTATCCTCACTGGATTCTTCATTATCGTTGCCCTCAGAATCATCACTGTCTGTTTCCCCGTCATCTGATTCCTCACTGCCTGCCCTATCATCAATGATTTCCTGTTCCGTTTCCTCCGTGGTTTCTTCTGTTAATTCTTCGTTATTTTCTATATTTTCATTCTCTTCGGGTTCTGGTGCTTCCGGTTCCGGTGGTGGTAAACTACGCCTTGCTGTTATATCCTTAATCTTATTATACCTTCCAGGACTTGATAGGTCAAGTTTTGTTATAACAAGATTACTGTGGTCTATGTAATATTCTACCTGCTTTCCATCCGCTTTTGCTATTGTTACACCCTCTATGGATATTTTCTTTGATTTGTGGCTTACATCTATTACCTTGCCACCTTCTCCTTTTCTTGACCCTGAAATAATTTTTACAATATCACCCTTAACTATGGGGAATTGCCTTATACCGTATTTTTTGCGTAAATCCCTATTTATTGCTACATTTATTTTATTTTCTAACATAATACACCTCATACTATTGTTGATGCTATTGATGCTATTCTGGGCCACCTTTCGGCTGCCTCCCTTGCAACCGGTCCCTTAATCTCAGAACCACGTACTTCTCCTTCAAGGGTAACAAGAACAGCTGCATTATCCTCAAATTCTATAATATTGCCATCCGATCTCCGGTAGGGTCTCTTCTGCCTCACTACTACAGCATATACGACCTTTGCTCTCATTTCTGGAGTTCCCTTCTTAACACTTGCAATGAATAAATCGCCAACACCGGCAGAGGGTATTCTTCTTGCAACTGTATGTAAATTCTTTACACCAATAAGGCTTACTATTTTAGCACCTGTATTATCGACACAGGGTATTACCGCACCTAAGGGTAAACCCCTTGATTCATTTCCTGAAATTCCTTTCATTTACTCCACCTTTTCAATGACGACAAAATTTATGGTTTTTGCAAGTTTTCTGCATTCACCAATCCTTACAACATCTCCGGGTTTTACATCAATGCAATCCGGTAGATGTGCGTGATATTTTTTAAATTTTGTTCTGTATCTTTCGTATTTTTTTATGTATTCCTTTGTTTCTCTCTGAATTATAATACTGCGTTCCATTTTTACAGATATAACCTTACCTGCTATCATCTGACCTCTAACAGGTAAACTACCGTGAAATGGACAGTTTATATCGTTACATTCCTTTTCTGGTGGTTTAACATCTATTCCTATGTTTCTCATTTCCATCATTACTCCTTAACTTTTTGTATATTCTTCTCCTATCCTTTGTTCTATCTTCGGGGCGTATCATTATGATATCGCCATCCATATCATAGAAACAGTTACCAAATTTTATGGTAAATATTGTTCTATGTTTTGGTATTTTCATTATCTTATTATTATTCTGGATGAACATCATATTTTTTGTCTCATTTATTAATTTGCCATGAATATTTATATTATTTATATTCGATGATTTCCTTATGTTTACTTCATTACCGATAAATTCAGAAATGTATACATTATCTGAATTCATACCATCTGAACCTTGAATCCCATGTTTTCCAGTTCCTTTTTCATAACGTCACGGTGATCGCCCTGCAGTTCTATTGACCTGCCATCCTTTACTGTTCCGCCCGATGCTGCTTTCTTCTTTAATACCTTTGCAATCTCATTAATGTTCTCTGATTTCGGGTCTATGCCATCAATAACAGTGACCATCTTGCCATACCTTCTTTTATCAACACTAATTTTTACCAGTTCATTATCACGATTGAAACCTTCCCATGGTTGCAATTCCTTTGGCATGCCGGTAAAGTTTTTATCTTTCATTATTTTTTTTCCTCCATTACAGTTAATATTCTTGCGATCTGCCTTCTGAGTGACCTGGTCTTACCAGGACTCGCAGGAGCACCACCCATTGCCACTGCAGATCTTTCCCTTAATAATGATTCCTTTAATGATTTTAATTTCTCATTTAATTCATCATCATTCATATTTCTTAAATCCTTAGTTTTTAGCTCCATTATCCTCAACTCCATCATTATTTAAATTATTATTTACCTTTGCACTCTCAACTATTACGTTGTTGTTAATATCAATTTCATCCGGTAATCTGTAGTTTGTTTTTAATAATTTAACGTAAATGCCTATAACGCCTGTTTTAAGCATGGCAACGGAATAACCGCCAGCAACTCCTGATCTTGCAGGTTCCCCTGAATATTTTATTTCTCCATACATGAACTTCTGTGTACGTGCTCTTTCACCGGATATTTTGCCGCTTATCCTTATTAAAACACCACGTGCATGCTGATCCATTATCCTTCTCAGTGTTGTTGTGCCTGCCTTCCTGTAATTCCAGCCCTTTTCAAGGAATAATGCAATTTTCTTTGATACAATCTGCGGGTTTAAATCTGGATTTTCTACCTCCTTAACCTCTATCTGCGGTGCCTCTAAACCGTATTTTGTTTCCAGTGCCAGTGTCATTTCCTTTATTTTTGATCCATGGCGACCTATTACAAGGCCGGGCCTGTTTACGTATAATGTTATATTTGTTCCAAATGGGGTTCTCTTCATTTCCATTCCACCAAATCCGGCATTATCGTTCTCCGTTCTTAAATATTCGGTAACCAGCAATTTTTTAATGTTATCACTTACAAATTTTTTCTCTTTCATACAATCACTCCTTTTCATTTTCCGTTACTATTATCTCAAGATTTATTAAATCCTTAAAGAAAGCTCCTGCCCTTCCATATGCCTTTGGAGTGAATTTTTTCACCATTCTGCCCTTTGATGCGGATATATGAAAAATCTTCAAATCATCCGATAAACCTTTGAATTCTGCATTTGCAGATGCATCGTCTAAAAGTTTTTTGAATTCCCCTGCCGCTTTTATCGGGAATCTTCCAGGGCCTGTTGCCTTTTTATGTGAAACCGAATCAAGGTATCTGAAATATGGTACCGGTGTTTTCTTTTCAATAACACGGTCTATAACATCTTTTGCAGATTCAACATCCATACCCCTGATAAAATGGGCTATATTAATCGCATCCTTCTCTGATATATCCGTTTCGTTAACCCTTGCCTTCGCATATTTTTCCGGTAATTTATCTATACTGTATCCTTTCATTTACATCACTTCAGTGGTAAGAATTTGGATGACCTTGTGGCTCCAACTCCGGGTCCGGAGTGTTTTACTACCTTTCTTGTTGGTGCAAATTCACCTAAATAATGACCTATCATTTCAGGCCTTATTTCAAATTTAAGATAGGAATTACCATTGTAAAGTTCTATAGTTTTACCTATGAACTGGGGTAAAATTATTATATCCCTTACATGTGTTTTTATCCTTTCTTTATCGCCCAGTAAATCATCAAACACCTTTTTTTGTTCGTGATTCATTTCCCTGTTATATGACCTTCTAACCCTTGCCGGGAAAATTTCCAGTAACTGAGCTAATTCCATATCCTGCAATTCTTCTACAGTGTGCCCACGGTATGAAAACTCCCTGGTTCTTCCCGTAATAGCCCTCTGGGCCTTTCTTGATCTCCTTTTAATTGATTTTACAGATGCCTGTCTTCTAACTACCATTTCTTATTCCTCCTTTTTGGTGATAATCTACCCACCTTTGCACCCGGTGGTGATCCTCTAGCAACTGTGCTTGGTCCTCCAACATGCTGATGATTTCCACCTCCATGTGGATGATTAACAGCATTCATTGCAACCCCCCTCACAGTATATGGTTTCTTTGCCTTGCTCTTTAAATATTTTATATGATTTCCTGCCTTTAATATAGGTATATCTCTTGCACCTGAACCGGCCACTACACCTACCGTTGCCCTGCATCCAGGATTAAATTCCTTTGTATTGCCTGATGGTAATTTTATTGAAACTGAATTGCCATGGCTTATTATAAGTCCTGCTGAACCAGCTGTTCTACAGAATTTACCACCATCACCAGGCATGCTTTCTATATTATATACATATGAACCATCATCTATCTTTGATAGATGTGTTGTTGTACCGGTAACTGAATTGCCTTCAGAACCTATTTTAAGATCCTGGCCTATGTAAGCCCCATTAAATGCCAGCATGTAATTTGTTTCGTTTTTTTCATTTTTTAATAATAAAAGGGGTGCATTTCTTCCAGGAGCCTGAATTATATCATCTATTTTATAACTCCCGTCTCTTGGATGCTTTATATCAGTTACGTGCCTGTGACTTGGACTCTGATATGTTAACGAACCATGACCCCTTCTCTGTGCTACTATATGTTTTCCCATTTATTTCACCTCAGAATATTCCTATTCTACCTCCTATTTCTTCGGCAGAGAAATCTTTTGATAATTTCGCTATTGCCTTTTTACCTTTTTTTGTTATTAATATATTCAATGATACTACCTTTACATTAAATCTTTCTTCAATTTCCTTTTTAATATCCTTTTTTCTGCCCCTGCGATCTACCATGAATGTAAGTTTATTTTCTTTCTCCATCATTAACGTAGTTTTTTCCGTAACAACCGGAGTTATGATATAATCCATTTTAATTCACCCCTTCAAGTTCCTTTATTGCAGTTTCTGTGTATAATGTTAATCTCCCTGGAATTCCGCCCGGGGCTAATTTTGTTATGCTTAAACTGTTTAATGATGCCGTTTCCACTCCGGGCAATGATGAAAATGCCCTTAATTTCTCATTTGAAGACCCTACTACCAATATACTTTTAGGCTGTTTATACGTTCTATTTCTCATTTTTCCCCTTCCGGCTCTTATCTTTTTACCGTCCTTTGACCGTATAATATCATCGTAAATTCCTATATCAGAAAGTATCTTCACCGCATCCTTTGCCTTTGTTATATTCTCAAGGTCATCCTCAACTATAACTGGGAATGTTAGGGTATCTATAACATCTTCAGATATCCTGTGGCCTCTATTTAATACATAGTCTTTATTTGCAGTAAATGCTATTGCACTTAATTTAGCCAATTTTCTTTCCTTTTTATTTATCTTTTTATATAATACCTTATCACTTCTTGGAGATAATGCACTTCTGCCGCCCACTGTACTTGCCAGCAATACACCCTTTGATCCACCGGCTAATCTTGGTATTCTTGATATACCGTGATTTGGGCCTAGATTATGTCCAACCCTTCTGGTTCCTGCCAGCGGGCTCGAACCGTATGGTTGCCTCATTGATAATGATATGGCTTTAAATGCCTTATGAACAAGGTCTTCCCTTGTATCCATACCGAACACTGCAGGTAATTCTATTTCCTTTTTCACCTCGCCATTTATTGAATAAACATTTGCTTTCATTTTTAATCACCCTGTTTGGATTCCTTTGATATATATGTTATCTCTACCTTTTCCGCATTAACTACTTTCTGCCTTGCAGGATCCCTTAGTTTAATCAATCTTTTTGCTGGACCAGATACAGACCCATATAAAAGAACGTAATCATTTTTTACAAGACCATAGTTAAGGAATCCTCCCTTTACGTTTATATCATTAATATCTTCCTTTTTACCGTATTTTACTACCCTTATGTTATGTAATGTTCTCTGATGGAGACCGACCTGACCTGCCTGGGGTACGGTATTCCTAACCCAGTCAGGATGCCATGGACCAAGAGTTCCTATCATCCTTCTATGCTTTCTATTCTTTTTTGGCAGTAACTTTACCCCAAATCTTTTTACAACACCCTGGAAACCCTTTCCCTTTGTAACGGATATTGTATCAACAAATGAACCGTCTGAAGTAAAATCGGTGAAATATAATTCCTTGCCCAGTTTTTCTTCTGCAAGCTTTATTCTATCTTCCATTGTTGACCCACCTACCTTTATTTCAAATATTTCTGGTGTTTTTGAGGGTATACCTGAGACAAGCCCGGGATTTGTGTGTACTAATAATCTTACATCTGAAACATCTTTTAATTCTATTTCCCTTGAATTTTTATTTTTAATCTCTGGTATTCTTTTAAATACCTCCTTATCTATATTATCTGCTTTCTTCTCTGCAAATATTTTTAAACCGTTGTCTCCATCCTCATAATATCTTACCGATATAACCTTTAATGGAGGTACTTCCACAACTGTTACAGGTGCCATTATAGTTTTTCCTGCTGTCACGCTGGTTTTTCTATAGTCTGTCATCTGTATATGTGTCATGCCAACTTTATAGCCTGCGAATGCCTGAATCTTAGCATTGCCCTCTATTTCAGGCCATGATCTGATATCAGCCCCAATTTTTTTAGCGCGTACTCTGGGATAATACGCCATTGATCCCCTACGGGAATGATGCGGTGTCGCCATTTTTTATCACCAACCGTTACACTTTCTACATCGCCAATAAATTACGATATAACGGGATGCCTATAGCATTGCCCATTGTGTATGGTTAAATATAGTAGAGGTTTATTAATTTAATATTTATTAAGTTTGTTATTTTTTATTTAGGGATTTTGGGGGTTATAATTTATTCTAACATAATATTATATAGCTAAATATATTAAAAAAATCTAATTTTTATTATTAATGGCGTTCTTATAATTTATCAGGGTTATTATTAACTGTGAATGCGACCATACCAGTGGTGAAACAGATAATGGCTTTTCCGTTATAGGGTCTATCTGCTCCGACAAAATTCCTGATTCTTCACTGTGATTGATAACCCACTGGATCAATTCATTTGCCCTATCTAAATTGTTGATTTTTATATAATAATCCGCAAGCCATAGTGTTGTTATTATCCATGGATTACCGGTTATATCTGAATTGATCTCCACCCTCTGATAAAAATCATTACTATACCTGGCTATGCCACCTGAGTTTTTGATCCATAAATATTCATTGATCTTTTCAACAGATGATTTTACCTTTGGATCGTTTGCATCCTTTACACCCAGATTAACAAGGGCTAATATTGATGAATCCAGGGTAAAGTCCATTTTACCATTATAATATGTTCTACCATAGTAACCTGTTAAATCTGAATAAAATGTTTCATCAAATGCTTTAAGCATTTTATCTGCCTTATCCGAGTATTTCTGTGATAAATCGGTATCGTTGAACATCTCGGAAAATTCTGATGCGTATTTCAATGCCTTGTATACTGTAGCTACAGTATATGTGTGTATGCCGTATCTTTCCTCCCACAGATCAAATGATTCCTTGGGTAACCCGTTATCATATGTATAATTATATAGAAACTCCGCTATTTTTGTTATTAGTTTTTCATACAGTAATGAAATGTATTCAATATCCTTATTCTGTGAGTAATAATGCCAGATGGCTATTATTATCAGTGCTGATTCATCTTCCTGTATAGGCAATATTTTTTTATTATCCATAAAATATGGTAACCAGCTGCTTGCTATTTTTCCACTGGAATTATATTTATGAAAAAAATAACCCTCACTGGATATTGTATTTATGCAGAAATTAAAGAATAGTTTTGCAGGGTCACCATGGCCCGATAGGAGCATGGACATTGCCGCGTATGATGAATCTCTCGGCCATGAGTAATAATATGAATCCATATTGCTTCTTAATATGGCGCTGTCGCTTGATGCCATTATTGCACCCATACTGTTAATGTGTGACCTTACTATAAATAATGATTTCTTAAACATATCATTATAATTATCGTTATCGATATTCAACGGGTATTTGGAAACCCATAATTCCCAGAAATTTTCTGTTCTATTAAGCATCCTTCCCATACCTTCAATATCCATAGATTTTGAGTCTTCAAACAGGTCTAATCTATTCCTTGAACACAGTATATAATAAAATAATTCTATGGAAGAGTGTGGCTCCATTTTTACATGATGCCTTATAACGGAATCAACAGATCCTGTTGCTATTGTGTCCATTGATAATTCATTATCCTCCGCATCCTTCCATGTGCCTTCCAGTCCATTAAAATCCTTTATGCCTACCGCGTATTCATCAAATGAACCTGTAGTGCCCACTGTTGATGCCATAAAATATCTCTCTCCCTTATAATGGACTATGGAATTATTTTCCGGATAATAAAAAGCAGTATCGCCTATATTATTGCCATAAATTGAAAAATTTTGATGAAAAAATAATTTTATATCCCTTTTATTATCTGTTTCATTTATTATTTTTATTTTTTTTATATAGACATCTCGATAAATATCGACAAAATTCTGATCTTCAAAATTTATATCATTAACCCTGTATTTGACTATACCCACCATTGTATGATCAAAATAATCCTTTGAAATAATGTTTGATTTATTGATCCACGTGAAATTGTTATCAATTGAAATACCATATTTAAAAGGTTTTCCTCCACTCTGATTCTCCTCCATATCCTTTGAAAAGTAGAAATCCGTGAGATTGTAATCTTCATTAAAACTTACTAATAGCCTGCCATTGCCTATTGCTATATATCTTACCATACAGTAGTATATTTAATCTATATATAAAATAATATTGTAATGTGTTTGATACCGGTGAATTACCACTATACAGCGGAATGTTTCTGGGGTACTGTTCTATCTCTAAAAACACAGAGAGGGAGTAATATATGTACCCATTTCAGTTAAACAGGATGAATATAAAATTACATTAATTTATATGGTTCCCCGTGTGATGGATATACTGTTACTGGCTTCATGCTTTTTATTTTTTCAAGAGATAAATTTGCCGCTCTTATGTCCTGTATAAACATTTTATCTAATTTTATTTTATTTCTTTTAACTATCAATGCATCTCCAACAAAAATTGCATTATCCTGCTCATAATAAATGGAAATATTTGTATTTGTATATCCCGGAGTATCTATAATTTTTAGAAAATCAAGGTTAAACCTGTTGTATGATGAAATATTTTTAACACCATCGAATCTTAAACCCTTGCCCTCAATCTCCATAATGCCCCTAAATGCCGGACCGTGTATCATTGTATCCATTTCACTTTTGGTTACAAATATTTTTGGTTTATATCTATCATATAGTTCCTTTAATGCACCAACGTGGGTGTAATCGACCGAGGTTATCAGTATATAATCTGGTTCTTCATTTTTTTGTTCATAAAAATCATAAATTTTATTTATATCATTCCGTATGCCCGCATCTATCTGGATAACTTTATCCTCATGCTTTATAACGTATATGTTAAGGGCTGTTTTATTCCCTATTTTACTTATATTTTCTGGATATTCAAAATTACTTTTCATAATAATCATTAATTATATATCACTAAATTATATAAATGGATATAATATCATAACAACAAGCAGGATAAACAGGTACATATTGGATAAACCAAACGCACTTCTAAAGTATTTTTTATTATATTCGTGGAATACGGGTTTAAGTACATAGTATAGTAGTAAAATATCCATTATAGCTGCTATTGGTATATATGCAAAACCCAGCCTTATACCGGGCACAAATAGTGGAATCATAGAATAAAATATGAGTATAACTGTGTTAACAATAATCCAGAACTCTGCTTTTTTTATGCCTACAACTGCTGGAAGCATCGGTACATTGCTTTTTTTATAGTCATCGATATTATTTACGGAAAGATTCCAGAAATGTGTGGGTGTCCACATGAATACCAAAAATGCTATGAATAGTGAGGTTAATGATACAGAATTGGTTAGTGATGCCCAGCCTGCCAGTGCAGGGAAACTGCCTGCTATACCCCCGATAACAATGTTTAATGATGTTCTTCTCTTCAGTATTATTGTATACAGAAACACATAGCTCAAAAATCCGGCAAATATGAAAACTGCGGTTAACGGGTTAATAAGTACATAACTTATGATAAATGAGAAAATTATCATTAATGTGGATACTGCAAATATTTTATTCCTGGTTGATAAATTTAATGTATCTGATCTTGATCTGGTCCTTTTCATCTCTATATCTATATCCATATCATAAATATTATTGAATATGCTTGCTGACATTGATGCCAGGGTACCGCTTAGTAGTAAATAAAATAAAATCAGGGGATAGCCTGTGCTTCCTGGTACAACGATAAAGCCTGCAACGGCAACTAAATCGATAAGAATAGTAATCTCCAGTTTTGTAATTTTCATGAAATTTGTAACCTTTGACATTGAACTCACTCCTTTAAATTTTTAAAAATTTTTAAAAATTTATAATAAATTTATTTAATCACCAGCTGACGGTGGTGTTGGTGCTGCGCCATAAAGTGTTGGTCCATAGTTGTATGTTACACCATGGTATACAAATGTCTGGTTCATTTCTCCAGCTTTCTGCTGGTTTTCCCATTTTGTAAAGTTATGTGGTGATAATACAAACGCAGGTCCCCTCATATGGGCATGCCCTAATCCACACAGTTCAACGCATTCAAATTCATACAGGCCTGCCTGGGTTATATTTGTCCATATATAGTTATAATGCCCTGGGAATGCATCCACTTTGGTTACATTAATCAGATAGAACGAATGCATTACATCAACACTCGTTACATTAAACTGTATTGGCGTATTTGCGGGCAGTACTAGGAAATGCCTTGATGATGAATGATTTGGGTATATAAATATCCACTGCCACTGGTAACCAATGACGTTGATATCTGTGTAATTATGGGCGTTAGTTGGTGCGCTTGGTGCTGCTCCTGCTACCCTTATTCCATATGCCGGTGGTAAATCGTAAACAAGCAGTGATAGCAATATAAGGACAACGAACAGCACAAACAATTTAAATATTGTTTTATTGCCACGCTCTATTTCCTCTATTCTACCCGGTCTCATATCCTCCTTGGGGTTATACCTTTCATTCATGAAATTATCTGCTTCTTTTTTATGGTAACTCTTTATGAATACAAAGATATACCAGAAGGCAAATCCAGCACCTATAACTATTCCTGGCAATATATATGCCAGAAATATTGATGTTATCTCAGCACCGGTTATCGACCCTTTAGGTATAAGATGATATACATCCGGAATTATATTATATATATTTTCTAACATTTTTTTCACCTCATTTTATTGTGTAATATGGAGTTGTTACATGGCTGCTTACTACCACGAATACATACATGCCTGCTTCAGCATGTGTGGTTAAACCACATACTATCCAGTAATTATCAGGCAGTGTGTTGTTCCACCATATTGCTTTGGAATGTGCTGTGTTTCCATACCATATTGGAAGTATCCCACCTGTACTGTTTATAATCTTTTTAACATGTACACTTGTATGTGCCCATATAGGCCCACGTGACCACTGCGATGAGTATGGCAATTCTACTTTTAATGTGTGTACCTTGACCTCAAAGTTTGTCATATTTGCGTGTATATCCGCATGTGCTGGCAAATATATTGTCATGGCACCATATGATGTGCCATTAAAGTTAAATGGATATGCATTGGGATGGCCATTTCCCTGACCCCATGCAGCCAGTGAAAGATTAACCACTTCATGGGTTGTCCCATTTGATGAAGTTACATTGTAATATGGTATATTTCTATGTGCTACTGCACCCTGATCTGACATTACTGTATTTGTTGGTGCATATGATGCAACTGTTATTCCTACTGCTGCGATTAATATAACTGCCACTATAAGTACTGCAAATGCAGCTTTTGTTAGTGTCTTCAAGAGAACCACCTGCCCATAAATACATTCATGAATAGCCATAGTGAAAACCATATAGCTATTACAATTATAGCAAGTGCGTACGGGCTTTTCCATATACCAATTTCGTTGTATTCTAAGTCGTCATCCCCCAGTTCCATTTCAACGTCTTCGTATTCGTAAGACTTTTTCATCTCCTTCTTATTTACCTTTTCAGATTTTTCATTATTTATATCAACCATTTTTTATCACCTCACGCCACAAAGGCTATTGTAGTGAATACACTTGTAAGGAATACAAATGCAATGAACCACATTAGTATATCTGCACTTGTTGCAGTTCTTCCCCATAATATCCTCTTGCTTTTCTTTATCTGTATCATGTATCTTACCATTACAGCTATTACACCTACAGCAAATAATACATCCATCAAGGATATCATCCAGAACATGGATGACATTGGATTTGCTCCTATTCCTGCAAGACCAAGTGCACTGTACGAATTTATTACCACGAATGATAACAGAGATGTTATAAGATATATTACTGCAAATACTGTTGCCATTAACATATGGCTGAATGATTTATTCCTGTTCTTTCCTATAGCACCACGTAATGAGAGCCAGGAGAATAAACCCGCTATTCCTATAGTTATTATCGATATTGCTATATATATAGATGCCAGTGATGGGAAGAAGAATGTTGTTGGATCACTTCCTTGCACATATGGTGAAACTGACTGTAGTTTTATCCATTCCACCATACCATAGAATGTTGCCATCCATATCATATCACCTGCAAGGAATATTAACATTCCAAGCCTCATGTTGTTGAGACCTTTTGTAATAGGGTCTTTCCTGTATGTGGGTGGTACGTTAGGTGATTTTAATTTGTAATCATCGTACATCCATCTTAAACAGCCCCATACAAATACCGCCAGTGCAACTGCAACTACTACATATCCAAGGTATGCAAAGACTGTTCCAAAGGCGTATGGTTTATATCCCATCAGGGTTACAACTGCACCAACGAATGCCAGGAAAAGTCCACCGGCTATAAGTAGTGGTGCGTATGATAATTCCACTTTAGGTGGTGCTATTGGATG
This sequence comes from Thermoplasmata archaeon, assembly GCA_021797735.1. Lineage (GTDB taxonomy): Archaea > Thermoplasmatota > Thermoplasmata > Thermoplasmatales > Thermoplasmataceae > Ferroplasma. The sequence continues at coordinate 24,459 of JAJZZE010000033.1, read as the reverse complement.
GTTCTGATCCATTAATAAATCCCGGTTATCTTTACCACCTACATACGGTTCATAGTCAAAGTTATAGTATTTTGGAGGATTTGTTGTGAACCATACAAATCCTGCTGTTGCTTTGTAAGGATTTGTTTCACTTATTGGTTTGTGTTTCTTCAAAGCATAACCAAAGTTTGCAAACATTATAAGGAAGGATAAACCGAATATAAATGCACCCACTGTTGATATCTGGTTAATTATCATATAACCAGATCCGGCCTGATATGTATAAACCCTTCTGGGTAAATCATACAGGAAGAACATAGGGAAATATAATACATTTACACCTATATACGCAATTGCCCAGTGTATTCTTCCTAATGTTTCATTATACATTTTCCCGGTAAATTTGGGGAAATAGTAATATAGGTTGCCCATTAAGGCCATTACAGCCACTCCCACCATGAAGTAATGGAAGTGTGCCACTACATAATAATCACCGTGTACTATTGTATCTATGGCAAGAGACGACTGTGTCACACCAGTCACACCACCTATCATAAATGATGTTGATGCGGCAAGTGCAAATAATACTGGTGTCTGGAATTTATGCTTTGCACCGAGTAGTGTTGCTATTATGCCTATTATAAGCATTGATGTGGGTATTGATATGGTTTCTGTAAATATACTATCTGCCATTAACCATGCAAATACTATGCCTGTCATAAATGTATGATGCAGGAACACCATTACACTATCAACAGATATTGCACCCATTGCAGCTATCATCCATTTTTTAAGGTAAGGCGCCTTATGGCCAAGATTTGACAGATAGTCAAACATTGCACCTGTTCCGGGTAATAGCAATAGATAAACCTCTGGATGACCGAAGTACCAGAACAGGTTTTCCCACATTAATGCACCGCCATATGTTGATATATACACTGAAAAACCAAAAACGTTTGATAGAACCAGTATAAAGAACATTGCAGTAATTTCAGGAAAAACAAACCATGATATCATTGCAACCCATAGTATAGCCCATGCAAATAAGGGCAGATTCATTAATCTGAAGCCTCTTGCCCTTGCCTTGAATATTGTTGCTATAACCTCTGTAGAAGCTATTATAGTACCAAACCCTCTAAGCACCACAGCGGCAGCAGCACTATCGGCTCCAAGATATGGTGTAAATTTAAATGATGATAAGGGCTGGTATACAGTCCATCCTGTATCTAAATTGCCACCGGGTAAAAAGAATCCAGCCCATAATAATAGTCCACTGAATAGATATAACCAGTAACCCAATGCATTAATTCTTGGGTAAATCATATCTCTTGACCCTATTGCCAGCGGTATTAAATATATACCAAAGCCGAAACCCAGTGGACCTAAAAACCATATTAACATTGTCAATCCATGTATCGTTACTAACTGATTGTACTGTAATGCATCAAGAAACCTTCCTGAGAACAAACTGAAATTGGTAAGGTCATACCTCGGTATTGCCAGTTGTACTCTCATCAATAATGCAAGTACACCGCCCCCAATAAAGAAAACCAATGATGTCAATATATACAATAGACCTATCTGTTTATGGTTTGTTGAAAAGACCCAACCTTTCACAGAATTATAGATCTTATTATTTTCTTCGTACACTTCATTATCTTTGCCTTCCATGCATCTAACATATTTATTTTAGATATAAGTGTAATTATAGAATATTTTCAGATATCTTATGATCCTATACAGATGTTATTTTACCGTCATTATAAATTTATTTTGATTTAAATTTGTTTTTATGCCACAGGATATCATCGAATATCGATATAATATTACTATTATTTTGTGAAAAATTACTGTAAATAAAAAATGATTTATACGGAATTGAAATTTTGTTATATGGCAAAGGAAAGGAATATAGATTATAAATTATTGACTTTCTTTATAATCTTCCTGATAATTGTTGCGTTTCTAGGTATATATGGTGCATACCATTATAATCCATCAGATGAGAATATAGAACTTGAACAGTACTGTCAAATAAGCACTTCAAATTTAATAAAAAATAATAACAGTGACCATATTTATTTTGTTTCCTGGGGCGGCAGCCCATTTGGTGATGCAAGTTCATGGGTTATATATTCATTTTTAAAGGAATCGGGTGTGAATAATATAAAATATAACTATACCGAATCCATGAATAATTTTCAGTATAACAATACACCGGGATTAATGTTATACAACAGTACGTATAATTTCACATATAACGGTCATGCAGTTACATTGAGTACAATTTACTTATATGGTGAAAATATCTCTAATAATAGCCATGAAATAAAATTGGGTCTTAATGAGCTGAAAAATAGGGTGCCAAAAAATGTGTATAATGAAATAAAACTATATACAACCGAAGCCATAGTAGATGGCATAAGCAGTCCTGTTACAAGTGCAAACATAAGTAGTATACCACATATAAATACTGTAACGCTAATAACCGGTAAGGGTGGAGCCTATTTATTCAATGGTTACCTTTTAAACCCAAGTAATCTTTTAAATAAATCCAAACCATTAACCCCTGAAACTGTAATGGAAAATATAAACGGAACGTCAGATAAGTATCCATCAATTGAAAGCAGCGTAAAAGGACCTATAGGTGGCATAGAATCCACATTAAATAGTGTTAAATAAAAAATTAAACGCCCTAAAATTTTTAATTAAAAAATAATTAATTCAAACCTTATGCTTTTGCCTTAGTGTATATATTATAAGAACTGCAACAAATGCTATCCCTACAGCCAACATGAACAGATCTACAGCATAACCGTCCGCATAAAAACCGCCAATTATGGAACTTGTAGAGTCAGGTTTTATTACTCTTGTTATACCAGCCAGCGGTAATAATGCCAGATTCCTTAGTTTTCCTATTTTATCTCTATGTATCATAATACATTAACTTAAAAAAATATATAAGTCTTATTATAAAATATGTTTATAACTGGGTAATAATTAATTAAAATAAATAAAAATATTCAGTCGTTTATCTGCTTATTTTTGTCACTGTTGTTTTTTATTTTGTCCTGGTCACCGGAATTTTTAAATGAAAATTTAACAACTGCCAGTGCCGTAATGCCTAAACCTACTATATATGAACCTGTCCCGACTATCCCAAAATATGCACTGAATGGTATTAATGAGAATAGGGATACTATAAATACTCCAAAACCTCCTCCAATTAAAATCAAACCCATTGCTAATGTTTTCCACACGTTATCAACCATAATTATCACTATTAATAAATTATATACTATTTTAATATATAATTTTTATTGTAGACATTGTATATTGTTTATATAGTGATATTCTCCTTACGGCTAAACATTTGTCAGCTTCCCCTATTGAAATAAAAATGCTTATTTGCTATTGTGGTCTGGAGCGAATCATAGAAAGGCGATTATAAACCCGCGAGAACTTATTTTACACCCTCAACCCAAACTAAGGCCTATCCCTAATTCATTTCATATAGGTTAAATATCCTATAGCGAGCAGGTAAATAATATTGAAGTGATTATTATTATTTTATTTTGAATGAATTTCACGGGCTATTTTTTAATTATATAGGTATATAATTAATATTATTCCCTATGGTATGGGTAATATTTTATTAAAATTCCCTATGCCAAAGGAAAGCCTAAATAACATTCATATATATTCTATTATGGCAGATGTTACCCAGCTTATGTATATTTTAAAAGACCAGAAAGATAGAATGATGCATCTCACATCTGAGAATAAAATCATAAAGAGGGAATTGCCATTCGGTACAAATGTGTTATATACCGGTGCGGCAACAATAATACTTGGACCAAGAAGATGTGGTAAATCAACCTTTTCATTTGGATTCCGTGGGGATAAAAAATTTGGTTACATAAACTTTGATGATGAAAGATTGAACATATCGATAGAAGACCTCAACCATGTAATGGAGGCTATTTATTCCCTGGAGGGTAATGTGGAAATATTGCTATTTGATGAGATCCAGGAAGTACCAGAATGGGAAAAATTCATATCAAGATTAATAGACGAAAAAAAGATAATGATAACCGGAAGCAATTCAAAATTATCAGGTAAGGAATTATCAACATACATGACCGGAAGGCATATAAATTATAATCTTCTGCCATTTAGTTTTACAGAATTTCTCACATATTACGGTTTTTATCTGGAAAAAAATAATGTTTATACAACGGAGAAAAAAGCGGAGCTGGTGAATTTTCTTAATAAATATATGGAGACTGGTGGATTCCCACTGGCATTAAAAATAGGCAGGGATTACCTCATTGATTTATATAGCGATATTATTGACCATGATATAATACAGGCATATGGAATAAAATTAAAATCAAAATTAAAGGAATTTGCCAGATATGTCATTACAAATTATTCATCAGAAATAAGTTATAACAGGTTAAGCAGGATTCTAGAAATATCAGGTAAAAGTACTATAAATAACTGGATGTCCTATTTTAATGATGCATATATTTTTTTTACTGTGGAAAAATTCTCATTTAAAATGAAAGAATCCATAATGTCACCAAAAAAGGTTTATGTAATAGATGACGGTTTAATAAATATAAATTCATTTGATAGAAATACAGGTAGATTGATGGAGAATACAGTTGCTATTGATCTTTTGAAATGCAAGAACTATGGTGATGGTAATTTTGAAATAAATTACTGGAAGGATTACAGTAACCGCAAAATAGATTTTGTTATCCATAAAGGAATGAAAGTACTTAAATTAATAAATGTCACATTTTCCTCGTCCATGAAAGATATAAATGATAGAGAAATAAACTCGTTAATAAGGGGGTCAGTGGAATTAAACTGCAATGACCTGTATATAATTACCTGGGATTATGAGTCCACGGAAAAGTTTAATGAAAAAACAATTAAATTTTTACCACTGTGGAAATGGCTTATCGATAAGGATAAAATAATTACTGGGGAAAATCTGTAAATTTATGCGTAAAGTGGGTTATAATTACACACGATAGTTTTGCGTTTTAATATATATGAGATATTTTCCCAGTAAGGCATCGCTTTTACACGCAATCTGATTTTATCATGTGTGTCATCCACTTCCCGAGACTTACTATAGGGCTTCTGAATTTCAATTCATGTTAACAAATTGCAAAAATATTGATACGGTTTCAAAATTCTTTTATCATTAATATTAGTGAATATATTCACTAATTAACCTTTTATATATAGTTACAATAAATGTTTATGATAAGTGAGATAATTATGAGTGCTGTTGCGCTACATAAAGTTGCATATAACCCAAATAACGAATTTCTGTTTTTAGAAGTGTTTATGACCGTAAGTTCACTTGTAACGATAGGTGCAACGGTAATGATGAAGGTGTTCCTAGTAAGGAAGACAGATAATTAGGTATATCTTTATAAACTTTACAAAGATAAATAAACATTATTATTTTTACCTACGAGTGTTTTTTATTAATTTTTGCCTTATGTTTAGATTATATTTTTGCGGGTTTTGTGTGCTGTAATTATATATAAATAAAAAATTTGAGTGCACTCCACCTTTAGATCAAATATATACAAGTAACTATTATCTAAACAGAAATTGTTATAGAATAGATTAAAAATAGGTATATCAGTTTTGATTGGATTCTTTTGCTATCCCTCTTCTTTTATTTTTTATTATATAGGGCTCTTCCGGTATTGAATATTGATACATTGTATCTATTGTACTTAACCACATAAATGGCAGTGCAACCGCCCACAGTATCGCAGAAAAGTATATTTGCTGTGTTATCCCGTATAATGGATATAATGTGGTTACATTTATAAGGGATATATAGAATAGTACAAGTGCCGTCATGCTGAACATCATTGAATTAAACTCAACGTATGCCCTTTTAAGTTCATACAGGTTAATGTAAACAAGATATGTTATCAATCCTGATACAAGGGAAAATATGTTCATAAGCAGATAAAACATATAATATGTATATGCATAGTAAGCTACTTGTGGAATGAACCATATAAACATTAATAATGAAGCAGCTATAACCATAGCGATTTTTACTTTATCATTCCTGATATTTGGTTTTATGCCTATTTTTGTTAATACATATACAAGGAATATACCTGCAACAAACATTAGTATATTAATGCCATAAAAGAATAATAATGAGGTAAATTCAAGATTAAAGGCTATTCCCAGGGTTTCTGCTACTGGTGTAATAATTATAAAGAATATTGCCAGCAATGGGAATACATTGCTATTTCTTATATCCTTTATATTGGAAACGAGTTTAATTCTTGACCTTTTCGTAAGAAAAACTGTAAGCATAAAATTACTGAATAGAAGCAATGCTATGCTTTCTGACAATAGTACTGTGCTTACAGTGGTGGCAATTACGGCGGCCACAGTTGGCAGAGTTGCCGTTAACCCCTCACACTGGCAGCTAAGTACGGAAATGCCACCACTTACTGTTGGGCTTATCAGAGTTTTTGCATTGTTTCCTTTCTTATTGTTTCCCATATGGGATTTCCCTGTGCCACCCTTCACTATGCCAAATATTAAAAAGTAGTTTTCTGTTAATAAGGCTGCAAGTATAACATAAAGTATTATTGATTGAATTCCCACGGTAAGGTTCAGATAATTCACCCTCATGATAATACCATAATAGAAGAAGAATGGAACTTTTGACGCTGGAAAATCAGCATAGATCGAATCAACAACTATTTTTGTGGGTTCTACCGGTACAGTTACTGCAAGAAATTTTGATATAAACAGCATTATAAGTAATATAAGGATAAATGTGGCACCACGGTAGAAAAGTTTTCTGTCCTTCCTGAAATATGTTATATCTATTATATCTGTATAAAACGCCAATGTAAACAGGACTAAAACCTCTATTAATGGGTAAATTATGTATGTAAACAACAGTATGATAAACGTTACAAGGCCTATGAATAGAAAATATGAATATATTCTATTGACTATAGAATTTTTTCTAAAAAAAACTAGAAATGGCAGTATAACGTATGGCAAAATAATAAACAAAAATTGGTATTCTGATGGATATAACCTGGTTGAGTATACAACAAAAACACCGGTAATGTAAGAATAAAAAAATAAGTATATTGTGAATACAGATATTAATATACTTTCTATAACTTCTCTCTTCATATTGTTGGATATTAATAACTACGAATAAGTTTAATTATAGAATAATATCTACAATCACATAATAATATGATAACACAATCGTATAACCAGATGGGCAACCTTACGTTAATTTTAGGACTGATTACGATAATTATAATGGTTACTTACATAGTATTAGTATTTTCATACGTCCTCAGGCATAAATATGATATAACATTTGTAAGGGTGGCTGTAATAGGCATATTTACGGCCATGATGGCAAGCATGCTTGACGCATTATTATTTTATATTACCACAGCAAGGAATTTTCTGGATACAAGCCTTGCATTCGCTTTTGGAATGATTTTAATGACACAACCACTGGTTGCAACGTTTGTGGGGGTTATGCATGGTGGATTGCACAGAAAAGGTATTACAAAATCAAATTCAATAGCATTTACCGGGCTTATAGTGTGGAATGAAATATCTATGGGATTGTTCCTCTATTACCTTTTTAACCCAACAATAATACATTTTGACTATTATCATGCATTTTATTCCCCTGATTTTGTATATGCTCTAAGTAATGGAATAAATACCCTGTATTTCCTTATACCCATGAGCGTAGAGATGATTGCATTATTCTTTGTTTATAAACCAAAGGGAATGCATAAATATGCAGCAATATCAATATTTACAATGGATCTATTTTCCCCCACAATACTGGGAAACGATAAATTTGTTTTCATAGGTGGTGTTGGAGAAACAGCAGTTATGATAATATTTATGATAATATTCTTTGAGTTTATAGCATCACATAAAATGGTACTGCCAAGAGAAGATGCATATCATATAAAAATGATTTTTATAGACTATGGCCTTATGGCAGCAGGAACCTTTATCGGCACAATTGTGTTAAAACCATTCGGGCTTGTGTGGATATTCTACGCAATGGCTATAATATTTGGTATGTGGTATTATTTCCAGAGCATGTTTTCGGTAACAATAAACACAACCACAGAGGTAACAAAGAACAATATTGAGATAAAAAGAAAGAAAACTGTATCAAAACCTGCCTATTTAATCTTCTTTGTACTGGTGACATCGTTTGTATCTGAACTTCTAATGGCAGGTGCGATGGATTTTGCAACGTATGATTACCTTCCATTCTATAATGTTATAGATACTCTGCCTGTTTACGGCCATATTACTATAGCTTCCTTCTATGCAAAGGATGTATTAAAAGAATTTGTTTCTCCGTTTGTTCCAGCTACAACAGGAACTAAAAATTTTCTTGTTTTCTACGATATGGCCGGCGGTGTTTATAAATTCACACCTGTATCCATATTTATTGAAATTTTATACATTATTGGTTTTATAACGGATTCAACAACATTTTTAATTATAATGGGTATAGAGATGGGTGCTCTGGTAATAGCACAGATGAGAAAATTAAAGGACAGGGGAAAAAGAATAAACTTAACATTTGCATTAACAGCATATATATTATATACAATCTTTGGGCCAAACTTCCTTGATCCGGCATGGTATAATAAATTGCCCCTGTGGGCAAATACTGGTGCAGAGGCAGCATTATACCCGTATCTCATAATACCTTTACTTGGGTCATATGCATTATACGCGGTGCTTGCATTATTATTCGGAAGGAGGTCATACTGCTCCACCTTATGCCCATCTGCAGTAATGTTTGGCGGTACTTTAGGGCAATCCATGATACAGTACAATTATAATACAAAAATAAGTAAAAAAATGCGTGGAAGCAAATTTACAGATTCAATAATGTTTATAGCAACAGGTAGCTGGCTATGGGCTATACTGGCATCGTTATTTTCATATTTTTATACAACTACTGGCAATTTAACATTCAGCATCTATGGTATAGATCCATCAGTATTTTATTCGTATTTTATCTGGAATTTATTATGGTATGTATTCTTCTTTTCAATACCGTTTGTTGGCATGAGCCCGTGCCGTAAATATGGGTGGTGCTCTACCGGCACTCTGGTAGGATTTTTCAGTGTTCTGGGCTTTTTCAAACTTAAGGTTAAGGATAAAAATTTATGTAAAACATGTAAAACAAAAGATTGTGCAAAATCCTGTGAGGTTGGTTTATCCACAATGCCCGGGTCATTTATCAAAAATGGCTCCTTCAAGAGTATTAAATGTGTTGGTGCTGGAGATTGCATAAGGGCATGCCCGTATGATAACATATATTTTTATGATGTGAGGAATTATCTGGGTGAAAAACTCATGCATAAAAAAGCAGATAAAAATGAGGAAATAACAAAACTTAAGGAAAATAGATGATTGGTGAATTAAAATGAATGTAATATTATATTACTATTTTATATTCCAGACAGTTCTTGCATTTGGAATAGTTATAGTTGGCGGTACCGTTGAGGGTTACGGTTATGGCTTATCCCTGGGAACCAACTGGCCATATACAAAGGATATGCCATTAAAGGCAAAGGCCGGAGACCCGGAGGTATGGCATAGAATACTTGCAACATTCCTGGGCATTGATGCTGTTATAATGGTTGTATTAATACATGGAGCACTGGAAATTACCGGACTTATATTAATTATACTTACTGCTTTGCTGGGTATGGCAACCCTATATACACTGGCGGGCAAAGCTCCATCCGTTGTGCAGGGACTGCATGATGTACTTGCATATTCAACGGCAATTACGTATCTATTGATAGTTACCGGATCATATCCTAATGAAATATCATTGATAATTCATAATATACCGTTATTATTCTTCTTTATAGTAATATATATGGGCGGTATGACCACCGGGGAGAGAGGGTATCAGAAATCAATAGGCTATTTCAAATTCCCTAAAACAAGACCGCAGTGGATATGGACGGTCCACGGGATAAGTGTTGTAATATTCCTATTTTCTCTAATATTTTTCTTTTACAGGTACAATATAGCCCTAATAATAATGGCATTTCAGATAATAGTTGGCATAATAGTATTTATATCGGTTAATAAATCTGCATCAAAACCGGGATTTATAATACCATTACATCAATTTTTTACCATATTAATAGTTGTATCAATTATACTTCAATTAAGTATATTTAAATAAAAATTTAGATGGGTTTCATTTTACATTTTCATGTATTATCTGTTTTATTTCCCTTCTCATCAGTAAATCTAGAGTTGTTTGTGGTATTCCAAGTACGGATGATAGGTCCCTTAAACCTATTTTTTTGGGTACATCAAAATATCCCCTTTCATAGGCTTCCTTAAGTATATATTCGGATTTTATGTCTATATGCCTGCCTATGTATACCTTGATGTTTGTATCCTCTATATTAAATTTATTTTTTAAAGTATCGTCTATATGCTTTATTTTATTGTAACCGTTAACGTCCATTTCCAGCTGCATATTACCAGCGTAATCAATTCTTTCCAGTTTCATTTTACCACTATGATTTATCAATCTCTTCCTTATTATATCTATTACAGGGCATTCCAGTGTTGATATCTGAATTAAAACACAGTTTTTATTTTTTTCAATTATGGATAAATTATCCTTTGCATGATCATAATTATTGAGATAATCAACGGTTTTATCTATTAATTCAGGTGAATTGGAGTATATTGCTACTGTTTCGCTTATAACATTATCATCAAAATTCTGGTTTATTACCTTTATCCTCACATTGAAGTTGTGTATTAATTCGTATGCAAAGCATTTGTCATATTTAAAGGAATATAAAACTTTCATAGGTCATTATCTATAATATATTGGAGGTTCTTAAACTTTGTGATTTAATAAATTTTGTGACTTAAATTAAAATTATTGAAAATATGCAGATATTTTATTACTTAAAATATAATATTATAAATAATATCGACAATATATTTATCATAATCAATATTAAATAACATTTATCATCATATATAAAAATAAAAAATCTTGAATAATATAAAGAATAATATAATATATAGATTCTTTTTTTTATATCTGCATTAATATTTACCATCCATTATTAATGCCTTACAAAAATTCCTTTAAATATTCTTGGATAATGCCCGGAAGTTTAAGCAATTCCTGAAAGATAATAAATTCAGGATATAATGTTAACAGAGTCAACAAAAATCATAACCTGATAATAGTAAATGATATAATAAATAATAAAATATCTGGGTGTATGATGCGATTATTTGACAGAAAACAATTTAGAATTTTATCACTTGTATCACTTACTATTGGTATGAGAACCCTCGGTTTATTCATGGTGCTTCCAATATTTTCATTGTATGGTGAAAAATTTACAGATTCATATTTACTGATAGGTTTGGCCCTTGGGGCATATGGTATCACAATGGCTATATTTCAAACTCCACTTGGGAGGTTATCTGATAAATATGGAAGAAAATTAATAATTTCTATAGGCATTATTACATTTATAATAGGCAATATTATATGTGCTGATCCAGTAAATATATATGGATTGATTCTGGGAAGGCTGGTAGAAGGTGCAGGTGCAGTTAGTTCTGCGGGTATAGCCCTTGTACATGAAAACGTGCCTGTTAATACAAGGAATGTATCTGATGCAATAATAGGCATAGCAATAGGCTTTTCTTTTATGCTTGGTGTTATTGCTGGACCCATATTAAGTGTTGTTGTGAGTTATTCTACCCTGTTTATAATAGTTGCAGTAATAGGTGTATTGTCATTTATACCGTTATTAACAATAAAGGAAACAAGAAAAGAATATGCATTTGAAACAAAAGCAAAGATGGATTTTAAGCTTGTCGTAATCTCTATAATAAGTTTCTTTATATATTTTTATATGATAATTTTTTATTTCTATTTGCCGTTCTTTTCACTTAAATATTTCAATGTAAGCCATTTTTATGAGTTTTTAATACCCGTTGTAATTATAGCAGGAGTTGTGGGGCTGGCAATAGCAAGGCCTGCGGATAAAAATAAAACTGTGCTATTTTCTCTGGTTTCACTGGTAATATTGCTTATAAGTGTTCCAGTATTCTTTTTAAATAATAGGGTAAACGATGTAACATATTTTGGATTAAGTGTAGCAGCTTTTTACTCTGGGTATATAATAAGTGAAACTGTATTTCCAACACTGATTACAAGGCTGGCAAGAGAGGATAGCTATGGCGGAAATCTTGGATTTTATACATCAATGCAACATGCTGGGGTGTTTGCCGGCGCTGTTTTTGCGGGATTGTTATTGGTAAAAATAAATCAGGATCTATCAATTATGATACTGCTTATTATTTCCTTTGTTTTCAGTATATTTTTATTATATGTTTTAACAAAATTCAAGGAAATATATCTAAAAGACTGACCTGCTTTTTATATATAAAAAATCATTTATAGAATATGTTAAACAATATCTGCTATAAATAATAAATATCTTATCAGTATTATAATGAAAAAATGGATTCTTGTTATAGGGATAGTTGTGCTTCTTATTGGTGTTACATTATACGGTTACGAAAATTTTGAAAAACCTGGAATAACAATGAATAAATTTACACACAGTAATGGTGAGTATATATCTGGCAACATGTCCGTTACAACGAATAATTATATAATATCTATTAAAAATCCCTCAAGCTATTCCGGACTTGTTCCTGCAAAGGATGTGAAATATATAAATAACACAACAGCCCTCGGGAAATATGAATTACCTGCGGATTATACATTTGGAAATATAAAGGAATATAAAAATGTTACACCGGGAGCCTACGCATTCATAGATGTTTCTTCAAGGAACCCGGATTCAAGTATTACATATGGACCAGCTGGATCCCTTGTTTATATAGGATATGCCGGAGATTTCAGTGCTTTTCTAATTGTAATAGGAATAATAGTAATAATACCTGGAATAGTTTTAAGAAAGGATTTTAAGATAAAAAATATACTTTAGTTTAATATTTTTATAAATATCTAACAGTTCCATAAATTTAAAAAGTTAAAATACTATTTAGCAATTAGCTATTTGAAACCTCTGGGTCCGTAGCTCAGCTAGGTAGAGCGATGGACTCTTAATCCATCGGTCAGGGGTCCAAATCCCCTCGGACCCGCTCTAAACTTGATACCATAAGGTACCGGAGAGTTATAGCGTAAATCTTTTACTTTTTACCCCGGTTTTTGTGATACCCTGAAATAAGTTTCTGTTTAAAGATTAAAAATATATTTATATAATATTATGAGTTATTTATAATGTAAATATGGGATTTGAAGTAAGCAGAAAATGGAACTGCAGAATAGCTATAGTATACTGGATATCTTTATTCATGGTTTTTGGACCCATGTCACTTCTTTTTGAGTTTAATTCATATAAGGGGTCAATTATTTTTGGCAATGATCCATTTGCCTATTTTATGCTTAATGGAATTTTTATAGCCACCTTTAGTATAGGCTTTGTGTATATGATTGATTGGATTATTAAGAAAAGAAATGAACACAAAAACTCTAATGGAATTGTATAAAAACAGAGATAAAATTTACATGACCATACCAGATTCCTGTTCTCTTTCAGGGAAATGTTGCCATAATGAGCTATTTATTATTCTCAAATTTTATTTTCCGGAATGTGCCAGTTTGGCCCCTCCTTCCCTCCTCTGTTTAACATAGGCATACATTGCATCATAGAGTGGAAACTGGAGTTTCATGTTCTCGTGATCATCCTTTGCAATCTCCCTGAACCCGAGTGCCGCAGCCTCAAGGCCTGGAGATTCATGGGGAGCATCTGGGATACTCGCATCAGCACCCCTGACAATCTTTGCAAATTCAAGAAGTGCGGGGTCAGTAAGATTGTACTTCCTTATGATTGCGTCAAAGCTAACACGTTCACTCCCATTCTCCTTATAATGGAAAAGTTCAGCACCGGGTGTATCGAAAGCTATTGCATTTTCTTTCTCTGCAACTTCCAGTACTTTCTCTTTTGGAACGAAGAGGAATTCAGGTTCCTTATCAATAAACCTTGAGATAACCCACGGACATGCTATCCTGTCTACCTTTGCCTTTTCTCTTGTCACCCATTTCATAATTACTTATTATGTTGTAGATATTAAATCCTATCGATTTTACTGTGTACCGGAAAACCTTCTATAGCAATCAGAGATAGAAACATGCAGTGCTGATAAAAACCAGATAAATTCATATAAATCATTGAAATAAGCTTTAATAAAATGGGTAAAAAATTAAAGGGCAATACAATCCCTATAAAAAACCTGAAATAATGCAAAGTTTATAAATTTATATATTATCATGGGTTATGTATCTATTATTATACATAGGCCTATTTTCAGGATTTGTTGCCGGTTTATTTTCAGGCATATTTGTATATTCAAAGGTCCATAAAAAAATATATAATAATATAGGCAAGGATTTAAAAATCTCATTGAATGATTTTATGGTAAAACAGAATGAAAGTTTAATAAATTCAAGTACGTATGCCTTTAAAAACGCAATAGAAATGGAGAACAGTGAAAATGAAAAAAACGCTATGAAAATTAATAGTTTAATAGAACCATTAAGGAATTCACTGATAAACTATCAGAACTATGTAGATAATATAGAAAGGGAAAGGAAAACAGAATCTGGGGCATTAAAGGATAATTTGGATAACCTGTATAAAAAGATAAATGACCTGGAAAGTGATACCAAAAAATTAACCGGTGCATTAAAGAACCCATCAATAAGGGGCAAATGGGGAGAAATAACGTTGAGGAGGGTCGTTGAAATGGCCGGCATGAATAATTACTGCGATTTCTATGAGCAGGTTGTTTCAGATGATAGAACAATGAAACCCGATATGGTAATAAATTTACCCAATGGCAGAAAGATAATTGTAGATTCAAAGGTACCGTTAAATGGCTATTTTGAATATCTTGAAAATGAAGAAAATAAAAATATTTACCTTGAAAAATATGTTTCTGTGTTTAACAGCCATGTAAAGGAGCTGGCATCAAAAAAATACTGGGAAAGGTTTGACAACTCGGTAGATTTTGTTGTTATGTTTTTACCCATGGAATCATTATTAAGTTTAATAATGGATAACTCCAGAGAACTGATCGAGGATTCCATATCAAGGAAGGTCATAATATCAACACCGGTAACATTAATATCGTTACTGTTAACAGTGCATATGGGCTGGAAGGATGTGAATACAATGGAAAACTTCAATGAATTAATATCGAAAATAAAAAACTTTTATAGCAACCTTGAAACATTTATAAACGATTTTAATGAAACATCAAAGAATCTGGGCAAAACGGTTGATTCATTTAATAAAACCTCAAGAAGTATGGAGAAAAAGCTGGAGCCAATAATAAACGATTTAATAAAAAATGAGTTGTCCAGGGATAATTCAGTATTAAAAATGAATGATGTGGATAAAAAACCGGATGAGATTAATCACTTAAACTGAGTAAATAATCTATGGTCAGATTCACCGTTAAATAAACCTATCCGTATTGCGGAATCAATCCATCCGTATGAGTAATTCAATGCAGCAAAGGCATTTATTAAATCGTCCTTTTCATAGAAATATTTTGCATCCTTATAATAATTTTTTATCATGTTTAAATGGTCCCTGGCAATACCGTATAAATACGAATCCTCAGGAACGGAGATGCTGATTTTATTCAATGCCTCCTCCTCTATTTTAAAATATTTTTCCACCTTTTCCCTTAAATCCATTGTTACATATTATTATTTATTATTTTATTATTCTCAAAATTTAAATAAAAAACCATAATATGTGAAAATGAAAAATGTCATAATGAGTGTTGATACTGGCATAGACGATGCCATGGCAATATATCTTTTATCAAAATATATGGATATAGACTATATAATAGCAACATCAGGCAATTCATATCTAAATAATACATTCAATAATACCAGTTTTGTTGTAAACTCATTGAAATTAAATATACCCGTTTACAGGGGTTCGGAAAAACCACTGATAAGACCACACTTTGAGGAGAAATACCATGGAGAATATGGATTGGGAGATTATAAGGCAGAAAATGCTGTAAAAAAGGAAAATGGGATAATTAAATTAATAAATAGCCTGAAAAGTGATAGATATACCATATTGAGTACAGGACCGTTAACGGATATAGCACTGGCATTATCGGTGGAACCGGATATATCAAAGAATATAGAGAAGATAATAATAATGGGTGGTGCTTTCGGGTTAAATCAGTATGGCGTGGGCAATGTTAATAACGCTGAATTTAATATATATTATGACCCTGAAGCCGCAAAAATAGTTTTTGAGAATAATGTAAAGGAGTATGTAATAGGACTTGATATTACTATGGATCCGAAATTTTCAATGGATATTAATGGTTTTAATAATGTTAAGAATAATAATATACCTGAAATTATAGTTAACCTGTCAAGGTATTTAATCTCAAAACATGGCAGGCTATATTTCCATGACCCAATTGCTGCTTTGTACCTGATAAATAAAAATCTATTCAAATTCATTGGTGGCAGTATCAATGTCAATAACGATGGCAGCACAACTATATTAGGGGATAATTCAGACAGTAAATATATAGCGTTAGACCTTGATTACAGCGGATTTAAAACATATTTATATGATAAAATATTTGATATATAAAACTATATTCCAAGAATAGACCCGTAGCCTATTAATCTCCATCTGTTTGATATTCTTCTGCCTATTGCAATTCTATCATTCATATTACCTGCAACAGGATATTTTAATGAAACATCAACCTTTTCATCCCTTATTGATGTTATAACACCAACTGTATTTGCTGTACCCACGGTTAGCATTATTGTTTCGTTTGTTTTTAATGGTTCTACCTTTAATTCCTCATCAAAACCGACAACCCTGTTTAAAAGGTGGGAATCCATTGTTATATTAAACAGTGTTTGCGGTACCTTTCCTTTTTTACCGATTATTCTTCCCGTGAATGAATCGCCCTTTGTTAAAAATGGATCCAGGCACGTTCCAACTGCTGCCAGTCCACCCGGAACTATTGATTCGTAACTATCTGATCCGGCCATTAACGAAACTATCTTTGTTGTTATATTTTCCCAGATGTTTTTATTTCCCCTTGTTAGCTGTATGCCTGGAGATATTTCTATTTCATCGCCTACACTTAATCTGCCCTTAATAAGCGATCCACCAAGAACACCCCCCTTTAAATTCTTAGGTTTTGTCCCGGGCTTATTTATATCAAATGACCTTGCTATATACATCATCGGGTCATCGTTTTCATTAAGAACTGGCGTTTTAACTATCTTTTCTATTGCCTCTAAAACTATATCTATATTTGTATTATGATATGCACTTACAGGAATTACAGGTGCGTTTTCTGCTATGCTACCCTTCAAAAAATCTTTTATTTCCCTGTAACTTTCAACTGCCCTTTCCTTTGTTACTAAATCTATTTTATTCTGAACTACTATAATTTCCTTAATGCCCATTATTTCCAGGGCTGTTAAATGCTCCCTTGTCTGTGGCTGCGGGCATGATTCATTTGCAGCTATTACCAGAATTGCACCATTCATTATTGAGGAACCTGATAACATTGTTGCCATTAGCGTCTCATGGCCTGGAGCATCAACTATTGATATGACCCTTGATAACCTGCAATCGGCATTTAACTTTTTACTGGAATAAAATTCTTTGCCGTTACTGTCATAACATCTGTATATCGGTGCATCGGCATATCCAAGTTTTATTGATATTCCTCTTTTGACCTCTTCTGAATGTACATCTGTTTTTTTGCCTGTTAAAGCGTATGTTAAAGTACTTTTACCATGATCGACATGCCCGACCATACCTATATTTACAGAAGGCTGTTCCATTATTGTTCTCCCTTTTCCTCTTTATTTTCTACCGGTTCAAGAGGTGCTTCTCCATACTGTGTTATAACCATATTTAACTGGGATATATCTGAACCTATGATATTACCCCTGAATGTTACCCTTTTCCTGATTCCCTCTTTACCCTTTCTTCCAGTTTTGTATGAAACTAAAATTCTTTTTCTGCCCGCTATTGCCAGATCCTTTTTCATCGGGAAACCGTTATTGGCACTTCCACCTGTTAATTTCATCTTATAGCCTGGCATCTCAAAGAAAATACCATCTATCTCTTCACCTATTCTCCTTCCAGCTAATGAACCGAGAACATCCTCTGATATTTCTTTTTTGTATGTTTTTCCTGTCTTTGTATCTGCAATTACTGCTACTGCCATAATAAACACCTTAATAACTATTATTTATTCCCTATTTCATGCTTATTAATAAAATTATAGATTAATTGTATTTTAATATAAATAATCATTTTATATTATTTTCTATTAAAAACGAAATAAGGTTATTTATTGCTTTAGACCTGTGAGAAATCCTGTTCTTTTCCTCAAGTGATAATTCTGCCAGGGTTTGATCTGAATTTTCCGGTACGAATATTGGGTCATAGCCAAATTTATTTTCACCTCTTTCCCTATCAGAAATTTTACCATGCAGAATACCCGTAAACTGGTATATCCTGTTATAATAAAACGATATTACCGTTTTAAAATAAGCCTTAGACCCGGAGGCAAGTTTTATAATATTTTTATTTCCAAGTGTTTCCTGTACATAGGATGCATATGGGCCCGGAAATCCATTCAGATCCTCTATATATAGCCCGGTATCATCAATAAAATATGGTGAATCAACCACATTCACAAGTTTCTTACAGCTATCATTTGATATATATTCTGTACTATCCGCCTGTATTTCTTCATATTCAAGTTTTACCATGCTAATTCCTATTTTATTATTTTCCATAATAGCATTTATCTCATTGAATTTGTTTAGATTGTGCGTTACAAAATTTATCATCAGGATGACATGTGTATAAATTATTTATTTTTTTATTTTAAACATATCTTCTTCTTTCACTGATCTTTTTTACTGTATCCATTACATTATTATATTCACTGTAATTATTTTTATATGAATCTAAGAATGCAGCCTGCATTTTTTTCCCATCCCTGTACAGGGTTTTCAGTGATTCAGTAAACAAGAATATGTCATCACCAATATCCTCCAATTCGGGTTCTAAACTCCCCATACTGGGGTCTATCAGATATATTTTATTATCCTTTATTATTATATTATTGGGGGTTAAATCACCATGTGTTATTTTCAGGGAATGCATTTTGCTTATAATTTCACCTGTTTTTGATAATATATTATTATAATCATTATTATTAATTAGATATTCATTTAATGTTATTCCGTCTATATTTTCCATTATTAATTCCATACCGTATCTGTTAAAATCATATACTACCGGAACATGGAATCCATTTTCATATAACCTGTATAATATTAAAAATTCATTCTTCATTCTCATATACCGTATTTTTTTGTCCAGTTCCCCATTTCTATAATTTTTGATCAGCCTCTTTTTTATTATAACATTTCTACTGAAAAATTCTGATTTTTTTATTACTGATTCTGCACCCTTATTCCTGTTTATTTCATTGCCGCCTGATATAATCCATGGAGCGTAAACCTCATCTATTCTATATTTCTGGTTAATTTTTGTGTCCATTATACCCATTCTTATACCGGAGTTATACATTAATAAACCTGCCTGTGCAATCATGGCACCGTTATCCATACAGTATTTTTTATCCGTTAAATATGCTTTATACCCTGCGTTTTCAGCCATTAACGATACCATAGACCTTAACCGGTCATTTCTTGCAACACCACCTGCCAGTAATATTTCATCCTTGTTTGTGTAATATAATGCCCTTTCCAGTACCTCTATTACCATGGAAAATGATACCTCCTGTATGCTATAGCATATATCATTTATATCCTCCTTTTTTAAATAGCTCTTTGCAGCTGTGTATATACCTGAAAATGAGGTATCCATCCCCTTTACTGAATATGGCAAATCCAGTAATTTATGACCTTTTAATGCCATTTTCTCTATTACAGGGCCACCGGGAAATGGTATATCTGAATCCCTTGCAAATTTATCTAACATGTTACCTAAACCAATATCCATTGTTTCCCCTAAAACAATATACCTATCGACCTCATGTGCTATTATCTGCGTATTCCCGCCCGAAATATATAACATAACCGGGTCTCTGGCACCGGATAATTTCCTTCCGATTTCTATATGCCCTAACGGGTGGTTAACACCTATTATGGGTATATTATATTTAATTGAAAATGCCCTTGCTGCAGTGGCAACAACCCTCAGGCATGGTCCCAGTCCCGGACCCATGGAAAAGGCAACCAGATCAATATTTTCCGGCTGTACACCTGCATTTTCAAATGCATTTTTGATTACATCTATTATTTTATCTGCATGGTGTATTGCTGCCTCCCGTGGATGTATACCACCTGTTTCCGGTATATATGTTGATGATGAATTTGATAATATTGATTTTTCATCTACTATCCCGGCACTTACTGTATGTGCGGTACCTTCCATACCTAATACTAACATAAAACTATATTATTATTTGATATTTTAACCTGTAATAAATCCCAAAAAAATATTATATAAAATTTAATAAATAAAAGTTATTAATTTTAACTCTTGTATTTTATTTTTGATGAAGCACGGAACACAAACTTTTCCTTTGCTGGAACCTTTATTTCAGCTCTTGTCTGTGGGTTTCTTGCTGTTCTTGCGCTCTGTTTCTTTCTTTCGAAAATTCCAAAACCAGCTAAGTTTATTTTTGATCCCTTGTCTACTTCCGAAACGGTTTCGTTCAGGAACTCTGTTATAACGTCTGCGGCTTTCTTCTGTGTTATTCCGGCTTTCTTAGCTACTGTTTTTGATAATTCGCTTATTCCAACCATTTTTTCACCAATACCATAATATATACGGATGTATTAAAATCTTTCGGTTTTATTGCCAATAAATCATTGATTTTACGAATTTATCCTATATTTAAAAATTTTAATAAAAAAAATTAGATAATTAATGATGGAAAAACGCTTAATAAAAATTATATATATTATAAATATAACCGGTTATGAGATTAATAGAGAATTGGTTTTCAGAGAGATATTCAGATAATTTACAGCTATCGTTCAGGGTAAAGGATCAGTTATTATCAATTAAAACTGACTACCAGAGAATAGATTTATTTGATACCTATGATTTTGGAAAACTTTTATCAATAGATGGCACTGTTCAGCTGACAGAGAAGGATGAATACGTATATCATGAAATGATAACAATGATTCCGTATTATTTTAATAAAAAACCAAAAAATGCATTGATTATTGGAGGAGGTGATGGTGGGGCTGCAAAGAGATTGCTGAAACTTAATTTTGAAAATATTGTAAATGCTGAAATAGATCAGAATGTTGTTGAGGTTTCAAAAAAATACTTTCCGGAAATAGCATCCTCATTTAATGATAAAAGGGTGAAATTAATTATCGGTGATGGCATAAAATATGTTAAAAATAGCAGTGAGAAATTTGACAGAATAATAATAGATTCTACAGATCCGGTTGGACCGGCAGAGGGGTTATTTTCAGAAGAATTTTACAGGGATATTAAAAACCACCTAACTGATGATGGAATTGTGGTAACCCAATCAGGTTCACCCTATTACCAGGAAGGGGCATTATCACTGGCATATAAGGGTCTTTCAGAGGTGTTCAGTAACGTAAAATCGTATTTAGCATTCATACCAACATATCCCAGTGGACTGTGGTCATTTACAATGGCATCCAAAAGTGAATTCACAGTAAGGGATGAAAACGTAATTAATGGCATATATTTTAATAAGGATGTTTTAACCGGATCGTTTTACCTGCCTGAGTTTGTTAAAAAGATAATATATTAATTATCTTTTTATGCCCCATTTATGCTTTGCACTTTTTAGATTGTCCTTATATTTTTCTCCAAATTTTTTTGATATTCTTTCTAAATCAGGTAAATTTTCTATAAATGTTTTTTTACTTGTGCTATTCATCATGTCCTTAAATTTTTTAATATCGTTAACGTTGACTATAGCCATATATACGAAATATATAAAGATTATAAAAGAAACTATTAACACCCAGTACTGCCAGGTTCCTATTCTATTCAAACTTATATGTGCTATTATAACTGCATTTACAAAAACTAAATCATTCATTGCTATTACAAGGAAAAATAGCGAGATTATGCTTATTAAAATATATATGATGTATAATTTATCTTTTCCCATAAAAATGATATATGAAATATGGTTTTAAATTTTATTATTTTAACTTTGAAAAAAGTTTCTTTCTTTCCTTTGAATTATAACCTGTTATTTCTTCCAGTAAATCATTAAATTTTTTGATCGTTTCAGCTGGATTGGCATATTCCGTGTCTGCCTCTGTTTCCGCACATAATTTTTTACCATCAGTCCATAATTCAAGTTTTTTTAATCCCGGGTATGATGATATTATATGGTCATTTAAAACCTTATACTCACCAAATTCCGATTTTACAATATCTATAATGTAATCATTACTAATTTTTATTGTTTTTCTCACAGGGTATTCTCTCATAATTTCACCTATATTTTTTTTGCAAATTTTTTCTGGTATTTTTTTGATAATGCACGCCAGTACATTAATTCCATATACTGTGCATCATGTTCCAGTAAGGGGGACATGGATATTATGGTCATATCATTTTCCATGTTTGCAATAACCTCGGATAATGTTTCAAATTTTAAATCACCATGTTTTATTGCCGTAATTTTTAGTTCGTTGCCATTGCTGTAATCTACTCCACCGAATTCTGTATATAAATCATCCTTGGCATATTTTGAAAATGCAGATATAACATCTTCAAAGTTTTTTGTTTCAATTAAAGACCCGTTGTTTGATGAATGCACATGCGGAAAATTCAGTATTGGCTCAATATCAGGTATTCTATCCGCCAGATAGAATAAATCCTTCTGCGTACCGAACAGGTCTTTCTTGCCCGATGCTTCCACGCCTATATATGGATACCCCTTATCGTGCGGGAATTCTTTTGCTATTTCGGTATATGCTTTAAGTGCTTTTCTGGTGCTATCTGTCTTTTTCTTGCAATAGAAACCTGTATGTGTTATTATTCTTTTTGCACCCATGGCTTTTCCTATTAGTAGTGACCATCTAATATGGTTCAGAGACCTTTCTGCCATTTCTCCACCATTTAATAAATCCATATAATACGGTGCATGCATTGTTATATTTATATCAAGCTCCTCTGCAATTTTTTTACCGTCATTTAAATCATTATAATTCTTTGCCATGTTCCAGAACAGTTCCTGGACTATGTCATCCTCCTCTATCTTTTTATCCGTACCAATACTCTGGTAATTGCCATTATCATCCGGCCTTAAAATATCAACTATTATAGAATCCTCAACCTCACGCGGGTACATATCCACATATTCTATAGCCGGATTTTCACTTACATTTACCCTTAAAAGCTGGACTTCAAGTGCATTAAGACCGAGATTTGCAACATCCTCAATAGAATCTATATATGTTCTCCCCTTGCTTGTGAGGGGTATGCCTGCTACTCCAAATCTAATCATTCATTTTAATAATGGTTATACATTATTTTATTTTTTCTATCAGACAAGTTCCAGGCATAAAAATAATAAAATATTATAATACTGGCTGCTGGTTATAAAGTGGGCAGTATCCTGCGGAAATGTGCTTCCATATCACCGGATTAAACTATATATGTTGTTTTATCCCTATCACTATTTTTATCCTTTGCAATTAGATTTGCCTCATCAAAATCAATATATGCAATTGAACTGATAGGTATTAACCTCAATTTATTTTTATTGCCATCATTTATCCTAAAAACCAGTGAGCCCTCTTCACCAAGTATTGCATAGCCAATATATTCGCCCTCTGTTGTCATTGGTTTTCCGTCCCCACTTCCTGAAACAACTGTATATTTAGCTCCCTTTTTAATTTCTATCATGTCCATGCCATTATATCGCAGTTTTATATATAATATTAATTATAACAGGCACTCCGAAAATAGAAACCGGTATAAAATTTTTAAATTTTAATCCTGTTAACTGGAAGTACTATTTAGCAGGAGAATTATGGGGAATCCAGGCATGTAGGAGTTCCCACCAGCGGATGTGATAGTTCACACTATAGTGTGTGACATAATATAGTATCCTTATTGACTTACAAATTTATTTATCCAGTTTTCACAGAATGTCTTCTTTTTTGACAGCTCAATGAAATTCGATTTAACGATCTCAATCATCATGTCCTGA
>JAJZZE010000057.1 GCA_021797735.1 Thermoplasmata archaeon | reverse complement strand
AGATGTGCCTCAGGTGCTTGATTTCCTTGGAAAATATCCCTTAACACTGCACGTTCGCGAGGTAAAACTGACCGGGGACGACGAAAAAATATTAAAGGAAACTCACGAATAATTTTGTCCCAAAACCCCTGTAATGGATATCTATATATAAAATATGTAGTAGGTATTTCGTATTATACCACCGGAACTGTAATACTTCATTCTGAATTTATGATCTTACTGGCATTGACAGGATTTATATATTATTTTAACCAGATATAATACAGGAGCTTCCAGGAATGTACAGTATTGAGGAAAATCATTGTGGGACAGTATACATGCAATAAAAATACACAACTTTTAAATAATTATGCTGCATATAATTATTTTGTGAAGAATAATGTTATAATTGATAGAAAAGAGGAGCTTGCATTTTTAAACGGGCTTTACAACAGCAACAGGGCTGAGCTAATAATCTTATATGGAAGGCGCAGGATAGGCAAAACATTTCTTCTAAACCATTTCTCGGAAACAAGAAATGCAATATATTATCTGGCAACAAAGGAGAGCGAAACTGTCCAGGCCCGCGAACTGTCAAACAGGATCGCGAAATTCTATAAGGATGATGCACTTTCAATTAATCCGTTCAGTTCGTATTCCCAGATATTTGAATATTTAGCAAAAAAAACTATTGCAAGAACACTTCTTATTATAGATGAATTTGGCTATATTATGGAGACAAGCCCATATATATCTTCAGTACTTCAGAAATACTGGGATGAGGGAATGAATCAGAGTAAAATTTTTATAATATTAAATGGCTCTATAATAGCAGTGATGGAATCACTGCTCAGCATAAAAAATTCCCTATATGGGCGCAGAACTGGCCAGTGGCACATGAAGGTTCTATCCTTTGTGGAATTCTATGATTTTCTTAAATCAAAAGAATTTACAGACATTGCACAGTGCTGGGCCTTAACAGGTGGCATAATATTTTATGCAAAAGAGTTTATGGATTATAAATCAATTAAAGAGTTTGTGATGAAAACATTCTTCAATAGGGGGCACGCCTTTTATGAAGAGGGCAGGATTATTGTTTCGGATGAATTTGGCGAAACGCAGACATATTTTTCAATTCTTTCAGGAATTGCAAAGGGTATAACGAAATCAAACGACCTGTCTAATTTTATAGGAATAAAAAATACTTCGTTAAGCAGCTACATGAGATCACTTATTGAAATAGGGTTTGTAGAAAGGATAGTGCCTGTAACAGATCCTGAAAACAGTAAGAAAACCAGATATTTTATTAAAGACAATTTTCTTCGTTTCTGGTTTTCCTTTGTTTATCCGAACAAAAATCTTGTGGAAATAAATAAATTTTACGAAATTGAAAATGATATTAAAAAAAGATTTCCCGTTTTTATGGGCAGGGCGTTTGAAATGCTTGTGCGTGAGAATGTCGGGGAATTTATAAATATGAACTTTGATAAAATCGGGACATGGTGGGGCAGGAATCCGGAAAAACCAAAAGGTTTCAACGAAGAGGAGATAGATATAGTTGCTATCAACAATAAAACAGGAAATATACTCTTTGCCGAATGCAAATGGACAAATTCAGATGTAGGAACTGGTGTGTACAGTGACCTGAAGAGAAAGTCAAAACTTGTGCAATGGCACAATGATAGCAGAAAAGAGTATTATGCCATATTTTCAAAATCGGGCTTTACTGATGAAATGAAAAAAGTTGCGGGAGAAGAAGATACCCGGCTCTTCGACCTGAGAGAGATGGAAAACACAATTGCGGGTGGGGACTCCAGTTAGGGCATGACCCTGAAAGACAAAAATCAGAAACCTAAATTATCTGGTGAATGATGTTGATATGAAATATAGATATCTATTTAATAGTATAAATAATTAAGTAACGCATGAAATTAAGTGAAATAGTACCTGAAGAATTTCTTAAGATTACTGAAAATAATGATTTTAAATTATACGACCACCAGGAAAAAGCAGTAAATGAGTTAAATAAAAATCATAATGTAATAGTTGCAGTTCCTACTGCTTCCGGTAAAACTTTAATAGCCTATATAGCAATATATAAAACATTTTTAAATCATAAAAAGTCCATGTATATCGTTCCCCTACGGTCTTTAGCAATGGAAAAATATAATGAATTGCTAAGTTTAAAATCACTTGGCATAAGGGTAACAATATCTATAGGAGATTATGATGTCCCACCATCATTTATAAAAAATTATGATGTTATTGTTTCAACCTCCGAAAGGGCAGATTCAATGCTTCACAGGGACCCGGATATATTAAATGAATTTGGATTATTCATTATAGATGAAATTCACATGATTTCCGATGCATCAAGGGGACCGAGACTTGAAACGGTAATCTCATCATTGCTGTACCTGAATCCAGAGATTATATTATTAGGATTATCCGCAACGGTTTCTAATGTAAGGGAACTGGCAGAATGGATGAATGCAGAAACAGTTATATCAAATTTTAGGGCTGTACCACTGGAAACTGGGATTATATATAAACATGAATTGATAAGGGAAGATGAGAGGGTTAAATTAGGCATGGATGATGAGTTGAAATTAATAAGGGAGAGTATAAATTCAGATGGACAGGCCCTGGTATTCAGAAATTCAAGAAGAAATACTGAAAAATATACAGAGGTTTTAATGGGTAGTTTTAACATTGACAATGATGTTAAATCCATGAATATACCACTGGATGCACTTAATGATAAGATGATCAATATGATTTCACATGGTGTTATGTACCATCATGCGGGTTTATCAAACGATCAGAGATCTATTATTGAGAGATTATTTAAGGAAGGAAGTATAAAGGTAATAACCGCAACACCAACACTGGCAGCGGGTGTCAATCTCCCTGCAAGAACGGTTATCATAAGGGACATAACAAGATTTGCGGATGGGTATAGCAAACCAATATCAAATATAGAGATACAGCAGATGTTAGGCAGGGCTGGAAGACCAAAGTATGATAAAAGTGGTTATGGCTATATTTATGTATCATCACCATCGATGCTGGGTGTTGCAAAATCATATTTAAATGGTGAAATTGAGCCTGTAACATCAAAAATGGATTCAAACAGTTTAATAAGATTTAATATACTGGCATTAATTTCATCAGGCATAGCTAAAAGCATTGATGACATAAAAAATTTTTATAATAAAACCCTGCTGGCAATACAGAAAGATATTTCAGATTCTGAACTGACCTTTGAGAGTGCATTATATTTTCTTGAGGATAATAAATTCATTGAGGAAAACGGTAATACCTATGATGCAACAAGACTGGGCAAATTAACCTCAGATTTATACATAGACCCCGTTACATCATTAATATTGAAAAAAGCCCTTGAATATGATTTTTCAGAGGAGTTATACCTATATTTTATATCAAAAACACCGGATATGCTGCCATTTAATTTCAGGGAAAAGGATTATGATTATATTGAAGAATTTCTGGACAGATTTAATATAAACGATTTCAGCGATGAATCTATGAGGGCTGCCAAAACTGCAATAATATTGAACGAATGGATAAATGAGGTACCCATAAATACTATAGCAGAAAATTTTGATGTTGGTCCCGGTGACATACAGGCAAAGTCCTCTTCGGCCGACTGGATTTCATATTCATTATATAGACTATCATCGATGTTTGATAAATTAATGGAACACAGGTTACTACAGTTCAATGAGAGAATAAAGGAAGGCGTAAAGGAGGACATAATAAAACTGATAGAGATTCCACAGATTGGAAGGGTAAGGGCAAGAAGATTATACGATAATGGTTATATTTCACTGGAAAAAATTGCAGGGGCAGATAAAAATAATATATCAAACATATTTGGATTCTCCAGTAAACTGGCAAACGATGTAATAGAGAATGCACAAAAAATTACAAAAAGATACTATAGGAGTAATAGCCTTGATTCATATAAAAATCAATAAAAAACTGGCACAGGAAACGATTAATAAACTGAGGGAAGAGAATATTATAGATGATAATTATTTAATAAAACACGATGATGATTATGTATATATCCCGGTCAGGAAAATAATAGATAATTATGATACAGTGGACATTGAAGGGAATAAAAAGGAAAATAATAACACAAAAATATCATTTTCATATGATGTGATAGGCAATATTGCCATAATAAAGGGAAAAACAGAGAATGAGGTAAACTATTTAGCTAAGGAACTCATAAAAAGGAAAAATATAGAGACAATTTATTTAGATAGGGGTATTTCAGGTGAATTCAGGAAACGTTCACTGGAATTAATATATGGTAGTGATATGAAAGAAACATTATACCGGGAAAACTCAATAAATTTAATGGTGAATATAGATAAAGCATATTTCTCACCAAGATTATCAACAGAAAGGTTGAGGATATCGAATGAGGTTAATGAAAATGATAGCATAATAGATATGTTCTGTGGTATAGGCCCTTTCTCAATTTTAATCGCAAAAAAGGTAAAATGCAATATAATAGCAATGGATAAAAATCCTGATGCAATAGAATTATTAAAAAAAAATATAAAATTAAATAAATTAAAGGGAAATATAACACCATTATCAGGCGATTCCGGGGAACTGATCAAAGATTACAGTAATATTGATAGAATAATAATGAATCTGCCACATGATGCGTATAATTTTTTAGTTCCTGCTTTCAATGCCCTAAAAAATAGGGGTGTTATAAATTATTATGAAATATGCGACCTGAATACACTTGAAAAAAGAATGAAATTTTTCAGGGATTCTGGTTTTGAAATAGTATACAAAAGAATAGTCCACGGTTTTTCAAAGTATCTGAATATGTATTCCATAGAAATAAAAAAAATATAGAAAAAATTATTATATATAGTTAATTACAATTATTAATAAAATGAGTATACGTGAAAAAAGTATAACCAATAAAATAGGTGATATCGCCTCAGGGCTTTATGAAACTGCACTTCTTGATGAAATTAAAAAATATAATGTCCCGTTACATCTGGGCATAATAACGGACGGCAATAGAAGATATGCCAGGTCAATAGGTTTATCCGAAAATGAGGGGCATGTGAGGGGCAAAGATAAATTAGATGAGGTTCTGAACTGGTCACGTGAAGCTGGAATAAAAATAGTCACTGTATACGCATTTTCAACGGAAAATTTTAAGAGGGATGATGGCGAGGTAAGGTTTTTATTTGACCTGATAAATGACTCATTGAATGGTCTGCTGAAGGACGACCGTGTATATAAATATAAAATAAGGGTTGAGGTTATCGGTGATTTAAAGGGATTACCGGATTATTTAAGAAAAACCATAAAAAACGTTGAGGAAACAACAAAAGATTTTAATGAATTCAGATTTAATCTGGCAATAGGCTATGGTGGGAGGCAGGAAATAATAAATGCGGTTAAGAACATAGCAACGGATGTTTGTGGGGGGAAAATATCCGTAGATGATATAAATGAGGAAACTGTAAGGAATTATTTATACGATGGGTCTTTGCCTGATCCTGATTTAATATTCAGAACCAGTGGCGAGGAGAGAATATCGAATTTTTTATTATGGCAGTCAGCGTATTCCGAATTATATTTCGCTGATGTAAACTGGCCTGAATTAAAAAAATTAGATTTTTTAAGGGCAATATATTCATATCAAACGAGGAAGAGGAGGTTTGGCAAATAATGCACGTTGCAGTTGATGATACGGATAGCATAGATGAAATGTGTACAACATATATAATATCAGAAATTATGAGCAGAAAAAAATATGATATTATAGGTAACCCTGAACTTGTAAGATTAAATCCAAATATAAGCTATAAAACACGCGGCAATGGGGCATTAAACATAAATCTTGGTAGAGGATCCGGGAAAAAAAAGATTACAGGCATGATAAATAATGAGTATATATATTCATATGAAAGACTGGATGAAGAACCTGATGAAGACGATTTAATGGATTTTGTATACAGTATTGTAAATGATTACTCCGTTAAAACGGATATAAAAACAAGCCCGGGGATTGTAATATCAAAAGATAGATTTGATGAGAATTTGTATTATAAGGCTCTTGAAGAGGACATAAGCATAGAGTTTATTGAAAATTATCTGAAGGACAGGGCTATATATAAGAAAATAAACACAGGCCATGGAATAATAGGATCTGTTGCATCCCTGGCGTGGAACAGAAAAAAAATAACATATGAATTACTGGATTATAAATACCCGAACTATGGTTATATTGATAAAAATACAAAAATGAAAATAGCTGAAATACCGGAAAAATATAATACAACCTTTAATAATATAGATAGAAATAATAATTATCCTGCAATATTTCCAAAACAAAAAACTCCTGTTATATTCGGCATCAGGGGAATAAATGATGTGGATTTAATAAAAATATACGATGAAATAAAAAACAGTTATAATTTAAATGATAGGAGATGTGTAATATATGAAACAAACCAGGGAACAGATGACCATATAATAAATGACCCTGAATTTTTATCGGATCTTGGGTCATATGCCATAACCGGAATAATTTCATCACACCCATATGTAATCCGGGGCGGGCACCGTTTTATAAACATGGAATACAAAAATATTAATGTAAAATTATCTGCATTTGAGCCAACAAAGGAGTTTAGAAAATTAATAGATTCTTTACTGCCAGGGGATATTGTCAGAGCATACGGATCATATATAGACGGCACGTTAAAACTTGAAAAATTAATGGTAAGTTCTGTTTCAAGGTTATTCAGGAAGGAACCGCCTATCTGTGGGTCATGCCACGTAAAAACAAGGAGCAAGGGCAATATGGATTACAGGTGCCCTGTATGTAAAAAAAGGTATAAAAATCCTAATATATACGAGGTTGGAAGGGATGTAAAACCGGGTTATTATGAAGTTCCTGTTATAGCCAGAAGGCATTTATCAATGCCCGTTAAATTATCAAATTATTTCGGTGAATTTAATGATATGTATAAGTGGGATTCCGGGTACAGGTAAAACAACGATATGTAAAATGTTAAATGATAATAATTTAAGATGCGTAAATTTAAACAGTATAGCAGATGAAAATGGCATAATGAATGGTGATACTGTAAATATCGATGCATTAAAAAGAATAGATATAAAATATGATATTGTGGAATCACACTATTCCCATTTAATTAACTGCGACTATGTTATAATATTGAGGGACGACGAGGACATATTAATAAACAGAATGAGGAAACGGGGCTATAGTGATTCAAAAATAAATGAAAATTTAGATGCCCAGAGATCTGATACAATTTATTATGAAGCCCTGGACCACCTGCCTGAAAACCATATTTTTATTATAAATGAGAATTCCAGGAATATAAATTCTGTTTTCAATGAAGTACTTAATCTTATATTATCACTGAATAAAAAAGTTAATTAATAATATTAATTTTATCAGGTATGTATGATTGCTCAAAAATAAGTATAATAAGAGTCAGATATATGGATGGTACAGAAAGGACATTAACGGAGGATGAAACAAAAAATATTTGCAGCATGGCAAACGATAAAAATGATTCCATAGAAAGGATGTTAATGAAACAAGAAACTAACACGGTAAGATATGTGGAGATAAATCCTGTTGATTATACGCCTAAACTTAATAATGGCAGGGTTTTAAAACCGGTGCCACCATATTAATTATTTAATTTTCTTTTTTAACTGATTTATTTCATCCTGAAGGCTTTTATCCATAGGATTTTTCCTGGCTTTCTGCTCAAGTTCATCTATTTTCATTTCTATACTTTTCTTTTTTCTGTTTAAATCTCTTTTTCCGAGTCCCATGTATTACGGATATGAATTTAGTATAAATATTTTTTATATAATAGGGCTTTGGATATAATTATTCTATCCTTATTTTCAGTTAACGGTATGCAAAACCTTTATTTTAGCTTTCCTTACATAAATTTATATAATGTTCTTATATTTTCCCGTATATGACTGCCTATAAAACTTGTTACACAGAAATATACACCATCACAAACCATTACTGAACTACAGAAACAGTTTACTGCAATGATAGATATATGTATAACCAGAGCTATAGACAATAATATTACATCCAGGAACAGCCTCTCAGAAGTTGTATACAGGGAGTTAAGTGAGAATTTTAATGGATGTTACTGCATATATTAATATTGCATTACGGAGTCGGATAAGGCTAAAACGATCCAGGCTATAGCTAAAAGGCGAGCCAGGTGAAGCAATGGTACTGGAATGTTCTGCCCCAGGCGGGTGAACTAATCCAGAAAGTCGAGGGATAGAGGGGGCTATTGCCCTGCAGCCGTTTTTGTTATTATCAAGCTACACTATAATAATTATAATAAAATTTATAATCTAATTTAATATGTGTATTTAATGCCTATATATGAAAATGATGAACACGAATATTTAAACGCAAAGGTAAAAAAACTTGAAAATAATTCATTTATAAACGGTAGTTTATTCCTTACAGAGAAGAGAATAATTTTTGAAAAAAATGGCAAAAGGTCACTTATAAGGGCTTCTCCTGCGGTAACCGATGTTAATGTTTATCTATATAATGTTGAAAACTCAACATTTGCACTACCGAGATTTCCATTATTTACAAAGAAAATATTCAGTTTTGAATATTATGATGATAACAATAAATTACAGAGGGTAGACTTTACAATGAAGGATCCAAAAACGTGGGTAAACCAGATTACAAGACTGGCTTCCCTGGCAAAGAAAGAGGAATCTACTAAAAGAGAAAGTAATAGAATAGAGGAGAAAAGAAGGGAGCTTGAAATGGCAAAGGCAAAGGCACCCAAGGCAAACATAGGTATGGCGATTTTCGGCGATAACAAAAATAAAAACAAAAATCCATACAATAATTTGAGGGAAAACATTTTAGAGAATAACATCGATAATGAAAATTTACCTGCAAAAAATACATTTAACTGCCCGAACTGTGGTTTTGAAGTTGATAACACAATGACGTTCTGCCCCAATTGCGGTTTTAAATTAAAATAATTCCCTATTTTTCTATTAATTCATTAATGCTCTTATGAACCTTTGACCATAGATAACTTTTCTTTTCAAGATATTTTATTTCCCTTTCTGTAAATTTTAATTTCGGAACTTTATCCGGTATGCTATATACCTCGTAATCCTTCAATATCAATGATTCTATTATACTTTCTATAACTATTATGTAATTATTTTTGCCGTATTTATATGGCCTGTTTTTTGATATTCTGCTGAGTAGATATGCTATCAGTATGGAAAAATATGAAACGTGTTTTAAAATAAAAACGTCATTTAAACTATAATTGCATGATATTATTGCATCACGTTCGTTTAAAATATTATCAATGAATGTTTTTTTATACCTTTTATAATTTAAAATACTATAGTTATTATCGGGATAGGAAACAAAACCTGATATCTGGGATAACCTTGCAAATAAATCGATATCCTCATATTCCCTGAGATTTCTCCAGCCGCCGGACTTTTTCAGCAAATCACGGTTTATTATTAAAACTTTATAGAGAAAAGCCTTTTTTTCTCCCTTTGTTATAAACCTGTATATTATATCAGATATACCAATATTATATGAAATTCGCGGGTCAAAAACTATAATATAATCGCCGGTGCTTTTTAAATATGCTATTTGCTTGCCTGCACCATAACTTTTAAAATTGTTATAAATAAAGCTAACACCATTTTTATTTAAATTTACTTTTATATTTGTTGATATTATTATTTCATAGTCTATACCTATTTCCTCAGCTATACTTATAATGTTGTCTATATTATGATTTAGATTTTCATGAGATTCCATTACGGTAGCACAGAACGATATTTTCAGCTTATTTTCCGTATGTAAACTTACATTTCTTATATTATATAGCTCCATTACAATAATGTAATATTTTTATTGAATTAAAGCTTATTGTTTTTATTTTAACCGTTTTACCATCTATACGGTTTATATTTTCAATGTTATTGTAATTGAATGAAAAAATTAAAAATTAAATTTTTGTTAAATATAAAGAATTTTATATACAGATATTGTAAATAAATTTATATAAATCCTTTCTATAAATGATTGAAGTAAATATGACTTTGATAGTTTTAGGAATACTGCACCATTATAATTCAGATATAAAAAATAAATACGCATCAGAAAAGTATATATATATTTCAAAGAAGATATTGCATATGTATGAAATACATACTGGTTGTACCATAGATGGCAAAATAATAGAAATAAATCCTGCGATTGACCGGGATACACAGACGGAGGTTGCCATGCCTGACCTTAATATTATGAGCGGTTTAAGGGTAAATCTTATCTATTTTGAGGGTGAGGGTGAAAAGGATTATCTCTTCCTATCAAAAACATTATGGTCCAAACTTGTGGGTTTTGCAATATTTCCAGATGAATATGAATTAAAATTTGAATTAAACACTATAGCGTGTGGATGGAAAAAAACAAAATTGTTCAACAAGGGAACTGTAATTGATAAGTAGGTAATTATATGGACAATGAAAAAATAACTGAAATTAACAATTTGCTGGAAAACGCAATAAAAATGGAATCTGAAGGCAAAAAAAAGGATGCTTCAGAAATGTACATGCTAACATATAAGAAATTAATTGAACTGGCAAAAAACTCACATGGAAAATTAAAAAGTGAGAGAGTAAAACAGGCAGAGATAATATTAAAAACATATAAATCATTAAATGGAGAAGATAATACTGATGATAAAATTTCCCGTGGCAAAAAGATACTGGAAACATTAAATATCGAAGAGCCAGAAATACCCAAAGTTACATTCAATGATGTTGCAGGGCTTGAAAATGTAAAAACTGAAATAATGTCAAAAATAATATACCCGATGAGGTATAAGGAATTATCAAAGGAATACGATATAGAATTTGGTGGTGGAATGCTTTTATATGGACCACCCGGAACAGGAAAAACATTCATTGTTAAGGCAATAGCCAATGAGGTAAAGGCCAATTTTATAAACGTAAATCCATCCTCACTATATAGCCAGTGGTTTGGCCAGTTTGAAAAAAACATATCCTTACTGTTTAAGGCGGCGTATTTATTATCGCCAGCAATAATATTTTTTGATGAAATTGATACACTGGTTCCGAAAAGGTCAGGATCTGAATCAGATGCTGCCAAAAGAGGCGTATCACAGCTATTAACGGAGGTGGGTGGGTTAACTTCAGAAAAAGATAAAAATATATTCATTATAGCTGCCACAAATAATCCATGGGAAGTGGATGAGGCGGTAATGAGGCCAGGAAGATTTGATGTTAAAATATATGTTCCACCACCGGATTATGAATCAAGGAAAAGATTGTTTGAATTAAAATTATCAAAAATAAAATATGTAAATAATATAAATTATGATAAACTTTCAAAAGTAACTGAAAGATATTCCGGGGCAGATATAGAATTTATATGCAAAAAATCCGTTCAAAATGTTTTCATGGAAGTTGTAAAATCCGGAACCAAGAGGGATATAACCACGGATGACCTAATAAATGTTATTTCCCAGATAAAACCATCAATAGATGAAGCAATGCTAAAAAGGTATCAGAGCTATATTATGAATATGTAAAAATATTATTATACATGATGTCAGTGATAGAATAAGCTGCTACGATCATGGAAGTATATTCTGGGAGGGCACGGGTTTCGACGCCCTCCGGGAAGGGGGGGGGAAGCGTTTAATGCCATAACATTTTGAAGATTCCCTGCTGTACTGAAAAAGAGGGGGAAAATGGATATAAATGTAAGAAAGGTAAAGCTACGAAGATGCGGTAAAGGATTGAGAATTAACCCACAATTCCTCACACTCCTAAAGAATAGAGGATCCTTGGAGGTACCCAGATGAAAAGGACAAAATTCTCTAAAAATTTCAAATTATCTATTTCTCACACAACATTTTCGAGTTTTACCAGTAGTATGATGCTTGTCCTATTTCCATGGATTATCCTTTCCCTAACTAATTCTGCCCTGCTTACGGGACTCGTACTATCATTATCGGATGCTCCACTTGCTGTTAGTTTTATCGTGGCTTATTACGTTGCAAGGTTAAAGAAGAAGAAACCTCTGGTGCTGGGCGGTACATTTTTGAGAGCAGTAATAATATTTTCTATTTTTCTGGTGTTTCTTTCAGGAAATAAGTTCTGGGAACTTTTAGCTATATTCATAGCATTTTTCATTGATGCATGGATAGGGGATTTAACAGGCCAGGTACATGGGTTCTGGACTAAAGAATTTTTGAATGAAGATCAATATCAAAGGGGAATTTCTATAGCGACAATGCTCAATATGGTAGTAACATTAATCAGTTATATTGCTGCTGGAATAGTTATTTATATTGGCGTTTACAATGGCTTCTTAGTTTTAATGGTGGGTTATATAATTGCTACCATACCGATCATTTTTATAAAACCAAAATCGGATGAATCCCAAGATACAGAACTTCATTCTTTTAGGGATGGCATTTTTTTTCTCTGGAATACAAAGCCACTGAGATATTCATTAATATTCTCTATGTTAACCGCCTTAACCTTTGGTGGCTTCTTAATGGTTATAGAGGTTCTGGTTAGGTTTAAGTATGGTGGGTCTCCGCTTATACTTACTCTATTCTTAGTTGGAGGAATGATTGGAGGTGTAGTTGGATCTATTATAGGCGGTAAAATAAAAGGCAATGCCAGGAGTTTACTTTTTATTATGGCGCTAGCACATATACCAATTTTAATCTTTATTCCATTCAGTCCTTCATATATTTTTTTAATTCCGGATTTATTTTTGCTAATGATACTTAATCAGGTGGAAAATGTTTTATTAGGTACAATTGACTATAAGGTTACCCCACAGGACTACATGCTTCAGGTTAGAGGGGTGCAGGAGACACTGGGGCTTTTTCCGGCTGCTTTATCTGCATTAGTAATGGGTACCATAATTCAATTTATATCTCTTAAATTTGTGTTCTATACAATGGCTATATTATCAATTTCTATAGTAATAGAAGTTTGGATTGCAAGAGACCTTGGTGATATTAAAATTTCCAGTTCAGGTGGTGATTAGAATGAAAAGTAGAGACACATTCAATAATGTATGTAAATATTTTACATAACATAATATATATATTTGAAAGATCTGATCCTTAACTTTAGATCATCATACTCACCACAGCTCATAGTGTGAAAACTTCTGAAAGATTGAGATTACATAACTGTATTTTCGTGACCTTAAGGAATCATAATGATAGGTGCAAAAAGTTAGGAATGAAAAAACCAGAGCACCATGCCACATAGTATGTATGCGGTAATAGCTATTTCTTTATATTATATTCTATATCATTATGATCTATAATTTGTAGCTGTATATAAAACAAAATACATATATATATAGCGATACATTAATTATATTGAGGTGAGAAAATGGAAATAGACGACTACGGGAGAATATATGGAATTGATGAAGAGATTGATTTAATGGATGCTTTGGGAAATTTTATTTGCAAGGTAATAAATGCTGGTGCATGTTAAAAGTGTGTAAATGCCTAATATAAATAAATCTCTTAATTTAATTATTTTTCCAACGGAAGAATGTAACTTTAGATGTAAATATTGTTATGAACATTTTGAAATAGGTAGAATGTATGAAAATGTTATTAATGGAATCAAAAGTTTAATTAAAGAAAGAAGTAAGGATATAGACCGGCTTAACTTAGATTGGTTTGGGGGAGAACCTCTGTTAGCGTTTGATATCGTTGATGACATAATGAAATATGCAAGGAAATGTGCTGATGTTTCTGGTCTTACTTTAACATCAGGCATGACCACCAATGCGTCCCTTTTTACAAAAACAAAACAGGAGGAACTTATAAGACTGGGTGTAACAAAATTTCAGATTACTTTAGATGGCGATACAGAATTGCACAATTCATTAAGGGTAACAAGGAATAACACATCAACATTCAATATTATATATAACAATTTAATAGATTTTCACAGAAGTTCACTTGATGGTAAAATAATTATTAGGCTTCACGTCAATAGATATAACTTAAGTAGCATGAAATCTTTAATAAATAAAATTTCTCAGGATTTTAAAGATGATGAAAGAATATCTCTTCTTATAAGGGAACTGGAAAGACTTGGAGGCAGTAATGATGAAAAGCTTCCTGTTATCGATGATGAGATAATGCGCAACAGACTAATAAAAGAATTACAGGAAGAGGCTTTAGATTTTGGTCTTAAATTATATAATCCACATAATGAATTACCGGTATGTTATGCTGCAACATTTGGTTCCTATGCAATAAGGGCAACGGGTGAAGTAAGTAAATGTACAGTTGCCCTATACGATCAAAGGAACATTATAGGGCATTTGTCAGAAGATGGAAAACTGAACATTGACAAAGAGAAACTTACATACTGGGTAAGGGGGCAATTTACCCACAATAATATGGAATTGCTTTGCCCATATAGATCAGAAAAAAATAATTTACTTTCAAAGGAAATGAGCTAAATGGCGAAAGCAAAGCTTTCTAAAAATTTCAAATTATTACTTTCTCATATAACATTTTCCAGTTTCGCAGCCAGCGTAATGCTCGTGTTATTTCCATGGATTGTACTTACCATAACTAATTCAGCATTATATACTGGATTAATGCTATCATTGGACGGTATGCCCTATATATTCAGTTTTATTGTAAGTTATTATATTACAAGACTAAAGAAAAAGAAGCTTTTGGTTCTTGGGGGGTCATTTTTCAGGGTAATAATAATATTTTTCCTTTTTGTGATCTTTCTTTCCGGAAATAAGCTATTAGAGCTTATATCCATATTTGTAGCGTTTTTCATTGATGCGTGGTTGGGTGATTTAACAGGGGAAGTACATAGTTTCTGGAATAAAGAATTTTTAAATGAAGATCAATACCAGAGAGCGAGTTCTATAGGAACAACACTTAATATGGTAATAATATTAATCAGTTATATTATGGCAGGAATAATTATATACATTGGCATTTACAATGGATTTTTAGTTATACTGTTGGGTTATATAATTGCCACTGTTCCGATAATATTCATAAAACCAAAATCTGATGAATCCAGCAATAATATAAAGCTTCATTCTTTTAAGGATGGCATTTCATTTTTATGGGATACAAAGGCTCTCCGGTATACTGCAATATTTTCTATGTTAACTGCCTTAACCTTTGGCGGATTTTTAATGATTATAGAGGTTCTTGTAAAGTTTAGTTATAACGGTTCTCCATTTGTGCTTACCCTATTATTGGTATTGGGAATGCTTGGCGGTGTATTAGGATCTGTTTTAGGCGGAAAAATAAAGGGCAATCCAAGGACATTGCTTTTTGTAGCTGCTTTGTCCCATATACCGCTTATAATTTTTATTCCATTCAGTCCATCATATATATTTTTAATACCTGATTTGTTTTTATTAATGGTACTTAACCAGGTAGAGAATGTCTTATTAAACACAATTAATTATAAGGTTACTCCACAGGATTATGTGCTTCAGGTCCGTGGAGCGGAAAACACACTTGGTCTTTTTCCATCCGTTTTATCTGCATTAATATTGGGTGCCATAATTCAGTTTATATCGCTTAAATTTGCGTTCTATACAATGGCTATATTATCGGTTTCTGTAGTTATAATAGTTTTTATTGCAAGGGATCTTGGCAATATTAAGATTTCAGAATAAGGTAATGATCAGAATGAAGAATAGGGACTCATTTCAGAGCATAAAGTCTTTTCGTTCCCCAAGAGGGTTTTAACGTTCCACATATCCAATTACCTGGATTGACCGACCTTTTCCCAATCATGCCTGCAACGGCCAATATAATTGGAAAGGTCGCAAATGGAATTGGTGATGATCTAATTTCTACGTCAATAATATCTTCCAATAGTCCAGTAGTATTTGTCCCATCAATGAATGAAGCAATGTGGCTTAATAAAATAGTCCAGAACAACGTTAGAAAGCTTCGAGACTATGGTTATTATGTTATAGAACCCTCTGAAGGAGTTGAGGTAAGTGATTCCAAACATGGGTATGGTGCAATGCCCCCAATTAAAATAGTTCTGGAAAAGCTTGTCACTATTGTCAAAAAGAAATAATATAAGCATCACTTCTTAATTGATCTACACTCACGACTTTCGACCATTTTATATGATGTGGGAAAATTATTCTGTAAAAGTTGTAAATTATAGGTTTCTCGCTGCAAAAAACCACCAGATGCATAATCTAAATGGTCGCCATAAAAACATACATAAAGTTTATAAATAAGATAATGTTACATATTCATGGCAGTTTTCAAATTTGGTAAAAGTGAGGAGGAAAAGATTCTTGAAAAACGATCGAGAATAAGTATGAACAAATCAAATATTGACAGGACTGTAAGGCAATATGAAAGATTAAAAATTAAAAGTATTGATGACGCAAAAATTGCATTAAAGGATAATAATATGAGGAAGGCAAAATTATTTGCATCGTTTATAGCATCCCTTGATTCTTCAATAAAGGGATTAAAGGACTATAAATTATTACTTGAAAGTGTTGATCTGAATCTGCAATATTCAAAAACACAGAAAGATATATGGTCAGGATTAAAACAGAGTTCGCAGGATCTTGTTGGCAATCAATTAAGTGAGAAACAAATAGCAGATATATCGCAGAGCATAGATTCTATAGTCGATGCTCAGGAGAAAATCCAGGATTCACTGGGAGACCAGCTTGACTCAATAAAGGCTGCTGTGGAACAGAGTGCTGATATAAATGAATCATCAAGAGATGCAACCCTAAAAGAGCTAATGGAAGGAGTAAAAGGAGAGACCAAAACCACAGAGGAATCTGAAGAAGACAAACGCCTTAATGAACTGTTGAGGGGAATAAATGGAGAAAAGGAAGGAGAAAAATAAAAATATTTTATAGTAATATTTATATTATTTTCTTTAATATATATTTATGAAACCATTAAATCATAACCTATTTTTTGATCTCGGCATATTTAAAAAAGATCGGAATGTAAAGGAGTTTAAAGTTAGGTTTAATGAAATTAAAAACGTAAAAAAATAAGCTATATGGAATAATGAATAAACATTCTGACCGGTTCAATTATATTATTTTTAATATACTTATCAGAATGATTAACCTTAATATCATAAAAAATGTAAAACATATAATGATTTTTGGAAGATTTGTTTACTATATATAATAAAATAGGCACTGTGATATAGATAAAATAAAAAATTATTAGATAAACATAAAACTATGATATGAGGAATTAAAAAATAAAATTTTGATCATAAACGGGAAAATAAATTTAATAAAATAAAGAAAGTAAAAAAAGATATAATACTGCAGGGAACTTTTAAATGCATGATTTTTTTATAAAAATCTAAATTATATATTAATACGAATTTAATACTATTTTTACATAATTCGTATATTTTAAATACCATGAATTAATTATGTATTGTAATGCTGTAAGTTCTATTAAAGACTTATAATATTAAAAATAATATTAATAAATACAAATGTTTATTAACAAAATAATATTAATAAACAACTGTAAAAAATAACAGAGTGGTGAAATATATGGAAACAAAATGCAAAATATGTGGAGAAAAGGTAGAAGTGGCTGACGATTCAATGGTTGGAGAGCTATTAGAATGCTCATCGTGTGGCATGAGCTATGAAATATCATCTATAAATGGAAATACCGTTGGCATAAAAACTGCTGAAAATGTTGGAGAGGACTGGGGAGAATAAATTGATAAAAGCTGGCATTGTAGGTGCATCAGGATACGTTGGCGGGGAATTATTAAGATTATTAATAAACCATGAAAATATTGAAATAAAATATGCAACATCAAAAAGCCATAAAAATGAGAAAGTGTCAAGACTACATCCAGATTTATATGGATTAACGGATTTAAGATTCTCCGATAAAACACCTATGGAAGTGGCTTCTGATGTTGACGTGATATTTTTAGCATTACCACATGGGACGTCAATAAAATATGTTCCCGATCTTGTTGAAACCGGTGTTAATATAATAGATATGAGTGCAGATTTCAGGTTAAAGAACCCGGAAAAATATCCGGAATGGTATGGATTTGAGCATAATTACCCGGATTTACTGAATAAATTTGTTTATGGCATGCCTGAATTACACAGGAATGAAATAAAAAATGCTAAGTACATAGCAACCCCGGGATGCATAGCATCATCATCAATATATAGTATAGCACCGTTTTTATCGTTGAGCCTGGATAGCAATATAATAAATGTTGATGCAAAGGTCGGTTCCTCTGGATCCGGGTCCGGACTGGATGAATCTAAGGTTTTCTCCGAAAGGTTTAATTCAATAAGGGCTTACAAACCTGTTCATCACAGACATACTCCAGAGATAGAGCAGGAATTAAAATATGTATCTAATAAGGATATAAAAATAGCATTATCAGCACATTCCGTTAATATGGTCAGGGGTATATTAACAACTTCAAGCATTTATGCAGTATCAGATGAAATAAAATTATGGTCACTGTTGAGGGAATTTTATGGCAATGAAAGATCTGTAAGGCTTATAATGGATAAAAAAAGTAATTACAGGTATCCTGACCCAAAAACTGTAATAGGGTCAAACTTTGTTGACATAGGTTTTGCTATGGATAATTATATAAAAAGAATAGTTTCTTTCGGTGCCATTGATAATATGATAA
This sequence comes from Thermoplasmata archaeon, assembly GCA_021797735.1. GTDB lineage: Archaea > Thermoplasmatota > Thermoplasmata > Thermoplasmatales > Thermoplasmataceae > Ferroplasma. Next base: position 4,996 of record JAJZZE010000057.1, on the reverse strand, counting down.
AAGGTGCATCCGGCAATGCAATACAGTCAATGAATTTAATGTACAAATTCAATGAGTATGAATCGTTGATAATGCCATCACTATTTCCGGTGTAAAAAATGATAGTAATAAAAATAGGTGGAAGCATACTGGAAAACGTTATAGAAAATGAAAATTTTTATAATATTTTAAAAAATATAGACGATGAGATTATAATAGTTCATGGTGGGGGCAATTATCTGGATAATCATTCAGAAATCTTAAACTATGAAAAAAAATACGTAACCTCACCCGAAGGGATAAGAAGCAGGTATACAGATAAGAAAACCCTGGAACTTTTTACAATGGTAATGAATTTAATAAATAATAAAATTGTTTTAAATTTAAGGAGGGCCGGATTAAAAGCAGTATCCATAAATGGCATAATAAATGCCAGGAGAAAGGAAAAATTAATAATAATAAATGAAAAGGGAAGGAAAATGGTAATAGATGGTGGATATACTGGCAAGATCACAGATGTTAATATAGCACCATTAAAAAATATCCTTGACTCCGGATATATACCTGTTATATCACCAATAGCATACTGCAATGAAAGTTATTTAAACGTTGATGCTGATCGTGCAGCCGCTTATGTCGCAGGTTATATGGGAGCAGATGCATTGATGTTGTTAACAAATGTAAATGGTTTATATATAAATAATAAAATAATAGAAAAAGCGGATGAAACTTATATAAAGAGCATTATGAAAGATGTTGGCCATGGAATGGATAAAAAACTTATGGCTGCAACAGAAGCACTGGATTATGGAGTTAAAAAGGTAATAATATCAAATCCATTTAATGATATTTATAATGGAACGGTGATTTACAATGAGTTATGAGGATGAATATATAGCAAATACATATCAGAGATTGCCTGTTAATATATTGAGAGGTGTTGATTCAACACTTTTTGATGTAAATGGTAAAAAGTATATAGATATGATGGGAGGTTATGGTGTTGCAATTTTAGGTTATTCAAATAAAAATGTAAAAAATGCAATATGCAACCAATACGACAGGATACCTATAGCACACGCATCAGAGTATACTGAAGCAAGATCAAATTTTGTGGATAAGTTATCGAAAATAGTTCCAGATGGTTTAAATAAATTTTATCTTGGCAATACCGGTGCCGAAGCTATAGAGGCCGCAATAAAGGTAATAAAAAAATCATCAAAAAAACACAAAATTATTGCAATGACAAATTCATACCATGGTAAAACATTGGGGGCATTATCGATTACACATTCAAACAAATACAGGAAATATTTCGGTGATATTTTAATGAAAGATGTTGAATTTATCAGATATAATAATTATGATGATTTGAACATAATAAAAAATGATGATGACATCGCGGGCGTATTCTTTGAGGCAGTCCAGGGAGAAGGCGGTATAAACATACCGGATAATGATTATATAGAGCAGTTAGGTGAAATAACAGCAGAAAAAAATATTATTCTGGTCGCAGATGAGATCCAGTCTGGTTTAGGAAGAACTGGAAAAATGTGGGCACATGAAAATTTTAATATAAAACCTGATATAATAACAATAGGCAAGGGAATAGGAGGTGGCATACCATTATCCATAACTGCAGGCAAAAAGGAATATATGGATAATCTTGAGAAAGGAGAGCAATCATCAACAACCGGTGGAAATCCAATAGCCTGTGCTGCAGGTTCCTCTGTTATCGAACAGTTGACACCGGAATTATTAAACGATGTATACAGAAAAGGTGAGTTGCTGAGAAAAACCTTAAATGAGAATTTAGAGGGGATAAAAATAATTAAAGAAATAAGGGGTTTGGGATTAATGGATGCCATAGAGCTGAAAATTAAATTTTTACCCATTTTAATGAAAATGATAAACAATGGTGTTTTACCATTATATTCCGGAATAAGTATAATAAGAATGCTGCCGCCATATATAATCAGCAATGATGAAATAATTGAGGCCTCTGAGATAATGGGGGATTCAATAAAATCGTATTATAAAGAGGTTAAAAAATGAAAGTATCTTTGATTTATGATATAATAAGATGGGAAGAACGGTCTATAATTAAAGCCTTAAATGATAAAAACGTGGATGTTTCTCTGATTGATGTTAAAAACATGAATTTAGATTTAAAAAATAATAATTATGATTTCGGAGATATATCATTGCAGAGGTCTACTGGCTATTATAGGAATTTACATTCTACTGCGTATATAGAATTTACAGGAAATAGAATAATAAATGATTTCAACTCAACGGTTATAACTGGAAATAAAATGTTCACATCATTAATGTTATCAAAAAATAACATAAAAATACCCAAAACATTTGTTTCATTTAATAAGGAAACGTTTTTAAAATCATTTAATAATGATTTCAATAATAGGGCGGTTACAAAACCTGTTACAGGTAGCTGGGGTAGAATGATATCATTACTGAATGATTATTACGCTGCAATGGATGTTTCAGAATATAAGGATTACATGTACCCCTTATACCAGATAAATTATACTCAGGAATTTGTAAATGGCTTTAACCGTGATTTGAGAGTTTTTGTTGTTAATGATAATGTGGTAGCGGGTATATACAGGTACAATGCACCGGATGACTGGAGAACTAATACAGCACTGGGCGGCAGGGCAGAAAAACTTGAAATAACTCCTGAAATAGAGGAAATAGCCCTGAAATCGGCTGAAGCTGTAGGTCATGGAGTATATGGAATAGATATCCTTGAATCAAAAGAAGGGTATTTTGTAAATGAAATAAATGGCAATACAGAATTTAAAAATACCGTTCCGGTTACAGGAATAAATATACCTGATTATATAGCAGATTACCTGATATCAGAGGCAAAAAAATGAATGTAAAGGATATGCTAATTAATTTATTAAATGTTTATTCCCCAAGTGGCGATGAGCATGAAATAGCCAAGTTAATAAAAGAGTATATGATAGATCTGGATTTTGAGGATCCTGTAATAGACGATAAGTTAAATGTTATATCGGTAAACGGCAAAAATAAACCATCGGTTTTTTTATGCGGCCATGAGGATACCGTTCCAGGATTTCTTAATGTTAAAACCGATAATGATTTAATTTATGGTCGTGGTGCAGTTGATGCAAAATCATCACTGTTATCACTAATGCTTGGAGCAAATAAGGTAATAAAAAATGGTTTCAATGGCAAACTGTTAATATCGGCAGCTTCAGGTGAAGAAAGCGATAGCAAGGGCATATATAATATATTAAATAATTATGATAAATATGATTATGCAATATTCGGAGAACCCGGTGGACCCGAAAATATAACTGCAGGCTATAAGGGGAGACTGTTATTAAAAATAGAGAAAAAAAGTGAATCACACCATGCAAGCTCCTCATGGATGGAAGAGAATGCAATAGATTCATTAATTGCACTATGGCAAAAAATAAGGTCAAAATACGGTTATAATAAGGATTTTAACAGCGTAACTGCAGGCATTACAAAATTTAATGGTGGTGAATACGATAATAAAACACCTGAAAATGCCTTAATGTACATAGATTTGAGGTATCCCAAATCCGTAAATGAGGATGACCTTGTAAATGAAATAAAATTATATATAAATGACATATTAAAGGATAATTACAGTTATAACATAGAAAACAGAACAGAGCCATATATATCTGACCTTAAAAGTGATCTTGTATTATCGTTTAAGGATGCCATAGCAAAAAACAACATGAAGCCAAAATTAATCTTTAAAAGTGGATCGGGCGATATGAATACACTTGGCAATAAATGGAAAATACCTGTAATAACATATGGCCCGGGGGATACCAAATTATCACATACTAACAGTGAAGTAATAAATATAAATGAGATCTATAAATGCACCAATATTATATCTGATTCATTAATTTCTATTTCTAATAAATACAGATAGAAACGCTTATTACAAATTATTATTATAAAACAAAAATACAAATAGCATCGTTAATTGTTGTTGCCATGTTTATAATGATTGCTTATTCTCCTGTCAATCATGATGACATAAACAATGCCAGTAATGTTAAAAGCAGTTATGTAAACATTAATCCTTAACTCCGTCCATTTTACATAACAGGGATTGATATTTTTTTAAACCCTTATTTATAACTGCCTTTTTTTACTGATTTTGATAACAATTTTGGTATTTGTATAGCTTCATCAGGCATTTACTCAAAACCCACGAAACAACCATTTTCCGAATATTGTTACTGTGCCAGATGAATGATTAAACAACATTCTGATAAATATGAAAACATTATCTGTTGATACATTCCATATTAGTAAATTACTGGATTTGCAACTATTTATGCTGGAATTACTTATGAAAATTATTCAGATTAAAATAACTTAAATAAATTTTCTCTGACTATGTATAATACTGGTTTTCATGAACGTTGAAACGAAGCTATACAGATACCAATTTTGTACCTATGTGTAACTTCTTATGTAAATCAATTTCAGAACATCACCTATTATTAAATGCATAGAAATATTTATATATTATATTATATTATATTATATTATATTATGAATAGGAATAATATAATAATAGCCATATCCATTTTAGTAGTTACAATGTTTATCATGATGTCTTTTAATACCACACCATTAGATAATATTAACCGTATAGATGAGAGAGCTATTTCTAATAATAATACAGGTAAATATATAAAAATAGGTAATATTACATTCATGCACAATTATGCTGTGTCAAAGAGTGGAGGTATAAATTTTAACAGTATCAATAAAACATCAATAAACAGCATATATTCATATAAGAATAATGTTAAGAATAATAATATTACATCATATAAATCAAATTATATAAAAACAAACAGTACAAATTATTTAGTGCAGTACTATAACAATTCTAATATAAGATATTCTATTGCATTTACAGAGAGGTTTAATAATTATAAGGTGGAAATAGCAGATATAATATCCAGTA
>JAJZZE010000014.1 GCA_021797735.1 Thermoplasmata archaeon | reverse complement strand
CAGACTCGCTGGCCTTCCTCTCAACAATTAATGAGCTATGCTTTCCCATAAAAATAATATGGAGTTAAAGGATAAATAGTTATGTCTAAAACTATAAATACACATACCTTATATATAATATATCAATGTTATTACAGTGATTATATGAATTCTGGAGTAGCTTCAAGTCATCCATTAAGTACTTTTGCTGGAAAAGAGGTTTTAGCCAAAGGTGGTAACGCATACGATGCATTATTAGCCGTTTCATCCTGTTTAGTTGTGGTTCAGCCACATCTGAATGGTCTCGGGGGTGATTTCTTCTCAACAATAAAGGATAACGATTATTATTCAATAAATGCAAGCGGTTACGCCTCAGAAAAGGCTACTATTAACTTTTTTTTGGACAAGGGTTATAGGGAAATACCAAAAAAAGGTCATTTTTCCTCATTCTCTGTTCCCGGTCTTGTATCTGCATGGGAGATTATATCAGAAAAAATTAATTTAAGTTTATCAGAAGATTTTAAAAGGGCAATACAGTTTGCAAAAAATGGTTTTGTACCATCGGAAAAATTAAAAAAGGCAATGAAAGCGATGCCCGGTGATTATGATTTTGAAAATATTTATAAAAATTCAGATAAGATACTGTATCAAAAGGACATGGCAAATACATTCAACGAATTAATAAAAACAAATTTTCACTCATTTTATCATGGAAAAATTGCAAAGGCAATAGATAAGGATATGGTAAGCAAGGGTGGTTTAATGAGATTTGATGATTTAGACAAATATAAGGCAGAAATCAAAAAGCCATTGAAAACAAAATATAGAAATTATGATGTATATACTAATCCTCCAGTAAGCCAAGGATTAACAGCCTTAGCATGGTTTAACATTTTAAATAATTACGATTTAAAGGGCATGGATAAAAATAATTATTATGACACATTAATAAAAACAATGTATGATGCATATAATATCAGGAAAAATTACGTTTATGACGGATCCGTAATAGATGATGTAACAAACTTAAAACCGGACAGTTCAACAAATACTTACAGAAAGGATAACAATTCTGATACTACTGCATACTCAATATATGATGGAAATATAGAAATAAGCGCTATACAGAGTAATTATATGGGTTTCGGATCCGGGCATACAATACATGGCACCGGCATAAATATGAATAACCGTGGTTCCTACTTTTCACTTGATAAGGACAATAAAAACAGTTTAAAGCCATTTAAAAAAACGTTTCATACATTGATGAGTACCCTGGTTTCCGGCGAAAGGGATATAATATTCGGATCAATGGGTGGCGATATACAGCCCGAGATTAATGTCCAGGTACTTTCCAGGATAATAGATTTAAATTATGATATAGAAAATGCAATATCATATCCAAGATTCGCATACCCTGCATCAATATACAGCGACTCAGATATATACTATGAGAAATCATTAGACCTTGGAAAATATAAACCAGTTGATGACCTGAGTGATATAATGGGACATGCCCAGGGCATAATAGTAGGCAATGATGTTAGTGAGGGCTTTGACCCGCGTGGAGACGGGCTCCTTGAGTATAATTTAAAGGAATATTTTAAATAAAATTCCTAATTTATATATAAATATATATAGAATAACAGAAAATATTGAGATAAAATTATATAACATCATCCAATGTTAAAATATTATGATTTTAGTAACAAATGATGATGGATTTAATGCAATAGGTATCAGAAGGTTATATGAGGGTGCTTCGGAACTGGATGATACACTCATGGTGGCACCTGATAATATGAGGAGTGCATCAGGCATGAGTATGTCATTTACAGTTCCATTAAGAATAAATCCACTTGAAAACTACGGAATTAAAGGTTATTCAGTTTCAGGTTATCCAGCAGACTGTATAGCCATTGCAAAGCATGTAATATTAAAGAATAAAAAAATAGATTTGGTGACAAGCGGGATAAACTACGGTTCAAACATATCCTTGAGGGCGTTATATACAAGTGGAACAATTTCAGCGGCAATGGCGGCTGCATTAATTGGCATAAAAAGTATGGCATTTTCAATAGTTACAGAACACGCCAACACAAAGAAGGGTGCAGATTTTGATAGGGCATCCGTAGTTTCCAAATATATAATAAGTGAATTCCTTAAAAACGGTTTTCCTGAGAATGTTGATATTTTAAATATAAACTTCCCGGAAAAAATGGATGAAAATACAAAAATAAAGGTTGTACCAATGCTTAAAAATGCATTCAGCGACTTTGTAAATCAGAGAAAAGACCCGACCGGTAAGGATTACTACTGGTTTGGCAATACCTTCGGTGAATTCGATGAAAGCAATTCAGATTACTATGTTCTTATAAAGGAGAAAAATATATCGGTTACACCTCTGAGTGTTCATGGCCACAGCATAAATGATTTTAGTTCAACAGTACAGTTCTTTGACAATGTTTCCCAGGCACTGTATGAGGATGATATATACAATATGTAATGGGTTATAGTTTCTATTAGAAACGTTAACAGATGCCTTTATAAAGTTTATAAATAGTAATATTTATTATATTCTGCAATAATAACCAATGAATGATTACCATTTCAGGTTTAAATAAAATTTATAATAAAAATAAAATTGCACTTAATATTGAAAATCAGGATATAGATAATGGTATTGTTTCAATAATAGGCCAGAACGGGGCCGGGAAAACCACACTATTAAGAATATTATCAACCCAGTTAAAGGCCACATCTGGCGATGCATTTATAGATAATATAAGTGTAATGAAGGAATATAATAAAATAAGAAAAAAAACTGTAAGTATACCGCAGGAAGCAGCACCTATAGGTATATTAACATCGTATGAACAGGTTTATATGTATCTCACTGCAAGGGGGTTTTCATTTCATTCTGCAAGGGAAGAAGCAAATAGGGCTCTGAAGGAAGTTGGTTTATATAATGTGAGGAACAGGCCCACGGATGAATTATCTGGTGGCATGAAAAGAAAAATGTTTGTTGCCATGGCACTGGCATCTAATGCTGACACAATATTTCTGGATGAACCCACTACAGGGTTAGATCCATTATCAAGGATGGAGGTCTGGTCTGCCATTAAGGAATTAACAGGTAATACAATATTAACAACACATTATATGGAGGAGGCAGAGGAATTATCTAAGAAAATATACATGATGGATTCCGGTAATTTTATAGGTTCTGGAACCATAGATGAACTATTACTGCCATTGAAGGGCAGGATAAGGATTGAGTCCAGGGAAAAACTGGACAATTCATACCATATTGGCACTCTATACATAAAATATGTAGATTCAAAGGATTTACCGGATTATGAGAATAAATATTACAGCATAAAAAAGATAACAATAGAGGATCTATTTATAATAAGGGGTGTTAATCTTGAATCTTAAATTCATATTAACAATGGCATGGTATTATGGCATAAAAACCATTGTAAGGGGGCCATCATATATAATAGCCTCACTGTCCACGCCACTGACATTACTGTTTTTAGTATTTGTTTTAAGCCACGGGGCACTTGTTAAATTTGCGGTTGTGGGTGGATTAATAGCCTTTGTTGGTTCAGTTGGCCTATCCGGTGCCGGTGATTCTGCATTTTTCAGATTACAGTTGCGGATTCAGGATCTATATATTTCAACCAATATAAGGCCATTTGATTATATGATAGCCTTTACATTGAGCTACCTTGTGTTTGCAATGCCGGGAATAGTTTTATATGTTTATCTTGGAGAGCTTTATCATCTGTTTAATCTATACGATTCGGTTATAATGGTTCTCTTAATGGTCTCACTGATAATGACAACAACATCAATTTCGTTTATGATATCGGGTTCAATACACCACTTAAGAAATATCTGGGGTATAACCGGTATAATCACAATACTTACAAGTATTTTACCTCCTACATTTTATCCCTATTATTATGTACCAAGAAATTTCCTCTACATAATTGCATTATCTCCAACAACGCCGGCTGCAGTGATAGCCCAGGGAGTTTTTGGCCTATCTCCAATGATGAACAGTATGGTATACATAATGATACTTGAAACTGCTATATATTTAACATTAGCAAGATTTTTGGTACGTTGGAGGGAAAATTGATAGTTAAAATAAATTTTCGTAGACCTATGATAATGCAAAAATATAGGATCCCTATTTTTTAAAATAATTAATATTATAATAAATTATCATTATATAATTTTTATAACAAGAAAAAATAAGATAATTCATAATAAAGTGTATATCACAAATAGTAATAATATTTATGAATATTTAGTCTATCTATAAGGGTTTGAAATAACAATATGATATATACGGTAAAGATATAGCATATGCGTGTTTAGTCTATCTATAAGGGTTTGAAATTACTTTATAAAGTATATATGGTAGCCCATTTAAGGATATAACAATATTTTCAATGGAAAATATTATTAATGTTATTCATTTACATTAACAATGGAATCATTAAAAGATTCGGTAATAAATGAAATAATAAAAGTTATAGGAAAAAACAATGTTATAACAGATTTTGAGGGTGAAATACCATATGAAAATGACGCATCATATATAAGTGGAGAAAAACCGCTTTTGATTGCACTACCAGAAAATAGGCATGAAATCTCAAAAATATTGAAAATATGCAATGAAAATAAAATAAATGTAACTGTAAGGAGTGGCGGCACATCTCTTACAGGTTCTTCCGTAATGACTGAACCAGGAATCATTATAAACACAATGAATCTCGATAAAATAATAGAATTAAATTTATCATCGAGATACGTTGTCTGTGAACCTGGATTAAGATTAGACGATTTAAATAACTATTTAAAAAAATATAACTTTTTTTATCCACCGGACCCTGCAAGTTCAAAAGCATCAACGGTTGGTGGTACATTATCAACAAATGCAGGCGGTTTAAGGGCAGTAAAATATGGTGCAACAAAGGAATGGGTTTTAGGTCTTGAATTTGTTTTGCCTAACGGTGAAATAATAAACACAGGCGAATATACATTAAAGAGAAGTGCAGGTTATGATTTAACTGCATTAATTGTTGGAAGCGAGGGTACATTTGGTGTAATATCTAAGGCTATATTAAAAATAGAGCCACTGCCTGAAAAAACAGGAAAAATAATTGGGTTCTTTAAAAATATTTATGACGTGGGCAATGCAATGAGCTCTGTAAAAAATGCAGGCATAACACCGATAATGGCTGAGTTCCTGGATTTTTATACGTTAAATTCAATAAGGGATAAACTAAAATTGGAAATACCAGAATATACAAAATATATGCTCATGCTGGATATAGATTCAACAGAGGAATCACTGGAGAAGAAATTACTGGATGTGAAGAAAATATTATCAAAATTTTCCGGGGATATTATAATAATAAGAGATGAAAAAACAATGGATGAGATATATATGGCAAGAAAAGGTGCATATTCATCATTATTAAAGGAAAGGGAAAATAAAAATCAGATAATAGTGATAGGGGATGTTATAGTACCTGCAGATCAATTGCCGGATGCAATGAAGGAAATAGAGGAAAAGGTAGGGGAAAATAAATTAAAGGTGACACTGTTTGGCCATATAGGCGATGGAAATATACACGCAAATATTTTTGCAGACAGCAATGAAACCGGTTTAAAAAAGGTGGCCAAATTCCAGATGGATATAGCCAAAATTGCAATAAAACACAGGGGTTCAGTTTCAGCTGAACATGGTATAGGCACAGAAAAGAATGAACTGTTATATGAGGAATACAGGGATAAGGATTCTCTATATACTTTAGAGTTAATGAAGGAGATAAAAAAGGTTTTTGATCCCCGTAATATTATGAACAGAGGTAAGATTTTCTATGAACACAATTAATAAAATAGAAGAAATAACGGATAAATGTATAAAATGTGGATTCTGTGAAAGTGTTTGCCCCACATTGCCCGCGTTTAAATATAATTCTATATATGGTGCCAGGGGCAGGGTAATACTGGCAGGGTATGCAGTAAACCACATGGATGAGCCATTAAAATTAGACGATTCTTTTTATTCATGTCTGGACTGTTTTGCCTGTGAAAACGCATGTCCTGTTGGAATAAATGCCGGTGTTGTAAGTGAATTATTAAAGGAATCGATAACCGAACAAAAATTCAATGAAAAAAATCCACTTGCGGAAATGATGAAGGATGCAATATTAAAATATGAAAATCCACTGGGGTTAAAGGATCAATGCTCTCAGTGGTCAGACGGTATAGAATTTGATAAATCTGATACGATAATTTTAACAGGTGATATGTATCAGTTAATGCCATATACAAGGTTTATAAACAAGGCAAGAAAATACATTGATAGTGCTATAGTAAACTCATTTTCAAAAATTATCTCAAAAAATATCAATTTAATTACATTATCACGGCATTTCTATGATAAAAATTTAAGGATAAAAATGGATTATGAACTTAAAAACATTGTTTATCTATTAAAAAAATCAGGGCTAAAATTTGATTATTTAGGCCAGGAAGAACCATATCCCGGAATGTTTCTATATGATCTGGGTTACATTAATGAATTTAAAGAATACTCAAAAAATATATACAAATTTTTAAAATCAAAAAATGTAAAAACTATAATAGCTATAGACCCACATACATATGATTTATTGAAGAATAAATATCCATTATTTATCAGGGATTTTGATATTAATATTGTATATTATACAGATTTGATAAATTTAAACCTGAAGAAATCAGATGAAAAAATAACCGTTCAGGAGCCATGCCACATGGTATTGCATAATAATAGCTACAGGGCAATGGACATATTAAATAATATATCCGATGTGAAATTACCGGACCGTAATGGAAAGACTACAATGTGCTGTGGTGGACCCGATGAATTATTATATCCTGAAATATCATACAGTATATCCAGAAAAAGATATGAGGATTTAAAAAAAACAGCGGATAAAATAGTTACAGTATGCCCATTGTGTTACAACAATTTATCATATGATGATAATGTTATTGACTTCTCAGAATTTGTCCGGAATTTAATTATTAATGATTGATAGTAATACTACCAGTTTTTTTTAATTATTAATTTTAATAAATAATTACTAAAAGTAATTATAATATACATTAGTTACGTAAATATTTTATATTGATATACAATAAGTGGAGAAGTGATAATATGCACGTTGTAAAAATAGGTGGTTCAGTATTGAAGGATAAAAACGATCTTTCAATGATAAAAGACAAACTTAGTGACTGCCATAACTGTATTGTTGTTACATCGGCGTTGAAAAATGTAACAAATATGCTGATCGAGGCAACAGAGACAAAGAATACAGGAATCATAAATATTATTTATAATATGCATATGAACATTGCAGGGGATTATTTGGATAATAATTCAGTAGTCCTATTAAAAAAATTCAGAGATGAATTATATAACCTTGTTTCAGTGGATAATAATATATTGTTGCGTGATAAGATACTGGCGTATGGAGAAAGAATGAGCACAGTAATATTATATAATTTTTTTAGGGAAAATGGTTTTAATGTTTCATATATACTGGAGCCATTTATAGTAACAGATAATAATTTTGGGGATGCAAATTTTATATATAATTATACAGAAAAAAATATAAAAGCATTAAAATTCAGTGATTTTACCATAGTACCGGGCTTTACTGGCAAAACAGTAAATAATGAAATCACAACTCTTGGAAGGGGAGGTAGCGATTATACTGCACTGATAATAGGAAGTATATTAAATTCAAACGTCAGGATCATAACGGATGTTCCCGGGATAATGACATCGGATCCAAAAATCTTTAAAAATTCTAAAACCCTAAGTGAAATATCAATAAAAGAAGTTTTAAAAATGTCATATTTCGGCGTAAAAAATTTTAATCCCAAAACATTTGCCCCCGTAACGGATAAAAATATAGATATAACGATAGAATCATTGTATAGTGGGGAGAAGACAACCATAACAAAAAACGAAATCAACACCTTAAAATGCGTGGCCCTGACAGGTTATAACAGTGCACCATCTAAAAACCTGCTTGTATTTATAGGCCACGGTATAATGGAGCCATATATAAGCAATAACATAATAAATTACATAGGCAAAAATCATTTATATTACAAGGACGACCTATCGTTATCTGTTGTTATGGATGACGATATGATAAACAATAAGAAATGTTTCGAGGTTGCTTCATTATGGATAGAATAAAAGTTTCTCTGCTTGGGTCCACTGGTGTAGTGGGCCAGAAAATGATCAAATTGCTGGAGCACCATCCGGATATAGAATTAGTTAAGGTGAGTGCTTCACCATTAAACGCGGGTAAAAAATACAGGGATGCTGTTAAATGGGTAGAGCCCGGAAATATACCTGAAAAATTCGGGGATTTAAAACTTGTATCATCAGAACCGGAGGATCACAGGGACGTTGACTATGTTTTATCTGCATTGCCCTCTGAAATTGCGGAATCAATAGAGTTAAAACTTATAAAAAATAAAATCAATGTCATATCAAATGCCTCGCCATATAGAATGAATAATGAAATACCTTTAATAAATCCAGAATTAAATTATAATCATTTAAATTTAATTGAAAATATGGATACCAAATTTGTTAAAAATCCAAACTGTACCTCAACAATAATGTCAATGCCACTGGCAGAAATATTAAATCTGGATTACAGGAGCATAAATCTGGTAACATTACAGGCAATAAGCGGTGCAGGTTTCACGGGATTGCCATATATGTCCATAGATGACAATATTATCCCATATATAAATGGTGAGGAGGAAAAAATACCCAGAGAAATATCAAAAATGTTTGGTTATATAGATAGTAATAAAATCGTTAATAAAACATTAAAAATGTATATAACCTCGCTGAGGGTACCTGTTAAAATTGGGCATATGGGAATAATGAATGTAGAACTGAACGAAAAGATAGATGTAAATGATTTAAAAAACAGGTTAAAGAATTTCAGGCCATTAAGAAAATTCAATAATTTATATAATGCACCGGAAAATCCAATAGTTATACATGAGGAAAACAACAGGCCACAGAACATAATGGATACATACAGTGGCATGGAAGTACATATAGGAAGGGTTGAATATAAGGATAATAATCTAAGATTGATAATTTTAGGCAATAATTTAGTAAGGGGTGCAGCAGGAATAACCGTATTAACCCTGGAAACAATGAAGGAAATGAAATTAATATGAATTTAAAAAATCTATTATTTTAGTAATATCATTGTTTATACTATAATCTGATATCTTTTTTATAAAATCATCATCAGAATTGAATGCAATAAAGTATTCTGATGCAATATACATTGAGTAATCAGTTTTTGAATCACCGATAGACAGAACACTGCTACTATCAACGTTATACTCTTTTATAATATTTTTAATGACAATATTTTTTTTATCGGGTACAACATTGATTCTGCCATATGGCAGTATATTATTACTTTCATCAGTAAAAATTTCATTTGCATATGCCCTGTCAAAATGATATCGGGCCATTATTATATCGGATAACCATGAGATACCACCTGAAACTATTACAGATTTTATATTATGTCTATGTAAGTATTCTATTACATCTTTTAACCCATCCCTTATTTTAATTTCCCTTAATATATCAACAATAACATCCTTTTTTAATTTATCAAATTTATTTAACCAGAGTTTTAAATCCAGTTTAAAAAATTCATCATATGTTATTTCGTTATCTGCATATTTTCTAAAATTTTCCGAATTATCTAAGCCCAGTCTCTGATGTACATAATGCCAGCTGCTTTTTTCTTCCGTAAGTACACCATCCATATCAAACACTATTAATTTTATCATTAATATGTCCTTGAAAACACAGATAATTTTCCTTCCCTGCCGCAGATCATGCATTTACCGCTGGAATTATCACCGTACACATTCCCGAGAACTGCCTTCTCAGATATGCTTTCTATTCTGTCAGAACATTCCCTTGAGCCACACCAGTATAATTTTACCATTTTATCCTCATTTATTTTATCCAGTGAATCAATAAATATGAGATTATCATCAAAAAATTTTTTTGAACTGTTTCTTATGTCATTATTAACAGCATTTAAGTAGTTATATACATCATTCAAATTCTCATATTTTATTTTTATTTTCTTTTTCTGTGTCCTTAATGCCAGTGTAATGCTTTTATCCGATAGTTCCTTATTCCCTATTTCAAATCTTAAGGGAACGCCTTTCATTTCCCAGTCATTGAATTTATATCCAGGTGTAAAATCCCTTTTATCAATATCGCAGCGTATATTCATTTCCGACAATTTATTTATTATATCACTGGAATAATTAACAATTTTATCATAATTTTCTCCGGGTATAGGAACTATTATTACCTGTACGGGTGCAATTTTATATGGCAGTATTAATCCCCTGTCATCTCCATGGATCCCTATTACTGCAGCCAGTAGCCTCTCACTCAGGCCAAACGTTGTCTGGTTCACGTAATTTAAATTACCATTTTCATCCAGATATTTTATATCATAATTTTTTGCAAAATTTTTCCCATATTCATGTACTGTACCAACCTGCAGTGATCTATAACCTGGCATAGGTGTATCGAATGCCACCGAATATACCGCACCCGGAAATTTATCCCAGTCTGGCCTCGTATTTAACGAGTAATCAATACATAAATCATTCGATAATTCTTCCCATATTTTTAGATGTTCCCTCATCTGGTTTTCTGCGTCCTCATAGTTTATATGTGCTGTATGTGCCTCATAAAAATGTATTTCCCTCACTCTTATAAATGACCTGGTATGTTTTGTTTCATATCTATAAACATTAACTATCTGGTATATTTTAAATGGTAAATCACTATGTGATCTTATCCACAGAGGAAACATTGTATACATTGCAGATTCACTGGTTGGCCTCAATGCCAGGTCAATATCCAGTTTATCCCTGCCACCCCTGGTTACCCAGTAGATCTCATTCTCAAAGCCCTTTACATGTTCAAACTCAACCTCTAATTGCTCTCTTGATATCAGCACCGGAAAACTTACTTCATTAAAGTTTTTTTCATCAGAATATTTTCTTGTTAAATCATCTATCAGATGTATTATTTTCAGTCCATATGGCAGCCATATGTTCATTCCCTTTATTGCATACCTTTTATCACTTAATTTAGCCAGATCAATAATTTCGTTGTACCATTCGCTGAAATCATCTTTTTTGTTTTCCATTCCATCTTTTATATGTAAGGGTTATATATTGTTTTTTAATTTTTACTTTTTACATAATTTTTTATAATTTCCATGGCATCATATTTATTTTCATTATTTATTATTATATCAAACAGTTCATGGGACTTTAATGATAAATCTTTCAGATTATTTCTATCATTTTTTAATCTCATTATACTGTCATAAAAATTATTTATATCCGAAGCAATAATATAGTTTTCCGGTTTATAATCCGAATATCCACTTAATCCAGTAAATGTAGAAATTAATGGCAAACCGTGTGATAGATAATCCATAATTTTAAAACTTCTGCCACTGCCCTCAGTTACAGGGTTTAATGCCAGTAAGGCATTTTCAAGGATGTAATCCTTTTTTCTTTCATCAATTAAACCTAAAAACTTTAAATTCTCTGCCTTATTTTTCAGGTGCATGGAATTTATATTTCCTATAACAACAAAGTTTAGGTCTTTCATATTTAAGGCAATTTTATTTATAAAATTTACAGCATTTACATTTGCACTGTACATAGAACCTATGAAAACCACATAATTACTATTTATGCCACTCCAGTTATACTTTGTTCTGTTTATATACGGTACATAAAACATTTTTCTATCATCGATACCGTAAATAGCCTTAAAATTTTTCATATCATTCATTGAAATTGAAAAAATTAAATCAGAACCATTTAAAATTTTTTTCTCCATATCCCCTGTATATTTATTGTAAACATTTCCTTCCCTCAGTAAACATTCTATATTGTGTGCATCGTAAATAATTATTTTACCCTTTAAATATTTTTCAAATAAATTATACTGCCACGGTCCCTCAAATATTATAACATCGCTTTCTGATATCTTTTTTACTGTAAATTTATAATACCTTTTTCTTAAATGTTTATTCATTGAAATAAAGATCTCCATTGACCTGTTTCCCTTTAAAATGGAAAAAAGCATCAATAAATAATTTCTAAACTGCTGCGAATTTTTATATTTTTTATCCCTGTAAACTAAACCACCAATGGATATTAGTTCGGAATTATCATTTAATAATGTATGGCATCTCAGGGAATATGCGCTGTTATATTCTGGAATAATTTTGCCATGGCAGATCTGGATAATTTTCATTGCCTGTAATCTTTAATACAAATAAAAAGATTATTTTTTATGTTTTAAAATTTTATGTGTATTTATCCATGCATATGTATAAAATGTAAACAATGCTACTGTAAATACCATTATCACATAAACAAATGCATATATTTCTGTTAAATCATATAACATATAATATGCAAACGTTGCAACGCCCAGTGGGAATACATACGCCCATACTGTCATTGCCTGCCTCTTTTTAACATGCATTATTGCAATAACTGCTGCAACACTGAATGAAAGCAAATCAAATCCAAAAAATGGCATTGAAATGTCCACTGCAATATTTTTTGGAACATTAAAAAGCTTTAGGTAATTGAATAATGGTAAAAATGCTATATTTATTATTAACATACTGGATGATCCAACAGGTATCATTGTTGCAGGCCTAACATTATAATTACTATTGCCTATATGTGAAATAAATGAGGCAGTTCCTATAAATAAAAACTGGAAAAATGTTATGCCAAGAGCTATTATTACCATAAAATATAATAGAGTAAGTATACCTGAAGTATAATATAATGATAATGGCCTTATTAATAATATAGAGCTTAAAATTATATTGGCACCTAAAGCTACAGTAGGTACAAGAATTGCATACGTAATATCGCTAAATTTATATTTGTTTGTATATAAATTATAATTCAATATTATATTTATAATAAATACAAAAATATAGAAAAATATATAAAGATAAAGAAATAAATATGCTATTTCAGCGTTAAATCCAATATACGCATAATAAAAAAATGCCAGTGCAAAATATAAAACGCCAGGAAATGCCGTAAAGCTCAATGTTGTAATATTATTAAAATCGCTTTTTATTAATCTGGTATTTTTTGCATACCGGTAAATCCACGAAGACAGCACAAATAGATAAAATATTATAACAATGTAAAATATAATTTTGCCTATTAAAAATAAAATATAATAATCAAAGACCAGGTACAGAACATAAACTGCAACGGACAATCCCAGTGTACCGAGAACAACAGGAAACCATTCTGGACCCATGCCATTATAGTTCATAGTATATCATTATATGATAATATTTAATCGTTTTACAGTAAAAATTCTTATAAAGCTTTTATATATCAATGTATTATAAAATAAATGGATAATGAGGTAACATCATTTGTTTATAAAAACGATAATATTAATGGAATATTAATGGTTTTTATAGCCTCTGCAAGTATATTTCTGGATGTCTGGGATTTAACAGCTTTTTCATTTGTTATAACCTTTTTTAAGGATGAATTTTTACCATCAGGGTTAATTTTGGGGATCTCTGTCAGTGCTGCAAATATTGGTGCAATAGCCGGGGCCATCATTGGTGGTTATTTAACGGATAAATTAGGAAGGAAAAAATTACTGATATACAATATGTTAATATTTACGGTATTTTCAATTTTAATTGCAGCCTCTGCAAACCTGTATGAATTTATAATATTCAGATTAATTATGGGTTTTTCAATAGGGAGTGATGTTGCTACAGGATTCTCATATATCTATGAATATATAAGCAAAAAACAGAGAAATCGTTATTATTCATTATGGGCATATTCATTTTCACTCGTTGCACTGATGGCAATTTTTTCCGTGTTTTTATTAAAATTATATATAAATAATAACTCTATATGGAGGTACATCTTTGTTATCGGGGGAATTTTTGCTGCAGTAATATTATTATTAAGAACAAGGCTAATGGAAACCCCCATATGGCTATACAATAATGGTAATTATCACGAAACGGAAAATGTAATAAGGAAAGTTTATGGTGAATCCTTAAAAATAGATAAAAACAGCGGTAAATTAAGAGTCAATATAAAAAACATAATAAAGATATTTAAAATAAAAATGAATAGGGAGATATTGTTTTTCCTTTCATTGAATGGAATAGTTGGATTTATCGGCTGGGGATTTTCATTTTATATAACATATATGTTGGTTGTTCTAAAATTTTTTACATTTTATCAGGATTTAGAGGCTGATGCACTCATATATTCATTTGGTTTTATAGGGGCGGTAATATCACCTGTAATTTCAAGAAAATTCGGCATTTACAGGTCAAGTGTTATTCCATCAATAATAGCTACGCTGTCCATACTGGCACTCTTCTTTGTTTTTTCAAAACTTATACCGGCTTATTTTACTGTACCGCTATCAGCATTAATAATATTAATGAATTATTCCGGCCCGATGGCATACAATGCAATATTAAATGACTTCATACCGGCGGAGCTGAGAGGGGTAGCAAATGGATGGAACTATATGTTCAATAAAATAACGGAGGCAGTAAGTGGTTTATCCGCTGGAGTAATACTGGTACTTGTGGGAATAAAATACAACACACTTATATTATTTTTAACAGTTGCAGTGTTTACAGCTATAGCTCTGGTAACGGGCAGGTCAAAATACTTTAGAAAAGATTATGTTTCCGATTTCCAGACCTCTGAATCTGAATAAACCTCTTTTTTCCATACTGGTGGTATTACTTTTATTTTATCTATTATATATTCACATGCCCTAAATGCCTCTTTCCTGTGCACAGATGATACTGCTATGCCGATTGAATCCTCCTTAAGCTTTATCAATCCCACTCTCTGAATAACACACACATCAATTATATTATACATTTTTTTAGCCTCATTTACTATCTCATCAATTTTTTTTATTGCCATGTCATTATATGCATCATACCTCAACGCCTCTATTTCCCTGTCAGAGGACTCATCATGTTTCCTCACAGTCCCAAGAAACGTAACAGTAGCCCCGGATTCCATATTTCTTACGTTTTTTATTAACTCACTTACATTTATAGAGTTTTCCTGTATTTTTATCATTATGTTTATTATATGTTTTAAGTATTAAAATATTGTTTATGCCATATTTTATTATGATTTAAATACTAAGTTTCATGCTGTTATCCATAAAGCATTTTTGAATCCTATTCCATAATATCTTAATATGTTATTATCTCCACTTCCACGTTTCCCGACATGACCACAGCTCCTGGACTATCATTGCCTTTTTGGAAGTGGCGTTATAACATAGTTAATAGAAACTACTATAGTAATAACTTCTATTAAAATTATTTAAAATTATTTAAAATTATTTTCCAGATTTAATATAATATTTGTAGAAATTAAATAGGATTATAATGTGGTGTGATATTATCGCAGGTTTTTAAAATCTTTACTATATTATTTAATAATTTTTTTCAAATTTATTAACACAAATTTTTTATACTATTTAATTATATTACATATGGTGTAATAATGGTTGTTAAAAAGACCGGATTAGAAAAGAACTCTGTAGGACTTTTACAGGGCACATTTCAATCTCTAGGGCAGGTGGCACCTGCGGCAGATATAGCCATATTGCTTGTAGCCTCATTTTCAATATCGGGGGCACAAACAGTAATGTCAGTAATTTTTGGATGGATAATATACGCATTATGGATGATAACGCCATATGAATTATCAAAACTGAAATCAAATGCCGGTAGTTACTATGCTTACGCTGCGGGTGCGACGGAAAAAGGAGGTTTCGGGCCAATAACAGCAATGAGTTTCATGTACTATGATATTACCGGAGCGGCTTTTGGTATACTTGGTTTATCAGCATTTTTATTCCTGATGGCACCTGCGATAACATCAATACCATATTTATGGATACTGTTTGCCGGTATTTTTACTGCTTTTATAATAACAGTTACCTATCTGGGTATAAGGCCATCATTAAAATATACTGCAATAACAGGTTTAATGGAGGTTTTATTCCTGTTGATCGGTTCTATTATTATAATAATAAAGGTAGGTTCACATAATTCCATAGTACCATTTGAAGTAACAGGGCCATACAGTATAGGCTTCTCATCAATAATGTTTGCATCTGTATTCTCTATACTTGATTTCACAGGGTCTGGAGTTGTAACAACGATATCTGAAGAAATACACAAGCCAAAGAAAAATATCGGCAGGTCAATAGTATTTGCGATGATTTTAACGGCAGTTGCATTAATACCCTCAGCATATGCATTAACAGTTGGCTGGGGAGTAGGCAATATATCATCATTTGCATCCCATAGTGATGCAGGTTTAACTGTATTTTCAAGATATTTAGGACCTGTAGGTATTATATTGCTTATAATATTTACAATAAACAGCTACTTCTCAAATGGGGTTTCAAAGGCAACTGCAGTGAGTAGATGGTGGTACTCTGCAGCAAGGGATAATGTTATTTTTCCAGAATCCGTTGGAAAAATTAATCAGAAGCATAAATCGCCAGCAAATGCTGTAATAATATGGGCTTTGTTATCATTTGTACTGGATGTTGCGATGGGCCTTATATACGGACCCCTCGTTGCAGCTTTCATTCTGGAAGCGGGAACAGGTATATCTATAATTATAGTGCATATGTTTGCAAATACTTCATTGACTGTATATACAAGAAGAATACATAAATTCAATCTGTTAAAACACGGGATAGCACCATCGGTTGCAACTATAGTAGGTATAATTGTCATATACTTTGCAATAAGCAATATTGTTACAAAATGGTTAACGACGCCCAATCCGGTAAACGATGCATATTTTGCATCTTTTATATTCACAATGCTCTGGATTCTCGGTGGTGGTGTCATAGTAACACTGCATTACTTTAAGAGAAAACCAGAGATACTCAGGGATGCCGGAGAGTTTAATATGAAATCATAAAATTTTTAATATTTTTTTAATATATTGGGCTTTGGGACATAATTATTTTATCCTTATTTTCAATTGCAGTATGTAATATAGTGTTCTTATATTTTCCAGTATATGACTGCCTATAAAACTTGTTGCACAGAAATATACACCATCACAAACCATTACTGAACTACAGAAACAGTTTACTGTACTGTAATTCATGATTGCTATAGGATATTCTATATTCGACAGGGGTGTTACTGTCTGTATTAATATTGCATTGCTGGGTCTGATAAGGTTAAAACGATCCCGGCTATAGCTAAAAGGCCATTCAGGTGAAGCACTGGTACCGGAATGTTCTGCCCCAGGCGGGTGAACTAATCCCGAAAGCCGATGGATAGAGGGGAATTTGTATCCCACAGCCTGATATATTAATTAAGTTAATATTGTTTTAATTTATTATCATTTATGAATATCGATGAAATAGATATTGAAATTCCAGAAAATTGCAATGCAATTTTGGGGTATTCACATTTTATAAAAACAGTTGAGGATTTAAACGAAATAATAAAAACAACTATACCACAGTGTAATTATTCTATTGTGTTTTCTGAGGCGTCTGGAGAAAGGCTGATAAGATTCGAGGGCAATGACAGTGCATTAATAGCCTCTGGAATAAAAAGCATAAAAAAACTATCTGCAGGGCATACATTCATAATCTTATTAAAAGATGCATATCCCATAAACATTTTAAATGGAATTAAAATGTGCCAGGAAGTTGGTAATATATTTGCTGCCACTGCAAACCCTCTGAAGGTAATAGTTGCAAAAACAAAAAATGGCAATGCTATTCTTGGTGTATCCGATGGTTTTTCACCCCTGGGAATAGAAAATGAAGAGGATAAGGAAAGGCGCAGAAAATTATTGAGAGATATTGGATATAAGTCTTAGGGCCCGTGGTGTAACGGATTATCATATAAGCCTCCGGAGCTTATAATCCGGGTTCGAATCCCGGCGGGCTCATTTTGTGTCAGGTTTAAACTTTATTTTAGCCACCCGATTTCATAATGTTAGTATACTCACAAACCATTTTTATAATACAAAAATAATATTATATAATTAATGAATTATATTAAGAATAATACATAATACGTTAGAAACAGATGTATAATTACCGTAAAACAAACACACCGGATGAATGTGTAAGCCAACATACCCCAACCGGTATTGTTACACCATATAACACATCCCGCGATCAAAAAGCCGGTATTTTTTAAACATTAAAATATGTTACTTCTACGTTCAAGCAATAATGTATCATGCCATACATTGTTTATCTTACTTATTTTTTCTCTTGTTCCTACCGTTCTAAATCCATGTTTCTTATGTAACATTAGACTTGCCTGGTTCTCGGGGAAAATCGTGGACTGCAGTGTCCATATGTTACATTGCTCACTTTCATTAATAAGTGCACCCATCAGGGCACTTCCAATGCCCTTTCCCCGATAATTACTATCCACATATATACTTATTTCGGCAACACCTGAATATGCGGGTCTTGTGGAAATAGGGCTTAAAGCACACCATCCCGATAAAACATCACCATAAATAGCAACAAATCTACATTTTTTAATATGATTTTTATCCCAGTTTATCCAATCAGGAACTGCGGTTTCGAACGTTGCATTCCCGGTTTTAATACCATTATCATATATCCTGTTAACTCCCTCCCAGTCATTTAAAATCATATGGCGAATTTCTATTTTTTTATCAGCAGCATTCATAACATTCCCCTTATATTCTTAAGTTCTTATACTAATTTAATCCTATTTTAACCATGTATTAAAGATTTATTATAATTATACTGTACATAAATTATTGTGGAATTAATTAAAATAATTTATATATAAATTTGCATTCTATTTAGAATGGTACATGTAATAAGTACAATAAACCTGAAGGGTGGTGTGGGAAAAACCCAGACAACAATAGCATTATCGGAATTACTTGCAAATAATTATAATAAAAAGGTTTTAATTATTGACCTTGATCCACAGACGAATGCAACCGTATCCTTGATGGATGAAAATAACTGGCTTGAGATGGATAAAAGGGGAAATACTATATTTCAACTTTTCAGTGATAAGGTATTTAATACGGAATTATTTAATATAAATAACTCTATAGTAAAAAACGTTTCAAATGTAAACTCAGGAATAAAAAACCTGGATTTATTGCCATCAAGTTTAAGATTAATAGATATACAGGATAAACTGCCACTTGTATCAAATTCCGGTTATTTTATAAAAACACCTATAACAATATTAAAAGAATCGCTGGGTAAAATCATTAATAACTATGATTATGTACTTATAGATTGCCCGCCAAATCTTGGGTTAATAACATTATCAGGAATTTACATATCCGATTATTATCTGATACCAACAGTTCCGGATATATTATCAACATATGGAATACCGCAGATACTGAGCAGAATAGAAAATTTTAAAATGGATGCAAATATAAATATAAAACCGCTGGGCATAATCATCTCAATGTTCAGGTCAAATAATAGATTGCATAACTCAATTATAGATTCATTAAAATACAGGGAAAGAAAGGGTGATTATCCAAGAATTTTCAATACATACATACCACTGAGCGTTAAAATATCCGAAGCGGCAGAATTTAATTCAAAGGTTAATACCCTTGGCCAGAAATATGGTTATGATTTATACAATAAATACAATGAACTTACCAGGGAGATAATGTCATATGTCGAATAGGGAAAAGGCTTATGAATTATCGAAATTATTAAAGTACATTGCAAATAAAATAGAGAAAAATCCGGATTTAATAGATAATTTAAAAATAGAGATAAGGGTAAAGGATGCTCCAGAGACACCCAGGGAAAAAATTAAACTATACGACCTCAATGACAGTGAATTATTAAAAAAATTAAAAAAAGAAGATATACAAACATTAAAATCTATAATAAAAGAAAATAATCTGGATAGGTCAAAAGCTACATCAAAAATTGTGAATAAAAACGAATTAATAAATTTTATTACGAAAAGACTACATGATCGTTATCATAAGGGAGAATCATTTAATGTAAAAAACAGTAATTCATAATAATACAAAATAGAAAATATTTATAAATAACGAATTCATACAACTTTATGGTTGAAATCGAAGACGGGTTAAAACCTTATATTTCATTTTTATATGATAAACAGAATTCAAAAACGTTTGTTTTAAGTGGATTTTATGACATATACATAGATAAAGAAATATATTATTCAATAAATATGATTGATATAGTCAATAATAATTTAGAATTATACCATTTTAATAAGATAGTTTTTAAAAGTAAACTTGATGAAATAAACGATTTCAGTGTTTATTATCACTATCACACACTGAAGTTTAAGTTAATAAAATATCTGTCTTACATATTTATTTATTTTATTGTTGTTTATAGGGTTATATTAACTTTTATGCATTAATTTTTATAATAATTAAAAAGTATAATAATGTTAATCCACAAATTCAATAACTAATGGTTGCAGTGCCATTTTAGCATTTACCCAATTTTTATTTTATCATTGAACAGTGGCATTACATTTTTATCTATTTTGAAAACACCCGATTTCACGTTAAAAGGGTCTGGCGGGCATGGATAATTTGTTTTTGCCTCTTTATTATACATGGAGCACTGCTCTCTGTCATAATCTATCGAAAATTCTTTTATATCCCTAAAATTGGATATTATCGTTTCTATACCTCCCGGTTCAACGCCTGTCCATCCACCCTCAAGCATAGAATATTTTTCCATTGGGTTCAAAGTATATATAAATGCTACAAGAAGTGTGCCGTCTTTATCCTCTATAACTGCCAGAGGTGCAGAGTTGCTCTTAATTGATACGCTCTTCAATGCTACAGGTTCGGTGGCAAATTCTACCTTAAAATTATAATAATAAAGTGGATAAAAGGCATTTCCAAAGGCATATATATTAGACACTGTACCATTTTGATTTATGCCCCTTATTAATATAAATGATATTTTCTTATTATTGGGATTTTCAAAATTCCACGATATTAATCCCTTTGCCTTATCATACCACGTATAATTAACCATTACTGGCTTTTCCATTATATCTTCTGATATCAACCCCGCAATTTTCATACCATTCATATGGTGATATAGCTAAATATAATATAAAATACTTTTCATTTTTATCTATTAAATTTTTTTATTTCATAGACATGACTATTTTTAGTCTGAATATATTTTTTCTATCACATTTATGGAAAAATATTTAAAGCATTATCCAATAATAAAAAGATAAAAATGGTAAATGCACTAAAAATAGCGAAAATGGATGAAGAAAAAAGAAAGGAAGAGATGTCAAAAATATTTCAAAAAATTCTCAAAGATAAGGAAGAAAAGCAATTAAAAACACTGGTAGAAATGACAACCGATATGAAAAAAGCAACGGACGAAGAATATATAAACCTGTGTTTAACAAATATGAGTATAGCCTCAACATTGGACGATACCCAGTTAAAGGGATTTATGGCACTAAGAATGAAAGCAAATTCGGAACTGCCTGATGATATAAAATCCAGGGACATGCAAATGATCAACGATGCCATGGGTAAGCTACCGGAGGATACAAGAAATAAATTATCAGCAGCCATGCCAAAAAATTAAATTTAAAAGTTAATATTAATAGATCTTTTTACCATAAAATTTTTCATTTATATTTATTCCTGCACATCTATCCATAAGCTTTCCAACAGCAAACGATGCACTATCTACGCTGTGTTTTACAGGAAATAGTTCCCATTCGTTTTCCCCATGTGCCAGCAAATTTCTAACATTCAGTGCCAGCCTGAATAAAAGGCCTGAATTTTTATCAAGGAATTTCCCTGCCCAGTGTAATAGTGAATTTTCTGAATTTGGGAATGGTTCATTATTAACCCTTATATCATAATAACCTATTTTGTTTAATCGTATATATAATTTTAATCTCCTGTAGTCATAATTATGTAACATTATATCCTTTTCACCGTATTTTGATATTACAATTTTTTCTCCAAGCCATTTTGAATATGCACATCTTAATCCCATTTCCAGTAATAAATACATTTCCAGCGTTGCTATTTCGTTGAATTTATTTAAATTTATTAATTCGTAGGTATCGTTCTGCAATTTTGTTAATTTTAATGTTAAATCATTCCTTTTTGTTCTATTTCCCAGGATAAACAATGGTAAATTTGCCAGAAAGAATCCTAAAATCTTTCTTTCCTTATCATCAACATCAACATTAAATCTATTCCTATTATATACTATTTCATTACCGCTATATTCTATAGAATCCATAATCTTACCCAGTGTAAATCTATCTGTTTTCTCAGGATATTGAAAAAAATTGAATACCGACTCAAGTAAATAATCCTTATATTTTTTATCCATTTTACACAATTAATAAATTATATTAAAAAATTTTTTAATTAATAGCAATTAATAATATTCATCTATTATATAGCAAATCATATGGATAGCCGTTATGTGTGTCTCCTGTATAATTGATGTTTTATCTGAATCTGCAGGGAACAGATCATCACATGCACCTTTCAGCTTCCCACCATTTCTTCCTGTCATACCAAGAGTATAAGACCCTATTTTTTTTGCCTCAATTATTCCATTAATAACATTTTTAGAATTACCTGATGTGCTTATTCCAACAGTATAATCGTTTTTATTACACAGTGCCTGGATTTGTCTTGAAAATATATCATCATATGAATAGTCATTGCCTATTGCCGTTAACGATGATGTATTTGTTGTTAATGCAATTGCAGGCAATGGTTTTCTTTCCTTTATAAAATGGCCTGTAAGTTCGGCAACAAAATGCTGTGAATCCGCTGCGGATCCACCATTACCGAAAACTATTAGTTTACCATTATTTTTAAATGTATCTATTATATCCAGTGCGATTTTATTTATTTTTTTTGTATCAATATTTTTTCTTGCATTTACACCCTCATTTATATACTCTTCATAATCCATATACTATTATTACACAATTAAATAATAAATTTATTCATATGTTAAAAAGGAAAAAATTTAATTGTATGAATGAATCTACCTCAATGGCATATCTACTTTTCCCAAAAAATATTCGTTTACCATATAATAAAAACATAAGTATTTCAAAGGAAAAAGCAAGAGATGAAGAATCGTTCTCATTACTTGTACCGGAAAATAAAACAGATGCAATAGTAAATTATTTAAAAAATCATGCGGGTTTTAAGAATGCAATACCAAGTTTTGATAAGGGAGAAGAATATGGCATATCAAGGATAATCAAGGCTCCATGGGAGCTTCATTTAAGAATTTATAGTTCATCATATTTTCCAGATTTTTCAAAAATATATGCGCATATAGAAATAGCAAGAAAATATGTGGAGCATTTAAACTTTAGATATGTTCAGCCGGTTGTATATGAACCATTTAAGTTTTATAAAGATGTATTTTCAGAACTTATTGTAGTATACGAGTCAAAATATATTGTGGAACACGTAAATGAAAATTACTGGTTCAAAGTTTTAAATCCAGATAAGCTTACTCCAGTATCACCTGTATCAATTATAGGATTTACTGCCACATCAATATCATCAAAAATTAAAAATTATTTCAGTAATCCCAAGCATTAATTATAGACCCGGGTTATAAATAATATCTGTAGCTATCATATTTAACACTTTTTTATGGTGCATTTTTTGCACGTTTAGTAATAATATTATTACATTATACAATTGATGTTCAGTGATAATATGGATGCAAAACAAAAATTAGATGAAATAAACAGTATAATGAAGGAGGTCAGCAATGATGATACAGATTTTCAGTCATCATTTATGGCATTTATGGGAAGTACAATGTCTGGCGGTTCACTTGATATAAAAA
>JAJZZE010000019.1 GCA_021797735.1 Thermoplasmata archaeon | reverse complement strand
CAAAAAAGTTTAAAATAAAATATAATAAGATTGTAAAGAGGCTTGGAAAAAAGAGATCTATAGTAGCAGTGGCAAGAATGCTAATAGAAACAATCTATGCAATGCTAAAAGAGGGAAAGGAATTCATAGATATAGAAAAGGATGAAGACAGTAAGGCAGTAAAAGCAGGTAATGATAAAATAGGCTTTAACGATATAAAGATGGCATTATATTACCAGAGATTATCACAGATGAGGGACAGAAAGATAAGTAAGATGAAACTTGCATCCACGTTTAAGTCCAATCTAATGGCTCTCGAAGATATAACAAAATTAATATACAACAGGAGGATTAAGAAATGTTAAGTAAAAGTTTTTCATAGTAGAAATATTAATCATAAAATGTTACATCTGATAATCTAATATAGGTATATACTCCTCGGCGTGCAAGAATTTTGACGCCATATAGCCTAAATTAATAGAAATAGTTAAGGTTTATATATATTTCTTTACTATGCAGTTTAATGAAGGCAGCTATAATAGGTTCTGCTGCACTGGAATACAATGGTGGTGCAGAGAGAAATGCAGTTCAGATAGCGTACATATTGAAATCCTTAGGCTATGATGTGACGTTATTTTCCCCTGAACCCTTTGAAATAAAGGAGAATGTTAAAGTTGATTTCAGTTATATTAATAATGCATTTAATGGTGATATTTTTGCAAATAAATTCATAAACAAAATTAGTAATGGCGTTTCTATTGGATTCGTAGGCTTATTTTCATTTAAAAATATATATGAAAAAATAAAGGGCTATGACCTGTATTATTTCGTGAACCCGAATTTCCTTTTCTGCAATTCCTTAAAATATTTCCATAAAAACAATGCTAAACCAGAAGTAATTCTGGGTAACCACGGTACATATTTTGAAATATTAAATAAGAAATTCTATAAAAAAATACTTTCTAATCTTTTAACACTAACTATATTCAGATATTTGAAAACTAACACAACAAAAATTCAGGTTCAGAATGGTTTTCAGAAAAATTTCTATAAAAAATTAGGCATACCGGATAATCTAATATACGAAATACCCCAGTGCGATATAGATTTCAATAATTATGAGATAAATGACGATAATAATTTCAATGTATTATTTTTAAATAAATTAACAGAAAATAAGGGGTTAAGTTCTCTAGAAAAATTAATTAAAAAATCCGATTTCAATATAAATGTTGCAGGTTATTCCCGCAAACTCGATAAATTAAGGGAAAAATATAATAATTATAATAACGTTAAATTCTTAGGATATATCAATGAGGAAGAAAAATATAGACTCCTATCTAAATCAGATGTAATGCTTAATTTATCAAAATATGAATCATTAAGTGTATCATCCATTGATGGGCTTGCCTCTGGCCTTTATTTAATAGGACCTGATATTTCTGGCTTAAACTGTATTAAAACATCGGTACCGGATTATGTATCAATTATTAAAAAACATAGTGTAAATCAGTACATAAATGAAATACACAGAATCAGGGATATAAAAAATAATAACACTGAAAATTACTTAAAATTAAGGGAAAATATAAAAAATAGTTCATCTAAATTTTTTGATAAAACCGTTATAAATGCCTCACTGGAAAATATGATAACCGAGAATAAAACCACAAATCAAAATATAAGCATAGTAACGGCTTCATTAAACGAATATGATAATATAGATATATGGTTAACACAGATAAAGAATTTAATAATAGAAAAAAATATTAAAAATATAGATGAGGTTGTAATAGTAGATGATGGTAGCGATGATGGTACCATAGAGAAAATAGAAGACTTTAAGAAAACCAGCCCACCATTTGAGATTAATTTAATAAAAAGAAATAAAAAGATGGGAACCGTGAATGCACAGATTACCGGTGCCAGAAGTGCAAAAAATGATTACCTGATTATTCTGGACTGCGATTTACAGCATCCTGTTAAATTTATATATAATTTTGTGCAGATGTTCAATAAGGGTTTTGATATAATTATCGGTTCAAGGTATATAAGAGGTGGAAAAAACAACTGGAGTGCCGATCGTGGTGTCATAAGCCGTGTTGCAACAACAATAGCCCATTCATTTTTCCCGTTTACATATAATATTAAAGACCCATTATCAGGATATTTTTTAGTGAAAAAGGAATTAATTTCAAATCTCTATCCGTATGATTTTATGTACAAACCATTATTATATACACTTATATTTAATAACAAGAATAAAAAATATATAGAAATACCAGTTGAAATGATGAACAGGGTAAATGGCAGTTCAAAGATAGTAAAGAGTTATTCTAAGACCATATTATTCTATTCCAGGGAAATTATAATTTACTGGAGGGATAATTTAAAACTAAAAATTAAATTTTAATTACCATATTACCGGTTATTATAGAAAACTATTACATTTAAAATACTGTTTTGATTAAACAACATAAAAATATATAAAGCCTTAAAATATTAACCAGTGATTTAATATGAGCTGGACTGAAGCTGAAGTAAGGGAATTAAAAGTTGGAAGATACATGTTAATTGATGATTCTCCATGTAAAATAGTTGATATAACAATGTCAAAACCGGGTAAACATGGGGAGGCTAAGGGAAGAATAGTGGCTATAGGCGTTTTTGATGGACAGAAACATAGCGTTGTTTACCCCGTGAAACATAAGGTAAAGGTACCTATGATAGTAAAGAAGAATGCACAGATTTTGTCAATTGCAAACAACGAGGCACAGATGATGGATTCTGAAACATTTGAAACGTTTATACTGCCCATTGATCCTGGAGACCAGGATAAATTAAAGGCGGGAATGGAGGTGCCATATTGGGAAGCAATGGGAAAAAGGAAAATAATGCTGCAGAATTAAAGTCGCATTTTTCCTATTCAAAAATAGCGGATGCATTATCTGATTATGATGATGCAGAATATGTAATATTCGGGGTACCCTTTGACAACACATCGAGTTTCAGAAGGGGGTCAAGGTTATCACCCAATTCAATAAGGTATGCATACAACAATCTTGAATCCTATGAGGTAAATTATAATGTAAATTTACTGGATTATAATATATGTGACCTCGGTGATTTACCTGTTTATGAGGATGTGAATTATGTACTCAGTGATGTTGAAACTGTAACGGATATGATATTCCACGATAATAAGATTCCAATTATGCTCGGTGGAGAACATTCCATTACCGTGGGTGCCATCAGGAATTTAAGGGATGTATCCATGGTTATAATCGATGCACATTCGGATTTCAGGGATTCGTACATGGATAATAAATATAACCATGCATGCGTTACAAGGAGAGCCCTGGAATTACTCGGCAAAAACAGGATAATTTCAATAGGAACGAGGTCAACATCATATGAGGAGGTCACCGCGGATGAGTATAAGGATGTGAGATTTATATCCGCCAATGAGGTAAGGCAGTCCGGAATAGATAAAATAATAGATGAGGTTAAAAATAAAACCGGTGATAAAGTATATTTCTCCATTGATATGGATGGAATTGACCCGGCATATGCCCCGGGAGTCGGTACACCTGAACCCTATGGATTAACAGACGTTGATGTTAGAAGTATTTTAAATTCCGTATCTAAAAAGATTGTCGGATATGATATTGTTGAGATGACTCCACTGTATGATAATGGAAATACATCAATGCTGGCTGCAAAATTAATACAGGATTTCATAGCCAGCAGGGCTTCAACGACTTCAATGGGGCCATAATATTTCTACTATGAAAAACTTTTACTTAACATTTCTACTATGAAAAACTTTTACTTAACATTTCTTAATCCTCCTGTTGTATATTAATTTTGTTATATCCTCGATAGCCATTAGATCGGGCCTAAACCTGGATGCAAGTTCCATCCTGCTTATCTTT
>JAJZZE010000048.1 GCA_021797735.1 Thermoplasmata archaeon | reverse complement strand
AGTAAAATAAATAAGTCCATATACATCAAATAATAAATTATCTGTGTACCCACAATTAAACAGTAGAAATTTAGTTTAATTGAAGGGTTTCAGAGAGATTAAGGGAAAATGGATGTAAAGTCACGTTTTTATAATTTTTATTTTAATGCTTTATTTTAATGCTTTATTTTAATACGCCATCAAAAAGAATTCCAGCTCAAAATATACTTTATATAAACCCTGAGGATAACGGTTTTATTAATTTTAATGAAGGTAAGTTTGATTTTATAACTTGACTTCGCCAAACGAACCTGCCATACTGATATTTGCCAAATGACTTTTTACATTATTACCACCTCAAATTCAATGTTTTATCCTCATATCTCTTGATGAAATCACCAAATAGATCTGTTATCTGGGGTGTAATGTTGCTTATGATGTGAAATCTGAAGTTAGATCTTGGATATACAACCGTCTTTGAACATGAGATCAGGTACTTTTTGAGCAGTTTTACATTTACTATGCCCTTTCTCTTCCTTTCTTCAAAATGTATGTCAAATTTTTCATCATTTTTCTGGGGATCATCCTTTTCCCGACCACTCTCTTCTTCCGGTTTATGTGGACTCTCCATGCCATTGCCGGATCCTAAAAAATGTGTCAAATTTATTATGAAATCTGTGAGGAATGTTATGAAGAAAAGCCCCTTTATTGAATAACCATTCCAGTGCCTTATTGGCCTTATTTCAGGCCCCTCCTTGAGAGAGGGATGAACTTCTCAGGCTTTTAATCTATATATTTTCTTTCAAAATGGCGAAGTCAAGCTATAATAAATTCATATAAATAAATGAAACACAATTTATAACAATTTGAATCAAGATTATCATGGAACAATTTCACCACATTTTTGGAGATTTTGTTCCATAAAAATTATATACATTATATGAATTATTAAATATGAAATACAACAAAATGCAGGATATTTTACTAGAATTAAAAAATCACAGGTATAACGTATTCAATCTAAATGATGCCGCAAAATTAATGAATAAATCAAATAAATATACCTCAAAATTGTTAAATTCAAATAAACACATTAAAAAAATAGAAAACGGCAAATATTATATTGACGAAGGAACAGGAATAGACTTATATCAAATTGCATCGAATATTGTTTATCCATCATATATAAGCTTATTTTCTGCCTTTGAATTTTATTCAATTACCGAACAAACTATAAAAAAATATAGTGTTGTTACTCCCATAAGGCATAGAGACATAGTTATTGATAATAATATAATAGAATTTAATTTTATCAAAAAGGAACGGTTCTTTGGATATACCAGGAACAATAATATTTATATTGCTGCAGTAGAAAAAGCAATAATAGACTCGTTATATTTTCAAAGTCCTGAATTATCTTATGTCGTGGAGGCATTTAACAGGGCTATCGACTTAGATATAATAGACCTTAACAAATTAATAGAATATACCAGAAAAATGAATTCCAAAATATTGGAAAGAAAAGTTGACTCCATGATACATGATTATAATAATAGAGATGATAAAAATGATTGATGAATCACTGCTTCTTGAGCAGTCTAACAAATTTCAGGATATAAGACAGTTGGAAAAGGATTATTTACTTACTTTGTTTTTATATGAAATATATAATGAATTTAACAATGACTTAATCTTCAAGGGTGGAACCTCTTTGAAATATTTCTACAATTTAAACAGATTTTCTGAAGACCTGGATTTTTCTTATAAAATTAAGGATAATAAATCTGAAATAAATTTGGTCTATAAAAAAATAGAACGTGCTATTGGGCATATAAATTCTCAGTACAGCATAGAGAAGGTCGAACACAGGGGTCATAAAATAAATAACGCTGTTGCCGGGATTAATTTTGAAATCAGGGTAAAAGGCCCATTATATAATCGCTTGAATCATATGGAAAATATAGATATAGATATAAGTTTAAGAAATGATATAATTTTTAATCCCGGTATCAAATATTTAATGCCAGCATATATTGACATACCTGTCTTTCCTGTTCCAGTCATGAATATAAACGAGATATTGGCTGAAAAAGTAGTTTCAATAATTGAAAGGGATAAAATGAGGGATATATACGATTTGTATTTTTTATTCAAATTTAGAAAAATAAAAGCTGATATGGCAGTTATCAACAGAAAAATGGAGTTAAGGCACGGAGTATTTAATAAAAGTGAATTCCTCCTTAAACTTGATGCAGCTCTGGAGCTAAGGAAATGGGCATCAGAACTTTCTTATTTAATTCGTCCATTGCCAGATAATAAAGAAGTAGTGAAATTTTTACATGACCGGTTTTAGGATCCGGATTTTGCAAAAAAGTAGAATGAAAATCACAACATAAAGTGTGGGAGGTATATTTGTGAAAGACCAGGCTCTGATGGTTGAAACAGTCAAGGCGAATTTCATTGGCCTGTAAAAGAGAAAAACGTTCTGTCAGGAATGAATGCAGGCATTTGTGAATCGGTAAAAATATAATGTTATATCAAACACGATAATATTAAGTTTAAATATCCAGTTATAATTAATAATACATGAACGAAGTTGTAGATGAAGTTTATTCTTACTTAAAATCAGAAATGGAGAAAACAAAAGGTCAATCATACGCACTTGCATATTCTGGTGGTCTGGATAGTTCATTGTTATTTGCGTTATCTGATTATAAATTAATTCCATACTCTCTCGGTTTTTCCGATTCAAGGGATATAGAAAACGTTGACAACTCATCACTTATATTAAACATACACGTTAAAAAAATATATTTAGATGAGATAGATATAAATAATTATATTGATGAATTATATAAAATAGATAAAAAGATTACAAAGCTTGAATTGGGTTATGAGCTGGTTCTCTTCATATTGATGGATTATATATCAGAAAAACGTGTTGTAACGGGTCAGGGGGCAGATGAATTATTTTATGGATATCATAGGTTTATGGATAGTCCCAATTTAAGAAATGATTCCTATTTAAACAGGCTATTGAATGTAACATTGCCAAGGGAAAAAAAGATGGCAGAGTATTATGATAAGGAATTAATAACTCCCTATTTATCACCGGATATATTGAAAATAAGGTATAAGATAACAAGGGATCTTAATATATACAATAATAAAAATAAAATGGTTCTGAGAGAAATAGCACAGAAAATAAACATGCCTGAGGAATTATACAACAGAAATAAAACGGCAGCACAATACGGTTCAGGAATTAATAAATTTATATTGAAAAATTTAAAATAATTACAGACTCTCCGCATGTCTATTGAGATGATACGCAATTCCTACATATCTCCAGTGTTTTGCCTGATCATGAAAAACTATCCGGGCTAAATTGGGTTTTATGTAGCTATATCACCTACTATAATTACCATTTTTTATGTAATATTATGGAATTATATTCTCCATGGCCATAGCCTCATCTATGAAAGCATTTAATCACCGTAATAAGTATAACACCAGGCATTTATGCTTATCCATTGTCGTTCATTATCCTCACCCATTTACCCTTTCCCATGGCTATCATTAAGTCCATGAGTGTGATCCATGCAGATCCTGATCTGATCCTGACCAGGTTTATGAGTAACCATAGATTATATAGAAGAGCTGAGAAAAAGAACAGAAAATAGCGTATCTTCATATCCGGTGAGTGTGTCCTTTCCTTTATGTCCTTTTTCTCCAGATAGCCATTCTCTATGCCCCATCTATTCCTGTAGAGTTCTGCAAGTTCCCTGACATTGTTTTCATTTACATCCATATTTGTGTAGAATGAGAAATCATGTTTCTTCCCATCAGAATAGTACACCACATGGACAAAATTTGAATCCACACTTTCACTGATGGATGATATGGGAGCCTTTATTACCAGGAAAGAGAAACCATCATCCGAATACTTCATCTCCATTTTCTTGAATCTCTTTACCTTTGGATTGTCCTTTGCAGGTACAATATATTTCATATTAAGTAATTCTAACTTTCTTAGAACACCGGCATCAAGATATCCCCTATCCATTAGCACCATAACTATTTTAATATTAAGGTATAATGCATGCCTGAGCAGGATATCAACCTCCATTGCATTGTCTATTCCCTCCAGCTGGTTTTTCTTCATAATGGCTCATGTAAACCTCTCACCATTCTTCACAGAGTCAAGTGTTGCAAACCTGTATGCCTTATCAGTACCACGGAACTTGTGGAATGGTGCATTTATAAGGTACC
>JAJZZE010000038.1 GCA_021797735.1 Thermoplasmata archaeon | reverse complement strand
GCGGTATTCCGAGAAAACATATGATAATAAAATAAACAATTAAATTATTTGAAAAATATATCATTATTAATCCGATGATTGTTATTGAAATTGAAATTATAGTGGTAAAATATAATTTTTTTAAATGCTTATATGATAAAATAAGCCTTGAAATAAATGATAAGGCAAAGAAACCTGCGAGTAATATCTCGATAAATGAATAGGGGGCATTGAATTCTGCCTTCGCAAAAATACCACCGAATGTCAGGATTAATGCAAACGGGGTGTCATATGAAATATTATTGAAAATTGATAATTGAAATCCTTTATTTTTAAAAACATTTATTTTCTTTTTTCTTTCATTTCTATTTTCTTCTGGAAATTTGATTTTAAACGATAACGCAACTGCTAGAATACCGAAAGGTATAAAAAATAAAAACAGCTGATATAAATTAAAATATAACAACAGGTATGATTCCAATAAAGGCCCTGCTATTAAGCTTGTACTTAAAGACAGTGTGTATAATGCCAGCGTTCTTTCCCTTATTTTTTTATCCTTTATTGTTCCGGTAGAGCTTATTATATTGGGCATAACAGTTCCGAAAAAAAATCCAGATATTATAACAAAAATCCATATACTGTAGCGATTTGAAAAATAAAATAAAGGCAAAAATATTAAATAAATTATAATTGACGCAATAAATAATTTCCTTCTGTTTTCACTGCACAATTTTGAATTTATAAGAGCACTCATTATTCCCGCGCTTCCTACCGCCAGTGCTCCCAGTAGTCCAATTTCTACGCTGTTGAAATTCAGGTAATATTTAGAAATTAACGGTATTGTAGTAAGTATTAAATTATTGTTTATCCGGGTGGAAAAAGTTATTACAATTACTATTGTGATATATAGGATTATGTTATTATTTTTATTATTGGAAAACACGCGCATATATTATTAATTTACAGATCGTTAATAAAATTTAGGTCATGCCAGGGTTTCTACAACATCATTATATGTAAATATAACCGCCTGTTACCACTGAATTTAATTGTAAAACATGAAGTAGGCCAACTTTGTGTAAATGCATAATATTAGGAATTTGAGGAATGCATTTTCTCTTCTTATTGCAGTCACATTTGAATAACAGGCGTTTTTATAGACAATAGGTAAATTTTTATACTTACTATGGTTGAATATAAATGAAAATTTCAGATAAAACAGCTATAAAAATATCCGGGCTTGTGTTATTTGCAGGCGCTGCCCAGTTTTTTCTACTTGTGCTAATTGCAGAGGCTTTATACCCTCAATACAGCGTTGCTAATAATTATATCAGCGACCTCGGAGTTGGAAGCACGGCATATATATTCAATACATCTATTGTTCTACTGGGAATTGCAATAATTATTTCTGCTGCCTTTCTGCTAAAGTTCTC
Source organism: Thermoplasmata archaeon (assembly GCA_021797735.1). Classification (GTDB taxonomy): domain Archaea; phylum Thermoplasmatota; class Thermoplasmata; order Thermoplasmatales; family Thermoplasmataceae; genus Ferroplasma. The sequence goes on along the minus strand of JAJZZE010000038.1, from coordinate 2,941 downwards.
AAAACCTTTGCGCATTGTCCTTATTCTGGCAGGCATCGGAGCTATGGGCGTGGGAATATTTCCAGAAACCACCGGGGCTATACATCTTTATTCTTCTCTTCTGGTATTCTTTATGGCTTCAATTGCAACATACTTTATATTATGGAGATTAAAGAACATTATATCGGTTTTCTGGGCTATTCTGGGAACAATAGCTCTGATTGCACTGGTTCTTTATGCTACGGGAATTTACCTTGGATTGGGGGTAGGTGGAATGGAAAGGCTCATAGTGTATCCAGATATTTTATGGGCTTTAGGATTTGGAGGGTGGATAATTGCAAAGTATGGTGAAGACTGAAATTATTTATGTTGATCCCAGGCTAGCATATTTCCACTCCTTTTTAAAGAATATTATTTTTAGTATATTGAATAGCGAAAAGTAAATTCATATTTAATTATGAATACATATAATACTTCCATGGCACATGCCACGTTGGAAAAATTCTAAGTAGAATGGGCAAGCATCATGCCAAAATAAATTTCAACATAATGGTAATCAAGCCTCATTTTCCTTCCAGATGCCTGCAATATTCCATACATTACCATAAGATTCCAGAAACTGTCAGGTTTTCCTGTATCTATAATTTCCTGTTCAATTTTATATAAAGCCTCAAAAGATCCTGTTTCGAAGCAATGTTTTACGGTATTTTCATACTTTTCTGCATTCTGCGAGTATCCATATGGCCCATTATCCGAGTGTGTATGAGCCTGATCTGCACTTATTATTATGCTCACTTTCTTATTGTATGCCTGAACAGTATTGTAAAGTGATTTTCCAAAGTTTATTAATCTACCTCTGTCATTAATCCTTGACTGCCCGATAAGTACTATATTTCTCTGCTTGAAGAAAGAAAGTGGTATGCTTGAACCAAAATCAAGGGGAAATACCGAAATATCCCCTGAATATGTTATAAATCTTAATTCTTCTGTTGTGTCCCGGGTAGATTTTATGATATCTTCAGTAAGTTTTCTCTCATTCTGCGCCTTAAAATCAAGATATGTATTCTTTAATTGTGTATCAGCCTTAAAGTATTCTGTATTCACAACAGCGATATTTTTTGAAAGATTTACGCCGTGGGGCGAGAGGATGACCAGCACATCCGAGCTGTCATTTTCGGCAAGTTCTTTCAAAGCATTGCTTAATTTCCTGCTATCTTCGTCCGGTATATCTATAAGTTCATCTCCATGTGGAATCATATAAATATTGTTGAGAACCATACTGTATAATATAATGCTATTATTTATTATTATACCGGTTATTAATTGGATAGATCCCAATTCAATAGTAATAAAGGTGGTAAAATATCAGGACTGCCGAAGGATGGAATATTAAGAAAACACCAGCAGGAAATCAGAACAATCACGATCCCTTCGCAAGGAAGCCTATGACTTTAGTCATAGGAGGAATTGCGGCAATTTTATATATTGAGTTTATATTTGAATAATGTGCTTAAAACCCTTCAAATCAAATTGCTTCCAGACGATAATCAGAAGGCTCTACTCCTTGACACATTCAGGCAGTTCAATGAAGCATGCAACTTTGTATCCAGAATAGCATGGGATAATAAAATATATAATAAAATCTCCCTCCAGAAATTAGTATATTATGATATAAGAAATAAATTCGGGTTATCAGCACAGTTAACCATAAGAGTTATTGCAAAGGTTGTGGACACCTATATGGTTGATAGGTCAGTATTCCATGAGTTCCGGGAATACGGTTCAATTGTATATGACCAGAGAATTATGAGCTTTAAAAGCATGGATGAAGTAAGCCTTAACACCATTAAGGGAAGAATAAGAATACCAATAACTATAGGGAAATACGGTGAAATACCATTCGATAGGATGAGGGGCCAATGTAACCTCATAAGAAAGCATAAGCTCTTTTATCTAATGGTAAGTGTTGATGTACCCGAACAACCAGTTATAGAACCTAAGAATGTTATAGGGGTAGATATGGGGATTGCTAATATTTCAGTAGATTCTACAGGCAAATACTATTTCGGAGAGAAAGTAAAAGAAGTCAGGGAACACAATTTAGATCTCCGCTCCAGATTGCAATCCGTAAATACCAGATCAGCAAAAAGGCATCTTAAGAAGCTTTCAGGAAAAGAGCATAGATTTGCTACAAATACCAACCATATAATATCCAAAGAAATTATAAAAGAAGCCAAAGGCACCTCTTCTGCAATCGCCATTGAAGACCTTACTGGCATTAGAATGAGGGAAACTGTTAAAAAAGGAAATAGATATATACATAATTCATGGGCTTTCTACCAGATCAGGCTGTTTATAGAATACAAGGCAAAAGAAGCAGGCATTCCCGTAATAGTTATAGACCCACACAACACAAGCAGGGAATGTCCCAATTGCCATACTATATCAAAAAAGAACCGGCCTGAGAGGTCTATATTTAAATGCATTTCCTGTGGATTAAAGGGAGAAGCCGATTATATTGCTTCCCTTAATATCAGGAACAGGGCTGTTGCCAACCAGCCTATTGTAGCGGGTGATTTTTTTGTCCATTGTGACAGCCCAGTTGCAAGCTCACTGCTTTAGCTGTGGGTAGTTGACAAAATATTTATTCTAACTATTACTATAAAAATATGAAAATTGTTGATTTAAAATCTTATATAATAAAAAACACATGGAAAAAATGGGTTTTTATAGAAATCATAACTGACAATGGGGAAAATGGCTATGGAGAGGCAACTGTATACAACAGCCAGTTTGCAGTGGTTAACCATATAAAAGACATTAAAAAATTTATTGTAAATAAAGACCCATTTAAAGTGAGGGAATTGGTAAATGAATGGTTTACATCATCCTTTAACAGGAACCGGGACATAGTAAATATGTCACTGATCAGCGGTGTTGAATCTGCATGTTTCGATTTGAT
>JAJZZE010000050.1 GCA_021797735.1 Thermoplasmata archaeon | reverse complement strand
TAGTAAAATAAATAAGTCCATATACATCAAATAATAAATTATCTGTGTACCCACAATTAAACAGTAGAAATTTAGTTTAATTGAAGGGTTTCAGAGAGATTAAGGGAAAATGGATGTAAAGTCACGATTAATTTTTATTAATTGTGTATGGTATATAAAAGAGACTTTACTGGCTATCATAATGATTACCCGGATTTTAAATGGCCAGGAAATAAAAATTTAGCGGTTTCACTGGTTTTTAATTATGAGGAGGGGTCGGAACATTCCTATAACAGGGATAAAGTAGTTGAAAGCATAGGCGAGTTTTTGCCCGTGGATGTAAATAGAAGGGATATAGGCAATGAAACAGTATATGAATATGGCCAGAGATCCGGTATATGGAGGATTCTTAATGCTATTAATTCAAGAAATATAAAGGCTACATTCTTTGCAACGGCAAAAGCACTGGAAACCAATATGTATGCCACAAAAAACATAATAGAAAATGGACATGAAATATGCGATCATGGCTACTACTGGACAGAACTGTATAACATGGATTACAGTGCTGAATATAATGAGATTAAAAATTCAATAGATTTAATTGAAAAATTAACGGGTAAAAAACCAGGGGGTTTTTATGCACGTGAACCAACTGAAAATACAGTAGACATATTATCAGAATTTGGTAATTTTATATATGATTCCGATTCATATGCAGATGATTTGCCATTTTTTTATAACAGGTTATTAATTTTGCCATATACACCGGATGCAAATGATTTTCATTTTTTATCGCCAATGAATAGATTTTCAACCTCAAATGAATTTTTAGAATACCTGATAGACACATTTAATACCCTGCACGATGAAGCACAGAAACAGCCAAAAATGATGACCGCAGCGTTTCATGTAAGAGTAACTGGCAGGCCTGGCAGATTTCCAGCACTAATAAAATTTATAGACTATATAACGAAATATGATGATATCTGGATAACAACGAGAGAGGAAATAGCAAAATTCTGGATAAAAAATTTTAAAGATTAGATAAACATCAGAATAAATAATGATATTGTTAAAAAAAATTAATGAAATTGTTGCATATAAAATTATAATTTTAGGATATCACAATTTTTCCTGATAAAAATTGTGTGGTTAAGGTTCAGAAAACTTAATAATATTTTACACATTGTATTCCATGGAAAAAATAATAGTTTACTCAAAAAATGGACATAAAATATTTGTTGAAAAGGTTAATGGCAAAATAAGGTTAATAAAAAATGGAAAATCAATTATAGAAACTTCAAATGCCCTTTTATTAAGGGAAGATGGACATGATCCTGTATATTATATACCATTTAACGATGCTAAGAAATATCTAGAGCCATCAGATGCACATAGCGTATGCCCCTATAAGGGAAAAGCCTCCTATTATTCACTGAAATATGATAATATTATAGAAAAGGATAAGGCGTGGAGATACAATAATTCAACCATGGAATTTACTAAAATAAGGGATTATGTAGCATTTTATCCGGATGCCATAGATAAAATAGAAAATATTGGATAGATTATCTATAATATATAACAAATGCCATAACGGAAATATATAGCCATTCTCTCCCATAAAATTTTACCAGTGCATAATTTCATAATGTAAAAAACTGGTGATAGGGTGAAATAAAGTTCTCATAAAAAAGGTTATATGTTAAATAAATATAATAATTTGATTTTTATGAGTTATAAAGGAAGAGATGTATATATGGTTTCAGGGGGTGTGACAAAGTTTGCAAAGGCGTCTCCTGATATGGATTTTAGATTGCGGGTGAAAAAAGCGTTTGACTATGCTTTAAATGATGGCAATATTACCATCCAGGAAATTGATGGATCTGTTGCTTCATATTTCTCAGATCATTTTCAGAGGCAGCTTATGGCAGGCATTATGGTCAATGATTATTTGGGCCTATCTCCAAAACCAAGCAAGAGAATTGAGGGTGGTGGAGCTACTGGTGGCCTTGCTTTTCAGACTGGTTTTGAGGAAATAGCATCCGGAAGGATGGATACATGTGCTGTATACGGATTCGAGACGATGTCACATGTCAATACATGGAAGGGAAATGAATTCATAGCACTTGCAAGTGATACAAATTTTGATTACCCTGTTGGAGGTTTCTATACCGGATATTATGCAATGATGGCTAACCGGCACATGCATGAATTTGGCACAACTGTTGAACAGCTTGCCAAGGTTTCGGTAAAGAACCATGGAAACGCAATTCACAATCCATATTCCCAGAGCCCAATGAAACTTACAGTTCAGGATGTTAGAAACTCTCCAATGGTTTCAACACCGTTAACAAGGCTTGATGTCTGCACAATGTCGGATGGGGCAGCCGTTGCAATTCTTGCTTCCGGGGAAAAAGCGTTTGAAATTGCAGACAGGGAAGGAACAAAACCTGTAAAAATTGCTTCAATAGGAACAGGGACGGATACCATGAGGTTGTCAGATAGGCCATTCGGCAGGGTGCCACTACTTTCCAACGAAAAGGAATCGGACTATAAGGACCTGAAATACCCTGGAATTCACTCATTCAGGGCAGGTCGAACTGCAGCAAAGGAAGCATATAAAGGTGCCGGTATAACAGACCCACTGAATGAGCTGGATCTGGTAGAACTGCATGATGCATATACATCCTCTGAAATACAGACCTATGAGGACCTTGGCCTCTGTAAATATGGAGAGGGCGGGCAATTTATAGATGAGGGCAAATCAGAACTTCATGGAAAGGTTCCAGTAAATCCCTCGGGTGGACTCCTTGCTGCAGGCCACCCTGTTGGTGCAACAGGAATTATGCAGGCAGTGTTCATGTTCTGGCAACTTCAGCACACAGTCAAGAAGCATTTTAAAGATGATACATTACAGGTAAAAAATGCAAAAAGAGGCTTAATACACAGCCATGCAGGAACTGGAACATATGTAGCAGTTTCAATAATGGAGGCGGTACAGTGACATTAAATCCCGATGCAAAAATGGAAGAAACACAGAAAGGAGCTGAAGTTTATAATGTTGACCCATTAATTGTAAAGTCACACTATGAAATAGATTATATACATAGCTACGCACAGGATTCGGAGTTTTTCAGGGCGCTTGGAAAGAAAAAGCTGATGGGAAGCAAATGCACAAACAAAAAATGTGGATATGTTTATGCAACACCCAGGGGCCACTGCATGATATGCGGATCTGAAACAGAATGGTATGAATTGCCCAATCATGGAAAGGTTCATGCATTTACAACATGCTTTTTCGGAGGTGAAGAATTTCTTTCTGAAACGCCGTTTAATCTGGCAATGATTGAATTTGAAGGCGTAAACTCATTGTTTATGGCAAGGCTTATCGGTGCTGATGCAGAGGATCTGTACATAGGTATGCCGGTGAAGGCAAAGTTCAGGAGAAATCAGAAATTCAGCCCAACCGATGTGTATTTTGTTCCGGATGTAGCTAAAAAATAATTTTTGTGTAATATTATCATTTCTATTTTATTTTTTTTTAGTTTTAGTTTTATTCTTATTTTTCCAGAGCCCTTTTATCTGACCCTTTGTACCCGTTGATGTTGTCCTTTGCCTTACAGCATAATACTTGCCAGTAGTATGATTTAGAATTCTTTTTCGCGTTTTAGCCATATATTAGCTCTATGTATCAAACAGTATATTAACCTTTTTATGTGTTAATGTGTGGTATGCTCATTCACCCATAATCAGCATAGATGGTAAATCATAAAGGGTGGGACACAAATACATCACGCAGTGTCTATCACATCTCATATGACCAGAAGAAGAGCCCCCGTATGAGTATTATGGTATCTTTGGCAGAGAAACAACTTTTATCCACCACTGCTTTTTATTTGATAGTTAAAATTTAGGTATTTTGCCCATGATTTAGTTATACCAAATTTTGATTCCATACATATTTATGCGTACTTGTTTGGAATTGTTATTATATACTTTCATATTAATTTAGATTCGGGAGTGATATATATAACAGAAATAGAATCGATTGATGATGCTAAATTAACAAAAAGGCATTTTTCATGGACATTCATAGCCTCTTTAGGTGATTTTCTTGATGCAGGCATGTTTGCAGGTACCGGAATAACTCTGGGTGCTATTACAGCCTTACTTGATTTTAATACACTGGAGATCGGCTTGCCGGCATTGATTACCTTACTGGGTACCGCATTTGGTGCCATCAGTTTTGGTAGGCTTGGTGATAAATTTGGCAGAAAATATATTTATCAGGTAGATATGATAATTTATGCAGTTGCAGCAATTTTACTGGCCACTACTGGTTTACTAATTCCGGGTAGATCATTTAATATTGTATGGGCTATGATATTTTATGCGTTAATTGGAATTGCGGTTGGTGCTGATGTACCAACATCGTGGAGTTTAATATCTGAATTCGCACCAAAAAAATCTAGAGGAAAATTATTTTCAATAACCAATGTAATGTGGTATGTTGCTGTCCTTATTGAGCTTGGAATTGCAATAGCACTTGTAAATGCAGGCATGGTATTATTTAGAACCTTATGGCTGATCCTCGGGATTGTTGCCATAATAGCATGGTTTCTGAGAAGGCATATTTCAGAATCACCAAGATACGAAATAATGAAGGGCAATAATAAAAACATTGAAAAAACAATGAATTCCCTTGGCATTACCCCAAAAAAGGATCAGAGGGGCAAAAAATATAAAAAATATACATATAAGGAGCTTTTCACAAAATATAGTGGTGTTCTTTTATTTTCGTGGTTTTTATATCTAATATGGGGAATCCCGGCATCAACGTATGGGGAGTTTTTCCCGTATATATTTAACTCTCTTCATATAGTGTCTACAACTACAACATATAGCTTTGAAGCAATATATTTTGCAAGTGCTATAATACCTGGATTGCTTATTTTCTATCTGTTATCAGATAAAATAAGGGTTGGCCGTGTACCGTTATACCTTACAAGCGCGGCAATGTGCATGATTTCATTTTACTTGCTTGTTTATCCCCCTTTCCTGCATAATGTAGGAGTACTTCTGGTCTCTTTTCTCCTATTCGGTATAGGCCAGGGTCTTGGAGTATGGCCAATAACAAGATTACTATCAATAGAACATTTTCCCACAAGCATCAGAGATTCTGGACAGGGATTTATATGGTTTACAATGAGATTTGAAGCAGCAATTTTCGGGCTATTCACACCACTTATAATTGCATCTGGAAAACATATCGAATATCTTGGGTGGATAGCAGGAACGTTTTTCCTGGCAGCTTTAATAGTTGTAGGCGTACTTGCAAAGGTTAGGCCAGATCTTGTTAAAACAGAGAGTAAATCCATAGATGAAACTTCAATAGATAACCCTGTGGAGTACTGAAAAATAGAATCGTTATAAATTCATTTAAAATTTTTATTTTTAAAACCTAAAACGAACAGTATATAATACCATATTTTTTTGATTTGTGTATTAAATAAAATATTTTTATATAATTAAATATTTACTGTAAATTTACCAGCATGCCTCCATCTGCAAGCAATTCCGATCCATTAACATAGGTATTTTCATCTGAAACAAGAAATAGGGCTGGTCCTGCCATGTCTTCAGGTTTTCCTAACCTGCCAAGGGGTATTCTTGATTCCATGTATTTTCTTTTTTTATCATCAGACAGGTCATCCCTGTTTATATCAGTTAAAATTGTTCCGGGTTCAAGGGAATTGACCATGATACCATATTTCCCGAGTATAATTGCAAGGGAATGCATCATGCCATTTATGCCTGATTTTGTTGTTGTGTAATGTGCCTGAAATTCACCACCCACTATAGCACTTATTGAGCTTATAAAAAGTATTTTGCCCTTTATATTATTTTCAATCATTATTTTTGATATTTCCTGTGTTATAAAAAAATGGCTTTCAACATTGATTTTCCATACCTTTTCAAAAAGTGGTTTGTCTATGTCAAAGTAATTTCTGAAAGGGCATATACCAGCATTATTTATCAATATATCAACAGTATTAAATTTTAATTTAACGAATTCAATAAATTTGTTTATTTCCTCCATGTTCTCCTGATTTATTCTATATGAATGCCCATCAACACCGTTTGACCTTATTTTATCAAGAGTTTTTCCCGCCTCATCATCATTATGGGCGTATGTAAATATAACATTAGAACCCTTTTCAGCAAGTGCAATGGCTATTGCTGATCCTATTCCTCTGCTGCCTCCTGTAACAATGGCATTTTTGTTTTTAAAATCCATAATATCATCTCATTTTTATCTTCTTTTCAATGAAAAACATGTTTTTTTCTCCCCAGTTAAGAATAATTTTGTCCATGCCTTTTCTTAAATATTCTGCAAGGGACGATTTTGAAAGGCCTGTTATTTCTGATAAATCTTTTAAATATACCTCATGTGGCATATTGTAATATCCATTTTTCAGTGCAACATATATTGCATATGCTTCCTGGTCAGTTAATTCAAAACATTCATGCGCATTCCTGTATCTTTTTGGCTCAGCAATTTTGAAATACTTAACCTCACCAATTTTCTCAAGTTCTTTTTTCAGGTCAGAGGCTTCGTTTTCAGGAATTGTACTGCTTATTGATTCGATATTATTCTGTATAGAGTCCATGGGGTTTATTGCCTTATGCTCATATAACAGAGACATTATCATATTGTCATACTGTTCCTTAAAAATTACTTCATATATCCTTTTCTGTTTATCAAGTATATTTATCTCAAGTATTTCCTTTATAATGCTTGATTTTTTAAATTCCCTGATAAAATTTTTAAAGGCATCATTGGTTGGTGCTTTTACCTCTATTGAACCGATAATGTAATTTCTCTCCTTAAATATATCGTGATTTATGGTATGTATTGTTATGTCCCTATCCTCTGTAATATTTGTCCAGCAGCTATCATGTTCTATATCGAAAAAAACATTTACCGGCATATCCTCGCTATAGTATTCCATAGATGATTTAATTATAATTCATATTTAAACATTGCTTATATGATTTTACTGCTATAATAAATTAATGCATTGCTATACCACTTATAATAATCTGTACATGAAATGGAATAGTATGGAATATAATTTATATATAACGCAGTATAGCGAGTACTCAGTATTTTCTGGAGGTATGGAATATAATGGGATAATAAAAATAGATCAGTGCCTACAGTTGAAAAAATAATTGAAATACATGGAAACAGAAATCTGTAAACGATGCAAATTTTAATATATTACAAATAGTTATGTAATATTATGAGTGGAAATGTGGGTATAATACCTATAATAACAACGTTTGTCAATAATAAAATAGACAGGAATAAGCTTGTTAATCACGGAGAACATGTTTTAAAGGGTGGCATGGACTATTTATTTTTAGCCGGAACGACAGGTTTAGGCCCATCAACATCTATGGAAGAAAGAAGATACATGCTGGATGCATTTTCAAACATACCTGATAATATTATTTTACAGGTAGGTTCATTAAATCTTGAGGATTCTGTGGAATTAACAGAATATGCAAAAAAAATAAAAATCCATGCTGTTGGGGCTCTGCCACCATATTATTATAATGGCATGAAAACCGAATGGCTAATAGATTATTATGTAAAAATTTCAGGGATTTATCCCACAATGATATATAATTATCCGGCAACAACAGGATATAATATAACATATGACATTATAAATGAAATAAATAGGAAAGGCGGCAATATAATAGGAATAAAAGAGACAACATTTAATTTAAGTGATATTTTAAATGTAAAATACTATGTTGATAATATAAGCGTATATACCGGGCCTGATGAATACGTCCTTCCATCATACAGGGAGAATCTGGATGGATTTGTTTCGGGGGCAGGCAACTATGCCTTTGATATATTAAAAAAAATAGGTGAGAATTATAACAACCATGACGGGGACAGATATCAGGTATTATTGAATAAGCTGGTTGGTTTATCAAAGAAATACGGTGTTATGTCATCAATATATGATATGGTTGAAATAATGAAGGGTTACAGTACCGGAGAGCCCAGAGAGCCATTCTTTAAAATATCTGAAAATGACCATAAAAATCTGGAAATGGAAATAAATGAACTTTTATTAGAGAATAAAAAGAAATTAAAAATATAAATTTTATACATAATAGTGCTAATAAATGATTCTTCTATAAGGATTTAAAACTAAACATTTCCGGATAATGCCTTATTAATAGGAACATTATATTATTTTTATGAAAATCGACAAAATAAGGATAATAAACAGAATCAGCGTTAAGCAGCCTGTATATGATTATGTGAAACCAACAGACTATTATAAGAAAACATTAGGTGCCGTATCACCCACAGAAGCTGCAATGATAAATGACATTTATACGCTTGAACTTGATTCTGGTGATATAAAGGTATATTACAATGCAACAAAGGAAGTTGCTGATTTTGTTATGTTGCTGTCAGATAAAATTACTGGCATGAATATTACTGATATAGATATGGTCTGGGATTTATTATACAGGTATACACTGCCATTGGGGCGTGGTGGCCTTGTAATGCATGCAATAAGTGCAATAGATTTGATGCTTTATGATGCGTATGCAAGATCCTTAAACCTGCCCGTATATAATATAACAGGCGGTAAAACCAGGGAAAAAATAAGGGCATACGCAAGCCATTTACATCCAACGGATTTTAAATCACTTCAGGAAGAGGCGGTCAAATATATAAATGAGGGTTATAAAACAATGAAAATGAGATTTTTATATGGGCCATCAGAGATAAACGGTGTTGAAAAGAACATCGAACTTGTAAAAACAGTAAGGGATGCAATGGGTTATGATGTTGAACTGGCATGCGATGCATGGATGTCATGGAATTATAACTTTTCATTAAAAATGTTTAAAAAACTGGAAAAATATGATATTGCATGGGTTGAGGAGCCATTACTGCCTGATGATTTTGAATCCATGAAATTACTGTCAGGAAATACAGATATACCCATTTCTGAGGGAGAACACCATTACTATCTATACGATGTTAAAAGATTACTGGATTCCGGAATAAGAATAATTCAGTGTGATTCTGTATGGGCCGGTGGAATAACCGCAATGAAAAAGATAGCTGCACTTTCAGAGGCATATGGTGCAGTGGTGATACCACATACAGGCAATATATATAATCTACATTTTATTGTATCAGAACCGGAATCCGTTACGCCGATGGCAGAATTTTTAACAAAATACAGGGAATGGATGGAGCAGCATATGTCTGGGATACCATACCCGGATAATGGTTACATATCATTATCAGAAAAACCGGGATTCGGTGTTGAATATGACGGACAGAAATAATATTTTTGAAGTTTATGTAATAAAAACCGGAGAGGCTGAAGTTCCAGCACCTGAGGTGTACTGGATGGAAGGATGGAATAAGTGGGAAAAATTATCCTTTCATGCCCTGCTATTAAAGGGAAAAGAGTTAAATTTTCTTATCAATACGGGATTGCCAGAGGACTTAAATGAGAGAAACAAAGCCATGGTTAATTTTGCAGGTAAACGCTGCGTGTTCAGGCCAAACGATATTATAAAGGAATTAAAGCATTTTGACATTGAGCCCTCAGAAATAAATGGAATTTCATTCACACCCCTACAGGATTATACAACAGGTGGCATCAGAAAATTTGCCAATGCCAGAATATTTATAAACAGAAGGGGGTGGATAGAGGATATTGTTGCACCAGAAAATAAGAAACATTTGCCCAGAAATCTCTTTATTCCTGAGGAGGATTTAAGGTACATCCTTTTCAATGCCTGGGATAGGGTTGTATTATTCGATACTCTTCCCGATTTCAACATAGCAGATGGAATAAATGTAACATGGGTTGGATGCCACCATCGTTCTTCACTTGCATTCAGAATTCTAACTGGTAGCGGTTATATAACATTCTCGGATTGCTCGTTTAAGGGAAAAAACATCGAAAAAAACATTCCTGTCGGAATAGCTGAAAATACACTGGAATGCTTTGACGCATATTCAAAATTCAGGGGGCATGGAAAATTCCTTTCGGCCTATGATCCGGATATAGATAGTTTAAGATTTTGAGTTTGTACTGGATTATGGCCCACCAGAATACTAAAGGCTATAGAAAATTGATAGCATTTTATAATGGTAAAATGAGCGTTTTTTATAGGGGAAACAAAATAAACATAAATTATGAATTAAATAAAATATCAGTACCGGCACAGGCAATAGGGGAATATTTATAATATGTTTAGCATTCTTAATAATTAATGGATGATTATATATCTGTCATAGTTACTGCATACAGTAGAAAGCAATTCCTTATGGATGCTTTAAAAAGCACTGTAAATCAGACATTGAATGGAAAAAATTATGAAATTATACTGATAAAAAATTTCAGTGATGACTCAATAGATAGATATGCAGGGGAAAACAATATTAAAAATATTGTAATGGATGGGACAGTTGGTGAATTCTTAAATACTGGCATAACAGAATCTCATGGAAACATTATATCATTCCTTGATGACGATGATTGGATAGCTAAGGAAAAATTAGAATGCGTTTTTAACACATTTAATGTGGACGAAAATATAGTTTACCTGCATAATAATTATGAAAACGTAGATAAAAATGGAAACACATTTACTAACCACAAAAAATTAGGGGATGGGTTCAATATGTCCTGCATATCAATCAGGAAGCATGCAATAAATAACAACATAGCGAAAGTAAGTGAACTTACTGATACATTTATGTATTTCTCGGCACTGGAGGCAGGAAAACTGGCAGCAAGTGAAAAAGTGTTAACATTCTACAGGCACCATAATAAAAATGCATCGATAACGCATAATCACCAGGATAGAATGCGCTTTGTCAAACGTGAAATCGAGGAGTATAGAAAATTCTACAACTTTTTTAATACACGTAGGGTAAAAAATTCCCTTAGGGCCCGGATTACGAATGAATGCATTAATTTATATGTAAACGGAGAGGATGTAGAGATTAATGGTATAATTAATTATATCTTAAATAGCAACTATACATTTGTACATAGAATAAAAACGGTTGCGTCTATGGAATTACAGAGATTCGGCCTTAGAAAAAAATTAATCGGCAGGAAAAAAAGATGAAATACCTGATAGGGAATAGTTTAATTAGCAGCTATCCATAATCGGGCGGTTAAAGCCGGTAGAATTTTTAGTAATACCCTACAATTTTTCCCCAATAAATATTGAAAAATATTTATTATCATCTGTTATGGCTTTAATATTCTTAAATCCTGCTTTTTCCATCATATTTTTGAATTCATCAATGCCGTATTTAAATGAATTTTCTGTGTGTATTAATTCGCCTTTCTTAAATTCTATAATATCTCCATTTATATCTATTGAAAAATCTTCATTTGATTTAAGAAACATTTCAAGCAACCCTGTATTTTCATCATATTTTATTCTGTGTTCAAATCTGTTTTCTGGTATATTTACATTCAATATTTTTGAGATATTATTTAATATGTTCAGGTTAAATCTTGCTGTAATACCCTTAGAATCGTTATATGCCCTTAAAATTATATCAGGATCTTTTTTTATATCAATGCCAACAATCATTATATCGTTGTTTTTCATGTTTTTACAGTAATTGCTAAGAAAATCAAATGCATCATTTTTATCAAAATTTCCTATTGTAGAACCTAAAAATAGTATAACCTTTTTCTCATCTATGCTTTTCAATGTGTATGGAAAATCAAAAAAATCAGTATTTATGCCATTTATTTCAATGTTTGGAAATTTGGTTTTTAATCTTTTTATTGAATCATCTATAAATTTCTTGGAAATATCAACTATTGAATAGGATTTGACGTTATTAATGCATTTTAAAAACAATTCCGCCTTTTTCCCGTCTCCGGCACCGATTTCAAAGATATTAGTATAACTACCTGTATAATCATTGAATATACTGCAGTTATCTTTAATGATGCCTATTTCTGTTTCCGTTAAATAGTATTCGTTTAGTTCGGTTATTTCACTGAATAGTTTTGAACCGGCCTCATCATAAAAATATATGGGGCTTATATATTTGTTTTCAGATTTTAAACCCGATATTATTTCATCCATCTCCTTATTTTTCATAGGTCATCCGCAAGCCTGAATCCAGAAAATTGCCATCTATCATACGGGTGGAAAAAGTTTCTGTATGTATTTCTTGAGTGGTTTTCTGGAGTTATGCATGATGATCCACGCAAAACCATCTGGGATGACATAAATTTACCGTTGTATTCTCCTACTGGACCTTCAGGTGTTTTATATCCAGGATACGGGGCATATGGAGATAATGTCCATTCCCATACACCTGAAAATCTGTAAAATTTATTCAGATTATTAACCGTAGGATGGTATAAATTGCTTTCCATGCTGTTTGAGTCTACATAATCATTTATTTCGTTATATGCAGCTTCCATTTCATATTCCGTTGGCAATCTCATATTTTTCCATCTTGCAAATGCATCGGCCTCATAATATGAGATGTTAACAACGGGTTCATTTAAATCAATTTCCCTTAAACTGCTCATGGTATAGTAATAGTATATATCATTATATTTTTCCCAGTATAGGGGCATTTTCCAGTTTTCTGACCTTACAGTATCCCAGCCATCGGATAACCAGTACTGTGGTTTTGAGTACCCCCTATCTTCTATAAATTCTATGTATTCACCGTTGGTTACAGGTCTATTGGCTATTTTAAAATTATTTAAATACTGTTTATGAACAGGAGATTCATTATCGAAATGGAAGGATTTACTGGTTCCAAACTCCCTTAACCCGGAATTAAATTCATAAAATTTTAAATCTGATGCCTTTGCTTTATCCGGTTCAAGATCCGTATAGGGTGTTTTATATGGTGATGAGAAAAAATTCATTTTTATATCCATTAACATCAGTTCCTGATGCTGCTGCTCATGGTTTATGCCAGTTACAATCAGTTTATATATTTCATCACTGCCCTTATTTTTATCAAAGAGGTCCACTATTCTATTCTGTACATATTCACGGTATTTCATAACAGTTTCCAGTGAAGGTTTTGCTATTGTTTTTCTGTTAATTTTTTCTATATGGTTTCCTGCTGTTTCATAATATGAATTAAATAGGTAATCAAATGTTTTATCAAGTTTTACATAACTTTTATCATATTTTTCAAGTATAAATTTTTCAAAAAACCATGTTGTATGCGCCAGGTGCCATTTTATAGGGCTGGTTTCTGGTGCCGATTGAACCATCATATCATCCCTTTCAAGCGGCTCGGTTAATTTTACTGTCTGGCTTCTTACCCTGTCAAACTTTTCAAGCAACTCAGGTATATTATTATTGCTCTGGTTATACGGTTTCATATATTAATATTACAAACTACATATTTTAATTTTCGTATAAATAATTCTATTTACTGTATCCTCAAATGAATATCCATATAGATATCTGTGCTTCCCATGGGTGCACTTTCCTCAGGGGCATTTGCTGTATATTTGCTATACCGTATAAGCTATTCTATAATATTAGCATACTTCTATGCTGCTATTGCCCTGTTTTTAATAATTCTGGCGATAATTGAAATTAATGTACACTGTAAAAAATTCCATTAAAAATATAACTAACAAATTATCTTAAATTTATATAGGAATAGATACTGCTATATAGAAAAATATAGAAAGATTTAAATCCTATCTACTGATTAATAAAGTTAAAAAGAGAAAAAAATAAAGGGGTAAAACAATGATTAAAATGATAGCCTTAAACATGGAAGGCATATTACTTAAAAACCGGAATTCGTGGAATAATTTAATGAATAAATTATCTAAAAATCCATATTATAACATAAGATACAGCTTTGGATATCTATATGATAACATGAATAATAAACTGAACATAAACGTGGACAATAATAAATTTGATAAAATTGTAAGGGATTCCTTTGATTACACAGAGGTATATGACGGCATAGATGAATTTATCTCAATACTGCACAGAAATAATATATATGTAACAATAATAACTGAAGGCATTAAGCAATACGCAGATATATTAGCTTCGGAATATAATTTTGACTATTACATTGCAAATGAAATAAAAATAGTAAATGAAAAACTTAGATTTATAAAAAACGTTGACCCATTGAGAAAAGATATTGCACTGAATAGCGTGGAAAATAAATTTGGGCTTAAACCTGAAAATGTTATAACGATAGGGTCATCAATGACAGATGCATCAATGAAATATGGTTCAAAATACTTTATAGCATTTAATCCAGAATATAACGATGTTAAAAAATATGCAATGAAAACATTTGAATCAGATAGTATACTTGATATATTAAATGTAAACCTGGTAAATTTTTAAAATTAATTGCAGTTATAAATAAAAATAGATTTATTTTGAATTAAAACATTCTTCATCTAAAGCTGTTATGTTCATATTGCCTGTATAATTTATAACACATATAAATTCAAGGTCCTCACTGCCATTATTTATAATTTCGTGTTTGTGTTTTGAGTCTATGAATATAAAATCACCCTTTTTTAATTCCATTTTTTTATCATCAACACATACAGAACATTTTCCGTTAACAAAATACAGGCTTTCGTAATAGTCATGGTAATGCATTGCTATCTTTCCTTCAGGCTTTATGATAAACCTTCTCATCGCATAATTTTTTTCCTGCTTATCTGTTATTAGCCACTGTATATACGTTCTCTTTGATTTGCCAACCTTCACCTCATCACTTTTTACATCCTTTATATTTCCTGTGTAATATCCTTCCATATGGCAATAATTTTAAACTGTTAATAAAGTTATTTGAAAATACCGATAATTATTATCTATTTTTTTGTATTCATGGTATTATTCTTATTATCAAATATTTTTAATCTGGTAATATAATTATCTGAATAATAATAGCATTCAGAATAACTGGTTCCACTTCCTCCCTTTAAATTTAATGTGTTTATATCAAAATTTGGAAATACTGTACCCCTTACAGGTTCCTTTTGCCTGAAAATAAAAAAGTGCATGGAATTCTTTAATATTGACCTTGAAAAACTGTTCATATAGAAATCATCAATATTCTGTGTAATATTTACAATTGATGTGTTATAATGCCTTGAATGCCTTGCCATTATATCCACTGATTCTGCTATTTTTTCATCTTTTAATAACAGGTGTGCTTCATCTATAACGATATATTTATTTTTACTGCTAACTGACATTAGATACGATATCTCAGATAATATGAATGAGAAATTTATTTCAGATAGATTATTATTTATATCATATCTAAATACTATATCCCTGCTTATTTCAACTGGTTTTAAAAAATAATTTTTGATATAAAATTTAAATGAATCAATATATTTATTTTTATTATAATAATCGCCTATCTTATTTAAGATATATAACATGTTTTTATTCTCCCCAGAGAGGCTGTCAATTTTATTTAAAATATCGTATAATGATAGGTCTCTCAATATCTTTTTTACTGTTATTGCCAGAATATTTTTCTGTTCGCTGTTTATTATATCTATGTTTAAATATTCCCCCCTGGAAACATCAACAATTTTACCATGGTTGTATTCCTTTAATGGATCTATAATATAGGTGCTCGAATTACTGGATGAATTTATCATCATTTCCGAAAAATATGTTTTGCCTGACCCGGTTTCTCCTGTTATTATAATATTGTATGATTCTTTTTTGAATGGATTAAATAAAAATGGCTTATTGTTTAATATTTCAATTCCTGCAGGAAAATTGTTTATATCTGGTTTTCCCGTAAATGAAAATGGAATTATTGACGATAAATTTTTTAGCCCAATTAAATAGTTTATACCTCTGTAATCCAGCAAATCAAATGAATTATCATCAAAATACTTTAATAATTTGAATTTTAAGCCTATTATATTCATTGATTTTATTATACTGTTAACGCTGTTTTTTAAATTAACAGGATGATTAGAGATTACTATTAGCCTTATTGAAAAATCATAAATTCTTGAATCGCCTATTATTTCTTTTAAATCATTGATCTGTACATTTAAGTTTTTTATTTTATTACTTTTCCTCATTGATTCTGATACTCTTTCAGCCAGGAGCCTGTCCAGTTTAAGGTCCTTTTTAATATTCTTTACTTTAAAATCCAGTATTACAGGGAAATCAAGGCTTTCTATTAATAACTGATATAAAAAATCATTATCATACCTTGCATCGTATAAATCTATAAATGAATAATATTTATTTTCATATTCGAAATAATGTTTATGTTTTTTATGGTAATTGAGTTTTACAATGTTTTCAATTAAATCTATATTCTCCAGTATTTCTATATTATAATAGTTTTTTATAAATTTCGTATCATTTAGTATTTTTTCATTACTGTCTGATTTTAGTATTAAATAAACGCTGTAATAGTAATTATTTTTGTTATTTATATCAATATTATATGGCACTGTGATAATGTTAAAATTGGATTCTATATTATTGAATATATTATTAAAATTTTTTATTATGTATTCCTTTTCTATATTTGTGTAAATATTGTCCGTGCCTATTTTTATCACGCTGAAATATGTACCGTTTTTGAAGAATAAATTATCCCTTTTAATTATTTTATTATTAATTTTTTTTATGTCCAATCTCCTCTTTATTTCATTGAATTTATTTAAATCAAATTTTATTAGAAATAAAAATGAAAAGTATACCATAAAAATTATTATGGAAATAATAAAATTTATTCTTATAAATATTGAAAATAATGATATGCCAAAGATAATTAAAATTAATTTCTCCACTGGCATATTATAAACATAGGAATGGTAATTGTATATATTAACAGGAATTTTAAAACTTTTGTGGGTCATAGTAACTCTCCGGTTCTTTGATTATGCCGGGCAGTGATGAACCGGAATTTAATAATCCCTCAGGGCTTAATGCCGTTGAAGGAAAATCAATTCCTGATAACATGCCGTACAGGCTCATTCTAAATAAATTAAAAACTTCTGTCATAAAATATACAGGTGCAATTGCGGCTACATATATAATACCTATCTGTAAAAATGGGTCATATGAAAACATGGTTAATGTATATAACATGATTACTGTAAAGAAGGGAAAAAATGATAATTCAAAGAATATCCTGATAAATTTAAATACATATTTTTCAGTGTCAGGAACTATCAAAAATATTGATATTAACGGGAAAACGATTACAAAGAATATTATTAAAGCCTGGCGAAATATTAGAATGGCAAATAAAATTGATATCGCCATAACAAATGTGCTTATAAAAAATAGCGATACTATTTTGCTGCTTATTACAGGATTTACATTCAGTATGCTATACCAGTTATTATTTAACCTGTATATATAATTATAAAAAACATATGAAAATTTCAAAAACAGGATGCCAAGATCATATGAATTATAAAATATTAATAATGCTATGAAGAACTTTATTATAATATTTGAAAATTTTATGGGTGCAAAAAATGAATTCTTTATTAAAATATACAGTGATGAAAAAATTATTACTGTAACTATAATGTTTGAATAGATATTGTTGAATAGTAAATTATAAAAGGAAATAAATGAACTGTTTGGTTTTATAAACTGTGAATATGAGTAATATGGGTTTAAACCATACTTTACCGTTAGATCCCATAATACAGTAACCGAATATTCCAGCAATGAAAATAATAATGATATAATTCCATTTAAAATATTGGATATCATGCTTATATACTACCGGTTACCACATAATTAAAAACTGTATATATTACACCACTTATCGCCATAACATATATAATCGTTCCAATGGTTGCATTCTTTAATTTTTCCTTTGCCATATATTTTTTTGTTTCATCGGTACTGAAAAAATTTAGTGCTATGGGTATCCACAGTAATGATATTAAAACGGCAGAAACACCTATTAATAAATCATCTATTCGCCCCAGCATTGCATTTATTGCCAGTGTTGTATATAATATCAACATAAGGGGAAATATAATCTATCTATTTATTTTTAACGTATTTATTTGAACAATTTGATAAAAAATTTTTTATTTTAAAGTTATTTTTTCTTTCTGAAAATTACAAAAGCTGCAGAACCTACTGCAACTGCAACAACTCCTGTTAATGTAATTATATCTATAATGCTAGTACCGGAGGACCTGGAGAATGCAATGGATTTCGTAGCATTACTGCCATTTACATGAAATTTTCCGGATGCTATATTTGAAATATAGCTTAAATCTGCACTTACTGTAAATTTATATGTTCCGTTGGCTTCAGTAAATGTTATTGTTGAATTTGTTGATCTGTACGACCTGCCATCTGTTAAATTTACATACCATGTAGTTCCTGATGGCAAACCTGTTTCTTTAAACGTTATTTTATATTTTACTTCTCTGAACGCCATTGACTGTGATACATTTGATCCATTTACAGTGAATGAGCCGGTATATGAATCTGGCCTGTAGGTTTTATTTACTGTCGAAACTGTATAACTGTATGTCCCATTGGCTTCAGTAAATGTTATTGTTGAATTTATAGATTTGAACGACCTACCATCTGTTAAATTTACATACCATGTAATTCCTGATGGCAAACCTGTTTCTTTAAACGTTACATTATATATTACTTTGGAGAATGAAACATTTTTTGATACGGATGTTCCATTCACCGTAAATGACCCGGATAATGATAACGATGAATATATTTTATTAGCGGTTGAAATTGTATAACTGTATGTTCCGTTGGCTTCTATAAATGTTATTGTTGAATTTATCGATTTGAACGATTGCCCGTTTGAAAGATTAACGTACCACACCACCGGTGGAGAGAGCAATTTTGGTAATAGACCTGTTTCTGTAAATGTAACATTATATTTTTTTGCAACGTTTAACGGCAGGTATTCTCCAGCAGATAAACTAACATTTAACGTTTTATAAAGTGTGGTCCCATTATAAATTTTTACATTATATTTACCCGGGGCAATTGTCAGGTTAATGCCATTATTTACAAATTCATGTTCTGTCCCATTTATATAAACAGAACCGTTTGAAAATGGCATTGATATATTTAATAATGACACATTATTGGAAGTATATACCTTGGATAAACTGCCATCACCTGATTTTATATTTTCAAAAATTGAGCCATTGGAAATATAACAACGTGCATTTGATGTAACGTTGCTTATGGTTTCTGCTGTATTGCTACCATAATTATATGCATTGGAAATTTCCTGATAATTATGGTTATTCCAGTACTTAATGCTCAAATTAACATTGGATTTTAAATCTACAGTTGAAGATCCACCTCCGGGACCACCGAGTATTAATTCTGCATCGTAGAATAAACCACCAGGTTCATAATTATAACCATCAACAACAAAACCATAATCAGCAGTTATATTTTTTGCAAATTTAAAAATTGGATTATCATACGTAACCCACCCATAACCATCATTGTACATAATATTTAATTCGGGTAAACCATTTTTCACTGTACTGTTAACCATGAAATGTATTGTTGCAGGGTATGTTAAATTTATATCATTGCCGGTCAGGGTGGAAGCTGCACATGAATAATAAAAATGGGTTCCAGAAGAATTGCCTACTGTTCCATTTCCTGCAACCGTTGAATTATACATATTTGCTCCTGAAGAGCTCATATTCCAGATATTGTCTATAAATGCAATTGCCCTGGAAGATGTATTAACATATGCAACGTCCTGAACCCAGTATACATATTTAGTATTGCCATTGTAAAAAACAAGGTTTATATTGAATTGAAAGGTCATGGAATTACTTCCCGTTGTGTTATTTATAACAGATATACTGTTTATTTTTGCAGAACCAAAGAATGATGTTGTATTATATTTATATGGAGTATTGTTGTAACCTATCCCATAATCGGCTAATCCCATAGGTGCAGGCTCATTGTTATATGCCCCTGCTGGATTTACCTGTGATGCTGTGTTGTTTTTATTAAGACCTGTATTTACTTTTCCACTGTTAACACTGCTTTTATTGTTTATTCCATGTACATTATTATTGCTTAGATTAAAAATTAATGCAAAGGATGAAAGAACTATTATCATTGCAATAAAAATTACTATCGTAGATTTCTTATTATGCATTTATATGGTAATTTAATTTATTTATATTAAGATTTATCCTAATTTATGGTACAGTTTACAGAATAGAGGCAATGAAAATGTGGCAACCAGAGCCATATAAAATTAAAATTAATGCCTTCGAGGATTATGAGGGTATTATTCCACATAAGCTTCTATAAAAATGCTCTAGAAAAATGCCACACAGAAATTTTATTTAATAATTCCCTGCTGCCAGTAGCGGTTAATCGTTATTCACTTCATCTATTATTTTCAGTGCAAGTTCTTTATATGATAGCATTTTCTTTCTCTCAAAGATGTATTCATGATTTTCTATGGATCTGATTCCATTGCTTATTTCTTCTGCTGCAATCTCTATATTATTATCAGGAACAATATGAATACCATATTTCAGGCTATCCGATGCACAGCCTGCACCGGTAGAAATCACATACATGCCTGATGCAATAGCCTCTAACCTTGCTATTGGAAAACCTTCGTTTAGGGAAAATAAGCAGAATATCGATGATGTACTGTATTTATCCCTAAGCTGATCTGTATTAACTGCACCGGTAAATAAAATTCTTTTCTCCATGCCATATTTTTTTACTAAATTCTTTAAACTACCGTAATACTGCTCATCAGTAATAGGGCCAATGATTTCAAGGTTCCAGTCAGGAAATTTCATGGCTATGGCTGCAAATGTCTCAATGAGCATTTCAATATTTTTTTCCTTTGCAATTCTGCTAACAGTAATAATATTCTTTTTCCTTTCCATTTCAACGGAATCCTCCATATACTCATGAGATATGCTATTCGGTACTGTAATAAGTTTTTTACCAAATACAGGAATATTTGAAAATGCCCTTAAGCCACACGATGATTCCACGATAATCCGATCAAAAACAATGCTAAGGGAGCTGGAGGAGATCTCAAATAATGATTTCCTGAATGATACCATGTTAACAAATTCACTGCCATCACTGTCCAGTTTTAATATTGGGTGTGCCTTATGCCTGTTAAATCTAATCCTGTAGGCAAGGACAATAAAACCGGTTAAAATTGAGTTGTTATATGCCATGAAAATATCCGGTTTCTCCCTGATTAATATTTTATATACTTTGGCGAATTCATTAAAATCCATAAAATTCCTTAACCGTGGGATTAATCTTAGCCTATCACCTCTCTGTACTAAATATTTTATATCAGAATTTCCCGTTTCATGTACATTTATTCCAAGTTTTTTATAATTTTTGGATTCCATTACACCAACAATTATATGTGATTCATAGCCTGCATCCCTAAAACCTAAGGGAATTGAACTGGTTGCCTTGTTAATATGGGATTCCTCAAAGTTAAGGTATGGGATATACAGCATGAATTTTGGCATGATAGCATTGCATTGAAATTCTTTATATTAAATTTTCTATCTGTATAGCTACACTGTTTAACATTTTTACTGCAATCAGTTGCAGGCATTGAATGTTTCTATGTAAAAACTGCTTTCAAATTCGGATATATTTAACACAAGGTAAAATATTAATTTATATATGCATTTTTTAGGTTAAAAATTTAATCTTGAATTTCACCATATGGCAGGGTTTTATTATTTTTGTTAATGAATGTTATTGTTATTCTTTTATTAATATCAACGGTACCGGAATTGGTTATATTTGCATAAAATTTAAAGCCCTCATTCATTTCTATGATTGCCCATATGTTTTTATTGGAAACTGTATAAGAATATATTTTTCCATTGCCATTTGATTTTTCTATTGATAAATTATCGCTTCCACATTCAGGGCACATGTCCCTGGGATAATAGAATTTGTAATTGCAGTTATTGCATTTTATATATGGCAGAATATTACCCTTAAAATATTTTTCATATTGATTATATATTTCAGTTAAACCCATATTACTCACCTATTATCATTGATACAGAATGTGACCTTGACCATCCTCCTATGCCGTTTATAAAAGCCCTGTTTGCAGATTTAACCTGGTTTTTAGCCATGTTGTTCAATTGCAGCAATGATTCATATAACAGGACACTGCCACTCATATATGCGGGCTGACCCCTGTTAATGCTGCCACCTCCTGTATTTAATGGAAAATCACCATTCGATTTAAAATCTGTATTTTCAATAAATTTGCCAGATTTGCCTCTTTCAACTATGCCGGTATTCTCCAGCTGCAGCATAACGGTTATTGTAAACGAATCATATAATTCATATAAATCGCATTTCTTTATTTTTTCCCTGAAATCCCCTGAACTTTCTGATGCAGATAGTAATGTAATATCATCCATTTCAACGGGTAATTTTGTAAAATGTGCCTCTCCATAATTCAGTATTTTTACCGGCCTTAATTTACCGGCGCTTTTTGACACTATAAATGCATGGAAGCCATCAACCGGATAAACAATTTCAAGTAAATGCAGTGGGTCTGATATCACCGGCGAATTTATAACATTCTCCACTGTTAAATCTCCTGTAAACATTGAATATCCTGATAAATTTGCATTTATTCTCTGTTTTACAGCCAGTTCAGCCCTCTGTTCATCTGTTGATCTGTATATTTTTTTATGCCTTTGAGCAGCCAAAGCATAATCCGATACGGGGTTTATATTATCATAGCCATTTAACAAACTTTTATATGGGGTGTTTGTAACACCATCATTTATCTTTTCGTATGAATCTACAGTTATTTTTCTATCCTTCACCAGGGAACCTTTGCCACCGAATAATAATAAAATATTATCTGCACTTCCATCTTTTATAAGCTTTTCAGCCCTGTAATATGCGGCTAAAACAGATGGCCCACCGTATTCCATTGAATCCATATATTTTACATTTATTCCTAAATAATTACATATTTGAGATGTAAAAAAATGCATGTAAACATTGTCATCAAAAATGCCAGGCATAAATGTTGATATAAACCCATCTATATCACTTCTCTGTATTCCCGCCATATCCAGTGCCTTTGATAATGCTTCATTCATTAACTCATATGCACTTTTATCATATTTTTTATAAACAGCTTCAGCAAATCCACTAATCATTTTCTTCACCTATTATCTTATATATATCAGACCTTTTGATTTTTCCTGTGGCACTTACAGGCATCTTATCAATGAATTTTATTTCGGGTATTTTGTATTTGGATAATTTTAATTTGCATAATGCGATTAAATTATCCTTAATATTATTATCCACGTTTATACCGTTAAGCAATTTAACATATGCAACTGGTATTTCACCCCTGTATTCGTCTTTTTTTGGAACTACAACAACGTCCTCAACGCGGTTATCCTGCCTCACAACATTTTCTATTTCAGCCGGCCATACCTTATATCCTGATATATCTATTAAATCCTTTTTCCGGTCTATAATATAAATATAGCTGTCACTATCCATGTAAAAGATGTCGCCGGTTTTCATGCCCTTTACTGTAAAGGTATTCCCTGTATCTATTTCATTATCATAATATTCACTTATGACCTGCGGACCATTAGCAATGAGTTCATTATCCCTTCCCTTCCTAATTATGGTATAATACACAGGTTTGCCTGCTGATACAATGTTGTTGTATACTTTTAATTTTTTATTATATGGGTATTCCCATAATGTTAACGGTGATGTACTTTCGGTTAAACCATATGCCATATAAATATATTTCCCGGTCATGGCCTTCCATTCATTCTCGGTTTTCAACGGCATGGGCATGCCACCGGCAGACCACAACCTCATGGATGATAACAACTTTTTAATATCAGGAATATTTTTCCAGGAATTGATCATGGATCTGTATGCGGTGGCCACAAACATGGTGATGCTTGTTTTATTATTTATAATAGTTTTTAATGCATTATCAGGGCCAAACCGGTAATCTATTGCTATTGCCGAATTGGAAATAACGGATAATGATATGCCAAAGATTAACCCGGTAATGTGAAAAAATGGTGCTATGGCAAGGTTTACATCATTTTTATGCACATTAAACCATTCCTTATAAATGAATGATGCGGCATATATATTTTTATGCCTGATAACTGCAGCCTTCGGCCTTCCTGTGGTACCTGATGTGAACATCAAAACAGCAACATCCTCGGAGTCTATGTTATATAACTCAAAATATGCCTTTTTCCGGAGATTCAATTCCTCAATATGATTATTATTTAAAAATTTATTTTCGAAATTTTCAGGCAGTTTTGAAAATGTCTCAGGATCAGTATATATGATCTTTGCATATTTTTCCAGATTATAAAAATTATCCTTAAACTCCGAGCTAATTACAATTATCTTTGGCTTTATGAATTGAATTTTCTCCTCCATTTCAATTGGAGAATCCAGTGGACTCAACGGCAAAAATATACAATGATTTTTCCATGAAGCATATTCGCACATGATGAACTGGGGAATGTTTTCAGATATCATTGCTACTGTATCATTTTTATCACAGTACATTGAAAACTGTGCAGCTATGCCATTAACATATTCAATAAAATCATGGTATGTCACTGTGCTATTAAAATATTTAATGAATGCATTCTTATTATCATTTATGATATCCAGCATGGTTTTCATAATACCAGACCACCCCCCACCTCGATTAAATCACCATTGATATAATCACTCTTTTCATCTAATAGAAAAGCAGTGGCGTTGGCAACGTCCTCTGGCAAACCTATGCGTTTTAATGGTATCCTATCTATAAATTTTTCCCTAATTTTATCTGGCAACTGGTCCGTCATAGGTGTTTTGATGAATCCAGGTATTATTGCATTGGCCTTTATGTTATATTTTCCCAGTTCCTTTGCCAGTGTTTTTGTGAAACCTATTACCCCTGCCTTCGCTGCAGCATAATTTGCCTGTCCTATATTGCCATTCCAGCTTGCAGATGATATATTTACAATTCTGCCGCAGTTGTTTTCAATCATGCCATTTACAAAGATTTTGGTAACATTAAATACACTGTATAAATCTGTTTTAATTACGGCATCCCACTGATTATACTCCATGTTTTTAAATAGGGCATCCCGGTTTATCCCTGCATTATTAACTATCCCATATATTTCATTTTTATTGATATCTTTAAAGGCATCATTACACGCATTAAAATCAGAAACATCACACTGAATGCCATCAACATTATTATAAATTTTATTCAGGTTCTTAGCTGTATTAATTACCTCACCGTCATAATCCACCATGATTACTGAAAATTTTTCCCTTAATAAACGATCAACTATTGCATAGCCTATTCCACGGTTCGAACCGGTCACGATAATTTTTTTCTTTGAATTTTCCATAAATGAATATACATTATAATATTAATAAATACTGTATATTACATATAAATTATTTTAAAGTAATAATCTGTTTACTTTATACGGTTTTTTATATCAAATTCCACTGAACTGATTTCACCCAGATTTCTTGAGTTAATTTTACCAAGGTCAAACAATGAATTTTCTTCAAAAAGTTCTACAATCTGTTCAACTGTTACGTTTTTTGTTTCTGGCATGGTGAAATAGAATACTATATATGCTATTACTGAAACTATACCGAAAACTATCACAGAGTAACCTAAATGCAATACAGAATCCATATATGGAAAGATTTCATCCACGGTGAAGCTGGTCATCCATTCAATAACAACTGCCAGTGCAGCAAATTTTACACGTTTGTGTGTAGGAAAATACTCACCCTGGATTAAAAATGCAATGCCACCACCACCGATGCCAAAGAAAACAAGATAGAATGCAAGTCCTAAAAGTAATCCTATGTTTATCCCGTATAAATATAATATGCCTCCAGTTATATCTGAAATAGCCATGCCAGCAAATCCAAGTAGTGCTAAGAATCTTCTTCCTGCAATATCAATAAATTTAAATCCAATATATGTGGACGCAACAAGCACAGCACCAAGAATTGCAGTTGCACCGATTGCATAGGAATTTGCTATTGCCTTATTCGAGACCGCTGGAAATATGTGTAACCCAGAAATAATGAACGGTCCATATATTAATGGAATATTAACTCCATTGGCTATAATAAACAATCCCATCAGTGAACTTACAAAAAATGCCCTTTTTACACCCTTTGACTCTACATGCTTATCGCTGGCTAACTCATATAAATAATCGTGAGCTTCATTTAACTCTTTATCCGAGACCGTTATTCCAAATTTTAGGAGGTCCTTTTTTGCCCTCTCATATTTCTTTTTTAAAATTAGCCACCTGGGCGATTCAGGTATCTTAAACCTGAATACCAGTGCAACTAGGGCAGGTATAATAGCGAGACCCAGTACTATTCTCCAGTCTAAAGAATATGCGTGAATAGGTAAATATAAAAACATAAGCATAGCAACTATGAATGAAATGAAAATACCTATTACTATCATATACTGCTGCATGATGCCCAATTTCCCACGGTGTTTCCTTGGAGCAAATTCAGCTATGTATGCTGTTGCAATTGCCGAATCTGCACCTATTGCAACACCTATAAATGTCCTTGCAAACATTAACATTAAAACATTTATTGTCAATGCTGATAAGAGTGCACCTATTATATATATAATAATATCAGCTATTAATAGAAATTTTCTTCCAAGTTTATCTGTAATAAATGAAGCTATTAAGGCACCTACGGCTGCACCGAGCAGAGCTCCCGATGCCATATAACTTGACTTCGCCAAATGAATGTGCCATAGTGCGATTTGCCAATTTACTTTTTTACATTATTACCACCTCAAATTCAATGTTTTATCCTCATATCTCTTGATGAAATCACCAAATAGATCTGTTA
>JAJZZE010000028.1 GCA_021797735.1 Thermoplasmata archaeon | reverse complement strand
ATATAATATAATATAATATAATATAATATAATATAATATATAAATATTGCTATGCATTTAATAATAAATAATACCTTGAAAATTAAGTTCTAATTTAAAGGCAACTGTTACCTCTATGGACTTTTCCTAAAAAACTCTTTTTGGCTCTTTTGTGTTAGATATTCCCTTTATGCTTTTGTACACGCGTTTGATCCGTGAATCTATGAATTCCTAACTCTACAGTAGGAATATTTATTCATGCCATGACAACCAAATTCCCTGATCACATCAGGAAATAAAGTTATTGGGAAACGTCTATGTTGATCATTAACTGCTGGGTTTTGTATCCTTTTATCCTGTATAACCTTTAAATTTGAGGTGCTACTGAATCGAGATTGTGTGCTGGGTGATTCCCATTATACAAATTCTCTGGAGAGGACAGTAAAATTCGAAGTTCCCGTTAATTTTCTCATAAAAATAATAGCAGCAAATGACCACCACAGTGCTTAATAAAAAGTTATTATATTATGTTCCAATATATATTTATGATAAATCAGGAAGTAAACATAAAAAATAAAAAATTTACATACATAAATGAAAAACTTGGAAAGAAAGCTCCACTGGTTATTTTAAAGGGAGATAATGGATATATAATGTGTGGTTATTTAAATATAGATGCCGCAAATTCTTTAGGTGATATAGCTGTTAGAGTTAGTGGTGTTAATGATATAAATGATGTTTTGAATTCAAAGGTAAATTCATGTACAGATACTGCAAAAAATCTCGGTATAAAACCCGGAGATAACATTATGGATATTATAGACAAATTATGACTGGAATATTAGTAATCTGGTAAACCAATAATCTTATATACCAATAATCTTATATACCAATAATCTTATATACCAATAATCCATATAGATATTATGACAAATAAAAATGATGAAAGCAACGAAGATAATGAAAAAGACGAAAAGGTTGTTAGAAAGACTATATCCATAAAGGGGGTAAGTGCTGATTTATATAACAGAATACAGAAAATTTCAAACGACACCGGAAAAACGATAGGACAGGTAACAGATGAAGCTTACAAATCATTTGTGGGATCTGTAAACAGTGCTAAAAATATATCACAGGGATTTTTAAATGGAATAAAGGAAGGGTCGTCAAAGTTTATAGAGAATATAAAAGAACTTGAAATAACAGGTACCGACCTGGAGGAAATAGATAGAAAAATAATATTCAAAAACATTGACATACTTACGTTTAAGGATATAGATAACGATACATTTGATAAATATGTGAATTCAATTGTGATGGTAAAGACCATAATAATACCTAAAACAGTAAGCAAAGCAAGGGTACTTCTAAAAAGTAATTTTGTTGATAAAATAATAACAGAATAATTATTTTATTTTATCCCTGTAAAAGAAAGAACTTTCTATATCAGATATTATTATACTATTTTTAATACTAAGAATATTTTCGTATATTTTATTATGCAATGGGAGCCAGTATTTTTCCTCATAATCTGGATTCAAGGACAGTAAGAACTTATGTTTTGCCCTGAAAACACTATCAGTAACATCCGAATTAACTGTTTCAGGATCCTTCCAGTAACCCTTCAGGTAGGACTCTATCACCGTATTAATAATATCCAGTATATTTTTCTTTGTAATGTTTTCCGCATTTAAGGGTTTTATTTCATATTTATTTTTTATTTCATTATAGTAATTGCAATCTATACCATTAAAATAAAGGTTAAAATTTCCTTCCAGCAACATTATTTCTTTATAATTATCTCTGTTTTTCCGGTATTCATTTTCAGATATGTATGTTATAAAAATATTATTTATATCAAAACTCTTTACATATTCTGCAAAGACCTTATAGTTGTATCCTATTATATCTCCATGCATTTTGCCTATTGTAGATATTAGATTCATATTACATGTATATCTAATAATTTAAAATATTTATCTAAATTTTACCATATCATATTTCTATTTAATAATTGAATGCCATTAATTAATAATCTATCTATGAAATGTGAGAAAATCAGTATCGGATAATCCGGAAAATTTAAAACTGTATTTTCTTTTTATTTTGGAATTATCCATATTATAATTGAGGTTGTTTTTATAAAATGTTTTTATAAAGTTTGAATTGCTCTCCCTTATGGAATTATATATTTTATTTCCGAAACAGTATAATGTCATGTCTTCATCAGAAGATATATTGAATATTTCATTACTGTAATCATTAATTATTTTTTCCGTTAAA
This sequence comes from Thermoplasmata archaeon, assembly GCA_021797735.1. GTDB lineage: Archaea > Thermoplasmatota > Thermoplasmata > Thermoplasmatales > Thermoplasmataceae > Ferroplasma. Next base: position 24,977 of record JAJZZE010000028.1, on the reverse strand, counting down.
CATGATAGATCCTTATTTAACAGTGGATTGATTATTATATTGCCATTCATTTTTAATGGTATCCCTGATCTTATAGCGGCCAATATATCAGTGTAAATATTATATGTACATTTCCCATATGTTAGTCCCCTACGTATTATAAGATAATTATTGTTTTCCATTACTTTTTTTTCCGCCTCGCATTTTGTTTTTCCATATGCCGTTTCGGGTTCAATTTTATAATTTTCATCCTTTTTATCGTCCCCCGATCTGTAAACGAACTGACTGGACATAAATACCTTTTTCCCGTTTTTAAATTTATTATTTATTACCTCCTGAATCTTTGAATTTAATGGTAATAGTTCTGAGTTTTTATTATAGAAGTCTATTTCAAAATTGTTTATAATAAAATCATATTCATCGTTTAATGATAGTACATCATTAATAAAATTAATAAGGTTTGGTCTGGGATATAATATTTTTATTTTATATTTGCTCATATAATCCTTTGAAAACCTAAATCCGAAACTCTCATCCCCATCAAGAATTAATATCTTTTCCACGTATGTAAATATAATACACGGATATAAGTATAAATGTAATTCATTCATTAATAGTTTACTTATAAATAGTTATCACATAAAGATTTAAATAATTTATAGTAATTAACTTAGTTATAGGTGATGAGAATAAAAAATAATAACGTTAATTATATTTACATGGTAATAACCATACTTGTAATGACCTTCTCGATGAGGGCAACAAATAATATGGTAATTACAACAACACCCTTACTGGCGAAAATTGACCTGCATTTTTCTGAATTCTACGTGGGTATAATTTCCACATTAATATACCTGTTCATGTTTGTGGTTACCTTTTATATAAATCCCCGTTTAAATCATAAATTAAGAAGAAGATTGTTTATAACTGCAAATGCTGCACTGATTTTTGTACTATTATCATATTTCTTTGCAGATGCTATAACAATATGGCTCTCTTCAGCGATTGCTGGGCTTGCATATGGTATAATGCTGCCTAACCTTATAACATCATCATCCCTGTTAAAGGACCAGAAGCAGAGAGAACGCCTAATATCCCTTTACTCTGTTGGATTAAGCCTGAGCCTGATACTTGGCCCATCCATAGAGTATTATCTTCTTACTATCGTTGATTATAGATACGTATTCCTATTTTTCATACCGGCAGTGTTTGCAGGATTTATTACATCTCTGTTTATAAAATTCCCTGAGACTAAGAATGAAACAAGAAAAAATGTATTGAAAAATGATGGATTAAAGGCAGCAATGCTGACAATAACGACCTATAATATACCTTTTGCCGCTCTGAGCATATTTCTAACATTGTTCGCAATAAGCAGATTCCATGTGTCGGGTTCTGTTGCATACTCGCCATATATATATTTCTTCTCAGTTTCCCTTGCAACAAGATTAATGATGATGTTAAGGCCGTTTAAAAGTATAAGATTGCCATTAATTTTCTCAATTGCAATTACGGGTATTGTGCTGTCATTATTCCCATTTATTCCAGATTTTACTGCGTTTATAGTATTAATGATGCTTTTAGGAATACCACACGGATCAATATTCCCCATATCAACAATCATGATATCCAGAGGTACAACACTTGAACAGAGAAATGCGGCAAATTCCTATTTCATGGGATATAATAACATATTATTCATGATTGTACCACTAATATTTGGTTACATAGTGGGAATTATAGGATACGAAAATTCATTCCTTGTACTGTTAATACCTGTGATCATATCCGGTATATACTTATTTAAGATATATGGGGAAAATAAAATGTTCTTTCCAGGAAATAAAAAAATTAGTGCAAGTAAAAGCCTTTAAATGATTTTTATAAATTTTTCAAATGGTTCAAAAAGTTTAATAATATAAATTTATATTATCTTTTATGGGTTTAATACTGGCTTTAATTTCCATAATAATAATGGTAATACTCATATCGATACCGATGTATATAGCATCAAAGATAGTTGTTCATAACAGGAATTCAACCTTTGGCAATGCAATATTATCAACGATATTAACAGTATTTATCCTGGCATTTATATCATTATTTATACTGTTTATATTTGCACCACTTGCAATATTAGGCAATATACTGGCGTTTTTAATAACATTTATTATATTATTATATACATATAATGGAATATACGGCATAAGCGCATTGAGAAGCTTCGCCCTGGCAGTAATGGAACTGATAATATGGTATATATTTTTCATAATTACCGGAGATCTATTTATTTTTAAAACGGTACTGTAAAATTTAATTTTTTAATATGTATCAATTTATAAAATAATGAACACTAATAATAAACTGCCGGTATATAATTCCTGTAACCGGTAAAATATGATACATCACAATAAAAATTTATATATTAATGGTAATAATATTTACAGCTGTTTAGTCTATCTATCAGGGTTTAAAACATAATAGAATATCATTAACAACCTGGGCTGCCGTTTCCAGTGGCCCATCATGCTTTTCAAATATTGTAATATCATCGTTGTTGTCCGTTCTTTCCAGGTATCCCATAGATAATGCATCCATACATGATAATGATTCATTTTTATTAATTTCAAAGAGTTTTGATTCAACTGTAAGTTTTGAGGTGTTGTTTATGTATGATAATATTCTATACATCTTGCCCGACTCTTTCATATATTCAATATTATCGAGGTTTTCTATACCCTCATAATATATATCCTTCAATGTAAAACTCTTGTTTAACAGTGAATTCGCAATTATTACTGTTTTTCTTGCACCGTCAAGGCCATTAACATCATCCGTATAATCAGTTTCAGCTATCCCCATATTCTGTGCTGTTTTTATTGCTTCTTTAAAATCTATATTACTTAATAACTGGTTTAAAACAAAATTTATTGTTGAGCTTACCTGGCCTTTAAATTCAAGTAGTTTTGATGATTTCAATGAATAATTATTCAAATTGAATAGTGGTACGCCACCACCAACACATGATTCATATAATATTTTTTTCCTGTTTTTTGATGCGGATTCCATTATTTCTTTCCAGTGTAATGCCAGTGGGGCTTTATTTGATGTAACGACGTTTTTATTACTCTCAAAAGCTTTTAAATATATGTTTTTACCGTATAAACCATCCCTGGTTGCCGGTGACATATCAACTATTAAATCGGTATCCGTGGAGAAAACCTCATCAAAGTTTATTTTTGTTTCAAGTTCATTTAATTCATTCCTTTCCTTGTACATTAAAATCTTATTTAAATCCAGACCATCCCTGTTATATACCGTATATTTTGAATCCGATACGCTTATGACACTTAAATCCAGATTGTATCTGTTTTTAAAATACTCATAGTTATCGTTTATTATCCCCAGAACAGCTTTTCCAATATGGCCTAGCCCTATAATAGAAATTTTCATAGCCGTTAATGTGTAATGATTTTATAAAATTTTGTTTTCGATTAAAATATTATATATAAAATAAATATAACTATTATAACGTTTCCTAATTAACATAGCAATTATTTTATATTTTAATGCAATATAATGTTATGGTGTTCGAAAAAGTAAAACCGCATATTGTTTTAAAGCCTGAAGAAAAGGAGGAACTGGAGAAGATTGTAAACTCCAGGAAGTCCTCAGTAATGGAGAATGAGAGGGCAAGGATTATGCTAATGGATGCAGATAAAAATGCCATAAATGCCATAGCAAAGGAATTAAAAACAAACAGGACAAGGGTATACCTTACCATTAACAAGGCACTATCATTTGGAATAGAACACGCATTAAAGGATCTTCCAGGAAGGGGAAGGCACAGGACAATAGATGATGAGGCAAGGGCATATATAATAAAAACAGCATGCACAAAGCCAAAGGATCTGGGTTACCCATATGAACTATGGACAAACAGATCATTAACAGAATACATAAGGAAGAATGCACCCGGGGAATATAAACTCATGAAATTATCAAACGGTACAGTATCAAAGATACTATCATCAGGTGGCATACATCCAGACAGGATAAAATACTATATGGAGAAAACAGACCATGAACATGAAAGAAAACAGGCAGAGGTACTGCATGTATATAAGGAGGTAAAAATACTGAGGGAAAATAACAGCAGTTTTCTTGCTGCATTTCTTTCATATGATGAGAAACCCAGTATACAGGCAACAGGAAATATATATCCAGACAGGCAGCCAGATTCTAACCATGGTGAGGTATACAGAAACCATGATTACATCAGGTATGGCACACTATCACTCCTTGCAGGCATAGACCTGATCAACGGGCATATAATACCGTATATAGAGGACCGGCACAGGAGTGTAGAATTTATAAACTGGTTGAAGCTTGTTGATCAATATTATCCTGATGATTATATAATTAATATAATACTGGACAACCATTCCATACATTCCTCAAAGGAAACAATGAAATATGTATCATCAAGGCCATGGAGGTTTCATTTTGTATTCACGCCAACACATGCATCATGGCTTAATATAATAGAGATGTTCTTCAGCAAGATGGCAAGGTCAATGCTTAGGGGAATAAGGGTAGATTCAAAGGAAGAACTGAAGAAAAGGATGCTTAATTATATAGAGGGTGTGAACAACGAACCTGTTGTATTCACATGGAAATGGAAGATGGATGAAATGCCAGGGAAAATTGATATATAGTATTGCAAGGTTAATTAGGAAACGTTATACTATATAAAATAATTATAAAACTGAGGCTGCAACGACCCTGTCATCCTCATCCAGATTTATAAGTTTTACACCTGAGGAAACCCTTGATAATATCCTGATTTCATCACCTTTTAGCCTTATTGTTTTATTATTCTTTGTTATTATTAATATTTCGTCCCCGTCCTTTACAGGCAGTGCTGTAACCAGGGATCCTGTTCTGTCGCTTTCCTTGAAAATCAGAGTACCGGAAGAACCTCTGTGGTGTATTGAAAATTCTGATATGTATGTCCTCTTTCCTATTCCGTTTTCAGAGATAGTCATTATTGTATCAGTATCATCTACTAAAAATGAAGCTATAAGCTCTGCACCGTTTAGTCTAATAGATTTAACACCCCTGGATGTTCTACCGGTTAAAGATACCTCACTGGTTAAAAACACAGCAGCTTTTTTATTCGATGCCGTAACGAATACTTTTGATGGTTTATTTGATGCCATTACAGAAACAACCTCATCATTTTCATCCAGTTTTATTATTTTTAATCCGGATTCTCTCATTGATAATAGTTCATTGGCAGATGTTTTTTTAATAAATCCTTTCTCCGTTGTTATTATTAAATAATTTTTATTATCCTTATTATCAAGGGCCTTCATTATCTGTTTTATTTTTTCATTTTCATTCAATTTTAAAAATGTACTTGCTATGCTTCCCAGTGAAGTCCTTGATTTCCTCTCTATTGTATATGCCTTTGCCTTTAATACCCTTCCCGTGTTTGTAAAGAAATATATTACATCGTGCGACATACAGGATAAAATGCTTTTTACATTATCCTCCTTCCGTGTATTTGTAATTATTCCCTTGCCACCACGTTTCTGAACGTTGTATTCCTCTGATGAAACACGTTTTATTAAACCATTTTCACTTAATATCAGTATAGATTCTTCGTTTGGAATTAAATCCTCATCGTTCCTTTCATCGATACCCCTGTTTAAAATTTTGGTTCTTCTTTCATCACCGTATGATTTTTTAATTTCCAGTATTTCATTTTTTAATACTTCTCTTCTTGCATTATCATTATTTATTATTTCATTTAATTTTTTGATATTTTCCTTGATGGTTACCAGTTCGTCCTCTATTTTTTTAATTTCTAAACCTGTTAATCTCTGTAATCTCATATCTAATATGGCATTTGCCTGTTTTTCTGACAGGTTTAATCTACTCATCAAAGAACTTCTTGCAGCATCTGTTGTTTCAGATGACCTTATTATTTTTATTACATCATCGATATTTTTTAATGCTATGCTTAAGCCAAGCAATATATGTTCACGATCTAATAGCTTATTTACATCGTATATTGACCTTTTTTTAATAATGTCCATTCTGAAATTTAAAAATCCATTTACCATTTCAGATAGATTCATGACCTTCGGCTCGTTATTTAAAAGTACCAGGTTATTGACACTTATAGATGTTTCCAGTGCGGTATGCTCATATAATTGATTTATTGTTAGCCCTTTGCTATCATCGTTCTTTATTTTTATTACTATTCTTATTCCGTTTCTGTCACTTTCATCCCTTATATCCGATATATTATTTATTATGCCATTTTTTACCTGCTCTGCAACGTTCTGAATGTATACCGCCTTATTAACGCCATATGGTAGGGTTTTTATTATTATTCTTTTTTTATCCTCAGTAATTTCTCCCTGGCATAATACCTTGCCATGGCCTGTTCTGTATATATTCATCATATCAGAGTTGTTATATATAATTCCACCGCCCGGGAAATCTGGACCCTTTACAAATTTTAGTAAATCATTTATGTCACAGTCCGGATTTTCAAGGGCAAATAGCATTGCATCTGACACCTCTGTTAGATTATGTGGCACCATATTAGTTGCCATGCCCACGGCTATTCCAGATGTGCCGTTTATGAGCAACTGCGGTATTTTCGATGGCATATAAACAGGCTCATTTAATGAACCATCAAAATTTGGCATGAAATTGACTGTGTTCTTTTCTATGTCCCTAATCATTTCCTCTGATATTTTATCCAGCCTTGCCTCTGTATACCTCATTGCTGCAGGTGAATCGCCATCTATTGATCCAAAATTGCCCTGACCATCAATTAATGTATACCTTAATGAAAAATCCTGTGCCATTCTTGCCAGTGCTTCATATATTGATGAATCACCGTGTGGATGGTATTTACCCATTGTTTCTCCTATAATACGTGCTGACTTTTTATATGGTTTATCATGTGTAACACCAAGCTCATACATTGAATATATAATTCTTCTCTGAACTGGCTTTAAGCCATCCCTGAAATCAGGTATGGCCCTGCTCACAATTACACTCATTGCATAATCTAAATATGAAGTTTTAATTTCTTCCTCTATAGGCCTCATTAACATTTTTTATTCACCTTATATATCCAAATTCTGAACGAATTTCGCATTATCCTCGATAAATTTCCTTCTGGGTTCAACCTTATCACCCATTAACAGGTTGAATAACTGGTCTGCATACAGTGCATCCTCTATACTTACCTGCACCAGTTTTCTTGATTCTGGATTCATTGTTGTTTCCCATAGCTGTTCTGGGTTCATCTCACCCAGACCTTTGAATCTCTGTATTATCACATTATTTCCCAGTTTCTTTACCAGATCATCCTTTTCATCCTCAAGAAATACGTAATGAATATCGCTTCCCTTCTGTATTCTGTATAATGGTGGCTGGGCAAAATATACATGGCCACCCTCTATTAATTCCTTCATGTACCTGTAGAAGAATGTTAATAACAGGGTTCTTATGTGTGCTCCATCAACATCTGCATCTGTCATTATAATTATTTTGTTGTACCTTAAATTTCTAATTTCAAACTTATCCTTTATGCTTGTCCCTATTGCGGTTATTAAATTTTTAATTTCCTCATTTTCCAGAACCTTATTATCGTTTGATTTTTCAACGTTTAATATTTTGCCTCTTAGGGGCAGTATGGCCTGATACTCACGGTTTCTTGCCTGTTTTGCAGAACCGCCTGCAGAGTCTCCCTCAACAATGTATACCTCAGTTTTCTCATTGTCATTTGATGAGCAATCAGCTAATTTTCCTGGTAATGTTCCACTTTCAAGTGCAGTTTTTCTCCTTATTAAATCCTTGGCTTTTCTTGAGGCTTCCCTTGCCGCAGCTGCTGCCAGAACCCTTTTTATTATTGCTTCTGCTATAGGCGGATAGGATTCAAAATAATCCTTTAAAAACTTTTCAGTTATTGATGAAACTATGCTTTTTACTACTGAATTGCCCAATTTTTCCTTTGTCTGGCCTTCAAACTGAGGATTTAACATCTTTACGTGCAGTACAAATGCCAGTCCTTCCCTGGTATCGTCGCCTGTTATCGCTGTAACCCCCTTTACCAGATTTTTTGTTTTTGCATAGTCTATTATTGCCCTTGATATGCCCGTGTGGAAACCTGTTAAATGTGTACCGCCTTCGGATGTTTTAATATTATTTACAAAGCTTTCATCTATTTCACTTATATCATTATTGTACTGTAGTGCAAATTCAACTATGTATTCCCTGTATTCCTCTTTACAGTATATGGGGTCTTTATTTATCGGTTCTCTTCCTTCATTAAGGAATTTTACATATTCTATTAAACCACCATCAAAGTGGAATTTTTCATGTTTATTAGACCTTTCATCCGTAAATTCTATTGTTATATTTGGGTTTAAAAATGCAAGATCCATAAATCTCTGGGTTAAAACCTGATATGAAAAATCAATTGTGTCAAATATCTGTTTATCGGGATAAAATTTTATTACTGTACCTGTATTTTTATATTTTATCTGTATGTTATTTATATCATTATTATCATTTACTTCACCGTAACTCAGTTCCTTTAAGCCGGATTCCGGAACTCCCCGCTCGAATTTTTCATAATATATTTTATTATCCCTTTTTACAAGTGCTATTAAATACTCTGATAGGGCATTTACAACGTGTACACCGACACCGTGTAATCCACCGGTTACCTTATATACAGTTTTATCAAATTTTGCACCGCTGTGCAATTCTGTCATTACTATTTCAAGGCCTGGCCTGTTATATTTTGGGTGAATATCAACGGGTATACCCCTCCCATCGTCCTCAACAGATATTGAACCGTCCTTATATATAATTACATTTATGTTTGAACCATAACCGGCCATTGACTCATCTATACAGTTATCAACAACCTCGTAAACCATATGATGTAAACCATCAGGCCCTGTGGATCCTATATACATTCCGGGAACTTTTCTTACAGCCTTTAGTCCTTCCAGAATTTGAATCTGTGATGAATCATAATTATCCATTTCTTTATCCATAATGTATCCTATAATAATGGTATTAAGGATTATAATCTTTATGCATGACAACGGCATATAAATTCTATGTGTATTATTATAATAAACATGGTCTAAATTATTGATTTTTCATTAAAAATTTTTTTTTATATATTTATTTAAAAATATAATTTTTTTATGGTCCGATATCAATATTTAATTATTTATAAATGATATGTTATAATGGAAATCATAAACTCCGGTGGCTGGAAGGTTTATATAAATTTATTTAAAAATGAAAATGTTGATAACTATTTGAGAAAAATAGTGGATATGGATTATAGTAACAGCAATTACTCAGTTAAAAAAAACAGTTTTAAACATAATTTTGATAAAAAATATTTGCCGTTAATATATGATAATTTGAATAATGCCTGTTATTTAGCCTTAGGTTTTGTTTATGATGAATATGGACATTTAAGTTTTAACAGAATAGAAAAGAGGAATCAGAACTATTATATTTATATTTCAAATAAAAAATATTTTGATAATAAAAAGGGAAAGATAAGGGTAAAAATATTCAATACATTTTCATTAAAACATATCTTTGCTGCATCATTTCCAGTAAAAAACAGGGAATTTATTTTAAACTATGATAATAATAACAGCTTTATTTATGATATTATACCATATGATACGAATTTCATTATAGATGCAGAGATACTGAGAGAGTATAAAACATTCAATGAGAATATATCATTCGGGGAAGAGATTATAAACAGTAATATGGTTTATAATAAATTGAAGATAAAAAATATAAAATTTAATAAAAGGGAATGTTATGGCATAATTCAGGGAGGGACTGACCATAGATTCCTTTATAATCTTGGTAAGGAGATAAACTATAATGTTCAGAGAATTTAATTATTTTTTTAGAAAGATATCAATTTCACTGCCGTTATCATTAAAATCAAATAATTCCAGTTTTGAATATTTTGCAAGTTCCTCAAATTTTTCTTTTTTAAATGGAAACTTTTCCTTAGATGCAATTATTTTAATTTCTTCCCCATCATCGAGATCAAAATATAACCCCTTGAAATATGCCTTTAAATAATTTTCAGGGTCACCACCACATACTACTTTCCTCTGATCCTCAGTTCTCATGCTAATATTATTACTTTTAAGGATTTACAGTTTATTATTTATTAACTTAAATTGAGAATTTTATGTGTTAAAAGATTATTTGTGCAGAAAGTATCCTTCACTGCCGTTCAGGTTTACATAGCCAAATCTCTCTAACTGGACGACCTCTTTTTTATTAGATGCCAGTGGTTCTATCATACCGGATTCCACAGATCCATCCGGATAATATATTTTAATACTACCTGAATTCTCAGGAACCCACTGTATTATTTTTACTTTTTTATCTATATCCTCAGATACATAATCCAGAGAATTGGCGTGTTTTGTTACAGCACATAAATCCTTTAACCTGATAGTTTCACTGTCTTTTAGTTTTTCAAATTCTTTCTCTGGAAAATATATGTTTGAATTCTTATCCAGATCGTATTCTCTGCAACCCAGATCGGGCCTCTGTGGATGGAACATTGCATGGCTCTTCAATTTTTTACTGTTTTTAATATTAAATTTTTCTGGCTCAGGCACAAAGAAATATCTCATTGTGTTATAATCTATTATTTCCCTGTTCATTGAATTAAATATTTCCCATGAAAATGTTGCATTGTTTTTATTCATTCCTGAGGCTACCCAGTATTTTCTAAATGTTTCAGGCCTGTATCCTCTTTTTTTCAGTGCCATTATTGTACCTAATCTTATATCATTCCATCCAGAATATTTGCCCGATTTTATTCCTTCCTTCATTAGCGTTGTTTTTAATACTGTACCCGGTATATTTATAAATCCATAATGAAAGTACTCCGGTATCTTCCAGCCATTGCATTTAAATACATATTCCTGTTTTTCTGTGTTCACCAGGTGATCTATTCCCCTTATTACGTGTGTTAAACCTAAATAATGGTCATCAACCGATACCGAAAAATTCATTGTTGGATATAAGATATATTTATCTCCGGTTAATGGATGCTTTTTATAATTTAGCCTGAAGGCAATCCAGTCTCTTATGGAAGGATTTGGGTGATTTATATCTGTTTTCATTACAACGGCGGCCTTACCTTCCTCATATTTGCCCTCAAGCAGCTTATCAAATCTTTCCAGATGTATTTCAGGATCATAATCCCTGCATTTAACCGGTATTTTTTTCAATTTTAAATCGTGGAATTCCGCCTGGTCCTCCTCTATTACATACATAAACCCCTTTGATATCATTTTTCTTGCTTCTTTATAATAAAAATCCATTCTTGATGACTGTATTACCTTTTTTGTTACATTAACATTTAACCATTCTAAATCCTCTGGTATCATGTCGTATGCGTCTATATCCACATTTGCCGGGTTCGTATCCTCTATCCTTAATATTAAGTCCCCGCCATATCTTTTCACATATTCATCATTTAAAATTGCCATTCTTGAATGGCCTATATGCAATGGCCCGGATGGGGATGGTGCCATTCTCATCACCACCCTGCCATGAACATTTTCCAGATCTGGTAAATTATGTTTTTCCTCCTTTTTTTCTTTTATTAAAAATTCAGGATATTCTGTATTAACTATTTCTATAATCTGATCCTTGCTTAAGGAATTAACAGTATCTACCCCGGCTTTTACATCCTCAATTATAGATTTTACATTTTTCCTTAAATCTGGATTTTCCGCAATTAATTTACTTACAACCGAAGAAATATCAGCTTTGCCATCATGTAAATACGCATTTTTAATAGCCTGTTTCCTGATTTCTTGCAACATAATAATCATTTACCTCCCCTTCTATAATGCTATTAAGTTCGTCCAGTCCCCGCTCAGTAACTGTTGATATGCATATATCCTCCATTCTATCACACATATCTATTTTTGTTTGAATCCTTATTATTTTATTATTGAATGTGCTTGATATTTCACTGTATAAATTATTCTGCTCTTCTACCGTATATTTTGAAGTGTTTGAATAATCAAATAAAAACAGTATTGTGCCCTCTATTTTTGATAATGCAATTATTGCCCTTTTTTCTATATCATTTCTCTTGCTCATATCACGGTCCAAAATTCCAGGTGTATCTATAAACTGGACCTTTCTGGAATTTATATTTTTATACCCAAGTAATATCTCCTTTGTGGTGAATGGATAGCTTGCTATTTCCGTATTTGTCCCCGTTAATTTTGTTATCAGGGAACTTTTTCCTGAATTGGGTATACCCGCAATAATAAACGTCGGTATATTCATTATTATCCCCGGTAATCTTTTTAAATAATTTTTGCACTCACCTAAGTATAATAAATCCTTATTTATATTATTAATTAACGATGAAAACCTGCCATAATATGTCTTCATAACACTATTCATATTATCTATGGTTTTCAGTGACTTTAACTTTTTAATATATACTGTGCTAAAATCCTTTATTTTATTTGTTGTCCACTGTACATTTCCAAGACTCAGCTTATATCTGTCCACATCAAACATTAGATCTATTAAATCGTAATAAAATGGGTTTAATGTCTCTATTGTTGGGAACTTCCTTATCAGTTTATCCAGATGGCCACATGCTATACTCTCTATAGTGGATATTCTGTCCGTTATCTCCTTTCTTATTTTATCCTCCTTTTTTGGAAAATATGGCTCGACAATATTTGAAGCTTTATGAAAGGATTTGTCTATTATTTCCTGTGATCTTAAAACTGTGGGTATATAATCAAACATGTATCTTTATTTCAATGTGGTTAATATTCTTTTCATTTTCCATTGCATGATGGGGGTATTATAGCCAGTTAATTTCCATATATATGTTTATTAATTATGACAGTCAGATTTTATGCATAAATTATTTAATAATTTATTGATATACCCTAAAATGGTCAATATAGCAGAAGTGGTGAGAGTATATCTACGGAAAAATCCGGATATAGGTGAAAAACTTAATACAGGCATAATAAATTTATCGGCTCTTGCAAGGCTTATAATGGAGCACGAATCACTTGATGATTTTGATGCTGTTTTAGCTGCAATAAAGAGATGTAAAAATAATAGGCCATTTGCTTCCGGATCCGATACCTTAAACGATTCAAATTTGGAGATGGTCTCTGATATGGCTATGATAATTTTAAAAAGGAGTTACAGCAATATTAAGATAATATCGAATATAATAAACAACACAAAGAAAATAAATTCAATCAGATTTGTAGATACCACCGGCGGTTTTTCCATAATAACTGATAAAATTCTGGTAGATAAAATATTAACATTTTTCCCCGAAGACCAGATACTGAAAGTTCAGAGGAACCTCGGAGGTTTAATAATAGTAAGTCCGGAAAAAATAGAAAGGGCAAAGGGTTATGTAAATTATATAACAATGCTGCTATACCGGGCAGATATCAATATTGTACATCTTATATCAGTTTATAACGATACTACAATTATTCTTGAAAACAAGGATCTGACAGATGCATTTAAGATAATTTCATCCAAGATAATGGAATGATGCTGATAATTAATTTAAAATATACCGTTAATATCCATTATATATGTCACGTTATGATGGGGTTAGTGAATTCAGGGAGAAATATATACCATATAATGAAATAATAAAAATGGCTGATTTAAAGGACGACGATATAATTATAGATATGGGGGCAGGCGATGGCTTTTATTCCCTGCTGTTTTCTAATTATATTAAAAATGGAACGATATATTCTGTGGAAAGGAACCCTGAAGCAGTTGAACTCATAAGTAAAAAAACAGTGGGTATAAAAAATATAAAAATTATAAATGAGGATATGTGTGGCTTAAAAATAAAGGGTTTTAATAAGATATTTTTCTCCACTGTGTTTCATGATATTACGTGCAGGGATTATGTTATAAACTTTATTAAAAATAATTCTAAAAGACCACTGATGGCAATTTTGATAGAATTCAAGAAGAATAGCATAAGAGGGCCACCGGCTGATATAAAGATAGACCATGACGAATTAAAAGATATTTTTGAGAGCAGTGGCTTTACACTGAAATACCACAGAGATTTTCTGTATAATTATGTTGATATATACGTTTTAAACTAATATATAAATATAATAAAAAAATATCATATTATGAGTGAAGATAATAACGGTAACCGGAATTCAATAAAACCCGTGGCAAAGAGGGTAAAAATGGACAATTCGAAATCGTTAAATTTAATCCAGGGCAGGTCCAGGGTCAGGGGAGACAAAGAAAATATAATAACGGAAGTAGATAAAAGGGATATCAACGCCTTTGGAATAAATAATAATAAAACTGTAATAAAAAAGAAAAAAAATGAAAACGGTAATGATATAAATTATTTTAAAAATCAAAATAAATGATGCTTTTTCTGCATATTTTCATTGTCGTCTGGCGTTGGCTCATAAAATTCTACTTTGCTGCATGAATTACATTTATACAGTGTAAATGTCTGCGTTGTTTCTGCAAGATCATTCCATCCTCCAAGGAACATACCACCTATTCCCGTGTAACCACCAACCCTAAAATTCATGTTTCCAGCAGGCTCCATTTCTCCATTGCAATCTGGTGTTGAGCATTTCATGAAATAACCAAGCATAATTAATTATTTAAATATATTGATATTAAACTGTTACCACAATAAAAATATAAAATAATAACATAATGTAAACATGGTAACGTGTATAATGTACAATTTAAAAATGAGCGAAACACATCCCTCAACAATATGTGTACTATTGGATAAATTTAATGATTCGTTAAACGATATGATAGATGTAATTACGTCCCCATTGCCCGATGAAAGTTTGGAAGAGTATATAGAACAGTATGCAAGAACAGATGAGATAATGCCTGATGATAAAACAGTAGGCTTTGTAATAATAAATAAGGATAAAAAGGTTATATCACTAACATTTTCAGATACAGCCGGAATAAAAAAGGATGACATAAATAAAATTCTTGATAAATATAAAAAAACAGGTTATAAAGCCGAATTAGAATATCCCGATTAATACATTGTCAGATTATATTCCTTATCAGCCCTTTCATAACTTTCCCTTGAGTTTATATTTAATAGGTTGCTTATTTTAATCATGTATTTTTCTGGTTCCGGATCATACTGCTCACGCCATAATACTAATCTTTTTTTATTATTATCATATAATACAGTTTCTCCATGCTTCTGTATGCAATGTATGGCCTCTGCGGCAGATAACCCGTCTTCCAGATCTTTAAAGCAGTCAAGATAGCTCATAGGTCATTGCACCTCTTTGAATCAAAAACGGGATATTTGATATTATACCTGTTCAATGAATATATTATTATTTCCGTTAATGACTTTATATATTCATCATAATTTTCTATAAATTTGAATACATTATATTTTTGATCCATCAGCGTATTATACAGTTCATCAGGTGATATTTCACCTCTCATGCTTTTTATCAGTATGTTCATGAAATTTTCATTTATAACCTTATTTTTTTTATGGTATAATTTCATGTTTTTATCTATAATATCGTACGCATTGTTTATTTCACCCTCAACCATTGACGCTTTAAATACTTCCAGTACATCTTCAATATTCACATAACCACCTCATATAATTGCTATCCCGATTAAATATGTGTATAACGTAAAGGCAAATCCAAGAGCTATTGTTATTAAAGCCATTATTATAACACTATATTTTATTTCCGGACTCATATCGAAATCATTGTCTCCAGGTTTCCAGAATGAATATAATATTATCCTGAAATAATAGAATACAGATATAACACTATTCAGTATTGATATCACCGCAAGCCACCATAGATCGCCTATTATTAATGTAAAAAACAGGAAATACTTTGCTAGAAATCCACCGGTAACAGGTATGCCCGCAAGTGCTAATAGCAGAATGGCGAGCGAGAAGGCAGTCACTTTCGATTTTCTGGCCAGGCCTATAAAGTCATCGATCATAACTTTGTCTTTCTTTACCAGGCTCATTGCTATAAATGGACCTGCTTTCATGAATATATACGCCAGTGAATAGAACATTGCTATTGCTATGCCGAATCTTAAGAACGTTGTTCTTGAAACCAGTGCGGCATTATAGTATGAATAACCTATTATTGCGAATACTAAAATTAGATTGCCTGCCTGTGCAACACTGGAATATGCGAGTATCCTTTTTATGTTGTTCTGTGACAGTGCTGAGATATTGCCATATGTCATCGTTAATATTGATAATGCTGCAAAGAAGTAGAATATATAGTTATAATCAGGCATAAAACCGAGATATAAAATTTTTAATAATATCATATAGGCCACAAGCTTGCTTCCTGTTGATAAGAATGATGAAATTGAATTGGGCGAACCATCGTATGTATCTATTGCCCATTGGTGCATCGGGAATATTGCGATCTCAAATCCAAAACCTATTATTATGAATACCAGTGCTAACAGTAACGCCATGTTCGAGTATAGTTTGCTAACTGCAAGTAAATTAAATGTCCTTGTTGCAAAATAAAAGTATGATATACCTAAAATGGTAAATGCTGTTCCTATTGTACTTATAACAAAGTATTTTAAAGAACCTTCAAGATTCCTTTTTGTTCTATTGTATGCCGCCAGGATGTATGTTATAACGCTTACACCCTCAAAGGAAACAAATAATACGATCAGGTTAAATGTATACGCAGCTATTACCATACTCAGTGTCATGAATAAAATTAGGGCATAAAAAACATCGTGTTTATTCTGTATGTCATGCATGGATGGCAGTATTATAACCAATGATGATACTATAAATATTAATGCCCAGTATGTATTGAAATCTGTAAAATCAAGGAAGTAAATGCTATAACCTGAACTTTTAAATATGATCAGTATAAAGGATATAATAAGTATGATAAATGTAAACAGTGCAATTATTTTTTTACTATCCTTTCTGATCCCTATTGCAAGTGCGAGAAACCCTGATAAACCTAATATTATTAATGAATAAAAATACTCTAAATTCATATTAAACCACCTATATGTGTAGCATAAAGGCTCAATAGCCTAAAAATAAGCGTTGGATATATGCCGATAAATATTGAAGACGCTAGCATCAAAAATAATATCAGAAACTCTGCCCTGTCAAGATCCTTTAATTTCCCCAGGGATTCATTATAAAAGCCGAATAGTGAGCGCTGGGCTGCCCATATAAAATATGCGGCCGTGACTATTAAGCCAAATACTATCAGTAATGTTAAAAGCCCTATACTCTGATATGAGGCAATGGTAACCGAAAACTCACCAATAAATCCTGCCAGTGTTGGTAAACCCAGTGATGCCAATAATGCCGCCAGAAAGAATGATGATGCAACAGGGGTTTTGTGGTATAATCCTCCAAGACCATAGACCTGTATCGTATGTGTTCTTTTGTATATGAAATACAGTGATGAGAATGCCAGAGATGTTACAAAGGCATGTGCTATTGTCTGGTACATTCCCCCAGATAGATCCAGGGTTCTTACATAACCCGTTGATAAAAGTGATGTGCCGAATGCTATTGTAACAAATGCCATTTCACCTGCACTTGAATATGCTATCATTCTTTTAAGATTTTTCTGGAACATTGATGTAAATGCAAAATAAACAACGCTAACTAACCCGAGGGCTATTAAAAAGTATACCAGTGCCAGTGGGAATAAACTGGCAACGGGGTATAATATACCCAAAAGACCGTAACCGCCCATTGATAACAGGCCACCGGATAATAATATGCTTCCTGAATATGGAGCTGTATAATGTGCATTTGGCAGCCATTCATGCAGTGGGAATGTTGGTAATTTTATTAGAAATGCCAGTAGAAATCCGAAGAATGAAAAGTACAGGGCAGATTTAGGTAAGGTTTCCTGGAATGTTAAATTCATTAAATCTGAAATCTGGAATGTAAATATGCCGGTTTTTATGAAATAATATGTCGATAATGTAAATATAGACAGCAATAAAAATAATGAGCCAACATGCGTATATATAAAGAATTTTATTGATATTTTATCCTTATTGTATGAACCGTATTTACCTATTACAAAGAACATGGGTACGAGTACAACCTCCCAGAATATGTAAAAAAATAGAAAATTCCTTACCATAAATAGTCCCACCAGACCGAAGCCAACTGACGTTAACAGCCCGAAAAATGTGTCATCGTTTGATTTTTCACCAATTAACAGTGCAAATATTGTTACCATTAATGCCATTATTACCAGTGCATCTGTAAATCCTGTCAAACCTGTTGAAAAGTTTATCCTTATGGATATTCCATTTGCCGTGAAACTTGATAATAGAATATTAGATTTTGATATTATTCCACCGGTGTATGTTGCAAATCTTGAAAACGAATATATTACAAATATTACTGTAAGAATAAACACTGAAATCAGGGAAAATTGCTTTGCATATTTACCTGTAAAGAAACTTAATATCGTAACTATCAAAAATGCCATAAGAAATCCAATTAATATCATTTTATAACCCCCAGTAATTCTATTATAATAAATAGCACGGTCATGCCAATTATAAGGAAAGTAACATAGTACTCAATTGATCCTGTTTCGATTTTTCTGAGCAGTGTACCGAATTTAGAGAACTCCATACCACCCTCGTCAACAGCATTATCATATTTCCTGTCATTAGAACCTATTATGTATGATAACGGTAATATAATTCTCTCGGCAATATAATCTGTATATAAAGTATCGAGATAGAATTTATTCTTAACAACCCTATAAACAATGTTTTTATGTATATCTATTTTATTGTTTACAGTGTAATAATATATTACATATGCTATGCCTATTCCCATAAATGAGAATATAACAGGTATTATATCTATAAATAATGGTGGAGTATATGTATAAACGGATGGGTCAATAAATTTATAGAATGGTTTCTGTATTATTCCCAGAGTTAATGATAGAAATGCCAGGACTATCAGGGGCGTTAAATAAATTAATTTCGGATCTTTAGCTTTCTCTGCCAGTTCAGACCTTGGTTTACCTAAAAATACAAGGAAATACATTCTGAATACATACGCTGCAGTGAATATTTCACCGAAAATTAATAATAACCACGGTATAATATTGCCGGACATTGTATAATATTCATAGGCACCAGATATTATCTGGCCCTTTGAGAAATATCCTGCTGTTGGCGGTATTGCAGCCAGTGTTATTGCACCAATTAGCATTAAAATGGCTGTAACAGGCATTTTTTTAAACAGACCACCCATATCCTTTATATTTCTTAATTCTAACAGTGATAGTAATATCACGGCGGCAGCCATGAATAATAATGCCTTAAAAACAGCGTGTACAACCAGATGGTACATTGCAAATGATACACCGGAATAGCCAATTATTCCAGCTATACCTATTGATGCCATCATGTAACCCAGCTGGCTTATTGTTGAATATGCTAATATTCTTTTAATATCATTCATTACAAGGCCCAGAATGCCGGCATATATTGCCGTGAAAGCCCCTATAAATGTTACAACATATAGTGAATATGCCGATGCATACTCAAACAGCGGGAATAATCTTGCTACCAGGTAAACTCCGGCTGTTACCATTGTGGCAGCATGGATTAATGCAGATACAGTTGTGGGTCCTTCCATTGCATCCGGTATCCATACGTGTAATGGAAATTGAGCGGATTTTGCAACGGCACCTCCAAATATCAGCAATGTTGCCAGAGCCAGTGTTGAAGGGCCTATTGCAGTAGATATTGCATGTGCATTGTTTATCAGGTAAGGTATGCTAAGGGGGCTTGTAATTCCTTTTATGTTAACTAACTTTGTGTATAAAACTCCCATACCGATTATAAATAATAAATCTCCTACCCTTGTTACTAAAAATGCCTTCTTTGCCGCAGAAGCTGCATTTGGCTTGAAAAACCAGAATCCTATCAGCAGATATGAACATAAACCAACTATCTCCCAAAAAAGGAAGAACAGTACAAGATTTGATGATACAACCAGTCCCAGCATTGCGGTTATAAATAATGATGTTTCTGCAAAGTAAATATGTCTCCTTGGGTCATTCTTCATATAGAACATTGCAAATATATTTATCATTAATGATATAAATGAAACCATCATTGCCATTATTACTGTCAGATGGTCAATGTATATACCGAAATCTATGTTATAAAACCAGGTATAATGCGAATATATATATGCATGGTGTAACAGGTATAAATAACCATCTATGACTATTATCAATGATAATAATATCATTATTGAACTGAATATACCGGCATATCTTCTTTTATAGTGCCCGATTAAATATTCCACCGGAAAGGCTATTAAAGGAAGTATGAAAATAAGATAATATATGCTTACCATTTGATTTCCCCCAGCAAGGATATATTAATCTTACCATATTTCTTGTAAACCACAGTAAATATTGCGATACCAACTGCAGTTTCTATTACACCTACAGCTATTATGAATAATGCAAACACAATTAAACTGGTTGAGTAATACAGTGATGAGATGCCTATAACATTTAATAATGCCGCATTTATAAGTATTTCAAGTGATATAATCATTCTCATGCCCACCTTTGAGGTAATTATTCCGTATAGACCAATTGTAAATAATATAATTGATAGAAACATTACATCCACTATATTCATTCCTCATCCCTCACTATAAACATTACCCCTATTATTGAGGCTACCAGAATAACAGACAGTAACTCAAACGGTATTAGATATGAGGAAAATAATACCATTCCTATTTTTGATATATTCTGTGATTTCGGGATAAATGACCCTCTTATGTACAGAATGTTTGCACCGAAAACTATTAAGAATAATATAACGGCTATTTTCTGAATTTTATTCTTCATCTTCATTACCTCCGGTTAACATTAAAACAAATACTATCAGCACCACTATGGCACCTGTATATACCAGTATTTCCACACTACCAACAAAACTCGAACCTAGGAATATGAATATGGATGAGAACACAAGAAGCAGTACAAATAGATATATTGTAGAGTGAATTAAATTCCTGGTGCCTATTGCTGCCATTGCCATTATAATTGCCATAGCAGCAAAAATTATGAATATCGCTGTATAAATCATTTAAACACATCCTGTTCCTGCTTTGTTAACTCTTCCGGTGAATACGTAAAACTATTCCTTGTTCTAGAGTTCTCGAATTCATGGGTAAGGTATATTGCATCAGTAGGGCATATTTCCTCACACTGCCTGCATACCGTGCATGTTCCGAAGTTAACATCAGGATATATGTGCCTTTTATTCTGTAAATTTGTTCTTTCCCCATGTGCAGTTTCTATTGTTAGTTTTTCGGTATCCTCTCTTTTGAAATCCCACTTCTCCATCTTTATGCTATGGTTGGGGCATATCTGCTCGCATAATGTACAGCCAATACACGCCTCAGGTGCTAAAAATATTCTGTACCTGAATCTGTCTGGTATTTCACCCTTCTCCTCAGGGTACTGCGTTGTAATTGGCTTTTTGAACATATATTTGCCTACAATGCCCATTGTTCTTAATGACCCAAGAATGGGTACCGGTTTTTTCGGTATTTTTATTTCCTTTACTGTTGCAACCATTTTTTATCACCTTATATACAATATGAAAAATCCAGCATAAATTAGATTTATTACCGATAACGGCAACAAATATTTCCATCCTAGATTTACAAACTTGTCTATTCTTATCCTCGGTAATGAAACCCAGACAAGAAACGCTATTAAAACCAGTATATCCGTTTTTATGAACAGGTATATAAATCCTAAATCCGTCATTACAGGCCCGTTGGAACCGGCAAGATATAAAATAGATATGAAGAACGAACCAAGGTAAATCATTCCAAATAATCCTATGTAAAATAAACCAAATCTCATTCCTGAATATTCTGTTGTATAACCTGTAATTAATTCGCTATCACTCTCTGCCAGATCGTAGGGAGAATATGATGCCCTCGCTATCATTGAAATAAAGAATACAATTAAACCCAGGGGCTCTATTATTCCATATGGTATTATCTGGTCTGTAACTATTGTTGAGAGATTAAATCCACCAGTTATAGCACTTCCCGTTACAAATGACCTTGATGAAACCATTACTATGGCTAAAGCACTTATTAACATGGGTACTTCAAATGAAACATCCTTTGCAACAGCACGCATTGTCCCTATTAATGCATAGTTGCTTCTAGTACTCATGCCACCTAAAATTTCACCTATTGGGAGTATTGACAGGATGCCAAACAGCAGGATCAGGGTAATTTTTGAATGCGTTATCGTCAGTGAGCCAAAATATGCTAAATCACCAAATGGCAATATTATAAATGATACCAGTGTTGCTATCATAATTATCAGAGGGGCTATTTTATATGCCAGGTCGTCCCTTCCCTCAGGCAATATAGATTCTTTTCCTATGAGCTTGAATGCATCAGCAATCAACTGCAGTATGCCAAATTTCCCTACCCTGTTTGGACCTACCCTTCTCTGTATTCTCGCCATGTATTTCCTGAAAATATATATTAATGCTATAAAGGATATGGCAACAAATATAATTATAAAAAGAGTTTCAAGGATATATCCTATAGCATAGGAAGCAGGATTTCCAAGGAAAGAAAACCATTCATGTATTCTGGTTAGTAGATTCATCTGTCTATCTCACCTATTACAGTATCTATGGAACCTATTATAACAATCAAATCGGCTATCATCATTCCCTTTGCCATAACTGGAACAACCGATATATTTTTAAATGCTGGGCTCCTTACATGAACCCTCCATGGTTTAAATGTGCCGTTCCCACGCACATAAACACCAAATTCACCGTTATCTGATTCTATCCTTGAAAATGCCTCGCCATCACCCTTTAAACGTAGCATCATAGATTTCTTTGCCTTGTTGTTAAAATATGGGCCATCAGGTATTTTGTCA
Organism: Thermoplasmata archaeon; assembly: GCA_021797735.1. Taxonomy (GTDB): domain Archaea; phylum Thermoplasmatota; class Thermoplasmata; order Thermoplasmatales; family Thermoplasmataceae; genus Ferroplasma. The sequence goes on along the minus strand of JAJZZE010000028.1, from coordinate 1,866 downwards.
AGGGATTGTTCTATTATTCTTATTGACTGGCGCATTTCTTCGACCTTTAATATAAATCTACCAATATTGTCCTTTTTATGTGATATAGGAATGTCGAAATTCACCTTATCATAAAACATATACGGTGCATCCTTTCTTACATCATATGCTACTCCAGAACCCCTTAATAAGGGTCCAGTAACTCCATAATCCAGGGCAACATCAGGTTCTAAAATTCCAACACCATCATTTCTCTGCCAGAATATTTCACTGTGCATAAACATACTGTATATATCCTCAAGGTATGGCTTGAATTCCTTTAAAAATTCCCTTATATCATTTATTATCTGATCATTGAAATCCTGATAAACACCGCCGATACTCATATAATTAACCTCCTGCCTGCCTCCTGAAGCCTCAACAAATATTTTCTGGATTTTTTCCCTTTCAATAAAACAATGGAAAAATGGTGTCAGCATCCCCATATCGAGACCAAATGCTCCCAAACCTACAAGTCTTGCTCCAAGCCTGTTAAGTTCGGCCATAATCATTCTTATCCACTGTGCCCTTTCCGGTACTTCCATATCCATTAGTTTTTCAACTGCAGTTAAATAACCTACCTCCATGTTCATTGCATCTAAATAATCCATCCTGTCAAAATAAACCATATTATCTGCATAATAATTTAACTCACATATTTTCTCAGCATTCCTGTGCAGAAATCCCAGAGTTATTTCAACATCCTCTATTATTTCTTCCTGTAATTTAACCTTGAATTTCAATATACCGTGAATTGATGGATGTATAGGTCCAATATTCAGTTCAGTATAGTGTGCCATTACCATCCCTCATTTTCATTGTAACTTACATGCTCCTTACCCTCTGGATCCATACTTATATACTGAACCTTCTTTAAATCATAGCTCTTTCTTAATGGGTGGCCTACCCATTCATCAGGCAAAACTATTCTCCTTAAGTTCTCGTGCCCCTCAAATATTACTCCCATCAGGTCATACTGTTCTCTCTCATCCCATTCTGCAGCCTTCCATAATTTTGTTAATGAGGGTACCTTATCATCCGTGGTTGAAATCTTTACCTCTATGTATTCATGTGTATCGTAATTATGTATATGATATATAACCTCTAAATGATCCTTCATATCCACGCCTGTTATTGAAGACAGGTAATAACCTTTGCCCTTATAATCTTCCATAAACTCTACTAAATCATTTTTATCGATGTTTATTATCTTTATTTTATTTTTATCCTCACTCTCTGAAATAATTTTATACATAGTACTATCACCTGTCCGTTTCATGCTTTATTTTTTTCTGCAGTGTTATTATTCCATATGTCAATGCCTGCGGTGACGGTGGGCATCCAGGAACATAAACATCTACAGGGACTACCTTATCAACACCCATAACTACGGAATAACCGTCAACATATGGTCCTCCCTGAATTACACACACACCCATTGCGATTACATATTTTGGGTATGGCATTTCCTCATAAACCCTTTTTACCCTTGGTGCCATCCTTTTTGTGGTTGTACCGGCCACTATCATTAAATCAGACTGCCTTGGGGAATTACGGAATATTTCACTTCCGAATCTGGCAATGTCCAGATCTGCTGCCTGTGTAGCCATCATTTCTATTGCACAGCATGCTAATCCCATTGTTAATGGCCATAATGAGTTGGCACTTCCCCATTCAAGTGCTTTTTCAATCGTTGTTGTCTTTATTCCAAGATCTCCATTTTTCATCTGGTCACCCCCAGGACTTTCCCATTCTTCAGGAGTGGGAGGAATTTGAAGTTAATTTTCAATCCCTTGCCGTACTTTCTCAGATTTACCTTTCCTACATTTACATCCATCTTTTTCCCTC
>JAJZZE010000052.1 GCA_021797735.1 Thermoplasmata archaeon | reverse complement strand
GTAAAATAAATAAGTCCATATACATCAAATAATAAATTATCTGTGTACCCACAATTAAACAGTAGAAATTTAGTTTAATTGAAGGGTTTCAGAGAGATTAAGGGAAAATGGATGTAAAGTCACGTTACTATTATAAATATTCTAAAAATTATATATATATATATATATTTATTAACATTATAAATGATGTTAAGTATACCAGTCCATACACGCCGGAAAAAATTGATATTGCCAGTGCTGGTTTTGAGGTACCGATAAGATTTGCCATTCCAATAATAGTATATATCTTATAAGCTAAATATATAATAGATGTTATAAAAGCCGTTAATATAATTATTGATTCATTTCTTATTGTTAATTTATCAGGGGTGCTGTAATTATACTCATTTAAACTTTCAATGTTTTCTTTTTCACTGTTTATAACTATTTTATAATATTTTTTTTCATCATTAAATGTAAATTTTGTTATTATAATCCATTTATCTTTTTCCAAATCCTGGGATTCTATCACAACATCATCAACATTAAATTTATTTTTTATTTCTGATTTTGCAATTTCAGTTATATTATTTGATTTAATAATATTATCATAATTAATATCCCTGTATTTATCTGATGTAATGTAATAAATTTCAATAAACAGGGGTATTAAAAAGAAAACTAATGACAAAAACGATGAAATTATTAATAAAACTATAAAATGTATATAAAACAGTACTTTCCATTTTTTATTGAAGTTTTTATTATAAAAGGTTAAAAAAATACTTGGAAATGCAATAGCCAAAAATACCAATAAAAAGAAAAGAACCTGACTTAAATAGATATAATGGTTTACATATAAAATAAAAATTATGGTTAATATGAAAGTTAGGAAAGCAATAACCGTATTTATTAAAGGCCATCTATTTATTTTATTATATTTCATTTTATCACAACCAATTAATTTATTATATTATGTAAATAAGTTCTGGAAAATAAAACTATTATGCCTGCAATCACTGTAATATAAGTAGATAAAATTGTTGATGTTGATGTTATTGTCCCGCCGAAAAGCAATACAAATATTCCACGAACCCCTGTTATTATCAAGCCAAATATTAGAATTATAACACCAAAAACAATGCTATTTTTCTTATATGCTAATTTATATTTACCGTTATGCGTGTATAATCCTATTTTAAATATCCTGAGAATCATGTAGAAATATATAAAAAGCAATAATAAATACATAATTGGTATTAAAAATTCAAAAAAGTTAGATGCTTTTACAAAAAATGGTATAAAATTATTTATAAAATCCATAATATACACTATAAATGATATGATCGTTATTACAAGTGCACTGTATATCAATGTTTTTGCATTGTTAATATTTAAATGGTTATAATCTTTTATGCTTCCTATATTTCCATTTATACCGTTTATTATAACCCTGTAGTTTTTGCTTTCATTATTAATGGAAAATTTAGTATCTATAAGCCAGTCATCATATTCTAACTTTGAGGATTTTATTTCTATATCATTAATATTATACTGTTTTTTTATTTCTGATTTTGCTATATTAATTGCATTATAAACTTCTATGTGTTTTACATTGTTTTTGTTTTTGTATTTATCCGACGTTATATAATATATTTCAATGGATTCCGGTATAATAAACAATAGAAACAGTAAAGAAAATAAATAAAATAACCATACATATAAAACTCCAAAATGCACGTAAAATAATATTTTACTTTTTGGATTAAAAAAGATAAGGTAAATTTCAGGGATTAAAATATATAAAAACGTTAAAAATATTACAATAAGTGTTGTCCTATACATGATATTGATATAATCTGCTAAAAAAATACTTATAATAAAAATTAGTAGAGATAATAATACATTAATTAATAGCAATCTGTTTACTTTAACATTTTCCATTTTTATCTCCTCCAATCAACTCACTATGTATTGCATTAGCGTTAACTTAACTGTGGCGTTATTTTCTATGGAAATATAGGCTATGAAATAATATTTATAATTATTAATTGAAAACCTGTATTCAAATATGCCACTATTGAAACTATTGTATAAATTCTTAAATACAGTTACTGCTGGTTATATTGCATGGGTTTGCTGCGTTTCATTCCACATAGCTGACATCCCGGTCATGGAGGCCATAATAAATATAATTCCTACGCTTAATAATATTTTGATTTTTTTATATACATAAATATTAATACGTGGATATATAAATATCTTTCTATAATAAATTAATTAGCATAGAAAAATCTATATCATATATAAGTACAATATATTTAAATTAAATATTTTAATAAAAATAATATTATTCCATGCAGCAGCTCATTTTTGATATATCTCTTATAAATGATTGCCCTGCTATTTTTATAGACTCCGCTACGGTTGGGAATACATGGCTCGAATTAATTATATCACTATATGTTAATCTGTTCTGTACCAGATATACCCCCTCTATTATAAATTCTGCCGCGTTTGATGCCAGTACCTGTACACCGAGGATTATCCCCTTTTCATCAGAGATAACCTTTATAATACCATCATTTGATTTTAATATATTTGCCTTAACAACATTTTTAATCTCTATTTTTCTTACATTATACTTGATATCCATGGATTTTGCTTCCTTCTCGGTATAACCGACAGAAGCTACATTTGGTTCGCAGAATACAGCCCATGGCATATTTTTTATATTTATCGTTCTGCCTGAACCAAGAATATTTTCTGCAACCATTGTGCCTTCTTTTCCGGCTAAGGTTTCAAGTTTTAATTCCTGGTCAACACAATCCCCGGCAGCATAGATGTTTTCATTTGATGTTTTCAAGTATTTATCAACAATTATGCCCCTATCATTAAATTTTATTCCTGCCCTATCTAAATCCAGGCCATCTATATTCGGTATTCTACCTGTTGCAACTATTATTTCATCAAAGTTTAATGAGCCATTATCATAGAATAATGTTTTATCTTTTATCTCATTTATATTTACACCTGTATGGAATTTTATACCGTGATTTTTCAGTGTTTTCCTTAAATTTTTTGTTATATCGTCATCAAATCCCTTTAATATCCTATCTGACCTGTTAAAAATGTATACCTTCGACCCAAAATTGGAAAATGCATATGCAAGTTCAACTGCCACCTCCCCGGACCCCAATATTGCAAGTTTTTCAGGTATTTTACGTATATTCCATATATTCTCACTTGTGTAATAGTTATTCAGACCTTTTACATCGGGAATGAGTGTTTTTGATCCTGTGGCAATTAAAAAATTAAATGCGGTTATTTTCTGTTTATTTACGGTAACTGCATTTTTATCCACAAATTTCGCTTTACCCTCATATAAATCTATATTATGAAAGTTTTTTATTACTTTTTCATATTTTTCTATTCTTTCTGTTACAACAAAATTATTCAGGGCTTCCATAAATTTGTTAAAATCTATACTTGCATACACATTTATACCTTCGTACAGTGATTTTTTTGCCATTTCAAAGTTTTTTGATGCTTCAATTAGATATTTCGATGGTACGCAACCAACGTTAACACATGCACCACCTATTGGACCATAACCTATCATTGCTATTTTTATTTGATTCGATGTTAATTCACTGATCCTGATTGCTGCAGAGAATGCTGCGGCACCTTTGCCTATTATTGCAAGATCGTATTTACTCATCCTTAACGCTTCTTACCTGAACCCTGTAATGTGTTTTTGTGAATACATCGAGTTTTTCAAGTTCCCCTGGATCAACATTATCATCAACCCTTACAATTGCCTGTCCATCTTTTAGCGATACATATACATCCTCAACACCTATGGTGGATTTTAAAGCATCTGTTATATGTGTAACACAACCGTCACATGTCATTCCATAAATCCTTAATTCTATATTTTTTGCCATAATATTGCATTGAATGGCAGTATTAATATTAATAAGTAAATAAAAATTTACATTAATTTTAACACATTAATAGTTGCCTGTTTATTCCTTTTGAAAAATCTTATATAATATTTTAACGTATCGTATCCATGGATGATGTAATAGTAAGAATAGGTGGTGCTGCAGGTGACGGAGTACAATCTGCGGGTTTAATACTAACAAAAACATTTTCAAGGAATGGTTTATACGTGAGCACATACAATTATTACCAGAGCCTTATACGTGGTGGTCAGGGCTGGTATCAGATAAGAACATCAGAAGAGGTTGTGAAAAACCAGGGTTCCGGCCTGGATGTGTTAATAGCGCTAAATGAGGATGCATTAAACAGGCATACAGATGAAAATATAAATGAAGGCGGTGCATCTCCATTAAGCGGCATAGCAATTTTTGATGGCGTAATGATAACAAACTACAATAAAAATAGTAAGGTAAAATATTGCCCGGTTCCATTAAGAGACATAGCACTGAAATATGACAAGAACCCGCTGTTAAAAAATACAGTGGCATTGGGGGCAACAATAGCATCTCTGGGCATTGGCTTTGATACGTTTGCCAATGTGATAAGGGAAGTCTTCGACAAAAAGGGGAAAATAGCTGAATTAAATGTAAACGCTGCCAAAGAAGGTTATGATTATTTCATGGATAATTATTCTGTATATAAAAAAGTAAAAACAATAAAAAGAAAAATGTATGCAAGTACTGGTGGCGATGCTGTTGGGTTTGGTGGAATAAATGCAGGCATGCAAATGTACTTTGCATATCCAATGACACCTGCGTCATCTGTAATGCAATTCTTTTCCACACATGCAAAAAAATACAATATATTTGTAAAGGTAACTGAGGATGAAATATCCGCAATAAATGCTGCTATAGGTGCAAATTATGCGGGTGTTAGGACAATGACGGGAAGTTCCGGCGGTGGCTTTGCACTGATGACAGAAGGAGTGGGATTAGCAGCTATGACTGAAGTACCCCTTGTGGTCTATGAAGCACAGAGACCTGGTCCCTCTACAGGTTTGCCAACAAAAACCGAGCAGGGTGATTTAAACCAGGTTATTGGAGCAGGTCAGGGTGATTTTCCAAGAATAGTACTGGCACCGGGAAACATTACGGATGCTTTTAACCTTACAAAAGAGGCATTTAACCTTGCTTATAAATACCAGTTACCAGTTTTTATTATGTCTGATCTGTATCTTGCTGAGCATGTTGAAACTTTATTGAACATAGATCTTGATTATATAATGGATAATGGCTTAATGGCTAGGGATAATGAAGAAAACTATAAAAGGTATGAATTTACTGATAGCGGTATATCAAAGAGAGCTGTCCCAGGGCAGAAAGGATTAATGCATAACGAAGATTCAGATGAACATGATGAATATGGCAATGTTGTCAGTGATCAGGTAACGGACCCAAAAATAAGGATGCTTTCTGTTGAAAAAAGAATGAGAAAAATTAAGGAGTATATAAAAAATATGCCACCGACAAGAACATATAAAATAGAAGAGGCAGATTATTTAATAGTACAGTGGGGATCAACACGCGGGGCTGTTGAAGAAGTCATAGATAAACTCAGAGGGGAGGATATTAAAATAGGAGCAGTAGAAATAGACCACATATTCCCATTAAACCCGGATATTAAAAACTATTTGAAAAACAAAAAGAAGATAATAGTTGTGGAAAACAATTATTCCGGCCAATTAAATAGACTGCTAAAATCTGAATTTCTTATAAATACTGATTTTATAGGGAAATATGATGGAGAAGCATTTTATCCAGATGAACTTAAAAATAGTATTGAAGGAAAGATAAATGAGAAATATGAAAAAATAAAAATAAGGGGTGAATAAATTGTTATCTGTGGAATCATATAAGGGAAAAGTGGCACCTGACTGGTGCCCGGGCTGTGGAAATTTCGCACAGTTAAGAGCTATATCGGCAGCACTGGCAGAATTAAATATAGAACCGGAAAATGCGGTTATAACTTCTGGAATAGGATGCTCCAGTAATATGCCGGAATTTATCAATGCTTATGGATACCATGGCTTACATGGAAGATTAGTGCCGGTGGCTGCAGGTATAAAATGGGCAAATCCTGATTTAACCGTAATAGGATACGGTGGTGACGGTGATGGTTATTTTGAGGGTACACAGCATTTATATCACTTTGCAAAGAGAAATGTTGATATAACGTATATGGTATCCGACAATCAGGTATTTGGCTTAACAACAGGCCAGGCATCTCCAACAACTCCAATAGGGAGAATAACAAAAAATACGCCAGATGGCAATATAGAGCCACCGTTCAATCCACTACAATACGTACTAACAGCAGGGGCGTCATTTGTTGCCAGGGGATTTTCTGGTGATATAAAAACTCTAACAGAAATAACAAAAGAAGCAATAAAACACAAGGGCTTTTCATTTATTGATGTATTAAGTCCATGCCCTACATATAACAAATTTAATGGCTATGATTTTTACCGTAAAACATTTTATAGATTGGAAGGCAATAATAAAGAAGATTTTTTTGAAGCTTATAAACACGCATCTGAATGGGGAGATCAACCACATAGCATACCAACAGGCATATTTTATGAGGTTAATAAAACAAGATATGAGGATGCTGATGAAGTTTTATCTAAGGGTTCATTGAAAAAAACAGCACCGTATAAATTAACTGAAGATGACATGGCAGAATTTTATTAAATTTAATTTTTTATATATATTTTAGCCATTCCATTACCGGGTCATCTTCATCTTCTAACTCAATTTCTGTTTTATCTTCACTACTTGCCGTTACAAATCTATAGAAGTATACCTTATCATTTATGACCTTACCATACATGATATGCTCAACCTGCTCCCCATCAGGGAAATGTTCAACCTGTTCAGGTAAAAATGGTATAAAATGTAATTCTATTGAATCATTTTGCTCTATAATGCCAAATGCAGAGTTTTTCATTACATATGCCTTTAATTTTTCTATTCCTATTGATGGTTTATCTTCTATCATCAAATAATGAATTATAGATCTGTATATAATTATTATTAGAATAATTTTAGCATTATTAATATAATATTATGTTTTCCATTAAAATCAATTTAACATCAGTATATACTGGCTTAATTTCACCAATATTATATATCTGTAAAATCATCTAACTTTAATTTTGATATCATTGGACGGATTTTTTCCATGTATGCAAAAACATAAAAGCCTCTTGCTGATCTCTTCTCCTATTCCTGTCGCAACAACTGCTCCCTTCTCTCCTGTGAGATACGTTATATTTTTTATGGTATATATCTAATATTAAGCCATCAAATATAGGGGCAAATGCTGATAGAAACTGATAAGTACATTAAAAATATCTAAGTTCTACATGAGTCAAAAGGTTATCGTTATAGGTGGAGGCAATGCTGCATTAAGCAGTGCCATAGAATCTGCAGAAAATGGCGATGACGTCACATTACTGGAAGCCGCTCCATCTTCCTTGAGAGGTGGCAACTCAAAATATACAAGAGATATAAGATATGCCCACGATGAAGATGAGTTTACATCAGGAAGCTATACTAAGAATGAATTAAGGAAAGATTTACTCAGTGTATCAGGAAATTTTGAAAACGTTGAAGTTGCGGAACTTGTAATTGAAAGGTCACAAGAAATGGCCAGATGGATGCAGTGGCATAATATAACATTTAAGAAGGGAATTAAAGGGACTTTAAATCTCTCAAGAACCAATGCCTTTTTTATGGGAGGGGGTAAAGTTTTAACAGATAACTACTATGACTTAATCAATAAATTGAAAGTTAAAGTGCTGTACGGGGCGCCTATTATATCTGTCAACATAGCTAATGATGCAGTAAAAGGTCTTACTGCCCTGATAAAAAATGAAAAAAACCAATTTACTGCAGACAAATACATTTTTGCATCAGGTGGTTACGAAGCAAATAAGGACTGGCTTTCGCAATTCTGGGGTGAGGGTGTTAAGAACATAAAAATCAGGGGCTCCATGTTCAATACCGGCCTGCCTCTAAAATCATTAATTGGAAATAATGTGTTAATGTGTGGAGTTGAAAAGGCGGGGCATATGGTAGCTGTTGATTCACGGAGCCCAGAATATGATGCTGGCATTGTCAGTAGAATTGATGCAATTCCGTGGGGAATTGTAGTAAATAAGAATGGAGAAAGATTTTATGACGAGGGTGAAGATATATGGCCAAAGAGATATGCCATATGGGGGAGATTAGTTGCAGAACAGCAATCACAGACAGCGTACGCCATAGTCGATAATAAAACAATTGAAAAATTCATGCCTACCGCTTATCCATCGATTGATGCAAATTCTATTGATAAACTGGCTGCCAAGATAGGTCTTAAGGCCCCAGAACTGTCTAATCTTATATCTACTTTTAACGCTGGAATCACAAAAACCGGCGAAGATGTAACTGAATGGTCAAACCATCAGCTGGGCATCCCAAAATCTCACTGGGCTATACCTATTGATACACCACCATTTCATGCATATCCTCTGTCACCCGGTCTTACATTTACCTATCAGGGGATAAGGATCAACAGGACCGGAAGAATAGAGCTGAAAGATGGAGAACTTGAAAACGGATTTGCTGCAGGTGAGATTGCTTCAGGAAATGTCCTGCGATCTGGTTACCTTGCAGGATTCGGCCTGACCATTGGAACCACTCTGGGTAGACTTGCCGGGGGATGGGAGAATGAATGAGGAAAATAATAATATGACAGAGGCAATCAGGCAACTGTCTATATGCAACGCCTGCCGTTATTGTGAGGGGTATTGCGCTGTTTGGGACGCTATGGAATTCAAGGCGGTATTAAATGAAGGCTATGTGTATCACCTGGCTAATCTCTGCCATGATTGCAGAGACTGCTTTTCAGCCTGCCCGTATAATGAACCTGTACATGAATTTAAACTTAATATCCCAAAAGCCCTTGGGCAAGTTAGAGTGGACACTTATACTGCAAATGTCAGGCCAAAATTTCTAAAATTCGCTCTTGAGAAGCCCGTTTTAGTTACAACTACATCGTCAATTATTGCGGTTACTGTAGCTATACTTTATGCGTCGTTATTATTTGGCCTGAATAAATTCTCTACTCTACCGGTGACCACAATTATACCTGATGCTTTCTTTAAGCCAGTCACAATAATTTTGTATCTTTATACTGTAGTAATATGGTCAGTGGAGGGGGGGTCGTATTGGTCAAAAATCAACGAGAAAGCACATATAAACGTATATGGATTGATAAAGGGGATATATGATGCCATATTCCATACAAATTTTAGAGGCGGTGGAACGGGTTGCAAGGTACCGGGGAAGAATAACAGGTACTTCCGTTTAACGGTACATTCTCTGGTAATGTCTGGTTTTATAATAGCACTGGTTTCCATTGCATTCTATCCAGACATTTATGGTTATGCTGGAACTGCGTATCTTCTCGGGTCTATAGCTATTTCATTAGGCACTGCCGGACTAATTTATATACATCTTATTGAAGAAAAAGGCTCAAGAAGCCAGAAACAATCTGCTATGGACTATCCATTTACAATTCTGTTATTTCTCACTGGCATAACTGGTGTCATTATTCCAATTTCCATTGGAACTTCCTGGTTCAACTGGAACTTTTTAATTCACGATGCCCTTATAATGGTTGTATTTCTCCTTGCACCTTTCTCAAAGTTCATACATCCAATTTTTAGATTCATATCCTTAATTAAATACAATTCTGACACCAAAAATCTTATACAATAAATTATGTACTTTTGCCTAATAATAATATTATAACGGGTAAAAGGATAGAATATTCTTTTAATGCGTACAGTTTTATAAATGGATATATTCTATTACAAATCCATAGAATGCATTTATATGTTAATATTTTTAATTATAGTAAAGGTTATTATTTCATTTTTAATGGTTGTATTGAATTGAAGGAGATACAGATAACAAAGGACGTTTTCATTTCGGATCTATACTGTGTATACCTAAAGGATATCTCAGCAGTTGTTATCTCGGATTTGCATCTGGGCTTCGAGGAGGAGATGAATCTCCATGGTTTGTTTTTACCGAAATTACAGAGAAACCATATAGAAAATATGGTTGATAATATTCTTGATACATATTCTCCAGATAAATTAATAATAAATGGGGATTTCAAACAGGAATTCTCAAGAAATCTACCCCAGGAATGGGATGATGTGAATCATTTTATAGACAGATATAAAAAGGAAACGGAATTAATATTTGTAAGGGGCAATCATGATAATTATCTAATGACAATACTGAAATCAAATAAAATGGATATGTACGACTATTATGAAACAGATAATTACTATATTTATCACGGTGACAGGGATAGATCATTAAAGAAACTTACAATACTCGGACATGAGCACCCGTCCATAGTTTTGAGGGATGAGATAGGCAGTGTATTTAAGATACCTGCATTTGTTTTCAATAATGATTACAGGGTTTTAATAACGCCGGCAATGAGTTTCTTTTCATCCGGAACGGACGTTTCAGAATCACTCCTAAGTGACGAACATTTTACGCCTGTATTAAAGAATGTATCTAATAAATTCAGGGCATATGGCATTACAGAGGACTTTGGATTACTGGATTTCGGTTATATAACAGATATTTCACAGCATGTTTAATTCTGTTTTTTATAATCCCTTCTGTCATAACCGTTGTAAATTGCCCGGGGTCTTATTAATCTCTCCTGTTTTTCAACGTATTCTATTATATGTGCCAGTATTCCTGATACCCGGGATAGGCCAAATAATGTTGTGAACATATCTACTGGAAATCCGATTGCATTGAAAACTATCCCAGAGTAAAAATCGGTATTTGTGTATATACCCTTCGGGCTAAATGTTTTGACACCAAGGACTTCCAGTCTTTTTGCTATTTCCAGTATATTTTTCTGATCTGGAGTTGTACTTAATTTATCCGCATACTTTTTAAAACTTGTTAATCTTGGGTCATATGTTCTATAAACCCTGTGACCTAAACCAATTAATCTTTTTTTATCCTCTATTATATTTTTATTAAACCATGGATCCACATTTTCTGGGGTTTTTATCTCCAAAAATTGTTTATAAGCCCCTTCGGCCGCTCCACCATGCAATGGTCCACGCAATGCGGTTATTGCGGATACCAGAGATGAATACATATCTGATAACGTTGAGGCCGTCACAAGGGCAGATGTAGTTGAAGCGGGTATCTCATGGTCCATATACAGTATTAATGCAGCATCTATGGCATCTATCTTATCATCATCTATTTTATCAAAACATGCCCTTAGAAATGTTGACGCATAATTTTTACCTGGAACAGGGTCTATTATATCCTTGCCAGATTTTAATCTGTATATATTTGCAACTATTGATAACACATTGCCCAGAATTTCTGGAACTATTTTACTATCATTTTCTTCACTGTATTTATAATTCGATTCCACGGAGGATCTTGCCGATAAAACGGTCTGGAATATGCCTAAAGAGTCTGCTTTTTCGGGTAGTTCTTTTAAAATGTTTTTCATATAATCTGGCAGCTTCAAATTTTTATTTATCTGGTTTTTAAAGTTTTGCAGTTCATTTTCATCCGGCAATTCACCAAAAAGCATCAGGTATGATACCTCTTCAAATGAAGATTTTCCAGCAAGTTCATTTATATCATAACCACGATAACGCATTATACCCTTATCCCCATCTATATATGTCAATGCAGTGTATTTTATATAAACGTTTTCAAGTCCTGGACTTACCTCTGTCATAGACAAGTAATACGTTATGGTTATAAAAAGTTTGGATATATAACTCTATGGTCTGATGGCATTGCCATGGCCGGGCAGTATTAATTCAGGTTTTAAATTTAACAACCTTGCCATTGACTCATTTGCCAGGTCCATATTCCACGAAAATAATTTATTTATATATGGTTTACCGTTCTTTGATATTATTGCATCACCGGAAAATATGATGTTTTCTCTTTTTAATATGTATGAATTTGAATCAACTGTATGGCCTGGTGTGTTATAATGCTCTATATCTGGTACATCAAGATTTATAACTGAGATTACATTATCAACCTTTTCTGTTTTTATTATGTATGAAATAAATTTTGACATTGTTGATGCTTTACTTATTTTTTTAATTCCCCGTATCGCATCGATTTCACCATTGGGTACATATATTTTCGGCTGATATTTATCATAAATCTCCTTTAGGCCCCCGGTATGATCAGGGTGGTAATGTGTTATTAAAACTATATCTGGTTTTATTTTTTCATTATCAAAAAATTTTATAATTTTTTTACCGGATCCCTTTGTGCCAGCATCAACAAGTATATTAAGATCGTGTATTTTTAGATAATAGGCATTTGCCACTGTATTATTTATTAACTCTATATTATCATTAATTTTCATAAACAATAATTATTATATAGAATTTAAATATTATATAAATAAGTATACATTAATATAAATTTATAATTATTTTTTATCCATAATATTTTTATCAAAGTTGTTATAAAAATCGTAGTTTATGACTTCGTACTGTTCTTTCCTTGTCATCATACCGCTGATGATGTTCTCCTGTGTACCCTCATTTTTTATTGCATCCAGTGCATCATCCATTGCCTTTGCTGCTGCCCTAAATAATGTTACCGGAAATATTACAAATTTATAGCCAAATTCCTCAAATGTTTTTGCTTTTATAAATGGTGTTTTCCCGAATTCCGTCATATTTGCGAGCAGGGGAAAATCAATTTTGTCCGAAAAATATTTAAATTCTGATTCATCCGTTAAAGCTTCTGGAAATATTACATCCGCACCTTCTTTAATGTATAATTCCGCTCTCTCTACTGCATCCTCAATTCCATTTACTGCCCTGGAATCCGTCCTTGCTATAATCAATGCATTATTCCTTGCCCTGGCTGCAGCCCTGATTTTTTCGACCATATTCTGTTTTGAAACCACTTCCTTGCCATCCAAATGACCACACCTTTTTGGAGAGACCTGGTCTTCTATCTGTATTGCTGAGGCGCCAGCTTCTTCCAGTAATTTCACAGTTCTGTAAACGTTTAATGTTTCACCAAAACCAGTATCAGCATCAACTATTATAGGTATGTCTGTAATTTCATGTATTTTTCTTACCATATCTGTTAATTCGGTTAGGGTTATTACACCTAAATCAGGTAACCCATAGGATGCTGTTAACCCACCACCGGATAAATAAACGGCATTAAATCCTTTTCTTTTTGCTAACAATGCTGAAAATGGATTATAAACACCGGGAACGACGTTAAATTTATTTTTTAATAAATCAGACAAGATTATTCACCTCCATATCCTCCATCGACCATAAATTCTTTAAAACATCGGTCATACCAGTCAATCTTACAAATTTCGTTTCAACCTCACGGTCTGTCATGGGATTTAAATAATGGCCCTTGGGTATTGTAACCTCACTTTCATAGGTATTATTATTTGATTTTATTGATATTTTTATGGGTAATTTTTCAGGGTATTGCTTTGTATATTCCCTGTCCTCAATAACCTTTATTTTTTTCATAATGCCTGATACAGTACTATTTTTTATATCATTATAGCTATTTACCCAGAAATCCTTATTTAATATGGTAGATGCTATTATAAATGGCAGGCTATGATCGGCAGTTTCCTTATTCTGTGGATCCCATTTTTCCTCATCAGCCAGAATTGATACTGCAGCTTCATATGTATAAACATTTATCTCATCTATTGCGTGTATATCTATTTCGTTTGCTAATTTTAATGCAGCGGTAACGGCAGCCTGTGCGTGGTATTCTACAGGATATTTCTTTATATAAGTTCTCAGTATGCCATCCGTTGTTGCTTTATCAATTTTTGAAAAATCCATATCCGGTGCTACTATATTTTTAAAACCAAGTTTACCAGAAATTGGCTCATTTGCCGATGTAAAACCATATAATGATGACAGGGTAGCAAAGACAG
This sequence comes from Thermoplasmata archaeon, assembly GCA_021797735.1. Classification (GTDB taxonomy): domain Archaea; phylum Thermoplasmatota; class Thermoplasmata; order Thermoplasmatales; family Thermoplasmataceae; genus Ferroplasma. The sequence goes on along the minus strand of JAJZZE010000052.1, from coordinate 75,557 downwards.
AATTCCTTGCAGAATTTGCTGCAGCTCCGGCTTTCCACATTGATAAATCACCTACCCTGGTCTGTCTTAATGCAACATGCGGTATCAGCGATATTGAAATTGTGTTTATTATTTTATCATTATCGAAATCCATCAGTTTTGATAATGCAGCCGCCATTGCTATTTCTGTGAAATTGACATGATCGTAGCCCTTTTTCCTCAACGATGTTGAATCACATAACCTTGTTCCTATTTCATATCCCACTGCAGCTGCGGTTATTAAGTCCCTGCCTGTTTTATTGAATAATGAGGATAATGATATTAATGGACCGAACATATCGCTTGGATGTAATGGCTCCAGAGATAGATATGTGTCATTGAAATCCATGTATCTTATAACCAATGAATTCATAAACGCGGAGAAATCCGGTGATGCCTTATCAAATCCAATAATTTTTGAATTGCCCGGATATAGGCCTATCATTTTTTTTATTTTATTTGCAGGCTCGGAATTCAGTGATGAATAGGCTACACCAAGTGCATCAATAAATCGCCTTTTAACCTCATGTTTTACCTTATCGTCAAGATCTTCATATTTTACACTGGAAATATAATTTGCTATGCTTTCTTCAATCTTCATAATTATGTCATAACATATTATAATATATTGTTTTTTATTATTACATTGATAGAAATTATATATTCCCAATGTTTAGATATTGTGTACATAATAATGTTTTTATATAACATTGTGTTTATTTAATTAATTATGAGTAGTAAAAGCAATAAAAACAGGAAAACTAACAATAATAAGGGCAATAATAAAGTTCCTGTGGGGACCAAATTAAAGGAGATAATAAGGGATAAAAATTTTAAATGGGCAGTTATATTTGCCGTTATAATTGTAGCAATAGTTTTAACCGCTGAGATATACCCATATATAGCACCTTTCAATGCACCATCTTCAATTAAACCCAACACATATTATCAGATTTCAAACAAGGACATTTTAAGTAATGGGTCCTCTGCAGTATTCTTCATTTCCTGGTATGGGTGCCCCATTGGGGCCACAGACTCCTGGCCATTATATTACGCAATGAATAGTACAGAAAATATAAGGTCGGATGTTTCGTTGCATACTTCCAGTCCAACAGATGTATACGCCAATCAACCGGGATTATTATTCGATAAAAATATTACATTTAAAGAGAGTGGAAATAAATTTACATTTTATCCGTTATACGTTTACAACGAGTCTATGACCGGTACAATACATAATAAATCAATTTCAAACAAAAATCTGGTATCAGCTGCTTTAAGTGAAATTAAGGCCAGTATGCCTTCAGGTGTATATAATTTATTTGTAAAATATAAAAGCACAATAGCAAGCGGTAGCCCATCACATATATCAACAACTACAATAATAACAGGACCTAAAGGGACATATATTTTAAATGCTTTCATGTATGCCGTACCTTCCAGTGGAATACTTGGCTCCGGTTTACCCACCAGCAGCTGGAATGCGAACCCACCGCAACATGTTATGGCAGGCATGTCTGGATCAGCTACAATAACAAATCCAGCAAGTACATTCAGTGGATATCTAAACAAAGTAGGATAAATAATATATTTTAATAAAATATTAACTCTGATGAAAAAATTATATTTAATAGGCATAGGTCCCGGGAATATTGATAACCTAACATATCTGGCAGTTAAAAAAATAAATGAATGCAATATAATAATAGGTTATAAAGAATATTTAAGGTTAATAAAAGAAATTTTAATAGATAAAAATATTGAGGAATCCGATGTAGCCGATGAATTAGAAAGGGCAAACCATGCAATAAACTACGCACTTGAGGGTAAAACAACTGGTGTAATATCAAGTGGTGATTCCGGAATATATGGAATGGCAGGATTAATACTTGAGATAATCGCAAAGCATAGTTATGATATAGATCTTGAAATAATACCGGGAATAACAGCAATAAATTCTGCTGCTTCCCTTGTTGGTGTACCGCTAATGAATGATTTCTGTTCAATAAGTTTAAGCAATAAGTTAACACCGGAAAATATAATTCTGGAAAGGGTTGAAAACGCGGCCAGAGGGGATTTTGTCATGGGCTTATATAATCCCGTAAGCAGAAAAAGGACGGAATTAATAAAAGAAACCAGAAATATATTATTAAAATATAGAAACATTAACACTCCTGTAGCTATCGTAAGAAATGCATATAGAGATGGTCGGGAAATCAAAATATCAAATTTAAATGATTTCCTTGACGGCTATATCGATATGTTTTCAATAATAATTATCGGCAATTCAAAATCCTACATATATAAAAATTATATAATAACGCCAAGAAATTATAATATAAAATACAATCTGTAATTTCAAAAATTATTTAAATATAATAGGAATAGATGTTATGTGCTTGCATTATTAAATAATGGATTAATAAAAATGGAATATGATAACAGGATAATGTTAATGGATTCTAAATCGGATATGATATATTATACAGATGGAAATAAAACATACAGGAGAACTTTAATGAATGATATTATTGAGATAAAAATTGATGATAATATAAGGAAAATTAGATATTTAAATAAAAATGAAAAAATAAATGTTGTAAATAATTTCTATCATAATGTAAAATTATTATCCAGAAAATATGAATTTTTAAATGAGCACATAAAGAATTATGATTATTTATATGAAAGATCAACGGATTTAATAAAAATTTATAATGGAACAATACCAATAGTACCGCCAGATCAATATTTTTCATTATATTTAAGAATATCATATGGATGTCCCTGGAATAAATGTACATTCTGTAATTTATATAAAAATGAAAAATACAGCATAATAGATTTTCCCTCACTGAAGAACCAGATCAGTAACCTAAAATTGTATTTCGGCGATTCAATAAAATCAAGGAAAGGCATATTTCTGGGGGATGCCAATTCGATAAATATAAAAAATAATACTTTAATTAAATATATAAAATATATTAACGATAACTTTAATTTGCCGTTATATGCATTTTCCGATGCGTTTACAACGCCCTTCAATGATAATGATTTTGATTTATTAAAAAGATATAATATGAAAAGGATATACATTGGCATAGAAAGTGGTAATGAACAGATACTGAAAGTGCTGAACAAAAAAATGTCTCCCGACATAGCCATAAAATTCATAAATAATATAAAAAGACACAATATAAATGTTGGATTAATAATAATGTCTGGTTTTGGCAATTCTAACCATGTAAATGATACCATAAATTTTATTAAAAATATAGATTTAAGCAGGGGTGATATTGTGTATATTTCCCCCTTAAAGAAATATGATGATTTCAGTAAAATAATAATAGAAAATAATATTGATGACTCCATTGAGGTAAAAAATAACCAGTTTATGGAATTAAAGGAAAATATATCTGAATTATATAATATACCTGTGGTTTTATACGATATAAATGAGGCATTATACTGAATTAATACATGCCGGATCCCCCGCAAATATATCATTATAATATGAATATGCCCTTGACCTTGAACCACCACATTTATCATTCCATGTGCATGAACCACATGGTTCTTTGAAATTTGTAGGTATTCTTAATTTTTTAAGTATTGCATTATTTCTGTATATATTTACAATATCATTGTCTCTTATACTGTCAACGGACACAGGCAAAAACCCTGATGGATAAACGTCCCCATTTTGTCCTACGAAAATTATGCCCTTGCCATCCCTGGTTTCGGAACTTTTCAGGTATATGTTTTTAGTTTCCGGTTCACCAAGTAAATTCACTGTTTTATTGACAAGTTTATCATATAAATTCCCATGATAGTTTTCATTGCCCTCATCTATTATTCTTCTTAATACTGGAGATTCAACCGTTCTGATAATCATACTGTAATGCATGGCAAACAATAGCCAGTGATTTATATCTTCATATTCATACGGTGTTAAATCCCCTGCATCAATTGCCCTGCCTGTCTGGATTAAAAAGAAAACCTCCCATATATTTATATGATTGTCAATTAATAATTTTAACATATCAGGCAGATCCATTATATTCCTTTTCATAGCAACAGTGTTTATCTGTAATTTCATTTTCTTATCCGCAATTTTTTTCATTAAGTTTATGGTTTTATCATAAACTCCATTGCCACGGAGCCAGTCATGCATTTCCCTATTGCCATCTAACGATAATGATATTGATAACACCCTGTGTTCCCTGAAAAAATTTAATTTCTCATCCGTTAAGAATGATGTTGCTGCTGGACTTACGGATACTGGTATGCCATTATCGTTTGCCGTTTCAATAATTTTTTCTATACCGTTTTTTCTCATAACATCTCCACCGGTCAATATTAAAACAGGATATGGTTTTCCAAAATTTTTAATCGATTTCACAAAATTTATGCTTTCCTCATATGAAAGTTCATCTTCCAGCGGGGATTCCATTGCAGAGGCCCTACAATGTTTACATGTCAGTCCACATGCCTTTGTTGTTTCCCAGAATATTAATATGGGTTTTTCATTATAGTTTATCACAGCTAATTATATTTGTATAATATAAAATGTATTGATAAAAATAGAAAATATTCAGCAGAATAATCAGGTATAAATATTTAATAATTTTTTAATATTTCAGGAAAAGAATCTAAATAAAAGTGGTTTGTATTAAAATGTCCGGCGTCGTATTCCTTAAAGAAATGGTTTACATTGTTCTCTGTTAAATAATTATTTAATATATTCATGCCTATATCTATTTTAAATTCATCCTTAAAACCTGTTTGAAGTATTACTTTCTTATTTTTTATGTTATTTAATTTATTTTTTATAACATTTACAGGGTCTATTGATAGCCAGTTGCCCCATATTTCACTTTTTATTGTGCCATCATATATATTAAATGGTAAATCAATACCGTCACCCCGGGAATAAAATGCAGACATTGCAATTATATTAAATGCTGTGATTTCGTCGGTGTTATGCAGATATTTACCGTCAAATTCTAAAATGAAATCATTTAAATTTTTATTTTTCAGTACCTTATATGTAACCGGGAAATCCGGTAAATATGAATACTCAAAGTATGAATCCCCGGAAATATCAATAAAACCGGAAAATATATCGGGGTGATTTATAGTTAATGTGAATGAACCAAAACCACCGGAAGATTTCCCGAATAAATATAGATCCCTATCACCATATAAATTTTTAATATGGTTTACTAAATCTGTTGAAATAAAATTCTCATAATTTCCCACAGTTTTTGAATTTGTATACTGGTTCCCGTGAAAATGCGTCATTGTATCAGGCAATATAATTATAAAACTATATTTTTTTGATATTACATCCAGCATCGTTAAAAAATCCAGTGATGTGTAGTTTCTATTCAGGAAACTATATGATGTACCGAAAAAACCGGCTAAACCTATCATTACCGGTGTTTTATCATTAATATCATTTTCTATTATTGTTATATTCCTTTCATACGGGTCTTTCAATGCATTATTTTTTAATGAATTTGCTATTATTTTATCGTGTTTTATCTGATACATATTTCATAAATAAAACCATGTATTAATAATATTATTAAACAGATGAAAATCTTAATATATGGAGTATTACATTATTTAGTATGGGATCCATAGATTATTTCAAAAATAAGACTGTAACAGTCTATCTTTTTGATGATGAGAGTGATTTTTTAACAGGGATTTTAAAAGATTATGACGACAATGGTTTACTATTAAAAATAAAGAATTATGATAAGAGCATAAACAATAAAATGGTATGGCTTTCTCTCGATAATATTGAGTCCATATATGAAGGAAATACAGAAAGGGAAAATGTGCTGGAATTAAAGATAAAAAAGAGGAGGAATAAGAAATAATTTTTATTTATATTTTAATAATTATCCTGTATCCGGTTATTATAAAACAGATATCGGGTGGATAAAATTTATAAATGTTTAAAAATATAATTGAAACACAGAGCTAAATTTACACATTAAATGGAAAAATATTAGTAAAAACATCGTATTAATTTGTTACAGTACAATAATAAAAATAGATAAATTGTATCGGAGTGTGAAATGCAGGTAAAATATTTTACAGAGGATAAAAGTTGCTATTTAAAAGGTATAGTTAACAGCGATATAAAGTTCAGAATAATTAAAAGAGAAGTAATAGGTGATAATTTAAATGAAATCGTTGAAATATACAACAATGATGAGAACTTAGTAAAAGAATTACTTAATTCCATTGCAGTAATGAATGCAGAGATTTTATATAGAAATAATAAAGTGTTAATAGTAAAGGTAAAATTGAGAGAATGCAAAACATTCACAATGATAAAAGAGCAGTATAATAAAAAAAATATAAATGAAGAAAGAGTTGAAAACAGGTATAATATCTGGAATTTCGATCTGGATAATGTACATGAAATACTCGGTGTGAAAAAAAAATTTATTGAGATAACTGGAAATGGCGTATATGCCAAAATAGTTAAAAACCCTAATAAGGATATAAAATTATTACCAATACTAAGAGATGCCTATGATTTGGGTTATTTCGATGTACCCAAGAAAATTAATTTAATAGAATTGTCGAAAATACTTGATATAACCCCTACAAAATTAAATTTAATAATCAGAAAGATATTAAAGGATTTTCTTAAGGAAAATCTAAAAAAATGATTTTATACGGTAATTTAAGGAGATGCAGTATAACGGTGTGAAATTTTTGGCCTGCAGGTAAAGTGCTGTTTAATCTGGCTGTGATATTCCGTAGGTGGTATAAGGCTATGGTTTCTGTTAATTATGATTTTATCTGGGAGGCATATGGCCGGATGGGAATCAAAAAACATTCCACGCAATGGCTTCTTTTTTATGCATAAGAAATATCAGGAATTTGTTTCCTCTAAAAATGTATTTTACATTTAATTTTAACTATGACATAATATATTAATTATATAATTTTATAGGAATCTGAAGTTTTATGGATACGCTACACTGCTTTACGTCCAGCCTGATACGGTGGATGCATTTTCGGCGTTGCGCAGTAATATGAAAAAGCTGGATTTTACGGCAAATAGAAAGAGTAGCACGGGCAACCCGGACTGTAAGTTACGCCCCGAGCGGAAGCTTTCACAAAACTTTAAAGCCCCGCAATCGTTATAAGGATTAAGGTCGATTATAAATTATGGATGCTAAAATATACCAGGAATACAATGCATTAAAAAAAGAGAATATTTCCGATAAAATCAAACAAACAATTTTAGAATTTATAGATGATTTAACAATAGAAGGAATTTCTGAAATAAGAAGGAAAAATTATATACAGAGGTTAAGGGTTGTGGCAAGATGGGTCCCTGATACATTTTTAGATCCAGGCAGGGATAACCTTAAAAAGATTATTTTAAAATTATCATCCGGATATTCTGACTGGACAAAAACAACATATTTAAAAATGCTAAAGAAATTTTATAGATATGCACTTCCAAAAGAGAAATATGAAGGATTATTTGCAAATTTAAAGATTAATTCCAATCCAGGAACAAAAATAAAGCCGGAGGAAATAATTACAGTATCAGAATTAAATAAAATTATTGAAAATTCAAAGAATTCAAGGGATCGTGCATTATTTTCATTATTATATGATTCGGGTTGCAGAATAGGGGAAATACTAACAATGAGAATTAAGGACCTTAAATTCGATGAATTTGGAGCTGTCTTAATGGTTAACGGCAAAACAGGGTACAGGCAGGTAAGGATTGTAGGCGATTCCATTCCATATTTAAAATCATGGCTTAATGATCATCCAATGCAGAATAATCCTAATGCTTACCTGTTCTGCAATATTGAGAATAAAATAAAAGGAAGGATGATGGAATATTCAAATGTATACGCTTCATTAAGGGATTCTATGCATTCTGCAGGAATATATAGAAGAATATATCCACATTTATTCAGGCATACCAGGGCAACACTGCTTGCATCCAAGGTGCCTGAAGTACCGTTAGAGAATCAAATGGGGTGGATCCATGGATCTAAAATGACTTCCGTTTATGTTCATTTATCCATGAGGGATCAGGATACTGCAATATTAAAGGCATACGGAATAAAAGCCCACGAAGACAGTATTATAGAGGTAAAGCCTAAGAAATGCCCAAGATGCAATAAAATAAACCCTTCTAATGCAAAATACTGCCATAACTGCTGGCTTCCATTTGATGAGGGTTTAGCACTGGAATACCAGGATAAGGAAAAGGCAATAGAAAAAACAATAGAATCATCTAATGCAATACCAGGAATTACAAAGGCCTTAATTGAGAAAGCAACACCATCATTCAAATCTAATCTTATTGAGGGTGTTTTAGAGGAAATTTTAAAAGATCCAGACTTGTTAAAGAAATTCAGGGAGGAAATAAATAAAAATTAATTTATTGCTATTCCCGCATCAAGAAAAATTTTATATATAAACATTAAATAGGTAGTTTATAATGGTAGAAAAAGTTAATTATACACAGGAAGTTCTGGTCATAGACATTAAGGTGGATGTACCAATGCCTGGTAAAGAATTTATACAGGTTATATTTGGATATGAAATGGGTAAGAGCCAGGGAGGTGCCCCAACATATAAACACCTATTACATTTATTTATACCAAAGTCGGAATGGCATAATCAGTATGCTTTATGGGATAAATATACCGCGGTTATTGGGAATGATGGGACGATTAATGTAAAGAGGAATAAAGATGGAAACTGATATACCAGCATTATTAAACAGTTCTACATCTATAAACAGCATAGATGCTTCTATGAGTATAAGTTTTTCACGTGAAGATGCTGATTTTGAAGCCGAGGATCCTGACGACCCAGATTACTTAACTGAATCAGAACTAATTGAGATAGAGCAGAGCCTTAAAGATTATGCTGAAGGAAGATTTAAGCGTGGAACTATAAACGACCTTCTTAAAGATCTTGATGATTAAAAGGCGGCCTGCATGGATAACTGGCAGTTAGAATGGAGCGATACCTTTAAGAAATTATATAAGAAAAAGGACAACTCTATAAAGCCGCTTGTAAAAAAGAAATTAATGGAATTGGCTTTTGATGGCCCTTATAAAAAAGGCAAAAAAAAGAAAGGCCTGGAATATTCCAATAATGCATATGGCATAAAGGTTGATAAATCTAATAGAATAATCTATGAAATACTGGATAATGAGAAAATAATTAGGCTTTTAAAAGTATGTGATCATAAGAAAGTATATAATAAAGATTGATTCCTAAGATATTGAGGGAGACTGTTTTATCCAAAAGATATATTATTATGCCAGCAATAATAAAATAAATTGTTAATATAACCGATGCGGATTCTGCTAATGCACCATAATTAATCATGCAATTCTAAGTATTTTATATATCGTCTTTTTTATATTTTCATCCAGTTTTAAGTTATCTACTTCTTTTCTAATCAATACTTTTGCATTTATCCAGAAAATAACCTCGATTTGTAGTTTTTCCTGAAAAAAAGAACCCTCTTTATTTCCCTTGAACACTGGCCTATTGTTTTAAGAATCTTTCCAAAGAGATGCATTGAATTCTTTAGCATTACAGAAAGGAGAGTATAGGCTGTGACTGTGGTACTCGCGTGTATAAGCGACCCCTCACAGTCACGCATCTGATACTCTCCTAAACCTAAATCCTTTGCATCATTATGAAAGTTTTCAATTGGCCATCTGTCATTCCATTCCCCTATGAGATCCTCTCCAGACACATAGTCAGAGGCTAAGAATTTCTTCATTCCGGTTTCAGGGTTGTACAGCACTGTTATATTTACGTGTTCCCCACTGGATAGCCATGCACTGATATTGCGGTATAATGGAAAGTCCTTCAGTATATCAGAATTCCTTTTGAGCATTATGAATGTTACATCAAGCAGTTCATCCAGGGTTAGAAAGAAGGAGCTATTCTTAGCTGTCATCTTTCCCATGTATTCTGTTGAAACCCTTCTATTGGACTTAAGTTCCGTTACATAGTTTTCATCCATCAGGGCATTAGCAGAATACCATGAATCAAATGTTTTACCCACAATGTTAAATCTTTCCTTTGCTATCCCCAGCAACTCCTGCATAATCTGAAGCTTTGTTTTGAAAGCTCCACCTGCATCCTCCCTCTTTACATACATTCTGACAAGGAATGGGTAGAATGTATCATTCTCAAGGTCATGAAGCATTGTGGTTACTGGCTGGTGTGCCTTGACATTCTTTCCAGATGCATGATCAAAAAACCATCCAGCATCTTCCATCTTCTTCCATCTTCTTTGCCCCAGGATGTTCAAGAATGGTATCATCACCTATGAACTGCACCTTATGGTTTCCTATTATCAACTTCAGGTAATCCATATAGTTCTTTTCAAGAAGATCACGGTCTACCCCATGGACTGCCCTGTGTCAATGGTGCTCTGATCACACCTGGAGATAAGATCAGAGATACTGGCAATGCTCTTCCTCCTTATCTCTGGTGGTATTAATATGCCCAGCAGGTACTCATAGAAATGCTTTCTTACACTCCTCTTCATTCCGGCTGTCATCATATCTGAGAATTCTCTAATATTTGTAGTAAGTAAAGCTTCATAATCCTTTGTTTTCATCCGACATCAAGCAGACATAGGGTTATAGCATAAATCTTTTACTTTTTACCCCGGTTTTGCAAAACTATTGTGAGAATATGGAATTTGTCAAATTAAAGGAAGTGAAGGAATGAAAGACAAATTCTTGGAGTACCTGGAAGATAACTACGCAATCAAAACACAGAGCAATTATATCAGATCCATTAAATTCCTGGAAGGGCATGGCGTAAACATAGACAACAGGGATTCCTTCAGAGAATGGACAAGGAAGCAAAAGGCAAAAACAATGAAAAACAGGACCATAAATATGTACCTGAAGGCATACAACTGCTACCTTGATTTCCTTGGCGAGCCCAGGATAAAGCCACAGAGGTCATCGGATTCAATCAGGCGTGACAGGGCAACAATAGAAGATTACAATGCCCTGATAGCTGCCTGTACTGGATATACCGGGCCAAGGGACCGCCTGATGGTTGAAATCCTGTTTAAATCAGGATTGAGGTACAGGGAGATGATTTCCCTGGCAATATCTGAGGTCTCCAGGGAAAAGATTATTGTGCAGGCCGGGAAAAACCAGAAGTACCGTGAGGTGCCAACTTTCCCATCCGTATACGAATCATATGAAAAATATATGCCATTCCGTACTGAAATCCTGAACAACAGGAATTCACAGGCCCTGTTCATAAACAAATATGGGGAGCCAATGACACCTGATGGGGGCAGGAATGCCATATATTCTATTGCAGAAAGGGCAAAAATTAGCTTTTCCCCACACAGGGCAAGGCGTTTCTATGCCCGGTACTTATATGACATGGGTACACAACCGGAGTTGATACAGAAACTAATGGGGCACGAGAAACTGGACACTACACTGCTTTACGTCCAGCCTGATACGGTGGATGCATTTTCGGCGTTGCGCAGTAATATGAAAAAGCTGGATTTTACGGCAAATAGAAAGAGTAGCACGGGCAACCCGGACTGTAAGTTACGCCCCGAGCGGGATTTGAACCCACGTCACAGGCTCGACAGGCCTGTATGATAGGCCGCTACACTATCGGGGCATATTATACCTTCTTCATAATTGTATTGTTTTATATAAACATTTTTTATTTTATACTGAATTACTATCTCTTATTTGCCCTGTATATATTGTATAAAAACCATATAAAGAAAAATGTCAGCAAAATTCCAGATGCTATATTAAATAACAGTCTTAGTAGTAATGAGTGAAATTTTATTGAATATATAAGCAATATAATATCTATTGTTATTATACTTATAAGTAAAAGTATAAATTTTGATTTTAAGAAGCTTCTATATCTATTATTTTCTTCGTATAATCTATGAATTTCGTGATCTATATTATCCATTATTTGTATAGAGCGATATTTAATAAATTTTTTTCTATTTTAACCTTATGTTATAATTTAGTAAAAAATTATTTATTTATATACACTCCTCTAAATCAGTTCATTTATATAATAAAATACAATTATAGAGTGTGGTTCAATGGTAGATATCAATTTACTCACATGGAATTATAAAGATACCCCAGATACTTTTGATAGTATGATAAAGTATGATTATTCATATTTTGAGGATTTAATGCAGAATAATAATATAAAACATTACGTTATATTGATCACATGCAATAGAATTGAGATATATTTTGAGGGAAATGAGATATATAATAGTTATAATGCATTGCCTCTTGGATATCCGGAATCTATAGAGCATTTATTTTATGTTTCATCTGGACTTGAATCAATGTCAATAGGGGAAAACGATATTTTAAGGCAGATAAAGGATTCGCTGGATTTATCAAAAAATAGGGGGCATACAAATAAATTTTTATACTTTACATTTCAAAAGGCATTGAGCATTGGAAAGGATGTGAGGACAAAAACTAATATATCAAAGGGTAAAACATCATTATCGACCATATCCCTGGATATATTAAATAAAAAATATGATATAAATAATAAAAAACTATTAATTATAGGAACTGGCAAGATGGCGGTTGCACTATTAAACTATTTAAAAGGATCAAATATTAAAACAACAGTAGCGGGCAGAAATAAGGAGCACGCAGAGGAGCTTGCAATAAAATACGGGGCATTTCATTCAGGTTTATCTGATATCAAATCACTGATAAAAAACAATGATATAATAATTACAGTTACATCCTCAAAAAATCATATAATAAAAAAAGAAGACATGGATGAAATAGATGGCAATAAAATCTTAATAGACCTGTCAAATCCCGCAAATATAGAAAAAATGAATAAAAATAATATAGACCTGTATGATCTTGATTCAATATACAGCATTTCAAAGATAACCGGTGAAGAAAGGAAAAACGAAATAAGAAAGGTTAAAAAAATAATAGATGATGAACTGGTTCTGTATCAGCAGAAAATAAATGAAATGAAATCCGATGATATAATAAGCACATTTTATAAATTTGCAGAAAGTATAAAGGAGGAAGAAATGGATGAGCTGGAAAGAAAAGTAGATTTAAACAATGAACAGTTAAAAACAATAAATATAATGATGAATTCATTTACAAATAAAATTTTGGCCCCGTATACAAATTCCGTAAAGACATTCATAAAAAACAATAATAAATATGCCTATATATTGCAGGAATATGATAAAATGCTTGAAAAATTATTAAAAAATAATGATAAAATTAAAATAAAACAGAAAAACTAATTAAAATATATAAAAATTTTAGTAGAGGAAATAGTAGAAAAATGGGTAATATAATGGTGCATAATCCCCACCATATGCAATTAATCCATAATCATTGTACGGTATTGTGCCATTGAAATTATACCAGAAATTGCCTCCCTGATAACGTGTGTGAATTATACTGCCAGACAGGGCAAACCCATTGAAATAATGAACAATATATGCCGGTTGTTTTGGTATGTTCCAGTGATCCATATATATAGCAGAAGTTCCAGAGTATATTGAATAGTTGGGGCTATACGCTGTTATTTCAACGTTGAAGTAATTATTGTATATCGTATCACCGGAACTATATTCAGCTATTCCAAGTGGGGCTCCCCATATATCTGTAACATTGTAAAATGTGCTGTTATATATCTGTGGAGCATTTATGAGATAATTTCCCCATACAGTTATGTTAGGGCTATTATATGCAAGGATGCCACTATCCATTACATTAAATACGTTTGATCCAACAAGTATTTTTGTGGAATTCCATATTAAAATATTGGCTACCGGGAATCCGGATAAAGTGTATGGGAAATAACCTGATATATTATTTGATTTCCATACGGTTATGTTTGATGCATTATATATTTCATAATTTAAGAAATTGTATGATGGCAATCCATAGAATGATAAAAATGCATTATATGCAGGATTATTATAATTTATAAACATTGATGGCATTTTATACATTACAGTACTTGCATTTGTATTCATTATCAGTACTCCTGAGAATACAGGAAAAGCAAAATCATTGAATTCTTCAAATAGCGTGTTTATAGATCTTTTCTGGAAATTGAATAAAACATATGGATTATTCACCGTACCATTACCGTACATTGAAATGTTTTTTAACTGTGAATTGTCAAATGCGTATAATGGGGTGTATATTCCTCTATGCATATTATATTTTAAATAGGCATTATTGCCCGGTTTAAAGAATTCATTATTATGATAACTCATTAACGCTTCCGCAGAATATTGATTATAAGGCAACGTGAAGTTATAAGTTCCGTTTAATGATAATGGAGACCACGCAGCACTATCTGTATTAAAATTATTTCCTTCCGAAACAAACATAAATGCATTTGATGGGGATATTTTACCCTTATAATCATGCATTACATTATTTCCCGATATGTTCCACATTCCGTATATAAATGATGGACCCGGAGTTAAATATGCAGTTGAATGTTGCCATGCAACAGAAACACCCTGTGAGGTCTCTCCAGTTTCAGACGCAACATCATATGCAGAAGGAACATTGTGATATTTACCTGATTTTCTGTACATTAAATTCATTGTTGCGTTTATATTGTACATGGATGTTGTGCTTCCACCTCCTGGACCACCAACCATTATCTCAAAGTCGTATGGTATGTAACCCGTTGGAGTTATCTGTGTTCCACTTGCGAGATATTCTGGACTTTTTGATACAAAACTTGCTGGCTGATAATACGTTGAATTAAATAATACTCTATCATATGACCCGGATATTACCTTATTGTTGGATGTTATTGAATAATTGAAATAAACAGCGCTATCACGGTTAATTACAGTTGAATTTAAATAAAGGTTGAGGGTAAATGGATGTGTAACGTTTATTGTAGGTCCCACATCATAATAAAAAACAGGTGCATCCAGATGGCCACCGTAGGAATGAAATACATTATTACTTATGGCCACCGAGGGTGAGGAGAAGTTCCATATATTGTCAAGGAATGTTAACTGTTGTGTCCTCGCAGAATAAAATGCAACGTTCTGTGTCCAGAAATTATAACTGGAATTACCGAACAGAGTAACGTTTGTAAGAACTGAATTTAACTGAAATGTGACGCTATTCGGGCCATCGTTTAGTAAATAGAAATCACTCATATTATTTATATGAATTGACGCCATAACACTTTTTGTTGTTACATTGTATCCAGTTAAATGGCCTGATGTGTTTTTTGTACCGTAAAATCCTATTCCCATGGGTGCAGGAGCGGAATTATACGATGGTACTATAACATTGTTAACCTTCTTTACATCCGTATGGTATGTTGGAAAACTTGCATATTTCAGTGGTATTCCCTTTGATTTTAGCTGATTTTCCATGTTCACAAGCTTTGAGCTATTACCGGTATTTACATGATCGTTGTTAATATTTACAGGCGATGCCTGCGCTGTTATCGTTGAAAAGGCTATTGCTATAAAAATCATACTTACCAGTACAACCAATAATTTCTTCATAAAAATATAATCTAAAATGGTATAAAAGTTTTGTGTTGCTGTATATGCAAATGTTCAGTAATAGACATTTGTATAGGTTATTATAAACATACTGTGCATAAATTCAGTATTGCTTAAATTAATCTATTTTTAAGTAATATTATAACTATGAACGAAAAATTAGAGGAGGCTGTGGCAGGTTTAAGATGTGTAAATAAACCGGTAAAATCAATATCCAAAACGCTGGGTGTAAAAAAAGATGAAATAGAAAAAATAATAAAACACTGGATAATTGACACAGAACCATTTATAGATGAATTAATAAAAAATAGAAAAGCAAAAAAGAAACCGGCAACCGATGAAATGCTAAAACTTGTAAAAATAGATATAAACGATATACTGAAAAACGAAAAAATTCTTGATTATATTGCAATAAAAAGGTCTGATTACCATGATAGATTTATGGATTGCATAAGATATAAAATTGATGAAATGTTAAAAAATCAAAAATAAAAAAATAAAATTATTCAATATCATTAAATTCAGAGTTTTCTATTATTCCCTCATCTTTTATTTTATTCATAGCCTTCATTACAGCCATCCCTATGCCAACAACTGCCAGATTCAAGATAAGTGCGAATATACCTACGTACAGGAAATCAAGATTTTTATAAAGTGATGTTTTAAAACCAAGTTGAACCAGTGCAATAAGTGTTGTTGAAAGCCCAACCAGCCATCCGATGCCCACAGGATATTTGTTTAACTTTCTTGTAAACAGGGCCATATATACAGCTGGAAGTGTCTGCATAATTATTGCACCACCAATTGTCTGAAGATAGATAATTTCTCCAGATGCTGCTGGGACCAGTGAAAATGCAAGGGCGGCTACGATTACTACCATGACAAGCACTCTTGAAAGATTGGTCTGCGTTTTTTCAGAGGCATTTGGATTTATATATTCCAGATATACATTCCTTGTTAGCAGATTTGCCGAGGCCAGTGCCATAATGGAGGCGGGTACTATACTTCCCACAACTACAGCAGCAAAGGCAAAAGCCGTAAATGTTGAGGGAAATATGCTCATAACGATTTTTGGCAGTGCTTCGCTGCTAATTGCCGGGACTTTATTATAATAGGCAACTGCCATGACACCTATCAATGCAACAAACATAAGCAGTATATTATAAATTGGAAGAAGGGAGGCATTCCTTCTTATGGTTTTAGAATCTTTGGCACCCAGTGTTCCTGTAATTGCATGGGGATATAAGAATAGGGCAAGTGCCGAGCCAAGTGCCAGGCTTGAATACCCCACTGCTATGGCAGGATTTATGCTAAGTGGGTAATATCCTGGTACTGCCGCTGCCTTAGAAAATATATGGCCGAAACCACCCATCCGTATGGGTATGTATACTATTATTACAATAATAGCAACCCATATAATTGCATCCTTTATTATTGCAGTAAGGGCAGGCCCTCTTAGACCACTCACGAAAGTAAATCCGGCTACCAGTACAAATGCTATTATAAGGCTTACGGTAATCGGAAGGGAAAGTGCACCAAGCACATATTTTATTCCGGTTATCTGCAGTGCAATATAGGGAAGCTCAGCCAGTACTCCTGTTAGGGCTATAAGCATTGCAAGGAACCTTGATGAAAAACGATCTTTAACAAAATCTGCTGCTGTAATATACGACCTTCTTTTTGAAACATTCCATAACCTTGGCATAGTTCCATATACTATTGGATAAATCATAATTCCATATGCTATGGCAAACATTGCAAAAGCTCCACCACCAGGACCTGCACTTGCTGCAGCCCCTGGAACAGCTATAAGCGTATATGCTGTATAAACATCACCGCCAAGAAGGAACCACATTACAACAGTACCAAATCTCCTGCCACCTACGCTCCATTCTTCATGGGTCCCCATATTTTCAGGTTTTCTCCAGAAATACGCCATGTATCCTGCAAAGAGTACAATGATAACAATCGCAAAGAACAGGGCAAGATCAAGATCTGAGAACATTAATGCGTCACCCCTTTCTTCTTTTCAGCATTTTCTATGCTATACACACTAAACGTCAATGCGGCTGCTATAAATATCCATACCAGCTGGTACCAGTAAAAGAAGGGAAATCCACCCAGTTCGGGCTTAACTCTCATATATATTCCTACACCAAGCACCATAAAAAAATATGGTATTGCCAACAATATGAATTTCAATAACCAATTCATATGAGAACATATGACACTATAATATAAAGATTTCTATACCTAATATCATATAATACTATTAAAAATTATTATAATAATGGAATTTGTGATTTTTATATAAATGACTTTGCATAATTATAATCCTGGAATAGAAAATATTAAATTACATAAAGAAAATTTATATTTATGATAAACTTAAATATTATATAAATAGAAAATTAATATAATAAAAATAAAATAAAAATTGTGTATGGCTACAGGATATTTATTATAAAATTTAACTAAATATTTATTAATTCTATTTTATTATCTGATTGTGGAAGATATATATATGGATAAAATAAATGAAATAAAAGGCTTTTTGACCGGCAATATACAGGATAAATATGCTGTTTTAGGTATAAGTTCTGGCATAGACAGCTCTTTAGTGCTTACAATGCTATCATTATCCATTAATAAGAATAAGGTTAAAGCAGTATTTATGCCAGATAAATTTACAAAGGAGAATGATTATAATGATATAAAATTATTATCCGAATTTGCCGGTATAAAGATTGAAACCGTAAACATAGAAAATATATTTCTCTCATACAAAAGTACATTGAAAACAGATGATATTAAAATCGAGGGGAATATTAGGTCGAGAATAAGGGCCAATATATTATATTATTATGCAAATAAATTAAATGGTTTAGTAATAGGGACTACAAATAGAACAGAATATTTGCTTGGATACTATACAAAATATGGTGATGGGGCCTGCGATATAGAACCTATAGAGAATCTGTACAAAACAGATGTCAGAGAAATGTCAAAAGAATTAAATTTACCTGAATCAATAATAAATAAAAAACCATCCGCAGGACTGTGGGAGAACCAGTATGATGAAGACGAATTCAAAATGACATATGATGAGCTGGATTCAATTTTAAAAAATATTTTTGATAGGAATATAATTAATAATGGTTATGAAAAGGTAATTGAAACATATATAAAATCCATGCACAAAAGGGAAATGCCAAAATCGATGAGGTAAAATGATAATTTCTGAAATAACATATGAATATTACGAGATAAGCTTTATTTTAATATTAGCAGCTTTTTCTATCCCCATTTCACGAAAAGCCTCAATTGTATATATACCGGTATTAATAGTGCTTGGATTAATTTTTGGTCCAATTTTTGGCTTTGTAAATCACAGTTTCGCGATATATCTCCTATCATCATTCGGTACTGTAGGCTTTGGACTCCTTGGGCTGGTAATTATACTCTATTTTGAATCCCATAATATAAACCCAAGGATTCTAAGAAAGTATTTATATAAAATTGCCTCACTGGATACGGTAGGTATGGTAATAACTGCAGTAGGTGCCGGGTTATTCTTTTCAATGATGACAGGCGCACCATTTATTATAGGCTTTATTTTTGGTGCCATAATATCTCCAACAGACCCTGCATCGTTGATACCTACATTCAAAAAATTGAACATAAGGGATGACGTATCCGGAACATTGATAGGGGAAAGTCTTTTCAATGATCCTCTGGGAATAATACTGCTGAGTATAGGAATTGCCATAGTTGCACCAGGTGTTTCATACTCTTCCTTTTTTACGCTATTATCCTCACATATAGGCGTAATACTGGGGTCTGTATCCTTTTTGATACTGGAAATAGCCATACCTGCAACGGTAGGAATAGCTCTTGGATTCTTTATTATTATATTAAATAAATATTTCAATTTTGAAAACCTGCTTGTAGTATTAACGCTGGGAGTTATACTGTTTGAATTTACATCCATGGAGGCTACGGGAATAACACCTTTCCCCGCAATTATTTCCACGGGTGCAATAATAGGGAATTATTCTGACAAAAGTATATTCTGGGATAGAGAAAAAAATTTCAATGAAAATTTATCTTTTATGGCAGAATCAATAATATTTATACTCATGGGAAGTATATTAACAAGAACTCAACTATTAAATTATGTGATATTTGGTTTTATAATATCATTGCTTGTTATATTTATAATAAGGCCTGTGGCAGTATTCATTTCAATAGGAATAGCAAATATAGGCAAAAATGTGATAAAATTTGATACTAAAACAAAAGTTTTCATGTCACTCGTTGGTCCCAGAGGCATTGTGCCTGTTGTATTATCAACTATTCCGTTTGTTATAGGTACAGTAAATCACATACCGTTATTAATAGAATATGGAACAATAATATATGCTTCGGTATCATTTGTGGTGTTAATATCAATAATACTACAGACGGCTTATGTCCCATATATAGGCAGATACCTGTTTAGAGAGAAAAATGAGTAATAGTATGAGATTTATACGGTATACCGTGATAAATACTTAAAATCATAGATCGGTGTTTGAGCCGGGATCTCATTCCGGGAGTTATAGATCCAAGGAAATCTAAAATTGACCATCACTCAATAACTTCTATTCCAAGTTTTTTGCATTTTTTGGATAGTACTTTATCAAAAGTTGCTAGAGGTACATTTCTTGAATATGCATCATAAGCAATGATCCAATCATTGAAATCCCTGAAACTGAGACGATTTTCAACCATAAATACAGACACTTCTTCAAGTGTCTTTCCAGATAGCCAGGAAACTGTGAAATAATCGTCATCCAATAATTCTTCAAGTTTCATTCTAACGCTGTCATTGTCTATCCCATACCTCGGAAGCACGAATCCAAATTCAATAATTGAAAGCAAATTTATTATAGAGTTTTCTGACCCATCGATAAGTTCACTTGCACGGTCATGGTGTATAGAATTCTCTATAGTATCATATACCAGAACGTTTGTGTCAACCAGCATTGTCATTTACTGCTCTCCTCCCATCCTTTTTTTATCTCACTGTCTACATCCAGCGATGAAAGGTTATTTTTAACCCTAAACGTAATTCTCTTTCCATGTTTCCCCGCATCAGTTTTCCTGTTTCTAAGGCGCTGGTTAATGATCTTTGATATATTTTTGGTACTACCATACTTTTCTATGGATTCCTTAACAATTTCTGCATAGATTTCATCATCCAGGTTCACCGTGGTTTTAACCATATTATAGTATTCTAATACCATATAAACATTTTACGGTAAAATGTTAAGGATTGGTAATCGTTATAATCTAACATTAAAATGACGGCAATATCAACCTAAACACTGGAGTGCCCCTGACAGTGCATTATAGTTAGTTGTTAAATTCCATGGTTTTATGTATGGCCTTTTTTACATCCATCGATATCCATATTTTCTATTATGCTTTTATTATTCTGGTCAGGTATTCTATTTCAATTATACCTGATGCAAGACCATAATCCGCATGGGGCATTTCTTTTGATTCCAGTGGACACATGAAAATATATAACTAATTATTATTGTAAATGTTAATATTTAGTTATTCCAGAGCCGGTATATCAAAATGCACACAGAATGTACAATATAAATACACATTTTTTGTGGCCCTTTCAAACTTAATTTTTAGTTCCTTCTGCATGTTAATTCCACTTCCTGAATGCCATTAAAATTCATTAATAGGTATAATGTATTGAAATATAAACGTCCTTTTTTGCATACATTAGTAATACAGTATTACATTAAAGCTAACTATAATAAAATTTATACGTTATATTGCAATGATGGTTTAGGGCTCATAGATCAGCGGTAGATCGCTTCCTTGGCATGGAAGAGGGCAGGGGTTCAAATCCCCTTGAGTCCATACCATTTACCACTGTATTCTGGTATAAAATGATGGTAATGTTTTTTTATGCTGTTAGAGACTGTATTAATTAAGAGCCTTACAGGACTCCATTAACAATAGAATTTAATATAAAAATTATATAACGAATTATGAGAATCTACACGTATAATGAATTTTTAAATAATTTCACCGCCAATAAACTGGATTTTATATATTTAATAAAAACATCCGGTATGGCATATACAGGAACTATAAGGTCCGTTTCAAAAACTGAAATAATAATGGATTTGCCGTTAAAATTTTATATTAATAATAACCCCATGCATACACCCTCAATAATAAATAAGGATGAAATTAATGAAATAAAGGAGGTACCATTATCTGGAAACATAGAAATAATGACAAAAAAGGAGGGAATTAAAAATGGTAAAATACAGGAAATTTTTGATAACCGTATAACAATAAAAAATAATGAGCTAATTACTGTTTATTTTCAGGATTTTGATGATATAACTTAATCATAATCCTTACTCTTTTTATCCTTTGATGCCGATGCCTGATATTTTGCCTTTTTAATGCTCTTTGATGCATTCTTCCAGTCCTGTGAAAAGGAGTCCTTTAAAACTGAAATGGAGTGGTGTTTATTCAATATAATGCCTACCTCCCTGTTTCTATTTAAACTTGATTTTGTAAAATTTTCTGATCCAATGAACGCCTTTTTCCCTATTATGGTTTTTGCATGCATATATAATTTATTTGCAGGCATATATTTTATTTTTACACCGTTCTTTTTTAATTTCTTTAAATTTGATATATCAGTTGGTGAAACTGTGTCCGGTACTATCACCCTTGCCTTTTTTCCCTTTTTCATAATTGTGTTTATGATGTTTTCGTCATCTCCCATTTCCTCGGTTTCAATAAAAATTTTTTTCTCTTTTTCCATAAAATCCTGTAAATTCTTCTCTGACCCGGGAGAAACAATAAGGTATTTCCTTGGATCTTCACCTGCATGTTTGTCATTAAAATCTGATAAAAATATTTTTTCTAAAGCCTTTATTACATTTTTATTATCCGTTATAAAGAAATATTCCCTATTTTTTGAAAAGGCCGCTTCGGTAAAATTTAATGTTCCAATATCTGCCCTGTTTGATGTTAGCATATATTTGGCATGGTCAAAGACATTCTTTGCCTCAAACCTTGGAGGGGCTATTTTTACCTCTGCACCTGTATTTTTCAATGTTTTTATTTCATCGTGGGTACCATCATCTCCATTTATGCCATATGGTCTGCCATCAACAATTATTTTAACATCTATCTTTCTTTTAACTGCACCGGAAATACTTTCCAGAATTTTTGGATCGTCAATTAAATAAGAATTTATATATAAAAATTTGTTACTGTTTCTAATAAATTTTATTAATGGCCCTACACCGGCATCGGGTTCAACATATAATTTATTTACCATATATCTGTATAAAAATTATAAAATATTAATCTTTCTATTATATGTAACTAACCGGTGCTGTGAGTATCACTGGCAGTGAATATGTATACAGGTTATCATCCCTGAAGGCACCATAAAAATACGTGAAAAATTAAACTTTTCACGTAGTATTGTATTCTACTGGTTTTGTGTTGTTTTTCCATATCCAGTATTATGGTACTGGCATTATATAGCTTCTATCCTGAAAGATCAAGCATAAAATATAAGACATTATACATGATATACAGAAATGGATTCCATGTATTATATAAAAAAATATAATGAATACAGAAAAAATGTTTTAAATATGCAGGCGTCAGAAAATGTTTTAAGCCCCAATGCAAAAATGGCATTATCATCGGATATGGCATCAAGGTATTCATTAAAAATTGAAAACTATAATGCATATGGCGGAACACTTTATTTTGATGAAATATTAAAATTACTGGAGTATAACGTTAAAAAATTATTTAATGCAGGGTTCTCCGAATCAAGACCACTGAGTGGCCATATAGCCTCAGAAATATCATTATTAAGCATTATAAATAATAATAAAAACGTTGCTGCAGTTTCTGAGGAGGATGGCGGTTATCCGGGATACACAAACAGTAACCTTGAAAGGGTAATTGGATTCAGAACATATAAAATACCATATAAAAACTTCAGCATAGATTATGATGAGCTTGAGAAATCAGTAAAAACAAATAAAATAGGTACGGTAATTCTGGGCCAGTCCATGTTTATAAAATCATATGATATGAAAAGAATACATGAAATAGCGGAAAAATATAACTCAGGTGTTGTTTACGATGGGTCACATGTTATGGGATTAATCGCAGGCAATGCCTTTCAGACCGATGCCCTGAAATATTCTGATATATTATTCGGATCAACACACAAAACATTTTTTGGTCCACAGGGTGGTATAATATTAACGGATAACGATGAGATATATGATAAAATAGTGAACAATACGATATTTAAAACCATGGATAATATAAATTTATCAAGGGTTGCGGCACTGTCAGTATCAGTTGAGGAGATGCTAAAATACGGTGATAAATATGCAAAAAATGTTGTAAAAAATACCGGGGAATTAATAAAAGCCCTGAATGAATTAAAATTTAAATTGCTGGATGGATCGGAAATAAGTGAAACGCATCAGATATTACTGGATGAAAAATTTTTAAGTGAAAAAGGTTATAGTTTTTTAACTTTCTCTGAGGAAATGGAGAGAAATAAAATAATAATAGATAGGTTTGGAAGAATAGGGACACAGGAAATAACACGGTATAATATAAATGATATGAATGAGATTGCATATATAATTAATGACACATACAATAAATTAAATATTAACAATGAAATTAACAGTATGATAGACAGAAAGGAACTTAAATACTGGTGATAGAATGGAAGTAAAAGAAATAATGAAACGGGATTTAATAACAATAGATCCGGATGCAAAGATCTCAGAGGCTATTTCAAAAATGAGAGAGAATGATATACAGCAATTGCCTGTAATGTCCGGAAATAAGTATGTTGCAATGTTAACGTATAAAAACATATTGAGAAGAGGTAGTGTAAGAACGACTTCCAGGGTATATAATTTTTCAATAAATACCCCGAAAATTGATGAAAAATCAGAGGTTGTTGATGCTGTTAAACTTATAAAGGAAAGTGGGTTAAATTCATTACCTGTATTCAATAAGGATAAATTAACTGGAATTCTAACAAGAATTGATATAATAAGGAATCTGAATGGAATAATTAATAATGGTAATTCAATAAAAAATTATGAAATAATGACTTCGGATGTTATAACCGTTGATGAGGACGAGGAAATTGAAAGTTCCACAGAAAAAATCAGGAGCCTTGATGAATATGAAATTCCTGTAACAAAAAATGGTAAATTAACCGGAATACTGAGATTAAAAGATATAATAAATAATATAATAATGGATAAACAGAAAATAAGTTATGGTGAGTTTACCTCAGGAAAATCAAAGATTGAAATAACAGCAAAATCATTAATGAGTAATTCAATAAGTTCAACGGAGGATGCAGATATAACAGAAACGTCGAATTTAATGATAAAAAACCATCTTCATATTATGCCCATAACAGACAGAGATTCAAAAATAACCGGTGTAGTTGGAATAATGGATATTCTGAATTCCATGGAAACAGAAAATGAGGAGGGATTTTTCATAGAAATTTCTGGATTAAATGAGGATGACCGTGATTTATATGATATAACGTATTTTCTTGCTGACAAATTCATAAACAATATATCCAGAATAACAGGCAGTGGTGGCAAATTACTATTTAATGTAAGAAAATATAAAACCGAGGGAAAGGGCAAATATTCGGTAAGAACAAAATTTATAACACCAAAAATACACCTGGATTTAGATGATTCCAGTTATAATTATGGAAGATGCATAAAAAATATACTGGACAGATATGAAACAAAACTAAAGGGCAAATAAATATGATAATTGATGAAATTTTAAATTATTTGTCTAACAGATCTGATTACTGTGATGTCAGGTACATGGAAACCGAAAATAATTCCATGGCATATAAAAATGGAGAATTCATGGGAATAGATTTCAGTAAAGATCAGGGATATGCAATAAGATGTGTTAATAACTCAATAGCTATGGGATTTGTTTCAACAGAAAACTTTGATAATGCAAAGGGTGTCATTGATAATATATTAAAAAAGTCATTGCTGAAAGGGAAAAACAGAATAAACAAAAATGGGAATATAAAATATTCATGGTCAAAAACTGGAATAAAAAAGGTAGAAAATGTTTCTGATAATGACAAAATATCCTTTTTAAGTGATAACGATAAGCTAATGGAATCCCTGGATGCAAGGATAAGAATAAACCATTTAAGTGATGAACGGGTAAAACAGATATATAAAAACTCATACGGCTCCGATATAAGATCAGAATATTCAAGAATTTTTTACGTTTATATGCTAGGCGTAATAGAGGATAATGAATTTGAACAATCGTTTGAAGAGTACGGTGCTACCACGGGATATGAATATTTTGATAGCATTGACCTGAATGATGATATAAAAAATGATATAAAAAGCTTAAAAAAATCAATAAAGGCAAAACATATACAGCCAGGCAATTATGATTTAATCGCTGGTCCAGAAGTTTCAGGTATAGTAGCGCATGAATCATGCGGGCACCCAATGGAATATGACAGGATAATAGGCCGTGAATCAGCACAGGCAGGTGGATCCTTTATAAAACCTGATAATTATCCGTTAAAAGTGGGTTCCGATATAGTAAATGTTGTTGACGACCCGACAATGCACGATAGTTATGGATATTATCTATACGATGATGAGGGTACAAAAGCCAGAAAAAGGGAGCTATATAAAAATGGTTATACAAATGAATTTATACTCAACAGGGAAAGTGCCGCAATAAGCAATTCAGAACCAAATGGTGGTGGCAGGTCATCATCATGGGATATGGAGCCATTGGCCAGGATGAGCACTACATATATAGAACCTAAAGATTACAAATTCGACGAATTGATTGAGGATATAAAGCATGGAATTTATATGAAAAATTTTACCGAATGGAATATAGATGATGTAAGATTCAATGAAAAATATGTTGGCAAGGAAGCATATTTAATAGAAAATGGTGAAATCAAAGAACAGATAAGAAGGCCCGTACTGGAAACAAATACCGTCAAGTTTTATTCCTCAATAGATGCAATAGGCAATGACCTGAGATTTAATGCGGGTACCTGCGGAAAGGGAGATCCGGAACAGGGAGTTGAAGTATGGATGGGTGGACCACACATACGGTTAAAAAATGTTTTCATGAAATGATATTATAAACTGCCCACAACTAAAACCGTGGGTCCGTTCCATGAGGGGAATGCAGGAGTTGATTGGGAAACTTTGAAAAGTATTAAAGTCGTTAAACAGAGAGGTGGTCAGGCATGACTGGACGGGATCCGTAGGTTCCCGTTTTAAATATGCGAAACAAACCATTAATGCTAACAACGGTGATTATTAAAAAGAGGGGTAAAAGATGTATGTAAATGTAATAAAAGCAGGGTTAATAAAGTGTGGTGGAGGGGTAAAATTCCGTCTCCAGCCCAGGAAGAGAGCGGTAGCTATGAGGACGATCAGATGATAGAGGAATTAACGAAAAAATTGAAAAATGTATGTGATGAATTTGCAATAGCCGAAAATTATGAAAATATAAAGGAGTTGAGGTTTTCAAATAATTCAATGGATCTATTCAACAACTGGGAGGAAAGTTATACAGATGTATTTGCATCCAGAAATAAAAAAACCATGGATATTTTAATAAAAGATTATAATAATATAGATTATTACATAGAAAAAATAGATAAAACGCTGAATATGATTCCTGACAACCCCTCATATTACGGCATAAATCCGGAGCATTATAATTACAGTTCAGGGGAAGAGGATATTGATGAGGTGGATATCTATGATTTATCACAGCAATTAATAGATGCATCATTAAAAAATAAAACAGATCAAAACGCAGGATTAATATATAAAAATTATGCAAAAACAAGAATAAAAACAAATTATAATGATGAAACCTATTATAACTCGGGAATAGAGATAGTTTTAAGATCATTTAAGGGAGATTATTCAGGTCAGGAAGGCCTGCACTATGGAATTGATGCGGTAAAAAATATAGATCCCTATAAAATAGGTGAAAATGCGGCAGAAACAGCTTTAAATGGAAATAATAAAATAGATATAAATGAGGGGAAGTATGATGTTTTAATGTCACCATATCTTATTGGAACAATATTAACATATAACATAGGATTTTTATCATATTTTGATATTGATTCCGGATTAAGTCCATTTATAGGTAAATTAAATGAAAACATTGCATCGAAGAACGTGAATCTATACGATGACCCACTGAATAAAAATGGTATAGGCTTTACACCTGTTGATGAGGAGGGCACAATGACAGAAAAGCTTGATTTAATAAGCAACGGTACATTAAAAAATTATATGCATTCATATTCAACTGCCAGAAAGGCAGGCGTAAAGACTACTGGAAATGCTGGAATAATATCACCGTCACCGTGGCAGATACATATGGAAAAAGGAAATAAGGATATCAATGATATGATAAGCTCAATGGACAGTGGGTTATATATAAATAACTCATGGTACACAAGGTTTCAGGATGAAAGAACCGGCACATTTTCAACCGTTCCAAGGGATGGAGTTTTCCTGGTAAAAAATGGGGAAATAAAGGGTAATGTTTCTGGAATAAGGATAAGTGATTCAATATTAAATATATTAAAAAATATAACAGAGATATCAAACGAGGAAAAATATGTAAAATGGTGGGATGAGATCCATTCATCAATAATGCCATCGGTTAAGGCCGAAAACATTAACATAACAAAAGGTTTTTAATTTTAATTTATTTTTTGAATTAAATTATTATATATATTCAGGTATTCCATGCCTTTCCTGATTCCCCTTGTTGCTTCCCTTATGCTGAGATTATTTAATTTTTCTTCTATTTCATTTATATGCTTTAAACCTATAAGGGGGATTATATTTTCTATTAACCTTGATGTACTTCCTGACCCCGCAAAGTATTTCTGGTGGTTATTTACTATTTTTTCAAAACTATTGTACAGGTATTCCCTCAGGTTTTTGTTCAACGATGCCGAGATATAATACCTCATTGAATCCTGTATTTTTATTCCGTGTGTTTCTATTAAATTGCTTATCTCATCAAAATTTTCCTTTCCGTTAAGCCATGCCATTGCATTTATTATTCTTATTTTATCCTCGTCATTACCGGATTTGTTAAATAAATCCTCTAATTTTTTAATATCGTTTGTTGCAATTGCATAGGCTGTAATAACGGATAGTCTCATATCCGGGTCAATATCCTGAATGTTATCAATTTCATCTTTCAGTTTTTCTGCATACTCTTTATTTATTATTGCATACCTGTAACCTATTACACCCCTCAATATCGATATATTTATATCCTCATTCTCCTTTTTTGCGGATAATACCTTTAGTTTATCACCCAGAAATTTGTTGTTAATTTCAATAATTTTTTTATTCTCATATATTGTATATAATGAGAATAATTCGTTTGATATCTCAGTTACAATTAAGGGGTTATTTAGATGCATAAAATGCTTTACAGTTTCTATATACCTGTCAAGGCTTATTTTACCTGATAATAAAAATGAATAATAATCATTCATTATTCCAAATATATCCTTATTGCTCAATAAATCTATTTTATCAAATATGTTTTTATATAATTCATCTGAATATAATACCCTGTAAAATCCAGTTTCATCATCGTTTAATTTTATAAAGCTATCACTGTAGTCAATATCCATTGTCTCAGTATCAAATAAAATACTTTCATTACCATTTTTATATTTTACTGTCAACGGTATTTTCCATTTCATTATCTGTTTCTTACCGTTCAATAAAAACCTGTACTGATTTAATTTTATTCTGTTATCATCTATATCTGCTTCTATGATTGGATATCCAACCTGTTTTATAAATGATTCCATAACACCTCTTACAGGTTGATCCGAAACTTTGCCTACATATTCCCACAGGTCCGAACCTTCAGCATTTCTATATTTGAAATTATTTAAATATAAATTTAAACCCTTTTTAAATACTTCATCGGTTACAAATGAGTTGATCATTCTTAATATACTTCCACCTTTGCCATAGCTTATTTCATCAAAGATCTGTGAAACATCATCTGGTTTTTTAACCTCAACCTCTATAGGATGCGAATTTATTAATGAATCACCCAGTAAAGCACCGGATGTTTCCATCGCTAAAAGATCTGAAAACATATCATATTCGGGGTATAAATGGTCTATTGTTTTATATGACATAAACGTTGCAAAACTTTCATTTAACCATAAATCATCCCACCATTTCATTGTTACCAGATCACCGAACCACTGGTGTGCAAGTTCATGCGCTATGACTTCCCCTATTAATTTTTTTGTTCTACTTCCACTATATTCATCTAAATAAAGGTATATTTCCCTGAATGTTATTGCTCCCCAGTTTTCCATTGCACCTGCAGCAAATTCAGGAACCGCTATTAAATGCTCTTTAGGCAGTGGATATTCTATATCAAAATACTTTTCATAAAACTCTATTGATTTTTTTGCGACCTCCAGTGGATAATCGGATTTTGCTAAATGGTTTCTGGGTGCGGCAAGAATTAGTTCCTTGTTGCCATCAAACCTTATTGACCTTTCATCAAAATCAGCTATTCCCAGATATAATAAATATGTGGACATTTTTGGTGTCTGTGAGAA
Organism: Thermoplasmata archaeon; assembly: GCA_021797735.1. Classification (GTDB taxonomy): domain Archaea; phylum Thermoplasmatota; class Thermoplasmata; order Thermoplasmatales; family Thermoplasmataceae; genus Ferroplasma. Next base: position 45,165 of record JAJZZE010000052.1, on the reverse strand, counting down.
TTTTATTTTTTTTCTGCCGTTTATTATTTCTTCCTTTTCAACTGGCATATTGGATATTGCCTTTAAATTCGAATCTACTGTTACTGAGATATCAAACGTTGCTTTGTATGAGGGGTGATCTATACATAGAAATAATCTCCTTGCATCACTTGATTCAAACTGGGTTGAAAACATATATCCATTATCCGTTTTTGACCTGTAAAATCCCTGTAGTTCTTCCGGTATTTTACCCGTAAAATTAATTTCAACTACTGCATCAGATGTTATTATGCCATCAACAACAATTTCCTGATTTTCCCTTAACTCTTTGTAGTTTTTTATAGATTTGTTTACAGTTATTTTCTTAATGTTTAGATTTAATGTGTTTAAAATTAATTTTTCCTCATTACCCTGTAATTTTATAATCTCATGACAGCTATATGTAAAATCCCCACTATTTATATCAAAATCCAGGTTATAATTTAATATCTCCATAAATGTATATTATGAAGCATAATATAATTTTTCTGTATGGCAGTGGGGCAAACAATTCCTTCTATCCATCGACCTTCTGGATGGTTCAAGCACATGAGGCAGAACGTTCCAGCATCATTTGATATACTGTGCAGAATCCGGTTAATTCTATTCCTGTTATGCCTTCAATACTTTTTCGCTATTATCCTTCCAATAATTCTCACTTAACTCCATGTACACGATCTCTGTAAGGCTATTCCTGGACGTGATATGGGCTTAATTACCAGAATTGCAGATTTTCTAACCGGATAGCTATAAATAAAATTTATAAACTAAAATAATTCAAAGTATATGGAATTCTTAAATAAAACCTTGTAATATATAAAAGGAATGACAGAAGTATTAGATGTTGATGATGCACATCTGGAAGATTCGATACATAGGGCAGCATTAATAATAAAAAATGGAGGGACTGCGGTATTCCCAACAGAAACTGTATACGGTTTGGGTGCAGATGCCTTCAATGAAAGGGCATGCAAAAAAATATTTGAGGCGAAAAATAGACCTGCCGATAATCCTTTAATTGTCCACATATCAAATTTTAATATGCTGGATGATGTTGCATATATTGATGAGGATTTATTAGATAAAATGAAAAATGTATGGCCCTCACCATTAACATTGTTATTAAAAAAGAAAAATAAAGTTCCGGGCATAGTTACCTCAGATTTAGATACGGTATGTGTAAGGTTTCCAGATAATAAAATAGCATCGAAATTAATTGATGAGGCGGGACCCATAGCTGCTCCCAGTGCAAATCTTGCAACAAAACCCAGCATAGTTGATTCTGTAACCGCCATAAAGGAATTGAATAACAGGGTGGATGTAATATTAAATGCTGGTAGGGTAAAATATGGTGTTGAATCAACAATTATTGACTGTACAGAAAAACCATATGAAATGTTGAGGCCGGGAGCATTCTCACTGGAAGATACCATATCCATTTTGGGCGATGTTCATGCAAGTGAATATGTTGGGGGTTATACTGAATCTAAAATAGCTTTAACACCGGGATTAAAATACAGGCATTACGCACCTTCGAAAAAACTATTTTTAATTGAAAATAAGGAAAAATTCAGGGAATTTATATCATCTGATAATTCCAGGGATTTTCTTACACTATGTTCGTATGATAATGCAGAATATGCAAAATATGATAAAATAATCCTCGGAAAAGACATATATGAGGTTGCACATAACCTATTCTATGACTTCAGGTTGCTGGATAATTCTGATAAAGAATACGGTGTTATACAATCCTTCGATGAAAAAGGCATTGGCCTGGCTGTAATGAATAGAATAAGAAAAGCAAGTTTTACTGCAGTAAAGGATAAAGAAAATATAGATAAAATAGATAAGGTTTTAAATGAATGAAGATAATTATAAACTCAACTGGGAGGTTATCCTAAAAAAGGAAATAGATTACTTATCAAAGAAATTTCCAGACCTTGATGTTAAAAGTAGTTATCAAAGCATAATAGGTTTATTGAATGAAAATAAAATAAAATATAAAATAATGCTGGAGAAAAAGGAATTTATAGGTTATGCATATGTAATGGAATCAACAGAAAAAGGAGACAGGTTATATGCAGATATAGGTTTCATATCGGAGAAAAAGGTTAATGAAATAAGATTAAAAGAATTTTTTGACTGGATAATAGATACTGCAAAAAAATCAAGGAAAAAATTAATGCTCAACCCGGTATTCAATGGAAATGAACTGGTAGAGACTTATTTAAAAGATACTGGCTTCAAAAAGATAATAAGAAAAAGAATGGTTGCCGATTTAAACGATTATAAATATAGCGTTGTTCATATAAATTACAGTATATCCGGTATAAAGGATCTGAATAAAGATTTATATGCGGATGCTGAATATGAATCATTTAAGTATACATCAGACAAGATATTATTCAGTGATAAAAGGGAAGATAGATTAAAATCTGTACATAACTTATTCAATGGTGAATATGGAAAAATATTAGATGAGGCGTCAATAATCATTAAAAACAAGGGCAGGGTAATAGCGGCAACAATATGTGCACAGCTTGGTTTTGACAGGGCTTTTATTGTTTCACTGTTTGTAAAGCGTGAGTACAGAAAAAAAGGCATTGGCAAATATTTATTATTTTCGGCACTTAACAGGTTAAAGGCATTATCATTCCATTATGTTTTTCTATGGGTAAATAACGAAAATTTTGCAAAGGAATTTTATTTAAAAAGTGGCTTTAAATTTGATGATTATCCGGAGGAAATTATTTATTATTTAAATTATAAGAAATAACCAAAATTTAAATCCAGATAATAATTATCTTAGTAATGATAAAAAATATAGTATATTTGATTTTGTTCATCGTTCCATTAATCTATATCCTGATTAAGGATAGAGAATTATTCCAGTTAAAATTAATAGCATCCATACCAATATTAATAATAATACTTTACTTTTCAAGAACCATGCTGTTTTTGCCAGTATACATATTTTCATTAATAACGGCAACGTATCTTTATACAATATTTTTTTATGTGCCATTTTTTATAGACCTTGGCTTTATTTTATATTCATTACTGCTTCATGCACTGCCATTGAAATATTTATTGTTCTCAATCTCAATAGCCGTTCTATTATCAATGTTCCTTGATAAGAATATGGAATCATATGCACGGACAAATAATGATAAAAAGGGAAAAAACATTAAAAAGGAATTTTACAGGGATTATTTTCAGATAGGGACAGGCGTTATAACAATACTGGTCTTCATTTATTTTGGTACAAATGGTAAGGTTATTATTTTATTTACAATACTGCTAATATATTTATTTGGAAATATATTATATCTACATAGGGATAATAAAATAACCTATCTTGTTTATAAAATGGAGAGAGATGAGACAAAACTTGGACTTGGTTCCATGTACCTTGCATCTGGATTTATGCTTGTTCTTGCCCTGATAAATTCATTATCATTAATACTTTTATCTGCTTTTATATTAATGATCGGCGATTCACTGGCAACAATATTTGGAATGAAAATAAGAAGCAAAAAATTATTCTATAATAAAAAGAAGTCCATGGCAGGTTTTGCCTTCATGCTAATACCATCAGCAATATTTGGTGTATTTTTCCTTGTGTATTATTATTCTATAATTTATTCCTTAATAGGAACTGTTTCCGAATCATTATCAAACAAAATCGCTGATGATAACATTGCAATACCGGTATCAATAGTTTTAATACACTTCATTATAACAACTTTATAAATTACTGTATTATAGATTTATACATAAATAATATTCCGGGTAACCCGGCAATGCTGATTACCAGTAAGGGCAATGATACATTTATGCCCTGAAACCCTGAGAAATTACAGTATATATACAGTTTCATTACGCCCTGAATCTTATGTGAAATTCCTGATGGTTTATTGCCACCAGGGGCGTTATATTAAAATATATATACTTCTATGTATTTTACATCTAAAGCGAGTGTGGTGTAGCCTGGAAACACGCGAGCTTGCCAAGCTCATGCCCCGGGTCCAAATCCCGGCTCTCGCATTTTTATAAATGTTTAATGTGTGTATAATCATGGCGATGGTTGGGAATTTTAAAATTGCTTTAATCATATTTTTTATTGACCTATCCCTGGATTTATTTATTGTCTGCCTCTGATTTCTTTACAATAAGCTTTAAACCTGATCTACCAGTAACAATAACCCTATCAAATTTTTTTATATCTTCATTATCCTTATTAACAACCTCCCACGAAACACCATCAATTGTTATAGAGCCGGATCCATTTTTCGCAATATCCTTAGTTGCGGTTCCAGTAGAGTTTATAATGGATTCATAACCCGTGTATCTTTTCCGCCTCTGTGATGATATTATTGTATATACATAGTATATAATTACAGTAACAATAAGTAGAAAGGCTATAAGCCCTATGGAAAAAACTATTACAAACGTTGACAGGAAATAAATATTATTTATACCGGTTAAATTCATAAACATATATACATCATTATTTTTATGCTTAATAAGCTTTTATTTACTGGTACATGTTTTTTGGAACTTTATCGGAATCCAGTACCTGGCTTATAAGTTCCTCTGCCTCCTCATCCCCTAAACCTATAGTTTCTTTCAGGTACTTTTTAATTTCATCCCTGGTTTTCCCCTGCTGTAACATATCCTTTATCATCATGTATGTTCTCTCTATAATCTGCTCATTAAATTCATCCTGTAGTTTCAATGCCTGAACCATCAGATAAAATGCCGTAATTAAGGTATTTAAAGCAGCATTCAAATCATCCCTTGTCAGTGTATCCATCGTTAAATCCTCTCTTGCCACAACTTCTTCGTTTATACTATCCAGCATAAATTTTACAAGTTCAACACGCTGGTTTAATATCAGCAATGTTCTGTATATTGTTAATCTTGGTTGATTTTCTATTGTTGCGGTTTCTATACCGGTTCTTACAAGTATATGCACTGTATTTTTATCACTTTCAAAATTTATGTATAGCATAAATGGTATCTTATCGTTCTGCAGTAATATATAATCTCCCACGGTTGTTAAATTCCACTTTAAATCAATCAGAGCCTGCGATTTTTCATTACCGGTTTTGAACCAGTCCACTATATTATCAACTGTTGCCATATGTTATAATAACATTAATATATTTTAAATCTTTTGTTAATAACTATGGCAGAAATAAACTACCAGGAATTTCGTATAATTTTTCTTTCTGACCCTGTGATATAATACCTGGAGGATTTATGTGTATCCTATACATATGGGATACATGACACTGGTTGTAAAAAAGGTAAATATGCGGGGCAAAAACAGCCGGTAACATAAATAATACGCCATATTGGAATGAAAACATAAAAAATATAATGAATTATATAAAAGTAAATGAATAACCACTTTTCCGCCATAGGTTAATAAATATTAAAATTATAATGCTTTATATCTTTTCAATGATACTTCGTATATATCACCATTTGAACCGAGAACATTTAAAATTTCATCAAGTTTCTCACGGCTTATACCTGCATTTGATGCTGCAATAATGATATCATCATATTTACATCCGGGACCGAAATCATTGTTTTTAATATAATCAAGGACAAAACTGTCAAGGTTTAATGTCACTGTATTGCCACTGTTAGAATTTTCATCGATTTTATTTTCTTCCGGTGTTTCATAATTTATTGCGGATACTGTATTCAAATAGGACTCATAATCATAGTCATTATAGTATTTCTTTGACCTCACTGCATCTGCTGCTTCATCTACTGTATATCCAAGTTTTACCAGTGTCTCTTCTGTTGCATTTTCATCCTTATGTATTTCCGTAATTGCATATATTTTTCTTTTTGATACATACGCAGTCCGGATTCCCCAGAAAAACCTTTCAAGTTCTGATATTTTTTTGATCATTTCTGGATATATTGAAAAATAGAAAATCCCCTCGTCGTTTTTAAATGAATTTACCTTTCCCATTATAACCACTGTATCATTTACATCAAATTTATCCATTTCCTCTGAAATTTCACTGCTGAATCCGGTTTTAAATCCAGTAAGGTAAAATGAGCCTATGTAATCCATAACTGTAACTTTTACCATTTTTTCATCGCTGCTTTTATGCGTAATTTTGCCCGCTATCAGAATTCTTTTTACCTTTGTTCCCAGTGGTGTTATAACATATGGTTTTTCTTCGCCTTCCAGTATATTTGAATCCTTCAATTCCCTGGAAAATATCCAGTAAGAATTTTCCCTTTTTGTGTATGCCATTTTAATCACCTGAATTATTTAATAAAATATCATTTTTTATGTCCTCTTTGTTTATACTGCTTATGCTGTTAACCCTTGCAGATAATTCATTATCCTTTTTTATAAAATCCACATTCATTTTAACTGCATGGCCGTATAAATTATCATTTAATTTTGAATATATATCACCGGCGTATTTTGCAATTTCATCATCTTTTATATTTAAAAATGGCAGTATTGCATTTTTACCTCCTATGCACTGTATATATTTTGTCCCGTCATCTACTGTAAAATATGAAAATGTATCTAAAACTGTTTTTGCATCGGGATGGTCGGGGCAAACACTTGCTGTTATAGGTTTATTGCAGATAGAGCATCTTTTTATTATGCCGCTTTTTGTGCCTAATGTAATTACAAATCCCATTATATTTATGCCACCCGCAGGATTTATTATCTCTGCTATTTTATAATTTCTTTCAAGGTTTATGTTTGCATCATTAACCAAAAATACCTCTGTTTTATCCCCTATTGATAATTCCATCTGCTTATTAAATTCAGAAACTTTTGCACCCTTTATTTTATAGACCTTATTATTTTCAAGTTCTTTACCGAATGATGATAGTCTCACCCTCGATGTGTCATCTTCTATAAAACCATTATAAATTACTAAATTCCTGCCATCCTTGTTATATTCTTTTTTGACCATGCCTGTAACCTTTCCTGTCACAGAAACAAATGGGATTTTTAGTGAGATTTCCTGTAGTTTTTCTTCCCTGTATGTATTTTTAACATCCATAGTTTCTCCCGGCTTTAGAATAATTTCGGTCTTTGAGTCGAAATATAATCTAAGCCTGCCATTATATTCCTTCGTTCTTGCATATTTTATTTCAACAACGTCACCTGCCTTTACCGGTGTGGGAAATTCCCATGCAGTATATGATAAAACACCTGTTTCATCTCCTACCAGACCATAATAATATACTGTATTGCCCTTGGGTGTTGTGACCTCCCTCTTATCCACTGATAATATTTTGACCTTTAGATCGAGATTATTATTCTCATTTAGTATTTCATCAATTTTCATATATCGCATATCCCTAAATTTTATTTAACGTTTTTTCATTTTTATTCCATGTTAATATTAAATCCCTTGCTACCTTTATTTCATCTATTCTTGTTACAGATGTATTTACCGGTGATTTTTTAATTATATCACTATCTGTACTCAATGCCTTTACCATAACACTTATATAATAATCTATATCTTTCTTTGTTACGGATTCCGTGGGTTCCAGCATCATGGCCTCCTTAACTATCAGTGGGAAATATGTTGTCGGAGAATGTATTCCATAATCAAGGATAAATTTTGAAATGTCTAATGCCCTTTTCCCGGTATTTTCTGTTGATAATACAAATTCATGTTTTTTTAATTTCTTATATGGTATTTTATAATATTTTGACAGCTTATCTGCCATATAGTTTGCATTTAAAACTGCCTTTTCCGTGCTGTTCTTCAAATTATTGCCATTTTTCAGTATGTATGAATATGCTCTCAGTAGGACTGAAAATGACCCGTAATATGATGATATTTTACCCACAGTGTTTTTTAGGCGATAATCCAGCTTATACTGGCCATTCTCCATTGAAATAATCGGGACCGGCAAAAATTCCTTTAAAAATGATTTTACTGCGACTGGCCCTGAACCGGGCCCTCCTCCACCGTGTGGTGTTGCAAATGTTTTATGTAAATTAAAATGAACTATATCAAATCCCATTTTACCCGGGGTTGTTATACCGAGTACTGCATTTAAATTTGCACCATCATAATATAATAATGACCCGTTGTTGTGTATAATTTCCGAAATTTCTTTAATCTTATCATCAAAAATGCCCAGGGTGTTTGGATTTGTTATCATAAAAGCAGCTGTATGATCTGAAACAGCAGCCTTTAATGCATCAATATCAACCAGTCCGGATTCATCTGAGGGTATTTCTATAACTGCGAATCCCCCCATTGAAGCGGAAGCTGGATTTGTGCCATGTGCGGAATCTGGTATTATTATCTCGTTTCTCCTATCAAGCTCATTTTTCATTTCAAAATATTTTCTTATAATTAATATTCCTGTAAATTCTCCATGGGCACCGGCCGATGGTTGCAGTGAAGAGTAAGCCATTCCAGAAATAGTTTTTAAATATTCCTGTAAATTATACATTATTTCCAGATTGCCCTGGGTATTTTCTTCGCCTTCTAATGGATGCTTATTGAATTCCTCAATTGATGCTATATAATCACTGTATTTTGGATTAAATTTCATTGTGCATGAACCCAGGGGATACATGCCCAGATCAACGGAATAATTCATTTCCGATAGCCTTGTGAAATGCCTTGAAACATCAACTGACCTGACATCAGGCAGTTTTAATTTTTCCCTTTTTATGTAATCCGGATAATCATCCTCAACATCATCAAGATAGTAATCATTATTTGTGTTGTAATCTATTAGAAAATCCTCATTATAATATGCCTGTCTGTACATTTTAATCACCTATAATTTTTGATAATTCAATTATATCATTATCGTCTGTTTTCTCTGTAACAGAAAAAAAGCTTGTGTTTCTATATTTACTTATATCCGATAATTCCGACAGTTTTATTCCACCGGATACGTTATTTTTCCTTAATAATTCCTTATTATCAAAATAAAATAGATTGTCTGAGAAATTTATTGAATCAAAAACGGTTTTTACATTTCTTTTATTTAATTCATTTTTTAATTTTTTGCTTTTATTCATTGTAATCAGTGCTATTTTTCTTAAGCCGTTTGACCCTAAAATTGATAGATACGATAATGCTGCTATGCCAAGAAGGGCCTGGTTTGAACATATATTGCTCATTGCTTTTGCCCGCCTTATATGCTGCTCCCTTGCCTGCAATGTCATTACAAACGCTTTTTTTCCGTTTAGGTCATTGCCCATTCCTATTAATCTCCCCGGAGATCTATGAACGTATTCCTTCTTAAAGGAAAACAGACCTAATAATGGGCCGCCAAAATTCATATTTATTCCTAACTGCTGCCCCTCGGCAACTGCTATATCCGAGCCATATTCTCCAGGTGGTTTCAGTATGCCAAGCGAGACCGGGTCATAATATGTTATTAAAATAGAGGGGCCTTTAATTTCATTCAATTTAAATACATTTTCATCTATTATGCCATAACTATTTGGTTCCTCCGCTATAATGGCACATGTATTATCATTTATTTTATTTTTTAAATCTTCTAAATCTATTTTACCATTATCGCCAAAATTATAGAATATAAATTTTAAACTTAAGCCATAGGAGTAGTTTTTTATTATATCCAGTTTTGACCTGTAAATATTCTCCGGCATTAAAATTTCATTTTTGCCATTTATCCTGAATGCCATTCTTACAGCTTCGGCCAATGATGTAAAACCATCATACATTGATGAATTTGTGACATCCATTTCTGTTAAATCTGAAATTATACTCTGATATTCAAATAATGAAAATAGGATTCCCTGAGATATTTCCGGCTGATATGGCGTGTATGATGTCAGAAATTCATTTCTTGATATTATCTCATTTACTAAATTTGGAATGAACCTGTCATATATGCCATTACCCAGGAAAAATAGGTTCTTCCTGTTATTTTTATTTTTTATTTTATTAATTCTATTTATCAGTTCCATCTCGGTTAATGGTGTTCCAAGATCCATATTAACAATTAAATCTGGTGGTATATCCTTAAATAATTCATTAATATTACCTAAATTTAATGCCCCTAACATAACATCATTTTCATTCATTGGGTAAACGATAAATAACTATTATATAACCATTTACATGGTATAAGTAACATTCTCCAGCAGCATAAATTGTTTATATACTTAGTATTTCAGTGGGTTTTCAGAAGAAAATTATACAGCACCCCTGGAGACTATTAATCACCATAGTGCAATGCAGCAGTGCTGGGTTTCATCTCATCCATAAACGATGTGGTATTTCCAGCTAACACTGTTAAAATTTATATGATATTATAGCATTTATCCCAAAATTTTTGCATTTTTTATATATATCATTATGCAATTATATACCATGATACCGAAGACAATGTCAACACAGCACCCGGACAATGCAAGGATGCCCGAATGGTCAAGTAATAAATCTATTATAAAAAACGATGATGAAATTGAAGAGGCATTTATTTCCTTTAAAAACCTTGGTATAAAGGAGGTCATGTGGGATGCCGAAGGCAAGGACGTTGATACGCATGTTATAAGGAAATTATTTTCAAAGGATAGTGATTTTTTTAGGAATAATGTTCTTGGAAGAGATTTGTTTTTAACCTACAGGATTCCAAATCCGTTAATTGAGGGTGCAGAAAAAAAAATATTAAATGAAACATTAAACAGTATACCCCTGAATTACGATGTTGCCAATAGAATGTTTAATAACAGTATAACACCAATATTTGAGGTAATATTACCATTTACAACAGATTATAAAAGTATGCTAAATATAGTGAAATATTATGAAAATGCCATAGTAAAGGACGAGGATGTAAAATTATACGATGATGTTTATTTAAGGGATGTAACCGGTGGAGTGTTACCCAAGAAAATAAATTTAATACCGTTAATTGAGGACAAGGACTCTATATTTAATATGTATTCTATAATAGAAACATACTGTAAGTATATAAAACCAGACCATATGAGAATATTCATAGCAAGGTCTGATCCAGCAATGAATTATGGTATGCTGCCAGCAACACTGCTATCAAAATATGCGTCATTTAAAATAAAAAAATTAGAGGATAACCTGAAAATAAGAATGTATCCCATGCTCGGTGCCGGTTCATCACCATTCAGGGGTAATTTAGGCCCATTAAATATTAAAAACGCATTAAAGGAATATGATTCATACTATACATATACAGTACAATCCGCTTTTAGATATGACTATGATGACGCCGATGTAAAAAAGGCAGTTGATTATATAAACCGGCATGAACCTTCAGGGTATATTGAATTAAACAACCGTGAGGAGGATTTAGTTAAAAACATAATAAATAAATATTCTGTGAGATTCCAGAAAATAATTGAAGCACTTGCAGATACAATAAATGATATGACAGTTTATTTACCGAAAAGGAGGTCAAGAAAACTACATATTGGATTGTTTGGATACGCCAGGCAAACAAGAACGGCGAAGTTGCCAAGGGCTATATCATTTGTTGCAGCCCTGTATTCTATAGGTATACCACCGGAAATTTTGGGATTATCATCATTAAAGGAAATGTCAGATGAGGAGATTTCATTAATAAGGAAATTATATGTAAATATGGATTACGATATAAAAAATAGTGCAAAGTATTTTAATTATGATTCATTGAATTTATTGAAGGATGTATGGAATATTAATAACGGTATAATAGATATGATTAAAGAGGATATGAAATATGTTGAAAATAATATAGGGGTTTTAACCGATAATTCATATGAAACAAATAAACACATATTATTCTCAACCCTGCTGTTACTGGCATTCAGAGATAAGAAATTTGATGACGTTAAAAATTATATATATGAGATGGGCCTAATCAGGAAATTTATGGGATAAAATAAATATTTTAAATAAATAACCATACATGATGAGGAAACCAAAAATTGCTGTTGGCGGTGTAATAATAAGGGATAATAAAATATTATTAACGAAAAGAAGGGATGAACCGGATAAAAATAAATGGGCAATACCCGGCGGTAAACTTGAATTAAATGAAACTTTAGAAGAGGGATTAAAGAGGGAAATGAAGGAGGAAACCTCCCTAAATGTTAAAATAGGAAAATTACTTGGAATTATAGAGGTTATTAATGATAGTTTTCATTATGTAATACTTGACTATGAATGTGATATAATATCCGGAGAAATAGAGGCAAACTCTGATGCACTGGATATAGGATATTTTAATTTGAATGGGCTCAGTAATGTAAATGAAACAACGTTAAATTTTATAAGAGAAATATCTAAAGGTGTTTTTCCCGTTTCTATTATTAATAGAAACGACTAAAATAATAAATCTTCCTGTGGCAGAATTAATGACTATAATATAATTTCAATATATAAACTATCGCCTTAAAACTTAAATTAAATAAATAAAATATAATTAAATTTAGAATGCTGTTTTGCTTTTGTTTAATGCGTCTGCTATTCCCTTTTCCTGTTCTGAGAATGCACATAACATTGCTTCTATGTCATCATGGCCTTCTGCTTTTGCTGCTGCTGCAACATTTGTGTATTCAGATACGTGCTGTTCTGATTCTTCTCTTGCCATGCCTTCTATTACTTTCTGCATTCCTGCTCTGTTTAATGCGTCTGCTATTCCCTTTTCCTGTTCTGAGAATGCACATAACATTGCTTCTATGTCATCATGGCCTTCTGCTTTTGCTGCTGCTGCAACATTTGTGTATTCAGATACGTGCTGTTCTGATTCTTCTCTTGCCATTCCATTTACCAGTGCATTTAATCCTTCATATTTTACCAGTGTTGAGAATATAGCATTGAAATGACCCTGCTCTACGTCCGCCTTGTCCATTAAGTCTTTTGCAGTTTCCGTGTTTCCCATTTTTTCAAAATATTCCGCTGCTGCCTTTAATCTCATATGGTCTTCAGCATTTGCCGTCAATAACACCTTTAATCCCTGCTCTGTTTTCTCTCCTAATACTGACATTGTTATCAATATTATAAAATATATGCCGCTATATATACTTTTCTTTCAGTATTGTGAATAAATGATAAAAATAAGGATAGTTTCTACGTAATGGATTATAACATCCATAAATATGAATTTATTTTAATAAAATTTGAATTATATTAAAATGCTTAAATGAATTTTATCTCATTTACACCGGGTAAAAGGTTCTTTTTTTGCATAATATCATAAAAAAATCTTAAACCAGATTTTACATCGTTTAAATTTACGTTATATTCCTGAACATCGGTATCTATTGTTCCCCTTATTATGTTCTCTGGAATGTCTGTATTCTGTATTTGCCTCATCAATTTTATATCCACTGGCAGTATCTCATCCATATGTTCTTCAGCGTATTTTTTGCTTTTATTATATAATTCCTTAAATTTTATTGCGTTTTCTTCCCCAATTCCGGAATTTATTACAACCGTACCCATAGGCATTGGCTTATTATCAGATAATTCCTTCCACATATCCCACATGCTCACAATTTTCTTTGGTTTCATCCCCATTTCCTGAAGTGCATACATTGCCTTTAACTCGTGTACAGCCACCATCACTGCATCTTCATTTACCATTGCATTTACCTCATCCAGAACTCTGTGCACAACAATTAATTTTTTATAGTTTCCTATCAGTAATTTATATAAATTAAATGCTGTTGTATTTAATCCATGAACTATTATTTTTGAATTCTTTAGATCATCCAGAGACACATCATTAAGTGATAGAACCGGCATCCCCGTAATTCCATCCACGGCAGATGCGACCGCTGATGATAATATGTAATAATTATTCTGTATATATGGATATAATGCTGCGGACGGTACGGAAACATCAACTTCTTTCTTAACTATTTTATCATTTACATCCTGGACTGTAGGTATGTATTCAAATTCTAAATCAAAATACGGTGATTTTACTTTTCCCTCTATTAGGGGAATAAAAGGATACAAATCCCCTGAATCTGCCAGTGCTCCTATTTTTAACGTTTCCATGCGTTAGTATTATAATTTATTATATAAATTTATCAAAATTAAAGGATAAGGTTTTATATTATTTATTATAATGTATTATAATGGTAAAAATTGCACTGACACAGCTAAAACCGGTATATGATAAAAATGAAAGCTTAAAAAATATAGAGTATTATTCGGGCATAGCATCGGAAAACAATTCAGATTTAATCGTTTTCCCGGAATATTACATGTTTTATTCCAGTAATAAAAGTGATATTATTGATAAATCCGAAACATTAGATGGAAGTTATGTAAATAATATAAAAAAAATTGCAAAAAATAATAATATAAACATAATAACAGGTATAAACGAAAGGGATAACAATAAACTTTATGATACTGCAATTTACGTAAATAAAGATGGTGAACTATCAGGTTATTACAGAAAAACCCATTTATACGATGCATTTAATTATAGGGAATCCGATGTTTATGATTATGGTGATGGACCATTCAACACTTTTAAAATAGATAATATAAGCCTTGGCATTTTAATCTGCTATGATGTAAGATTTCCGGAACTGTTTAGAAACTATTCATTAAATGGTGTGGATGCAGTTATAATAATATCTGGATGGTTTTCCGGACCTGTAAAGGAGGAACAGTGGTTATCCCTTGTTTCTGTACGCGCACTGGAAAATACAGTTTATATAGGGACATCAAATTTAATAGGCGGTGGATTTACCGGCATAGCATCATTTGTAGACCCGATAGGGATTATAACAAACAGATGTGCAGAGGATGAGAATATTATATATTCAACAGTTGATACTGAAAGGATAAAAAGGGTAAGGAAAATTATGCCACTGTTAAATCAGAGGAGGCCAGAACTGTATAAGAGGATATAGATGATTTATGTTTTAATGAGAAAAGAGATATCAAAATATCTGATAACAAAAATTTCATGCGATTACCTTTTTGATAAAATAAATAATTTGAATGAAAATGATATAAGACTGGATTTTCTTCTGGTTTATTATATAAGTAATGAATTTATGAGAGCGTATAAAATTAATAAGAGTATCTGTAAAAAAGAGATAACAGAAATAAATATGCCACTAAATTTTAAAGCCTTTATGTATGGTAATTAATTATTTTCTTTTTTAATTTTATATCTGTATTAAAACCACATTTTTTGCATTTACCGTTATTATCCAGATTAATAATTTTTGATTTAAAGCTATTTCTCCTTATTAGCAGTGCATTGCATTCAGGGCAGTATGTATTTTCATAATCCTCTTCGGGAACATTGCCTATATATACATATTTCATTCCCAGATCCCTTGCAAGGTCATAATGTTTTTTCAATGTTTCAAATGGTGTTGGGGGTATCTTCAATTTATAAGCCGGGTAGTACCTCAAAAAACTTATGGGCGTATACTCCCCTAAAATATCTTTTACCTTTAATATCATCTTTCTGGCGTCCTCTAAATTATCCCCTATTTCCGGTATAACCAGATCTGTTATTTCCACATGTATATTATATTTCTTTGCCCGGTAAAAATTTTCATATATTTTATCTGCGGTTAAAACAGATATATATTTGTTATAGAAATTATTATTGGCATTACCCTTAAAATCTATTGTCATGGCATCCAGGAATTCAGATGCATATACCATTGATTCTTCTGTTTCATAACCGTTTGTAACAAATATGTTTAACAGCCCCTTATTCCTTGCCAGTATTCCTATATCATGTGCATATTCCATAAATACTGTTGGCTCATTATATGTATATGCTATACCATCTACATTATATCTTAATGCCAGCTCTATAACGTCTTCAGGCGAAAAATATGATCCCACAACGGTTTTTCTCTGGCTCATATCATAATTCTGGCAGTACCTGCATGCAAAATTGCATCCTGCTGTACCAAATGATAATATTCTAGCACCCGGATCCATATGCAATACCGGTTTTTTTTCAATAGGGTCTATATTAAAGCTATATGGCATATTATAAACATCTAAAACTAATTTATTGTTTCTATTTGTTCTCACACCACAGAATCCAGTCTGATTGTTCGATAATAAGCAGTAACGATAACATGCAGTGCATCTTACTTTATCGTTTTCAACTCTATATAATGGCAGCATAATTTATTAATGCATAATTTAGTATATATACTTATTCGGTATATGCAACCATTGAGGAGTATCCTACCACCCTCTTATAATCATTGTTTGAATCACCTGAATTGCTATGGTCTAAAAGTTTGATTTTTCCTTTCATGCTTTTTGTTATTAACATTAATGTTGCTATTGCACCGTAACCACATGTGGTTATATTATACTTTTCTATGTCCTCATAGAATTTCTTTACCTTTAGATCTATAATGTCATTTATTAATATATTATCCTTTTCATCGTTTTTATTGACCGGTTCGTAATGGTTCATATCGGAACTTATGATAATAAATGGCTTTTCGTTTACTGACCCGATTGTTTCCGCTAAATCTCTTGCAACAGCAGCACTCTGTTTTCCTAAAATTATCGGTGTAAATTTAAAATTGTTATTAAAAATGTATTGCAAAAATGGTACCTGCACCTCAATAGAATGCTCTACAGAATGGGCTTCCTTATCATCCCTTATAATATCGGACTTTGTAATTAATTTACTGGAAAATTCACTATCAATATTTGCATTGCCCAGTGGTGTATTCCATGATCCATCGGGATAAATAGCCGGATAAAATGGATAACCTGAGTGATTTGGGCCGATTATTAAAAACCTTTTCTTATTATAATATTTTATAATATTATATGCATAGCCCGCTGTTTTGCCTGAATACACATATCCTGCATGCGGAACTATAACACCAATTATTTTTTTATATTTAAAATCTTCCGGTTTATTTTTAATATATGACTCAAGCATTGGCATCAGTAAATCTTCATTGTCCGGATAAAATGCTCCGGATACATACGGTTCTCTAACATTCTCCATGCATGAGGATTACTATTATTTATTTAAAGATTATATAAATGTTTAAATTCATAATTTCATTATATATAAATATGGACACATTAAGGGATGAATTTCTGGATTCCATAGATGATAAAGATGGAAAAATACTTATAGAGATTGCAAAAAATGCAATTAAAAATGAATTTAATATAACGTATAGTAGAATAGATATACCTGAAAAATTAAAGAAAAAAGCTGGTGCCTTTGTGACAATCAATGAAGATAATTCATTGCGTGGCTGCATCGGTTATCCATACCCCGTTATGGAATTATACAGGGCTGTTGAAAAATCCGCGGTAGAGGCGGCATTCGATGACCCACGGTTTATGCCATTAAAAAAGAAAGAAATTGACAAAATAGAAATAGAGATAACTATTTTAGGTGAGATGATGAAATTTGATTATAAAAATATAGATGAAATTACAGTAGGAAAGCATGGATTATATATAAAAAATGGTATTTATTCTGGAATTTTATTGCCACAGGTAGCAACGGAATATAATTTTACAAAGAAAGAATTCCTGGAGGAAACATGTCTAAAGGCTGGCCTTAATAAAAACTGTTATACTGATTCGGAATTATACGTTTTTGAGGGAAAAATAATTAAATAGATGTATATGAAAATAAAAATAACATTTGTTATACCTGCAAATATTTATTTCAATGGCGGCATTGAAAAAACGATAAGGAAATATATTGATTACAGAAACGAAAATTTTGACGTTACCGTACTGGAGGGGAAAGGTGATAATAAAAATGATAATTACAACAGGGTAACAATAAATTCAATTTACTGCAATTATATATTAAAAACTTCAGGATTTAAAAATTTTCTTGTAAGAATTTTATCACCATTATTATTAAAAATAGATAGGATAAGGAATATAAAAAATATAAAATACATAGAGAAAAACTCGGACATAATATATTTAGCAAACAACGATTTATATTTTTTATTTAAAAAACCAAAAATAATGATATGGAGTGAACATGGCAATCTCCCATTTAACTATACCGGCTTAGGTTTTTTTAACAGAATTTTATCAAAATTAATGCTGAAAAAGATTATATTTAGAAATATAAATTATTTTCACCTGATCAACTGCTATTATGGTAAATACATTTCCCCATATGGCAGATATTTCTGTGTACCCAATGGAGTGGATTCAGATAAATTTATTCCTGTAGATAATAAAAATAAGGTAATTAAATTATTATTTGTTGGCAGGCTTGAAAAATCAAAGGGCATAGATAAAATCATAGATGCCTTTAATGAACTGGATGATGGTTATGATTTAACCATAGTTGGTTCTGGAACAATGGAATATATGATGAAAGAGAATAACAGAATCCATTATTATAAAAACATTGGTATAAATGAATTAACAGAGATCTATAATAATTCTGATGTTTTTATTTTCCCATCAATGCTTGAAAATTTTGGCCTTGTAATACTGGAGGCGCTGTCTTCAGGGCTGTATGTAATAACATCGAATTATATGAAACCCAGATTTGATTACTTTGAAAATATGAAATACCTGGAGTATACAACACCTGATAAAAATGGTATAAAAAATGCATTGGAAAATGTTAATAAAAAACTTGAGTACACAGATGTTTATGAAAATAAATTAAAAATTCATGAATATATAAGGGAAACATATGACTGGGAAAATCTTGCAGATTCATTATACAGGGAATTAAAAAATATATATGAAAATAATAGATAATTTATATAAATGTTAATTTTTCAGAATATACATGGTTTGATAACTGTTTTAATTCGCTGTTGCCGTAGAATACTGATTTTAATATTATTGCATCCCTGTAGAATTTTTCAACACCGAAATCCTTAAAATAACCGTAACCACCATGTGTGTTTACCGAGAATCTTGCTATTTCAACTATTGAATTCATCGCAAAGTTAAATGTATAATATTTATCCAGATTACTGTATAATATCGAACGGAGTATATTTTCCTTTGAGTACATCTCTGATAACCTGAATACCAGAGGCTCATAATTTTTTAAATATGCACCGAATACCGTTCTTACCCTTGAATAGTCCATAGCCTTATCTACTGCACCTGATATTATTCCCAGGGCAATAGCTGATAGATCATTGTATGAATCCTCCATTATTTTTTCTTTCCTGCTGTTTTTATCAATTACATTATATTTATTATTTAATTCAATACTCCCAAATTTTAATCCCTTAAAACCCATGAAATCTTTCTCCCGGGTTTTAAATGGACCGTTAACAATAGTTGTTTTGCCATCAAATAAAACAATATTTTCTGAATCGGTATTTAATATATTCTCAACTGTACCGTTTATATTATTACCGTATTCAAGTTTATATTTGTTATTCATAAAATCAACAGAAACATTCATTTTGCCAGATGAAACATCCTGTAAATATGATTCATATTCCGTATTTATCACGGATGGAAGATACAGAGAATTTATCATAAAAATTTTCATTGCAATTGATGGTGAATATTTCGAAAACTCCTCAAGAATTATATGGTATGATATATCATCAAGTTCCGAACCCCCATATTTACTACTAATTTTTGCTCCCATGAATCCCTGTGATGCCAGAAGGGAGTTTATATTATTATCTATTTTTTCTTCCTCTATTTTTTTCTCATCAAGGTTCTTCTCACAGAATTCCCTTACTGTATCCCTTAATATATTGTTTTCCTCATTCAAATTACTCACCCTTTAATATAAATCTTGAAATTACTAACTTCTCAACCTCGCTTGTGCCCTCCCAGATTTCCATAATTTTTGCGTTCCTGAATATCCTTTCAACGTTCTCCTCTAATGAATTTGCACCTAAAATCTCCATGGCTTTTTCTGATGCATAAACTGCAGTTTCACCTGCATATGCCTTTGCCATGCTTGTTAACTGTGGTCTTGGCTCAAATTTAAATAGATATGACGCTGCATTATATGTTAGTTCTTTGGTGGCTTCAATTCTTGTGGCCACATCGGCTATTTCAAACATTGTGTTTTCATCCTTAATTTCGTTGGCTTTAACATACTCCAGTATTTTATCAAATGCCCCCTCAGCTATGCCTAAACCCTGGGCGGCAACGTATATCCTACTAATATTAAAAAATGTCATTATATAATAGAAGCCTTTACCCTCTTCACCGATTAAATCTTCACTGCTTAGCTCAATGTTATCGAATGTTAATTCTGCAGTATTTGTTGCCCTTACACCTAATTTACCTGTTAATTTATTCGCTTTAAAACCATTTAATTT
This sequence comes from Thermoplasmata archaeon, assembly GCA_021797735.1. Lineage (GTDB taxonomy): Archaea > Thermoplasmatota > Thermoplasmata > Thermoplasmatales > Thermoplasmataceae > Ferroplasma. The sequence goes on along the minus strand of JAJZZE010000052.1, from coordinate 24,845 downwards.
TGTATTGAGCAAAAATGTGCTCAGGCCATGATGGGGCTTATCCTCATCTGAGGTTCTTGCTAAAACAACTAAATAATCAGCTATTGCACCGTTTGTTATAAACATCTTTGAACCATTTAGTATATACTTATCACCCTTTTTTGTTGCCGTTGTTTTTATATGTGCAACATCACTTCCTCCTGAAGCCTCCGTAACACCCAGGCCGAGAACATATTTTCCTGAATAAACATCATTCAGGAATTCCTTCTGTTTATCATTGCCGAATAACATCAGAACCTCCGCACCGAAATATGGTGTTGTGACTGATATGCCAAGGCCTGCATCAATCCTGCATAATTCCTCTATCGCTATCAATATTTTAGCCGGATTCTGCATATCTACAATTCCTAATGATAATGATTTTTTTCTCAGGTAATCGGGGTATTCTTCACCCCGATCGTATTTTGCTGCAACTTCATCTGTAAATTCCTTCAATCCAAATTCCCTTATTTGTTTCCTGTAATCATCATATTCCTCAAACATTTTAAACCCTCTCAAGAAGCATGGAATAGCCCTGGCCTCCGCCAACACATAACGTAGCTATACCTAAATCCTTTTTCCTGTCATTCAGTGTCCTTGCCAGTGTGCCTGCTAATCTCGCACCGGTAGCACCTAGTGGATGACCTATAGATATGCCTCCACCGTGTATATTGACCTTATTTAAATCCAGGTTAAATGCCTTAACAGCATTCAAAACAACTACCGCAAATGCCTCATTGATTTCCCAGTAATCAATATCATCGGCCTTCAAATTGTTTCTTTTTAACACCTTTTCTGTTGCAGGCACAGGGCCTTCCCCCATTATTGTCGGGTCAACACCTGCTGCCGCGAAATCAACTACTTTCGCCACCGGTTTTAATCCGTATTCATTTACTTTAGACCCTGACATTAACATCAATAAGGATGCCCCATCATTCAAGGATGAGGAATTGCCAGCTGTGATTATTCCATTCTCCTTAAATGCAGGTTTTAGTGATTCTATTGCCTCCAGTGAAACGTCTTTTCTTATACCAACATCACGGTCTATTGTTTTGCCATTAACTGTAACTGGCATAATCTCATCATCCATAAAGCCGTCGTCATATGCTTTCGCTGCCCTTATATGCGAATTGTATGAATATTTATCCATTTCATCCCTTGGTATGTGTTTCAATGCAGCCAGTTTCTCTGCAGTTAAACCCATATTATATGATACATTCATATTATATTTTGAATATTTTGGGTTTACCATTAACTCCATATTCGGTTTTATATATGGGTCATCTATGCCCAGAGGCACATGTGTCATATGCTCCATACCGCCCGCAAGTACTATGCCTGCTTTATTTAACATAATTTCCATGGAACCTATAGAGGTTGCATTCAGTGATGATGAACATGCACGATCCATAGACATTGCAGGAACAGATACCGGCAATTCCGATAGCAATGCAGTATGTTTGCCACCATATGTCCAGTTTTCCCCGGCCTGAAGGGCACATCCTGTAATAACGTCATCTATTTCAGACGGGTTAATTTCTGTTTCCTCAATAGATATTCTTATCAGATCCGCCAGTAACTTATCCATTTTCAAATCATTATATATATCCTTTTCAGGGGCTCTTGGCCTTGCCCTTGAAAATGGTACTCTTTTATAATATACTATATATGCATCTTCCATTTTAATCACCCAGTCTTTCTCTTAATACTTTTTTATCTATTTTTCCAGTTCCAGTTTTTTCAAAATTTTCTATGTATTTATATTCATCGGGGAGCCAGAATTTTGCTATCCTTCCAGTGTCAACATATTGTTCCATCTTTTTCCTTATATCCTCTTCCTTTGCATTGCCCTTTATAAATGCTACCGGCCTTTCTCCCCATTTTTCATCCTTTCTGGCAACAACAGCAACCTCGTCAACGCCATTGACCGTACTTAGTAAATCCTCCAGAACCATTGATGGTATAAATTCACCTCCGGATTTTACAGCATCATTCTCCCTGTCAACTATTTTTATATAGTTATATGTATCTATTGTTGCTAAATCTCCTGTATGTAACCACCCATTTCTCCAGAGTTTTTCAGTTTTTTCAGGGTCCTTTATATAGCCTTCTGTTAACCATGGTGCCCTCACAATAATTTCACCTATTTCCCTATCATCCCTTTTTACATCATGACCGTCCTTAACAACCCTTAAATTAACCATAGGTATGGGTATTCCAGTTTTCCTTTTGTATATACTTTTTGTTTTGTCATCCATTTTTGCTACATAATTGTTATATGTTGCCAGTGTAAGTATGGGACCTGTTTCAGACATGCCATAGCCAGTTACCAGGGATAAGCCAAGTGCTTCCGCCTTATCTGCAAGGCCAGAGTTTAACGCTGCACCGCCTATTGTTGCCCTTAGTTTTAATTTGCCTAAAATTTCCGGGCCATTTTTCTCCGATAATAGCATGTATAATATCGATGGTACCATGGCAGAAATGGTAACATTTTCCTTTTCCATGGTTTTTAATATGTCCTGCCAGTCGTATTTCCCTGGCAATACATATTTCATACCCTTCATTATTGAGAAATAGGGCATTCCCCATGCATGAACGTGAAACATTGGGACTAACGGCATCATTGTATCTGTTTTTCTTAAGGTTATCGGCTCATCAGTCAGTGCCGAAACTGATGCCAGTGCATGCAATACCAGTTGCCTGTGGGAATAATATACACCTTTTGGCAATCCTGTTGTACCTGATGTGTAAAATAACGTTGCCATAGAGTTTTCAGCCGGTCTTTCTATTTCATAATCGGTATCACCGAACATATCATGTGTATAATAAACATTATCTAACCCGTAATCCTCCTGTGGTTCATCCCTATTTTCAGAATATATTATAAATCCCTTTATAAATGAAAACATATCCTTATATTTTGCGATTATGGGCATAAAGGCAGAATTTACTATTATATATCTGTCATCAGAATTTTCTATCGTATAGTATAATATTTCTGGTGGATACCGTATATTTACCATATGCATTGTGGCACCAATCATGGGAATTGAATAGTAACAGTACAGATAATTTATAGTATCATAATCAAGTATAGCTATTCTATCCTCTTTTTTTACACCTATTTTTAAAAGATTCTTTGCAAAATTATTAACATTTTTATAAAATTCTTTATAACTAATACTTTTATTATTATAAATAATCTCCTGGTCTTCATTAGCTTTCACCGCGCTTTCTAATAAATTGTTTATTGTGAGCTCATAATTTACCATAATGTTAGATATTGATTTAATTTATAAAATTTATTATCAGGACATATGAACAATGAAAATACAGATTTTTATAGTTATAACTTCCATATGAAAAAGAATTTAAAGACCTAAAATATATATGAGTATGATTAAAAATGTTACTGTAGTAGGCGCAGGTGTAATGGGACACGGAATAGCAGAAGTTTTTGCATTGAATGGCCTTAATGTAAATTTAGAAGATTTTTATCCAGAGGTAATAGAAAAGGCAAAGAAGGGTATAGATGACAGTTTAAATAAATTAATAGAATCAAAAAAAATTGATGAAAATAAAAAAAATGAAATATTAAAAAATATAAATTATTACAGCAATATCCGTGATGCAGTAAAAAATGCAGATTTAACGGTAGAGGTTGTGCCTGAAATATACGATATAAAGGTAAAGGTTTTAAAAGAAATATCTGAAAATACGGATAATATAATTGCATCCAATACTTCCAATATAAGAATAACTGAAATGGCATCTGAAATAGTAAAACCTGAAAGATTAATAGGGATGCACTTCTTCAACCCTCCTGTTCTGATGAAACTTGTTGAGGTAATAAAAGGGGATAAAACCTTAGATAAATATGTAGATGAAATATATGACCTTGCAATAAAACTGGGTAAAAAACCAGTAAAGATTTTAAGGGATGAGGCGGGTTTTGTTGTTAACAGAATATCTGCCCCTGAAACACTATTATTATGCAGTGCATATCAGAGAAATGTAGCAAAACCAGAGGAGATAGATAAATACTTTAAATCACAGGGATTGCCTATGGGACCGTACCAGCTATTTGATTATGTTGGCCTGGATACAGTAGTGGACTCACTAAAATATTATGCAGGGGAATTATCACAGGATTATGGCAAATGCAATGCACTCGATTCATTTATTAAATCAAAAAATTTGGGCATGAAAACTGGTTCAGGAATATATAAATGGGAAAATGGAAAGGCTATAATTCCGGAATCCGGGGAAAGTGATAAAATAAGTTTAATGGATGCATTTGCCCTGGAGATTAATGAGGCCACAAAATTACTTGAAGATAACGTTGCATCACCTGATGATATAGAAACAGGTGTTAAATATGGGTTAAACAGGCCGTTTGGGCCTATTACTGTTGCAAACGGCTTAAGCAACGATGATATCCTTGAAACACTGAATAAGCTATATAATGAGTATAAAATAGATGTATTTTTGCCATCAAAAACCATAAAGGAACATAAACTGAAGGAGCTATTGAATAAAAAACCCGTGGAAAAAAGGGAGGAAAAGAGTGATCTAACAAAATACGGGGTTAAGAATAAGGTGGGTATATTAACATTAAACAATGGAAAAAACAATTTGATGAGCATTGAACTCCTAACAGAAATAGAAAAACAGCTAAACGTTATAGAAAATGATAATGATGTGCATGTTATAATAATAAAAGGGAACGAAAAGGCATTTTCTGCCGGAGCAGATTTATCACAGTTTATCAGCAACCCATATAATTTCATGAGAATCTCAAAAAGAGGGGAGGATATATTTGACAGAATAACGAAAATCAATAAAATTTTCATAGCGGAGTTGAATGGATATGTTCTTGGTGGTGGTTTTGAATTAGCACTGGCATGTGATATAAGGGTATCTAATAAAAATGTAGTAATAGGCTTCCCTGAAACGGGTTTGGGATTAATACCGGGATATGGAGGCAGCCAGAGATTGCCGAATTTAATAGGCATATCAAGGGCGATGGATCTAATATTAACTGCAGATAGGATTAATGGTGAGAAGGCATATGAATACGGAATAGTAACAAGGTTATTTGATAATCCTGATGAAGAGGCTTTAGAGTTCGCTGAAACTTTATCCGAAAAGATCTCTCCAGCATCTGCTTACGTTGCAAAGAGGTTAATTTATAATACATCAAAAATAAACTTTGATGAGGAATCATTATCCATGGGCATGCTATATGCAGGAAATGATTTAAAGGAAGGAGTAAAAGCCTTTCTTGAAAAAAGAAAACCGGATTATAAGGGAAATTAAAAAAATTATCATTTTAATATACCTATGAATAATTTATTAGTAAATACTTTTTCAATGAAATTTAAATAATATAATGTAATGATTGAATTATTATGTTAGACCAAAAATGGATAGCGTTATCTAATACAACCCTGGGACAGTTAATGGCAACAATAAATACAAGCATAATAATAGTGGCCCTACCCCCAATATTTAACGGCATTCATTTAAATCCACTGGCACCGGCTTCCTTTTCATATTTATTATGGATGATAATGAGCTATATGATCGTTATTTCCGTATTATTAGTAACAGTTGGAAGATTATCTGATATGTTTGGCAGGGTTAAATTATTCAATTTGGGTTTTTTAATATTTACTGTAGGTTCTATATTATTATATATAACCCCAAATACAGGTGATACAGGAGCTTTAGAATTGATAATGTTCAGGATAATTCAGGCCGTTGGCGGATCCTTTATAATGGCAAATAGCTTTGCAATAATAACTGACAATTTTCCTGAAAATGAATGGGGTTTTGCATTATCAATAAACAGTGTTGCCTCCGTATCCGGTGTCAGTTTGGGCATAGTTCTGGGTGGGGTATTATCTATAATATACTGGAGGGATGTATTTTTATTAAGCATACCTGTAAGTATTTTCGGCACTGTATGGTCGTATACAAAATTAAGAGAAACCTCGCCGAGAAAAAGGGAGAAACTTGATATTCCCGGTAATTTAATGTTTGCCTGCGGCCTCATTGCATTACTTCTTGGTGTAACCTATGGAATAGTACCATATGGTAAATCACCGATGGGATGGACAAATCCATATGTTATATTGGCAATGGCATCGGGAATTATTATTTTAATTATGTTTGTATTTGTGGAAAAAAAGGTAAAAAATCCCCTGTTTGATATGACATTATTTAAAAATAGAAACTTTGGGATAAGCAATTTTACCGGGTTTGTATCTGCAATGGGAATGATGGGGCTATTATATATGCTAACATTATTATTCCAGGGTATATGGTTACCATTACACGGGTACCCATTTTATATAACCCCCCTATGGGCAGGGATATTCATGCTGCCAATGACAGTATCCATGGGTATTTTTGGGGTTATAGGCGGGAAATTATCAGATATATATGGATATAAATGGTTAACATCAATAGGATTATTTATTTCAGGAATTTCACTTATATTATTAGCATTTTTACCATATGATTTTATTTATATTTTAATGGGTATTATACTGTTTATTTTTGGTATAGGCTATGGTTTATTCAATGCACCCAATATATCACATGCTATGTCATCGGTTCCACCTAATAAGCGTGGTACCGCTTCAGGCATGTTAAATACCATGAGAAATACAGGTTATACCGCAAGTATGGGATTATTCTTCAGTATTCTCATATTTGGACTGTCATTATCATTACCTGGCAGGATATCTGGAGGTTTAACCAGTGCACATGCAAATGCATTAATTCCATATATGAAAACAATGCCACCAACTGAAGCCATATTTGGTGATTTCCTTGGTATAAACCCGGCTTCAGCCATAATAAACCAGTTGCCAAACGGTGTTATTTCAAAGGTTTCATCATCATCAATAGGTACAATCAGTGGAAATACATGGTTTCCAAAGTTAATTGCACCGGTATTTATGGTTTCACTCAGTGATGTTTTCTATATTGCAGCAGCTATAACAATAATAGCTGGAATTATTTCATTATTTAGGGATGGAAAAATTAATAAACAGCAAAATTAAAAAAACTTATTAATAACAAAATAATTAGGTGTTGCAAGGGTAACTAAGCTTGGACAACGGTGTAGGACTTAAGATCCTATCTCGAAGGAGTTCGCGGGTTCAAATCCCGTCCCTTGCATGATTATAAAAGTTCAATGCACTGGTATACCTTACCATGACTATATATTATTTTGAAGATAGCTCTTGCCAATCTGTATGGATTGGTTATTTATATGGAAGGAAATCAGTATGGTGGATGCCGGGCAAATCCTTTTCAGGATTGACCATATATCTTTGAAAGCCACATCATGATTTTTGCAATGTTCCGGTGGAAAGAACTATATAAAAATACAGATGCATATAGAGAGAATTGTTTTGGCATTTTTGGAAAAAATTGTTTGGTGCTGAGGGAACCAGATCATAATAGAAATATTTATAGTTCTAGGAGCATTCTATTATTATATATGGAGAAAAAATTTAACCTGAACTTATTTGTAATTATCAATGAGCCAATAGAACCATCTGATCTTTTTAATAGACCCGGGAAGGCGGGAAAGCTAAGTTTAAAACCGATGACTCCAGAAACCAGATCCGTAGGATCTTAGGGCATTGCTCTTACCATTGAAATGAAACAACCCAATTTTGTATTTCGTGGAAGCGTTAACGGAAAGGATCTTCTATTATTTAACAAGAATTACGGAAATTCCATAGGGGGAGTCTTTCAGGTACAGATATTAAATACAGACGATATATCCCTTTGCAATGAAACATTTGATGCCCTAAAAGATCTGGCTAGACAATTGGGTTATGTTAATGTGTTTGCATATGAGGTTAATGTAAATATGACAGTTGAACACAGGGAGTACTCCACGTTTGACAAAATCGGCAGGTTGAAAACTATAAACTCACCCGGATTGAAAGCAATAAAACTTCTCAATGAAAATAAAAAAGGAAAGGATCTTACAGAAGACTATATTAGCGAAATAAGCGTGGAACGAATAGCCAACTTACCAAATAAATCAGCAGTATAGGCTGTGTACAGAACAGGAAAGTTCAGACTTTAGCTTTGAAATAGATTTAAATGTTGTATCAGACCCATAAAAATAATTTTTTTATTTAAAATTTAATTTTTTTACAATTTTTTTGAACATCAAGGGTTAAATTAATGAATTTTTTGAATTGTTATATTAACATTTAATGAAATTCCGGTTAAATTAACATAACAAACATTTAAATTTACTCTAATGATTATGAGGTTATGGAAAAATCTGAAGATATTAAGACACTGGCACAGCTAGTGTTACATTCATTAAAGTTATACGGCAATAATTTTATTTTTGGAACAACAGGAGCAGGTGAAGCAGAAATACAGGATGCAATTTCAAAGAGAAATGATATAAAATGGATTCAGGCACTGCATGAATTCACCGCTGTAAGTTCGGCTGAAGGTTATTCACTTGCAAAAAATAAAACAGGAATAGCACTTATAGATAGAATAGTTGGTACCCAGAATTCAATAGGTGCATTATATTCATCATATATCAATATGGCACCCTTACTGGTATTTTCCTCAAGGGATATTGCAGGGACACACTTACTGAAGGACCCGACAAGCCATTATTCTTCAAAACATCTGCAGATTGTAGAGCCATGGGTAAAATGGTCAAACAACTCACAATCAGAAAAAATGATTGAGGAGGATTTATCAAAGGCAATTTTTATCACACAGTTAGAACCTAAGGGCATATCATTTATAACCTTAAGGCACGATTTAATGCAGAGAAGGTATAACGGGACAAGGGTCAGAACAAAGGATTTCTATTATAATAAAAGGATTCCGGATGATGATACTATACAGAGAATTACAGATAGAATTTTATCCTCCGAACGCCCGGAAATATTAATATCGCATGCTGGCAGGAACCCGGAATATGTTGATACCATGGTAAAATTTGCAAATATGCTTGGAATAAAGGTAAGGGAGCGTAGATATTTTATGAGTTACCCGCTGGGAGATAAAATGCATCTGGGCTTTACATCAAGAATGAAACCACCTGATTTCAACAACGATGACCTGGTTTTACTGTTTGAATTCGGAATTTTGCCCGGTAACAGAATTAACGAAAATGTGGACATTATTGATTTCTCAACTGATTTTGTAAGGCGCCGCGATATTTACAGTGGTGGTGATTACGGTTCCTCCAATTTATTTAATTCAATGGATATCATATGCGATCTGGGGCCAACACTGGAAGCTATCATGAAAAGAATGAAACTGAATAATATGGATAAAAAATTTATTGATGAAAGAAAGAAAAGAATAGAGGAAAGGCATAATAAGTTAATGGAGGAAATTGAGGAAAGTGCACTTGATGACCTTAAAAATGAGAAATTAACGGCCAGCACAATAGGATATATTATGAATAAGTACTGGAAAAAGGGTATGGCACTGGTAAACGGTAGCATAACATTCAATTCCAAAATAAACATGCAGGTTAATTTAAACGAACCGTCTACGTATTTCAGTAATCCCAGTGGACATTTGGGTTCACCTGTCGGAATGGCATATGGTGTATTTCTGGCATTAAATGAGGATAATTATTTAAATGGAATTAAAAACTATAAACCGGTTGTGTGCATTACAGGCGATGGTGATGCAGTATTCGGCAATTTTTCATCAACATTATGGTCTGTAAAGCATTATCATTTAGGTGTAATATATATAATATTGAATAACGGTTCCTGGGCTGTTGAATGGCCATATTTTGAAAATACTGTAGAGAATGTTGTTTCAAATAAGCATGATCATCAATTTATAGACTTGGACGAACCAAGAATAAGTTATGCCACCATAGCATCTGCATTCAGCATAAAATCATACACAGTAAGAACCATAGATGAATTTAATGACTCAATAAAGGATGCTATTAAAAATGCAGAGATTGGAGAGCCTTCTGTAATAGATATTATGCTGAATAAATATAACCCATAATTCAACATAAATAATCTTAAATATTTTAAAATAATAGTTAAAGTATGAAAATTACAACATATAATCCCTATACAGAACAGGAACTTGACAAATATGATGTTACTGAACTGGAGGGTGTTAAAAATATAATTATTGAACTCAGAAAGGAGCAGGAAAACTGGAAGGAGAATATAGACTATAGAATCGATAAATTAAGGGAATCCAGAAACAACTTCGAAAAAAATCTGAATGAACTGGCTAAATTAATGTCGGCAGAAATGGGAAAACCACTGACACAGAGCATTGCAGAGGTTAAAAAGACCTTATGGCTATTTGATTATTATATGGAAAATGGTAAAAACTTTTTACAGAATGAGTATATCAAAACTGAGGCAAAAAAATCGTATATAAGATTTGATCCACTGGGTGTAATTATAATAATTATGCCATGGAATTTTCCACTATGGCAGGTTGTAAGGGCAGCCATACCCGCAATGCTTGCAGGCAATGCAGTGTTATTAAAGCATGCATCCATAGTAAGCGGGACATCATTAAAAATTCAGGAATTATTCAATTTAGACGTTTTTAAATCCGTAATAACCACCGGCAAAATAATAGATGATGCCATAAAATATTCTGATGGAGTTTCCTTTACAGGGTCAACTGCGGCAGGTTCTATAATAGCTGCCGAGGCGGCAAGAAATATTAAAAAGTTTGTAATGGAACTGGGTGGTTCAGATCCATTTATTGTGCTTGATTCCTCAAACATTGAAAATGCAGTTAAAAACAGTGTTTATGCAAGACTGCAGAACAACGGCCAGAGCTGTATAGCCTCAAAAAGATTCATTGTTAAGGATGAAATATACGATGAATTCTATAAAAAAATGTTGGAGGAGTTTCAGAAGGTAAAGGTTGGAGATCAGCTGGATGAGAATACCTATGTGGGGCCATTATCATCAAAATCACAGGCGGGCATAATATTAAACCAGATAAATGACCTGAAAAATTATGGTGAAATTACAACAACCGGTGAAAACAGGGGCAATGTTATAAGACCCATGATAGTGAAACTTAATAGGGAGTACGCTGAAGAGATCTTCGGGCCGGTAGCAATGTTAAGGAGCTTTAAAACCATAGATGAGGCAATAAAGATGGCGAATGATACCGAATACGGCCTGGGATGCTCAATATGGGGCAACGACGTTGATGCTGAAAAAATGGCTAAATATATAAATACAGGAACTGTTTCAATAAATAAAATCACAGCCTCAGATCCAAGATTGCCATTCGGTGGAACAAAGAAAAGCGGAATAGGCAGGGAATTATCAAGATATGGGTTACTGGAGTTTACCAATATTAAGACTGTGTGGGTAAATTAATTCTGTTTTAATCTTAAAAATAATTTTTTTATAATTTTATATATTTTAAATAATTATATTAAATTTATAATAAATGCTTGAAATTAATTATTGCTTAAGCTCTTTTCTCTTTTTAATTTTTTTACTTTATAAAACGCATACTCAATTATTATAGGTTGTGTATAATATTTTGTGTAAATATAAACCCCCTGTTACAGATAGAATAATCTATTAAATAACAGGAGGGAATACCTCTTCTGAATACAAGGAGGTAATGAAATATGGAATATAACAATATAAACATATCTGATATTGACAGTATAATAAAAGAGACAGTGAAAAAGGAAATAGAAAAGATAATGAAGATAGAGCAGGATGTATTCCTATCAGAGAATACAGGAATAAAGAATGGCTATTACACAAGGAATTTAAAAACTAAATATGGTGAAATAGATGATATGAAGGTACCAAGAAACAGGGATAACAGTTTCCACAGTGCTGTAATAGATTATAATAACAGAGCTATAGCCATGGATGATTTAATAATATCAATGTATTCAAATGGGGTATCAACAAGGAGAATATCAAATATATTAAAGACTCTATTTAATAATAAATATTCTCCATCATCAGTATCAAAGATAACAGATGCAGCAATAGAAGAAATAAATACATTCCTGAACAGAAAACTGGATAAAAGGTATATTGCTGTATATTTAGATGGATTATTCTTCTATTTAAGAAGAGCTCCGGTTGATAAGGAACCTGTAATATTTGCAATAGGTATAAAGGAAACAGGTGAATATGAGATATTGGGTTTCTATCTTACGGTAAAGGAATCACATAACAACTACCGGGATGTATTAACAGATCTGTATAACAGGGGATTAACAGAGCCACTATTGTTTATAGCAGATGGAATAAATAATCTAGATGAGGAGGTAATGAGGATCTTCCCCAGGGCAGATTTTCAGTCATGTACCATACACTATTTAAGGGGAATAAAATCTAAGGTAAAAGAGAGAGATTCTGAGGAGATAGTAAATGATGCTAATAAAATGTTTAACTGTAATGATAAGAAGGATGCAGTAGATAGATTCAATGACTTTAAAATTAAATGGAATAATAAATATCCTGATATAGTATACAATACGGAGAAGAGTACCGGTAAGCTATTCAGGTTCTATGATTACCCTGAGAATATTAGAAGATCATTAAAATCAACAAATGTAATAGAAAGGGAAAATGAGGAAATAAGAAGAAGGATAAAAACTGTATCATCATTCCCTGATCAGGATTCAGCAATGAAAATATTCTATTTTAAATCTGTAGAGTTTAATTCAAAGCACATATTCAGGAAGATGAACGGTTACTTTAAATGCAGGGACGGCATAAGAGAAATGTTTCAGAAGAGGTACCCTTTATAAATACACAAAATAATGTACACGATCTATTATATAAAACGGAAGCACAAGTATAATAATAAAAGCTATACCTAAAATGCCAAAAACATATATGCTTAATGCAATTTCGATGATTGTTATTATTCTTACCGGCTTTGCTGTAGCCTTACGTTTAAATAGTGCTCTTATACCAACATATACAAATAAAAGTGTTATAAATGTCCATATGTAAGATATTGAAATATCATAAAGTAAAAAATGAATAAATGTATTTACGCTGACTACCATAATATATATATTTATCATATTATTACCCAGACTTAGTTTTTGTATAAATGCCATGGAGGTTCAGCATAAGGATTCCATACACCTGCATGTGGCATGAAAGCATTGAGATTTGTAGATGTTGATACCAGTGGTATATACATGCCATTGCCTGAATTATAGTTTCCTGTAAATGCTCCCTCTTCCCCATAAGTTCCAATATCGTAAGAATTCCACCATTGCGTTCCTATACTAACACCTATGTCTAAATACATAGTAGGATAATGACCGCTTGAAGCGTAATAATATAAAGCTGCGTAATCAGCAGCAAGTGCAGCTATAACTGCACCAACTACAACAGCACCCACTATAGAAGCCGCAGATAAGCCTGCAAGTGCACCAATTGCGGCATCTGCATCAGCAGGGACTACTTCACCCATAACGCCCACAATAAATGACAGAGAATCCGTACTTACAGATGACACGCCTATTTTTGTAACTACAAGTGCAGCTGCATAATCTTTTGGAAATTTAAGATGTACACTTCTAGACGATAAAACATTATCCGAGACCTCCGGTGAATTATGTATTCCTTTTATTTTATTATTCTGTGGTATAATAATATTCTTCTTAGAAAGTTGATTAGTTATAGTAAGGTTAATCTTATTTCCTGATACTGTAACCTTTGATGAACTGTAGTTATTATTCAATGTAATACTATTTCCCATTTTTATACCCTCATCCAGTTTAAGAACTGTTGTATTAACAAACACATTTAATACCTATTTTCCATTTATCATTTTTTACTGCAAACATCATCATTTAATATTATATCTCTTGATATATTAATCTTAGTAATTAAGCACCTTTATATTAATTCCTGTAATCTGATCCATACCATCAAAGTCATGATCATTGGTTATTAAGCTAAGTCTGTTTTCTACACATATTCCTAAAATTAGGATATCAAGTTCATTTATTAGCCTTCCATTTTTCCTTAGCCTTGAATATAATTCTGCACAATGTTGCACGGTATTAGGTGTGAAACTATATACCATGAATTGATTCAGGAACGATATCTGTTTTTCCTTTTTCTCTTTGGTACTGTTAGATATGAAAATACCACGAAGAAACTCATATTTATTTATGACAGTGATAGCAGGATTCTGATTTAAAACGTCATTCATAGCCACAAACAAATCATTCTCGTGATGGGCCATGTCTATCAATATATTTGTATCAAGTATTGTAACCAAATCCTACAACTCCTTTATAAACCTTGTTTTAGAACGTTTTCTGGCTTCAAGCGTCTCTTTCTCCATTTTAATGGCTTCTTCATCGGAAAGTATAGTTTCATAACTAAAAAGATCACCTATTGTGAGTTTTTTACCTGATTCTTTAAGCAGACCCCTTATAACCACAGAAAAGGATTTTCCATCCTTGCGCTTTCTTAGTTCCTCATAAACATCATCCTGTATTGATATAACTTTAACCATGTATACATATATGCAAACATGCATATATACCTATCTCCTAAACTCCCGTGTTCCATATTTTCTATCAATGTAACCTTTAAGCTACTAAACCCTGGCATCTAATATTTTTGTATATATAGTTAAATTTTTTTATGCTAATATGTAAGTTAAATTTAAATTTAACATTGTAATTATTAGATGGAAAAGCCCGAGGGCAACTTACGCCGAAAGGTGAGGAAAGTCCCCCCTCCACGGCCAACTGCATCCGGTGAAAGCCGGAATATCGAGAGGTATGGTAAAGGGATAAGAAATAAACTGTTCCATATAAAGGGTGATTCGGAAAGATGACGTTTTATGGAGTACGGATGGGAACTCTCCCTGCAGGGTGCAAGTCTAAAAGGAATCTGTGAGCCGACCGTGAGATTCAGGTAAGACGCATAGTCGAATGTTGCCAACCGAAAGGCTAACAGAAGGAGGCTTACTCCGGGCATTTCCTTTCATTAAATATTTTTATATATAACATAATTATTATTGTTGTTATGGACTGTAAAGCTTCAGTTTCGTTGATTTTAAACAATGATAAATTTTTATTGATAAAAAGGTCAGACCGGGAAAATGACCCGTGGTCAGGCCAGATGGCTTTACCTGGTGGCCATAAGGAGAAAAATGAAACCTGTGAAGAAACTGCAATAAGGGAAACCTTTGAGGAGGTAAATTTGAAAATAAAAATTAATAGATTCCTTGGAATTTATTATACGTTAAATAATAAATTAAAAGTTGCGGCATTTGAGGCCTTTACATTAAATGATGATGTTATTATAGATAATGAGATATCAGAGTATTTCTGGGTAAGGTTTGATGAATTAAAATATGATAATTTATCTTATCTGTATAAAAATTATACAATATTCGGATTAACATATAGAATATTAAATGATTATATCAAAAACTTAAAGCATTGAATTTTTAATAATATTCATAAAATTATCATCCGGCTTATTATTCCATTTATCCATAAATATATACTCAGATAAATTATGCCTTTTCTCCCAGTGTTTTTCCTCCAACTCGGACTTATTATGGTATTCTGTTAATTTGCCTAAAGTTAGATATGCTACTAATTTTATTTCATCCGGTACATTTAATATTTTTTTAACATCCTCAGGATTAAAAAAACTTACCCAGCCAATACCGATATTTTCAGACCTTGCGGCAAGCCACATGTTTTCAATTGCCAGAACAGTACTGTATTCTGATGTTTCTTTTATAAATGTTCTCCCAAGTATATTAGGGCTCTTACGATTAAAATCACACGTTACTGCTATATTAGCATATGATTCTATAATGCCTTCTATTTTTATTTTTTCAAATTTTTCTTTTTTATCTTCGGGTAAGGAATTATAAAATTCAGACCTTTTTTTATCCACAAGTTCTTTAATTTTTTTTCTTGTATTTATATCTTTTATTATAATAAAATTCCACGGTTCTGATAGACCTACAGAAGGTGCATAATGGCCGGCAAGCAATATTTTTGAAATTGTTTCATCCGGTATTTTTTCATTGCTAAACCACGATCTAACATCCCTTCTTTTTTTTATTGCATCATAAATATCCATTGCCGGTTTATTATTAATAATTAAATAAATTTATTTTTAATTTATGATATTATATTAATAATATACATATTTTCATATATAAAATTAATTGTAATGATAAATAAAAATAATTTAAATAGAATAGATATATTATTAACCATGCTATTCCATGCATAACTATATATCTAAAATAATTTGGAAATAAAAAAAGGATTGAGTAATATAAATTTAAGTCAAATATTATCATAACTTTAATGGAGATATTATTAAAATCAATTCCAAAAGTATTTAAATTAATATGATATAGAGTTGTATAGTGAAATTCAAAAATTACAGTAATGTAAATGTGCTAATGACCTTATATTGCATTAATACCACCATAGATTAATATTTGCATTATTTCAGTATCATTTATACATATAGTAGATAAGAATAATAGTGAATATAATCTTATATACTTATTTTCATTAGATTGTCTGACGAAATATGACGGATTTAAACCTTAATTTTGAACCAAATAAACAGAACTTATCGGTAAAATATAGGTTAAAACGTTTTAGAGTTACTAATTTTAGATCGATAGTGGATTCCGGATATGTTGATATTAAAAATCAAACCACAGTTTTAATAGGATCAAACAGGGCTGGCAAAAGCAGCCTTTTAAATGCGCTTGAGAAACTAAATTACGATACAGAATTTGATAAATTTGATATTACACAGCTTGGAGATATAGGTTTTAATTATATGAATGGCAAAATAAATGGTAATCAGATAAAAATAATAGAGGCTGAGTTTGAACCTATGCGGCGTAACATAGAAAGTGATGAATTATTAACAGTAACAAAATTTTTTGATCCATCATACCACATTAAAATTGGCACCAAGGAATACGTCATAAATTCCGGTAAAATACAGAATAAAATGCTACCCTTCATAGATGATTTAAGGAGTATTGCAGTTCAGTCAAATAATCCTAAATTAACATCACAGATGTTAATTCAGCTTGAAAATTTAAAAAATGCAGTTAATGATAATTATCTTGATTATAATCGTATATTCATGTTGCTTGATATCATCAATGATATAGAATTTGAAAGTGACATAAAAACACAGATAGATGAAAATATTAAAATGCTACGTGATCAGCTTTCAATGACAGATGTGCCTGAAATTCTTAGTGAAATCCCAAAATTTATTTATTTTTCCGCATATGACAGGCTGGAGGATCGGGTTACAGTAACTGAATTAAAAGAAAATCCTGGTGAACATAAAACTTTTATGAACCTGCTGCGGCTGGCACAGGTTGAACTTGATAGAATAGAGTATATGGACCATGATCAGCGTGTAGCATATTTTGAAAAAGCAAGCAATATTATCAGCAAAAGATTATCTACGGTCTGGGGTTTTGACGAGGGCAGGCTGGAAATTAGATATGAGCAATCAACATCACCTATATTATTAGTAATGGTGACGCCGGAAGAATCCCGGGATTACCTTGTGCCACCAAGCATGGAAAGCGATGGTTTTCAATGGTTTCTAAGTGTATTTATTAACTTAAATTCCAGGACAGATGGTGAATATAATAACTCATTTTTAATGCTTGATGACCTTGGAATATTATTACATCCTGGAAAACAGAAAAATTTTCTGGGATTTTTGAGGGAAAACCTGCCGAAAAACATATACATAATATATACCACACATCTACCATTTTTTATCCCGCTTGATATACCTGAAAGCATTCTTCTTCTCTCGAGAAGCGGGAGTTCAAGTGCTATTACTGATTTAATGAACCTTAAAAGGGGATGGAAAACACAGAAAGAGGTCCTTGCCCCAATATATGCCGCTCTTGGATATGGCATACTGGATAACTTATTTATAAACAAAACAGTGTTTTTTGTTGAAACTAAATCTGATCAAATTTTATTAAATTTCATCTGGAATAAATATAATATAATTAAAAATAACATACCAAGAACAGATGTTACCTTTATAGGGCAGAACAAGCCTAACAATATATATTCATATATATTATGGATGCAATATAATGGAACGCCATTCTACATTATATTAAACGACAATGCTTATGGGCGTGATACAAAGGAAAAGCTCAAGAAAATGAATGTAGCAGAAAGCAGGATAAAGTTAATACCCTCAAAAATTGGAGTGGAAGATTCCACAATTGAAGACTTTATAGACCCGGAAGTTATAGCAAAAGCCTATGTAAAATATCATAAAATATATAATGATAGCCAGTTAAAAGATGTTGAAAACTGGCTAAAGAAGAAAAATGGCATAGTTAATTTACTAGAAAAATACTCTGTAGAAAATGGAATTGAATATAATAGACCAGGAACGGCAAATGAAATTGTTAATCTAATGAAATCCCAGAAAGAAGATAGCCCTATTATTAATTTATATAATATTGTGTTTCCCTTCATTGTAGAAGAAGATTATTCATACCATGCAGTTGAAGAATTTCATAATGAGGACATCTCACCTGAGCCAAAGGATGACGTCAGATCTATTCTTTCAAAGTTTAACCCGTTTTCCAGGGTTAAAGACAATTCAATAATAAATTTATCAGGCAAGAAAAGCACCAAAAACTTTGAGTTCAGTTTTAATGCAGAAAGCAATATTTTAAGTATAGCTGTTTCAAACGGTATAGCATTATTGTCCGGAAACTCCGGCAATGAAATACGTTTATTATCAGAAATTATTAAATATGCGCATAATAATGGCAGGCATGTAATTATACTTACAACGTCGCATGAAAGGGAAATAAATAGCTATCTTGAGGATATCAGCGACGTAGATATGCTTTCACTTTCACCTGCATATTTCAGGCAGCGCCCTGTTAACGACGTAGGTCAGGCAATGACACTAGCCGGCAAACTGTACATTGAAGTAAAGAATAGCATATCAAATTTTGAAGGGTCATTATTTGTTATTTATAAAATTGATGATGTTATACCAATACAGAAAAAAGGCAGTTCAATGATTTATCAGAATGAATTCTGGAGGGTATTTTTCCAGTTTGTCAATTCGTTTATACATGAAGAATTGATACTTCTTACATCTGAATCTGAAAATTACCATGATAGCCTGTCAATGTATGTAAATACAACTATAGTTCCGAAAGTAGTTAATAACCATCTGGATGTATCGATTGATAAGAATTTAATTTAAAAGCGCATAAAAATAAATATTATATAAAAAAATATTTACCATAAATTTTATAATTCCAAATATATTTAAAGTTTTTAACCTATAGAAATACGAATTGATCCGGTTAGAATATTCTTTATGAACCATGTTATTAACTTTTGCAATCAATATTTAATAATTATTTAAATTACAAAAATTATGATACTAAAACCACAAACTGGAAATAAAAATTATATACATAATTCAATAAAAATACTTAACCTGCAGGGGAGTTAATATCAGTTAAATTTGACTTTATATTTTGTTAACCCACTGAATCATTAAATATTAAATGCCTGCAATCCCGATATATTTTTTACACTGTATCACATAAGTTGTTTTTAATTGTTTTATATACTAATTTTTAACATATTAACATATTATATTATTTAAAAGATTTATTTAAAAATGTATTATTTATCCCATTAATAATAAATTAAATATTATTGAAACATTTACTTTCATGGAAAAAGGCATAATATTTGATCTTGATGGGACAATATGGGATTCAATAGATTACCGGGTAGAGGCATGGAAAAGGGCATTTAAGGATTATAATATTGATTCTGACCCTGAGGTAATCAAACTGATGATCGGTTATCCCGGTTCAATGCTTATAAAAAAGATGAATGCAATTAATCCCGAAATTGAGATGGGTGAAGAAAAATATTTTCATGAAAATATAGGCAATGTAAGATTCTTTAATGATGTTGAGGAAACATTTAATATTTTAAAATCAAATAATATAAAAATGGCAGTTGTAACATCGTCCAGAAGGAAATTAATAAATGAACTTAATCTGAATGTTGATGCCATAGTTACCATGGATGACGTTAAAAGGGGGAAACCCGATACAGAACCATATTTAAAAGCGATAAATTTGATGAAAGTAACACCTGAAAATACCATGGTTGTTGGTGATATAGACAATGATTTAATTCCTGCGAAAAAATTGAACTGTGTTTCTGTTCTGGTTACACATGGCAGTAAAAAAGAATCCACACATAAGGATTATGAAATAGAGAATATTAGGGATATTATATCTATAATGAGGGAAATAAAATGGATATAACCCAACTTTACAGTAAAGTAAAGAACATGGTATAATCAGTATTTCCTATGTTTATTATAACAAAACTTCAATATTGTTTGTACTGGACTTTTATAATTATGCAGAGGGCGGGACTAAGCCTTATGTCGGAAATAAGCCGCTAGGAATTTCGTATAATTTTTCTTTCTGACTCTGTGATCTACTACCCGAGGCGGGATTTATATGTATTTCATACATATGGGATATATGACATTAATTATAAAAAAGGTAAAAACAACTATTATAAGCTTGTTGACAGGAGGATGGTATAATACTTGCTGGTAACATAAATAATAGTTATCCCGGGATGAAAACATAAAAAATATAATGAATCATATAAAAGTAAATGAATAACCACTTATTTCCGCCATAGACTAAGCCTAAAAGTTTAATACGCTTACAGTAAATAATAGTATTATGATTTATCAAATTGAAAGAGATATAATGGGTGAGTATAAAAGATATAATAATATTCCTGAGAAGGAAAGAAATATTATTTTTAATTTTATTAATGAATTGAAGATTACTGGAATAACAGAACACGGGATATATTTTTATTTAGTAAGGGTAAGGGTAATATATAATTACCTTGGGGATAAATTCCTGGATCCTGAAAAGAATGATATAATAAATATGTTTTTGAAGTTCAGGGAAAAATACACTTATAAAACAATATCAGATTATGAGGGTGTATTAAAGAGGTTTTATAAATGGCGTTATGGGACGGTTCCTGAATTTTTAGAGATTAAAATATACAACAGGCCTTCACATGACAAGCAGCTGGAGCTGATTACAAAAAGTGATATTGAAGCAATGATTGGCTCAACAAACAGTTTAAGGGACAAGGCATTAATTTCATTGCTGTATGATTCAGGCTGCCGTATTGGTGAAATACTTTCATTAAGGCCAGGTGAGGTAGTTTATGATGAGTATGGGCTGGTTATCAGGGTACATGGGAAAACAGGTAACAGGCAGGTAAGGATTGTTGGTGATTCAATAGCGTACTTAAGGGACTATTTAAAGTCAAAGGGAAACGTTAATGGATATGTCTTTACCCAGAGTGGAAATGCCCAGTTAAATTACCAGTCTACCAGGAAGATTATTTTAAGATTGAAAGAAAGGGCAGGCATTAATAAAAGAATATATCCACATCTGTTCAGGCATACAAGGGCTTCATTGCTTGCATCCAGAGTACCAGAGGCACCATTAGAAAACCAGATGGGGTGGGTGCATGGATCCAGAATGACACAGACCTATGTACATCTTTCAGGGAGAGACCAGGATAATGCAATATTAAAGGCATATGGAATTAGCACAAAGGAAGAGGTTATTACTGATGCCAAGCCCAAGAAATGCTTAAGATGCAATGAATTAAACCCATCTAATGCCAGGTACTGCCATAACTGCTGGTTGCCGTTTGATGAAGCTATGGCTTTAGAATACCAGGGAAGGGAGAAAGAGATTGAGGCAAACATAGAAAAATCTACAGTACTGCCAGGGATTACCAGGTCATTAATTGAGAAGGCCCATGAGGCATTTAAATCCCAGTTAATAGAGAGTGTCCTGGAAGAGATATTAAAGGACCCTGAACTGTTAAAGAAGTTCAGGGATGAAATAAACCAGGGTTAATCCTTTATTTATTTTAATTCTAACGTATCTTGTTGAGAAAAGAAAAAAGATACTGTAAGGCAATGCCCAACATTATCATTGATGCAATAAAGAATAGAATTGAATAAAATATATTCATTAAAGCCATGATAATAGCAATGCTAAAAAGGATAAAAACTGCAACTATCCACTTTCTGTAGACATTCGCTATAGCAAATAACAGTCCGGTACCCTGAAAAAGCTGCATAAGTACACCGGCTACAATAAAATAAATTGTTAATATAACCGATGCGGATTCGGCCAGTGCTGCATAATCAATCATGAAATTCTAAGTATTTTATATATCCCTTTTTTTACGTTATCATCTATTTTCAATTGTTTTATCTTTTCAGTAATACCAGGATTACTTTTATTTAAACGTTTTTCCTTTATTATAGCTGCTGCAAGTAATTCATACACAGCGTCTTTTACGGCATAATCTACTTTTATTTGGTTTACCTTTTCTGTAACATTGGGGTCGTTTTCATTTAAATAATATGTTTTTATTATACCGTTTGCAAGTTCATACCCTGGGTTTAAAGTTTTCTTTAGTGAAAGTGCCATGCAAATATATAATTATTCTAAATATAAACGTTTGTATTTTTTGAAGTTCTATTGTAAAACTACTGTTTTGTAATATATAAAAGCAGAAAAAATAGGATAATATTTTATTCCTATAAACCCACATATTACCTATTCTTTGAATTATGGAATTACACCAATGCCCCATAATGTCAATAAAAATCTCACATTTATAAATATATAAATCAAATTATAAGTAATAATCCATCAGAAACATATTTTAACACATAATTACATTCTTTCATTTTTACATTTGATGCACCGTAGCTTATCTTAATGTAATAATCTTTAGCCTCTAAATAAACTCTTGGTTTTTTGTATCCCAATTCTGATGGAATTTCTATATATTGTTTACTTTCCGACTTACACAGTCTCCCTATCAAAATACCAGCAGTATCATTTGGGATATATTTAAAAAAGGAGGATTTGTCTCCTCTCTGTTCCTATTTAATTGCTGTACAAATTCCCAAGCGAGATGCCCCTTAATTTCTTTCTTATACATAGTTTCAAAAGCGTTTACCATGTTCTGTGGTTCATTTTTTTGTATATCATACTTAGTTAATACATCTTTTTTCTCTTTTATACTTATATTTATTGTCACATAGCAGTCGGTAGCTACCGATCTGCCTTCGTTCTTAATACCAAGTGAAATCTGGTCTAAAGTATCTTTTGATGGCTTGCATACTGATAATTTTGGCCTGTTACACCATTTTCCTACTATTGGCACAACAATTGCAGCAACGGTTGCGCAAGCTAGTATAAAAGTACCATAATCTATTAAGAATAATTTCACATTCATTGCTTTACACTTCTATATAAGGTAAAACTATTTTAAATATACATTTTTCTTTTGGTTATGCCCATAACTTCCTGGTAATTTGATTATATTCCGGGATTAAGATTGTCATAATAAGGAAACTAAAAAGCTGCAATATATCCAACAATGATCATTATTCATTTTCAGCACAAGGGTTATAACTTATGCACAATAATATTAATATGATTAATATTTGCCTTCCGGGTCAATAAAAAATATACCTTTCATTAAGGATATTCGATGAAAAATATGTCTCAACCCTTACCTTAGGGGTAATATTATACCCCCAGTACTATCATCTCTAAAAAACCAAGGAGAAACCACTTATATCAATTTAAAAATTCAGTTAAAAAGTTATCATCTATTTTTATCTTCCAGGGAGACTTATTTAGTGCTATAAAATCATCAAGTAAAATGCAGAAAATCGACTCTAATTTAAATCAAAACATATCAAATGATAATATTATACCATTATCATCACTTACTTCTAATTTCAATGTTAGAAGCTATCATTTTTGCCATAATTTTTTACCTGAAGATTATAACCTGGATTTATATGACCGTAATCCAGAAAACAATGGTCCTGAATTTAAGGGGCAGAACCGGAAGGCCCGGGGGATTATCCAGAAAAGAAAACAATAGATCCTGAAGAACCTGATATAGAGCCATATGACTGGGAGGATGATGAGGAGGATGAGGACAATTAAGAATAGCAGGAAGAGGATTAATGAAAGGCAGCAAACCTTAGATGCATATAACCACACAATCATTTACAGGAAGGTATTTAAAGAGTTTGAGATCCTGATTTCCCAGTATGAAAGAACATATAATACTGATAAATTTGATAAATATGACCTGTATGATTTCACATGGAAGGCAAAGACCGGTAAGATAATCAAAAATATGCAGAGGAATGTCTTCTTTAATTCATATACAAAATATCTTCAGGCCAAGGGATTTATTAACAAAGAATTTTAATTTTATTTCTATTGTAATATAATTTATAAATTATATAATGTTATTTTTATATTATAAAATGTGGATTGAGAGTATATAAAGGGGTAAGGATATTTATCCATTCTTATGGTATACGCATTAAACGTTTACGGTAATGCAGAGGACGGGATTTGAACCCGCGAACTCCTTCGAGACTAGACCCTTAATCTAGCGCCTTTGTCCTAACTCGGTAACCTCTGCACCTCTATATGTTTTTAAAATATATTAACTTTATAATTAATTCTATGGCGATCATCTGGTGTTATTTCTAGTATTTATATATAAATCATTATATTTTTATCATCTTTTCATCCTAATATGGTGTATCAGGTATGTTACCTGCAAGGAGCATTCTCTTTCCCATATCAAC
>JAJZZE010000003.1 GCA_021797735.1 Thermoplasmata archaeon | reverse complement strand
ATTAACCAGGTCATATCTAGGTATCGCCAGCTGTACTCTCATTAAAAGCGCCAGCACTCCTCCCCCGATAAAGAAAACCAGCGATGTCAGTATATACAACAGTCCTATTTGTTTATGATTTGTAGAAAAAATCCAGCCTCTGACTGAATTATATATCTTATTATTCTTTTCATATAGCTCATCGTTACTACCGACTTCCATGTCAAACAATTTCTTTGTAAAATATAAAAGTAATTATAGAATATTTTCGTAACTTATTACCCAATAATTTTGTAAATATTCTGTTAAATGTCATTTTCATTCATAAATATTATAAATAAATATATATGGCTCCGTAAAACGTAATTAATATATATTTA
Source organism: Thermoplasmata archaeon (assembly GCA_021797735.1). Lineage (GTDB taxonomy): Archaea > Thermoplasmatota > Thermoplasmata > Thermoplasmatales > Thermoplasmataceae > Ferroplasma. The sequence continues at coordinate 4,067 of JAJZZE010000003.1, read as the reverse complement.
ACGCCAATACAAAGCTCTAAATAATATTTTTAACTTATTACACGATATGAGTCACAAGGAGTATTATAACAAAAAATTGCTGGCATTTTTTGTTGCTTTCTTTATAGTTATCACTTTCCTGGCCATTTACGGTGCCGAACACTATGATGGGCATGATGAAACAGTTGAACTTGAACAGTACTGCAAGGTATCGGATAATGATTTAGTAAAGGATAATAGTAGTACCTGTGTATATTTTATAACTTGGAACGGAAGTCCGACGGGAGACGCAGGTTCCTGGGCTCTATATGAATTCTTAAATGAACATGGGTATAATCTAGATAAAAATGATTATATACATACCTCCGAATCTATGAAGAATTTCGAGTATAATGATACCCCGGGTATAATATTCAATAATTCTACATATACAGTAGATTATGGTGGACATACAGTAATAATCAAACCAGTTTATTTATATGGCGAGAATCTTACTAACAATACAACAATATCCTATGGATTGCAAAAATTAAAAGACAGCGTGCCCAGTGGAATATATAATGATGTTAGAATCTATACTACTGAAGCTATTGTTGATGGCTTAAGTATACCAAGCGATAATATAAGTACATATCCTCATATAAATTCTGTTACATTAATAAATGGACCTGCTGGTGCCTATATATTTAATGGATACCTTATAGAGCCTTCAATTTTAGGTAATACCACACCAGATAAAGTGATAACGCATTTGCAGGACAATCCTTCATATGACCCTGTTAAAACTTCAGTAGAGGGTCTAGAAACATATATTAAAGATGTCAGTTAATAGATCATTATTAGCCTTATCAAACAGGAAGTCCTCCTCGCATTGGCATGAAGAAAACATCATCTTAATATATAATTGATACACTCAGAAAGTAATGTAAAAATATTAAAATCGAAGGAATAACAAAACATAGAAGAGACTCAATAATTTTGTATAATATCCTGATAAACATTTATATTAATGGAAATACAAAAAGGAATAAAGTCCAATTATGCATTGCAAAAGCATTAAATTTAAAGAGTATTGACACGGTTAAAAACTATCGTCAACAAAAATTAATTAGATAAAATTAAGATTCCTTATTTTTTTCTCTTAATTTAAGTATTATCATTATAGCAATGAAAGCCAGAGCTATGGCAAGCATAAATAAATCCACTGCGTATCCATCGGCATAAAATCCTGAAACAATTGAGCTGGTAGAATATGGTCTGAATGCCACCAAAAATGTCATTAGTCCCATCATAGGCACTGAAAATAGTTTATTTTTAATTTTTCCATCATGAACTTTCATGAATTAGTATAGTTTTGTATATTACTTAAAAGTAATTGTAAAATATATTTATATTTTATATATCAAAATGTAAATTTAATTTGAGCTGCTTTCATCGGAATCATGGAGAGATATTTTAGTCGAAGCTAATGCGGTGAACCCGAGTCCTATTATAAATACAGCTACCCCAACTATGCCAGTATATGATGCATATGGTAATAACCCATAAATAGATAATATTGCTAAACCGAATCCCCCAAGTAATAACGAAAGCCCGATTCCTAAAAATTTCAATCCTGTGGATAACATGTTTATCACAATGTGATTATATTTTAATTCTATTTAATATTTTTTGTAGAAATAATTTGCATTTAAAAATTTTAAAATATAGATTTCTAACTATTATAGAGACCTAAAACCCGATAAAATTAAAAGTTGAATATATTCTTTAATAAGTATTTTATACATACAAATAATATGACACTATGACGTTTGATATAATATCTACATTAATAACATTACATGCTGCTGCTTATAACCCCAATTCAGAAACCCTGTTTTTGCTTGTTATAATGGGTATGTGCGCAGCAATTGCTATAGGAGCGACAATAGTTGTTAAGGAATTTATATTGAGAAAATAATTTTTATAATCTATTTTAGTTATCCATGATAATCTACCATGCATAATATATTATAATTTGTATAGTAATTTTAAATATTAATGAACTAATATAGTTGTAGCTGGATACTGAAGGTAAGAAAAATGTATCATTTTTCAACCGGTCTAGCTATTTTGGAATCATGATTTTTTATAAGTATGGGTGTTTCAGGTATAGAATATCTGTACATTGTATCAATAGTGCTTAGCCACATAAACGGAAGTGACACTGCCCATAGAATTGCAGAAAAATAAAGCTGCTGTTTAATGCCGAAGAATGGAAACATATCAGTAAGCGATATAATTGATATATAGAAAAATACAAGGGCAGTCATACTAAACATCATTGAATTAAATTCTATATATGCTGCTTTTAATTTCTCGAGACTAAAATATACAAGATAGGTCAGTATTCCAGCTCCTATACCCATTATGTTCATCATGATGTAAATATTGTAATTAGAATATGCATAGTATGCCAGAGAAGGCACAAACCATATAAACATCATTATTGATGCTAGGGTCATCAAGCCTGCCTTTACTTTCAAAGTTTTAATAAAGGGTTTCATTCCTAATTTTGTTATAGCATACATAAGGAAAATCCCTGAGATAAACATCATTATATTTACTCCGTAAAAGAATAGCATTGAGGTTCGCTGCAGATGGAAAAATATGCCTATGACCTCCATAACAGGGATAAGCATAACAAAAAATATGGCCAAAAGCGGGAAATAATTGCTATTTCTCAGATTCTTGATAGATGATACAAATTTTATTTTTGCCCTGCGATTGATGAAAACAGTCAGCATAAAGTTACTTAATAGGAGTAATAAAATGCTTTCAGAAAGTAATGTAGTGCTAATAACAGTTGCTACCACAGCAGCCACTGTGGGCAGTATAGCAGTAAGACCTTCACATTGGCAGCTCAGGGCTGAGACACCACCACTTATTGCAGGGGTAATCATATTTGTTGCCTGCTTCCTTGCACGTAATTTTTTCCCCAGAATTCCGGTATTTAAATTTACAATGCCAAAAATAAGAAAATAGTTCTCTGTTAGAAGTGCAGCAAGTATTATGTAGAGTATAATAGATTGTATTCCCATTGTGAAATATATGTAATTAACACGCATTATAATACCATAATAAAATAAATACGGAACCTTTGATGCAGAAAAATCTGCATATATTGAATCCACCACTATCTTTGTAGGTGCCACAGGGACAGAGATTACAAAGAACCGGGAAATAAGCAGCATAATAAAAAGGATCAGTATAAACGCAGCCCCACGATAAAATAACGGCTTGTTTGCTTTGAAATATAAATTGTCTATAATATCGGTATAAAACGCAAGTGTGAGCAGAACCATTATCTCCATTAATGGATATACTATATACGTAAATAGAAGTATTATAAAGGTAAACAATCCTATGAACATAAAATAGAGATAAATTCTATTGGCTATAGAATTCTTCCTGAAAAAAACCAGAAATGGCAATATAACATAGGGTATCAAAAATATGATGAATTGATATATGGAGGGGTAAAGTCTTGTAGAAAATACTATAAATATTCCAGTTAAAGCGGAATATATAAATAAATACAGGGTGAATATAGATATGATTATGCTCTCTATTACTTCTCTCTTCATTTAATCTATTGATTATTGCTAAACAAGGATAAGTTTAATTATAGAATAATATCTACAATTAATTAATAATAAAATTGTTTAATCGTGACATAGATGCTTGATATTATATTTTTAATCGGTATTATAACGATTGTAATAATGGTAACATATATCATATTTGTATTTTCATATATAATCAGGCATAAAAATGATATATCTTTTTTAAAGGTAGCTGCTATCGGGATATTTACCGCCATGATGGCGAGCATGCTCGATGCATTTTTGCTTTACATAACAACAGTTCATAACTTTATTGATACTGCTCTGGCATTTTCTTTCGGAATGATTTTAATGTCACAGCCAATTGTTGCGACATTCGTTGGAGTATTGCACGGTGGTCTGGATAGAAAAGGTTTGACTAGAGCAAATTCCACAGCATTTACAGGGTTAATAATATGGAATGAGGTTTCCATGGGACTTTTT
>JAJZZE010000012.1 GCA_021797735.1 Thermoplasmata archaeon | reverse complement strand
TAACAGATCTATTTGGTGATTTCATCAAGAGATATGAGGATAAAACATTGAATTTGAGGTGGTAATAATGTAAAAAAGTAAATTGGCAAATCGCACTATGGCACATTCATTTGGCGAAGTCAAGTTACAGCTTCTGCATCAACGTTCTTGAATTTTAATGATGTTGCAAATGATGAAATGGACGATGCTATAAGTACTATCATTGCAACTATGAGTGCAGAATGAATTCCAACAATAAATTTTGAAGATACATTACCGTTTAATTTGGCTACTCCAAGGAAAACTTCAAACGTTACATATCTCGGTACAGTTGTTGCAGCCACTGTAATTGCTATAACGTAACTCAATAATGTACCTATATTTGATAGTGTTCTTAATAAACCAGAAGTTGACCCATATAATCTCGGTGGTGTATTTGACATAACTGCACTCGTATTTGAGGGCCAGAACATGGAACCCCCGAAACCAGTTATTATGGAGCCAATGATGACCATATATAATGGTGTTGAAATCCCCATGAGAAGGTAAACAACAAGACCTATTGCCATAAAGAATATGCCTACACCGGCAACGGTTCCAGGCGCTATCCTATCTGATAATTTACCCATTTTTGGAGATAAAAGGCCGGATATAAGATATCCCGGAACCAGTAATAGTGACGCATCAAAAGGTGAAAAGCCACGTATACCCTGCAGATACATTATTAATATAAATAATACCGATAGATACCCTATCGCCTGAAGGAGTGACGCAAGAAGTGATAATGATAATCTCCTTATCCTGAACACGCGCATATCCATTAGGGGATAGTTTGATGCTTTTTCAATGTAAACAAACGGTATTATTAGCAATACACCTGTTATTATATATATAGAATTCAAAAATGTAACCCCAATAGAGGCTATTTTTATTGAACCGTATGATATTAATGATAAAATGAATATAAGCAAAATCGTTCCCGGTACATCAATTTTTGTATTTGTTTTTTTGTTATCCCCAATGTATTTTATTGCCATAACGGAACCTATTATTCCAACAGGTATATTTATGTAAAATATATACCTCCAGCCTATGAACGTTGTAATTATTCCACCGAGCAGTATTCCCAGCACAGCCCCGATACTCCACCCCATGGATGTTATGCCAAAAGCCCTGCCACGCTCTCCCTGTGAAAAATAATCTGCAATTATTGCGTTGCCATTTGCCTGTAATAAAACTGCACCAAAACCCTGTACTGCCCTTGCAAATATCAGAAAACCTATATCCGGAGCGGCACCGGACAGTGCGGAACCCACTATAAATATTATAAAACCGATATTAAATATCCTTCCACGGCCGAACATATCACCTATTTTACCGAACTGCGTTGTTAATGCCGCTATTACCAGTAAATAAATTAGAATAACCCAGATGGTATCAATAAATGGTACTTTTAAATCAACGGTAAGTGTTGGCAATGCCAGTATAACTATCGTCATATCAATAGCCGACATTAACATGCCTATTAAAACGCTGATTAAAACGTAATTTTTTTTATTGTTATCTGTATAATTCATTATATATCACCGGGATAATTTAATATCAATTACAAATTAGATTTATCATTTAACTAATACTATTAAACTTTTTGCTTTATAAACAATATATCACTAAAATAATTAGTAGATAACCATTATCAGAATAATTTTAAAATTCCATAGAATATCCGCATTTAAATTCCTGGTCTTTCTTCAAATTTATAAGGCCTATACCGTTATTGAATGCATCCGGGGCACCTGTCATTGGCTCTATTGCTATCGAATCCCCGTTTGCATATAAACCATTATATAATACCGTATATGGCATGTTATATCTAATTATTCTCACCGTGTGTTTTTCATCCTCTAATACAATATTATCATCTAAATAAAAGGCATTGTCAAGAATAATATTGGATAAATCTTTATTTTTAAAATTCACATCAGTATATGTGCCATCGGGAAAATATGTATCCATATAATTCATCATTTTCAGGTCTTTATTATAATCTATGCTATAACTGCCATTTATATAAAAATAGGGATGAAAACCGATCTCTACCGGGATCTCTCTATCCAGTGATTTAACATAAAAATATGTATTAAAACTTTTATCCTTCATTTCATAATCTATTTTTATAAATGCTCTTCCGGGATAACTATCATTTTCAAAGGTTTTATAAAATTCAATACCATTTTCAGTTTTCTTATAATCAAATGTTTCATTTCTTATTAATCCATGAATACTGTTATTCCCATCATTTTTTGGCAAATTATATTTCACATCTTTATATTTATACTCAGCGTTTTTAACCCTGTTGCCAAACGGGAAAAATACCACAGCACCACCATGTGTTTCAGTTCCATCAAAGGTTTTTTTTATTATTATATCATTACCAGATCTTAATTCCCTTAAATAGGCACCTTTCTCATCAAACGATGCAACTGCACTGCCAACTCTTATATCCATAACTAAATATTGCACATATACTATTAAAGTTTATAATTATGAATATAACATTTATAACAATTGTATAAAAAATCAAAAACGGTCATAATAGAATACAGTCATTGCCACAGTATTAATAATATCTTTCTGCCGGCAGTACTATGCAAACCACAGAAAATAATAAATAAATTTATTTATCTATTATAAATATGTAAACAATGATTATACACAATACTTTAGGTCAGCAGGATGAAGAATTTAAACCAATTAATAGTGGAAGAATTAACATATTTGTATGTGGTCCTACTGTTTATGATGATTTTCATATAGGGCATGCCAGGACCTATATATTTTTTGATGTTATAGCCAAATTTTTGAGAAATATAGGTTATTCTGTTTTTTATTTACAGAATATAACGGATATAGATGATAAAATAATAAACAGAGCGAAAGATGAAAATAAAAAATATTATGAAATTTCAGATTATTATTTTAATGAGTATGTTAATACCATGGATAAATTGAAAGTAAACAGTATAAATTACTATGCAAGGGCAACACTGTATATAAGGGAAATAAGATCTCAGATAAAAATAATGATTGATAAGGGCTATGCATATGAAACGTCCGATGGTGTTTATTTTAGTGTAAAAAAATTTAAGGATTATGGCAGGTTATCAAATCAGAACCTGAATGAAATAATAAAAAATTCAAGGGGAACAATTAATGAAAATAAAAAGGAACCGGAAGACTTTGTATTATGGAAGAAGATGAAACCCGGTGAACCATACTGGGAATCACCATGGGGAAAGGGAAGGCCCGGATGGCACATTGAAGATACGGCCATAACGGAAACGTATTTCGGTTCGGAATATGATATACATGGTGGTGGATCGGATTTAATCTTTCCACATCATGAGGCGGAAATAGCCCAGATGAGATCTATAAGTGGTAAAAAATATCTTGCAAGATACTGGGTTCATACTGGCATGATAAATATAAATAATGAAAAAATGTCAAAATCATTAAAGAATTTTATAAAGGTAAAGGATATTTTAAGAGATTATAAACCTGAACATTTAAGATTTGCAATGATAAATGCAAATTATAATACGTCAATAGAGTTTTCTGATGAATTACTTAACAATTCCAGGGACAATGTTGATAAAATAAACAATTTTTATAATAAAATGGAAAAAATAGAAAATATAACAGGTAATTATAATGTCAATGAAAATGAAATAATAAAAAAATTCAATGAAACCATGGAAAATAATTTTGATACAAGATCACTGATAAGGGATCTATTTGAGTTTATTTCATCCGTGAATAAAAATATGGATAGTGTATCCATGGAAACGGCAAAAAAAATAATTAAGGTTATGAATTATATCAATAATTTTCTATGCATATTATATGATAAAAGTAATGAATACAATAATGAGAAGCTGATAGATACCATGATAGAAATAAGAAATAACATGAGGAATAATAAAATGTATGAAATATCGGACTATATACGTAAAAAACTGGAAGAAAATAATATATATATTGAGGATAACGGCAACAAAACAGAATGGTGGATAAAGGATTAATATTTAAAATGAATATACGAACATGAGCCCGGTGAATAATAAAGGTATACTGATCGTAGACGTAATAAATGATTTTGTTAGTGGAAAATTCGGCAATGATGGGGCAATAAAGGCAGCAAAAAGGGCAGAGGAAACATTAAATAAATTAAATAAAAATATAATTATTATATTTGCAGGGGATGCGCACATTAAACAGGATCCGGAATTTAATGTATGGGGTGAACATGCCCTGGATAATACCTATTCATCTGAAATTGTAAGTGAATTAAAAAAATTTCCGGATTTTATAATTAAAAAAAGGCATTACGACGCATTTTTTGATACAGATTTAGACTCACTACTGAGAGCATTAAATATAAAAAAATTATATATTTTTGGAATAAGTACTGATATATGTGTTTTACATACATGTTCCGGAGCATTTTACAGATATTATGATGTTTCAGTTGTATCTGATTTATGCTCCTCTATAGATAAAAATAATCATTTACTGGCATTAAAAAACATTAAAATAAATTATGGCTATAACTCTATTGATAGTGAAGAACTTATAAAAGAGGTAAATAAAAATGAATAAATTTGCAATGGCCAACGAAAATGATATAATCAACGGTAGCTCAACAGATGTTTATTTTGATAAAACAAAGGAATATCTGGCAAAATTAAATATAAATCCACATGTAGCCATGGAAGTTACAAGTTCCTCCTCATCATATGGTTATATAAATTTTACCGGTTTAAACGATGTAATCTCCCTATTTGAAAATAAAAATATAAATTTATATGCAATTCCGGAAGGAACTATAATAAAGCCCAGGGACGATGATGGAATGCCGGTACCTTTTATACGAATTGAGGGCAATTATCCTGATTTTGCGGAATTTGAGACACCATTACTTGGATTTATATGCCAGGCTTCCGGTGTATCATCATATTCATCAATAATAAAAAAAATTTTGGGCAATGTTCCATTTATTTCCTTTGGAATAAGAAGAATGCATCCAGCAATATCTGCAATGATTGACCGTTCCTCATATATAGGTGGGGCATCCGGTGTATCTGGAGTTTTAAGTGCAAAAATTTTAGGCATAAAGCCATCGGGAACAATGCCACATGCCCTATCACTAATTTTAGGCGATGATCAGGCATGGAAAATTCAGTATGAGAATTCTGATTTTAGAGTTTTCCTAATAGATACATACATGGATGAGAAATTCGCCGCAATAAAGGCTGCAGAGGAATTTCCCGATATAGATTATATAAGGCTTGACACACCATCATCGAGGAGGGGTAATTTTCCAAATATAGTAAGGGAAATACGTTGGGAATTAAATATAAGGAATCATAAAAACATTAAAATTATGGTTTCCGGCGGTATAAAAATAGAGGACCTGAACGAGCTGGTAAATGCCGGTGTTGAATCCTTTGGCATTGGTACATCAATATCATCAGCAAAGCCAGTAGATTTCGGCATGGATATAGTAAATATAAATGGTGAAGATAAAACAAAACGTGGTAAATTCTCAGGTGTAAAAAATGTTTTGCGCTGTGACCAGTGTTATAAAGTAAAAACTGTTTTAAGAAATATAAATGAGGAAAAATGCACCTGCGGTGGAACCATGAAAAATATTATGGAAAAATATATAGAAAATGGTATGGTAATTAAAAATGAAAATTTAAGCACTATAAGACAAAGGTCACTGAATGAAATAAATAATATTTTAAATTTATAATGAAAAATCCCCCAGATTTTTCAGATGATTCTTATATTTTGTATACATAACTAATACAGTAGCAAATATAACAACAACCCATATTAAAGACCCATAAACGCCATAAATATATGGGGCACTTAAATCAAAGTAAATTGCTGCTATTATAGCACCGATCAAAGTTACACTGGATATTCCCGGTATTATTATATGCCTTACGACATGTGCTTTTTTACCATTTTTCTTTAAAAATAGATATAATGACGTATTTGTCAGTATGTGTACTATATATGTTATCGGTGATTCCAGTATCAGTAAAAATACAGAAGCATACAGCAGTGCGTCTATTATCCTACCCGGATATAGCAGTTCAAAGGCAATTCCTGTTGATAAAACTATTATCATAGAAATTACCGTTATAAACAGTACAGCATAAACTGGTACACCCTTTGTGTTAGTTCTTGATAATTTTTCGGGTATTACATTTTCCCTTGATAATGAAAACAGGACCCTGGATGCATTTGTTCCTAAAGATACTGTTGCTGTAAAAAAGGAGTTAATGACTATTATCAAAAGAATTGCAAAGGGCAACAGTCCAAGTATGCCGAAACTATTTTTATATATTGATAAAACAGGATATGCTCCTATACCGCTGCCAGTTCCGAAATTAAGCATGTTTGAATATCCCCATGATATAACTTCAGAATACGCAGCTAGTATTATTGTAACTCCTAAAACAAATATGCTTGCTATTATTGATAAGGGAACGTTCCTTTTTGGGTTTTTGGTTTCTTCCGCTATGGGTATTGATCCTCCAACGCCCACAAACGTTCCTATTGCATACACCATCATTGCTGCTAAAATTATAAAATTGCCACCCACAGGTATTGCCGTGAATGGTTTCACTGTTAATGTTGAATGATTTGCCGCTATTAAATAAACCGAAGTTGCTATGAAGAATATTACCTCGATTAAAATTGCATATGATACATACTTTAATGAGGGTTTTATGCCCTTATATATTAAAAAGCTTACAAATAATATAAATGCAACTGTAACTGGAATCCACAATATATTTACATACGGTAGTGCTATTCCAAGACTCGGTAAAATAGCATATGCAAAACCTATAAAACCCAGAATGCCAAATCCTGTAAAACTCAAAATCTGATAACTTATGTATGACAGTGCTGTTGTTAAGCCAAAGCCAGATCCAAGACCATTGGCAACAAATGTGTAATAACCACCTGCACTTGATAAATATTTTGAAAACTCATACGACGAATAACTCATCATTGAATACACAACTAAAGCCAGCAATAAAATCAGGGGTATTGAAAATGCACCATTGGGATATTTTGAAAATGTAAATGTTAACAGTGCCGCTGTACCTGCAACGTATAAAACTATCGTTCCTCCCGGGGCATTAAGTCCGATTGCCTGGGATACGGCATGCCTCAATGTTAACTGGTTATATTTCAAATGCCTGTAATCTTTATAGCCCACATTATCCTCAGAACCGTGTTTATTTTCTTCTGCCACGTATAAGTTAATATGCAATTTATATTTTAAGTTTTTTTATTTAGTGTTAACAATATTAATCATTATTGATATTAAAATAATTAATATCCAATAAATAATATTAAATGGTTATTTTTATTTATCATATATGCAGGTTAAAAACAAGAAGGATATATCAACAAATGATAAGAGAATTTTTTTTATTAATGCCATAGAAAAGGTATTTAATGAGTTATCGCCAGAAAAAATTATAGGTAAAAAATTTGACCTTGATTTAACGGGATATAACAATGTATATGTTATTGGTTTCGGTAAAGCATCATTTAAAATGTATTCTGGCATAAGGGACAAAATAATAAACAAAATTAAATATGCAGGCATTATTGTTCCAGAGGATGAAAATGATAATAATATATATAATGAGTTAAATATTTTAAGGGGTACGCATCCATATGTCAGTGAGTTATCCGTTAAGTCGTCTGAGGAATTATTATCGAATTTAAGGGATTTAAGCGAAAATGATCTTGTAATAGTTCTAATTTCAGGTGGTGGATCCTCATTATTTGAAATACCCGTTGATAATATAGGAGTTAATGATATAATGAATGTATCAAGGGAGGTAATGAAAAATGGTGGAGATATATATTCATTAAATTACATAAGGTCAGTACTATCAAATGTTAAAAATGGCAAATTATCAAAATATCTATATCCTGCAAATGTTATATCGTATATAATTTCAGATGTTATACACGACGACGTTTCAATAATTGCATCCGGTCCATTGAAAAAAACAGATATGAATTTAAATATTAATGAGTTATTAGAAAAGTATGTAAGGGATGATAAACTTAAAAATCTGATAATAAACAATTATAAGCCATATAAAATAGTAAATAAATATTTTAAGAAAATAAGAAATAATATTATCTTAAAAAATAATGATTTTGTTGACAAATTTTATGGATACATGAATACTGATTCAATAAATCTCGGTAGCAATATAAATGGCGATGTGAGTGATATATCGGACGGGCTGGTAAAAATTTTAAGATCCGTTTATTATATAAAGGGGTCATGTTTCTATTTTGTGGGTGGTGGTGAAACAACCGTAAATGTTAGGGGTAATGGTAAAGGTGGAAGAAATCAGGAACTGGTTTTAAGATTATTCCAGAAGATGAAAAGCAATGAACATTTTGTTTTTGTTTCAATAGGTACAGATGGTATTGATGGTATGAGCCCTGCTGCAGGCGGTATAGTTGATAACACTACAAAAATCAGTGGCATTGAATATTATCTGGATAACAATGATAGCTATGACGCACTGTTAAATAATCACGGCGTTATACTAACTGGGAGAACCGGTAATAATGTTTCTGACATAATAATGGGATTTTATTCTGGAGAGAATAACCCGTAACTGTGGCATATCAGCGGTCATGGAACATCAGCTTTATGATCGTGTGATTGTAAATGAGGTATTGCCAGATTTCTTCCGGTAACCCTATAGCACAGGTGAAATATTTTTAATAATAAAGCGTCAGTACCGGGACTTTTTTAGTAATTATTGCCTGATATAAGAATATAAATTCTAAAAATCATAACCCGGATATGGTACACTCCTGTAAATTAAAAAACGTTAAATACATCACATAATTTATGTGTGATTACTATGGAAGAATTATTATGCAATATAGAATTCGAAAAAGATGAAAAGGGCTATGTAGCCAGGTTAAGAACGGATATGGGAGGTCTCCGTGAATACACAGGTTTAACATTAGAAGACGTTTTAAACGAGGTTGTAATAGAACTTCAGGAGGAATTCTCACCGTGACATCCTCCCATGACTAAAGCCGTGGGCTTCCTGCTTCTATGACGGGGGGTTGCCCTTGCGGGTAGAGCCCCAGTCTCCACAGGCGTAAATTCGGGAGTGCCCCTCCCTACTTTCTTAAAGTGTTTCTGTAAATATACGTATACATACAGGAATAGCAATAAACCCCTGTTTTTTATATTTATAGCTGCATTCTCATCCCTATCGATAGTGAGTCCGCATACATCACAATTATATACACGATCTGAAAGCTTTAGATCTTTCTTTATATTTCCACATTTAGAGCACATTTTAGATGTATTCCCTGGATCAACATGTAAAACAATGTTGCCGGCACTTTCAGCCTTGTAGGTTGTTTTCCTTATGATATCATACCATGATGCATCTGCTATGCTCTTTGCTAAATGGTGGTTCCTTACCATTCCCTGTATATTTAGGGCTTCAAAAACTATTAGATTTCCATTATCTACTATGTTCCTGGAAATTTATTTGAGTAATCATCCCTCTGCCTTACTGTCTTTCTGTAAACCCTTGATAGTCTCAGATTGGCTTTGATCCAGTTTTTGGAGTACTTCTTTTTCCTTGACAGGTTTCGATTTGCCCTGACCAATCTCTCCTCTGATTTCCTGAAGTATTGAGGTGCCTCTGTATGTTCCCCATTGCTGTCCGTTATAAGTGACTTTAATCCCACATCATAACCTGTTGGATTCATATTTTCGTTGAGTATTGAAAAGTGGTCCTCAATAGTCTGTTCCTTATCAGGATCGCCAGCTATAATAATTGCATACCACTCACCTGCACTGTTTCTCTTAAAGGTAAGTGTTCTTATCCTGCCATCTACAGGGCGGTGCATGAACATTCTTATCTCACCAATCTTTGATGCCCATATATGGCCATTCTCAAGTATTTTAAATCCGGACTGTGGATAGGTTATTGAATTATATCTCTTCCTTGATTTGAACCTTGGGAAGCCCGCCTTTATATTCTTGCCATTATTCTTCTTATCTACTCTTCCGTAAAAGTTATCGTATGCCTTATCAAGCCTCACCGGGACTTCCTGTATTACCTGTGAATGGATGTTATTGAATTCTGGAAATGCTTTCTTTACCTCTGGTATTTCATTTACCTGGGAATAACGGGTTACCTTTTTTCCCATTCTGTATGCGTATATTCTCTGCTGAAGCATGGCGTTATACAGCTCACGGCAGGCGTTAAGGGTGGATTCAAGGTTCTGGATCTGTTCTTTATCCAGATAGGTCCTGAACTTATACGCTTTTATCATATCCCCTTCTGACCCCCCACATATTTCTTTATTGCCTCTGATGAAACATGGACAGATGTGTTTGAACTGGTATATCCTTTTGGCATAATGATATATGCATTATTCATAGATGATATAATCGGTTCGCTTTCATCCCACCCATAAATGGTGTGGGTTTTCTCGCTCACTGTGATAAAAATAATATAGTTGCAATTTTTCCGCTCACTATAACATAGATTTTTAACCGCTGCCACATTTTTGATTTTTGAAGTATTGTTATCAATATGGATGGGGTATGGTAATGGAATTAAAAGACCGTATAAATTTAAATTTACAGGTGTACCATATCATTCCTAAGCAGTAAATCACTCATGGACAAATTTCCCGGAACCTTTACCTCCATTATTAATATATGCCGTGAATTCACCCGCTAGCCACTCTGCTGCCTTCACATCATTAATCCATAGAAACCTGCAAACCCTGGCATATGCCCCCGCCTCATCAGGTTCACCTGGTGTTATATAATCGGTAACCGGTATATGTTTAACATCTGAAATGAGTAATACGGGTACATAGTGGTTCTGGTTAAATGCCTTTCTCAAAGCATTTTTTGATTTCAGTGTTATGCCTGATGTTAGAAATAGAAGTAAGGCACTGTTATAATTCCATTCGGCACTATCTTCATCATACTGGCCAATAAGGTTTTCTGCTTTTTTAAATTCCTTCTGGTAAAGATACAGAGAAAGTAGCGAGTATCTATTCCCCTGATTATCGCCGGGATTAAGTTGCAGCAGCAATTCATATATTTTTTGAGCCTTTTTAAATTCCCCGGAATTCCATAATGCAACGGCCAGACCTACCTGCCCCCTCATGTATGGGCGTGTTTCAATGATCCCCCAGAAGTGCCCTTTTTCTGTCTGAAACAGTTCTTTGTCAAGAACCTTTTCAGCACCCTCAACGCCCTTACTGTATAGTTCTATTCTCTGATTGTTATCTTTTTCCATCTCAGCCAGAATTACATAGGCATCAGTACAATTTTGTGACACTTCAAGAGCCTGCAATGCCATATTTCTCCGTTCCACACCTCTTTTGCCGAAAGCCTCATAGGCAAGGAGTTGTGCCCGTTCTTCATCTGTCTCAGGTTTAAAATTGTTTACCATATTGGAGGCTAATGCCTGGCTGTAAAAAGCATTAATTTCCTCTATATTTTCAAGCCCCTGGCGGATTATAAGCCTGTGGAGGATCCATATATCCTTTTCTGCTGCCCTGCTATCATAATTCTTAAGATCAAATTTCTTTTTTTCATTCCCCGATCTGCCTTTAACTTTAGAATACCTTCTATGGCTCATAAACATCATCACTCTATGCACTACTTATATATGGCCGGTTAATATATTTTACTGGAAAAACTATGGTGACCATCAGTGCTGAAAGCAGTGTCAATTGCCAGTGTGGATAGTTCTGGCGATGTGACGTTATATATGGCAAAATTCTGCAATGACGGGGATAGCCATGATAATCACGGCAGTGGCAGCCTATGTCCCTACTATATCTGTTCCCGTGTTATAGAACCAGGTTAAAGAAAATATACACCAAAAATATACTGTGCATTTCCTTAAGAACCCTAATCTTTACCGGTGATGAAACGGCATTGTTCACATTATTTATAATAAGAAAAGCAGTCCCTGAAGCTTTTGCCAGCATAATATAAAGCATCTGGTGTACCCATGGAGTTTAAGATCACAGGGATGACAGCTACCAGAGGTGGACGTTAACCAGATAATATATACCCGAGGTCGTTAAATTCACTTTTTAATATATCCATGTATTTATTATCTCCCGTTATTGATTTTACCGTAAGGTATTTTCCGCTCTTCTTTACACTTATTGACAATTTTACTGAATCATTTATAAATAATAAATATGTATTTAATGATTTAAAATTCGATTTTATATAATCGCTGAAGAATAGCGATAATATGCCTTTTGGTTCAATAATTCTTGTAATATTTATATTTTTTATTTTTTTAATATCAATATTGTTTGAAATATATATTATTTTTTTTTCTTCGGGGATAAGTTTTTTGCTGATTGCATTATCTTTAATCATTTTATTTACAATGCTTCTATAATCATCATCAACAGGCACATCTGTTAACTTTTCGTATATCTCATCATCAAAGAATCCTATTCTGGTTACTATGCAGTTTAATAATGTTTCAATTGCCTCATCTTTTTTGTATTCATCATTTACCGTTATATATTTTCTATTTTTATCCTTTGCAATTGCATCTATCTTATAAAGATTTTTTACTGAATCCTTTATTATGAATGAATTCATCCTTATATTTTTTATTAACTCATTTTCTGTGGAACTCTCTGAAATAATGTATTTTAAAATTACCTCCTCATTATCTGTTAACTTCCTCTTTTTAATTGCTTTATACAATGATATTATGTTTTTTGTGCCATATGTATTCAAATTAAACGGCCCATTAAAATTATACAGTAATAATGAACCGTAATAATTATTTAATTCAATGTTTTTTACACCTGAATATGAAGCCTCTATATCATTTCTAAGCCCAAGGTACATTTTATTTAATGTGTTGTAATTTAATGTAATTTTATTTTCAGAAAATCTTTTTATTGATATTTCAAGCAGATCCATGTTGCTTATATTTAATATATCCAGATTTCCACGATAAACAACATCCTTTGAAATCTTATAATTCATTTTCTCTGCTTCATTTATTAAATCATTATTTTCTGTCTTTATTATTATTGATGTTATTTCTATCCGGGCTGCCATATCATTTATAGAGGATATAAATTCATGTAATTTATTATCCTCAAAGGCTATATTTTCGAGCCATATGCCTGGAGATTTTTCCTCCATATAAAACATTGCTTCCTCTTTCCCGTTATGTATAAATCTTGAGTTATAACTATCATTTCTTATATATTTGCCCAGGTATATGCTTACCGGATCATTTGTTTTTACAATTATTGAATTGCCGTTAAGATCTATTTCATTGCCACCATAATAAATCCCATTTTTATAATAATATGGCTTCAATTTTGTATAATCTATCTTTGCAGGGTTAAACCAGAAGAATCTTGATAATTCATGCATTGTTACAGGTCCATATTTCTCTATTATTTTGCTGCTATCAGGTTTTTCATCAGGTTCATAGAGCCTGTATATATCATTTTCAGGAATGATTTTTATCTTAAATAGCAGTTCCTTAATAATAGCCTTCAATACTATGGGATCAAAACCGCTTATTTTTAATAATTTATCATCTGTATTATAACCATTTTTTATATAATTCATCATTTTTTCTTCATTAGCACTGGTCTTTTCATCCCTTAAATAATATAATAGGTTCAATAGCCATTTAGAGATATATACATACTTATTTTTTATTATTTTTAAATAAAATATACTATTATTAATCATACTGTTTATTTTACCCGGGTCAAAATTCTTCACCCTTATTTTTATATCATACAAATCAAAGGCGAATCCATATTTGTCGAAATAATCCTCTACTGTTTCAACAGGCATTGAAAAGTTTATTATCCTTTTTTCCAGTATATTCTCATCAGCATTATCTATTATATTATTAAAATCAGACTTTAGCATGTACTGTTTTATAAAAATCGGTGTAATGTAATCATAAATTAATATATCATCATCAACCAGATATTTTAAAGCATTTTCAAGCAAATCGTTATTTACAGGCAATCTTATTAACAGCTCATCATATGTTAATGGTCCATATGAGGATAGAATTAACTTTATTGCCCTGTATAAACTGTTATCATCAAATTCCGGTTTAATATCATTTTTCATGTAATACGTTAAATTATTTTTTATCTTCTTTCTTATCATAAATGAAGATTCCAGGTGAATTATTGCATCCCTTATGTCCTCCTCGTTATAGTTTAATTTTTTTAGATCATTGAAGGTTTTGTTATCCATGTTATCATAGATATTTTCATCAACATCACTTAATCTTAAATTCTTTTTAAATAAGCTATATATTATATTATAGTAATTTTTATTTACCCACTGATCCGATCTTATAAAACAGTATATTATTTCATCATCATTTATCAGTTCATGTGTAATATCGTTTAAATTAACTGATGTATGGCTCAGTGGTGAATCATATCTTGGTTTGAATGGGTCTATGTAAAGAAAATGCTCCGAAAATTTTATGTATGTATATTTATCCGTTACATCAGGTATATTATTCCTGAAATAGTTTTCAACGATTTTTGAATCCTTTATAAGAAAATCTATCCCCTCTGTGCCGTATATTCTGTCCAGTAATTTATTCTGCAATTCCTTTAATAATTTTGATCTGTCCTCCATTAAAACTATATCGGAAACACCAGACAGTATTAAATTGTATGAAAAGGGGCTGCTCTCATCAGAATACTCCCTTACTGAATATCTGTTTTTCTCTATGACATTTTCAACATACAATTCTGCATTATTGACGTCCATAACATCATTTTTTATTTCATTGAATGTTTCCTTTATTACTGGAAAATTTTTGATTGCTTCTAAAACCCTCAGTAATTTATCGCTTCTTAATTGCTGTCTTGCAACGGATATATCTGTACTTTTATATTTTCTTAATACCATTAAAGACCTTGTTGCACAGTACCTAAACCTCTGCTTGAACAGTTCAGTATTTATAATGGATCTTTTAACCACATCCTCAAAATTCTTTGAGTTTAATAGTTTTAATATATCTTTTATAATTATTTTCCTGTTTAAGGTTATCATAAAGCCATTATCATTTACACTTATTCTTGTATTAACATTGTATTTATTTGATATAACAAGGCCATATGCCCTTGACAGTGCGTCATTAACCCTCCTTCCAAGGGGTATATGGAATATTATGTCATATAAATCCTTATCAATATAGCCCTCTATGAATAAATGGTCTCCAGTCGGTATATCAAATTTACCCTGGGATTTTACATATGATATTAAACTTCTGGCGCCTGAAGCATCAACCCTGTAGTTCTCTATAAGCCAGTTTTCCGGGTTTTCACCATTTTTTATTTTATTATACAGTTCTTCCCTGAATTCACCTATTAAGATTCCCAGGTCATATGACCTTGGTAACAGCTCTCCCGTCCATGAAGGAACCGTAGGTTTCATTCCAGTTGCTTCCTTTACGGTAATATTATTTCTTGATACCTTTAAAAACATGTATGTTTTTGCACCGAGAACAAAGATATCACCGTGTTTTAATCTCTCAACAAATTTATCACTTAACTGGCCTATCAACCTTCCCCGTTCGTTTGCGACATTGTAATTTGCCTCTTCAGGTATTGTACCAACATTCATGAAATAAATCATTCTTGTACTTCTTTTTTTACCGAATACCTTCTCATTTTCATCATACCATATTTTTGAAAATAATGTATTCTCCTCTATCCGTCCGGATAAATACCTTAGTGTTGATATATAATCATTATAATCTAAGGTATGGAATGAATATGAACCCTTAATTAAATTATATGCCTCTTCAACATCCCAGTTTTTTTCTAGAGCCATCCCTATTATGCCCTGGGATAAAACATCTAATGAATTTACAGGTACAGAAACCTTATCTATTTCATGCTCATATGCAGCTCTTGTCATAACAGCGCATTCCATCAAATCATCAAGGTCAAAAACAATAAATCTCCCCATGGATAAATCACGCACACCATGGCCTGATCTCCCTATTCTCTGCAGTGCCCTTGAAACTGATTTTGGGCTTCCTATCTGAATAACCATATCTATAAAGCCAATGTCTATTCCCAGTTCCAGTGATGTTGAGGTTATAACGCATTTCAGTTCACCGTTTTTTAATCTGTTCTCCACCTCTATTCTTGTCTGCTTACCCAGTGAAGAATGATGTGCCTCTATATTCTCTATACCCATTGCCTTCAATCTCATTGCAACATGTTCTGTTGAACTTCTTGTATTAGTAAATATTAATGTTGTTTTATGGTTATTTACAAGTTCTGCTAAAATATCATACATTTTTTCATTTGCAACCTCATAACTTACCATTGTTAAATCCTTAACAGGAGTTATTATTTTTAAATCTAAATATTTGTTTGTATTTACCTCTATTATCTCAAAATTCCTTTTTTTATCATTATCATACCCACAGAGGTATGTAGCTATTAAATCCAGGGGTGCCTGGGTAGCCGATAACCCTATCCTCACAAAGTTGCCTGCAATATTATTCAATCTTTCCAAATTCAACGATAATAATGAACCCCTTTTTGTTGCAGAAACTTCATGGATTTCATCAACAATTACATATTCAACGCCGTAAAATTTTTCCCTGAACTTGTTTGCTGTTAGTGCCAGGGATAGTGATTCTGGTGTGGTTATTAGTATATGTGGTGGTTTCCTTAACATTTTATTTCTTTCAGACTGCCCGGTATCTCCGGATCTTACCCCCACCCTTATCTCTGGAAGCTTTAAACCTTCGTTTTTAGCTATTTCATAGATCTCTTTTAATGGCTCCTTTAAATTTTTATTTATATCATTTGCCAGGGCCTTTAATGGTGAAATATAAACGCAGTAGATCTTTTCCTCGAGATCATTATTTTTAGCCTTTATAAACAGTTCATTTATTATCGATAAAAAACCGGTTAATGTTTTTCCGGTTCCCGTTGGGGATGATACCAGCACGCTGGTTTTGTTGTGTATTAATGGCAATGCCTTTCTCTGGGGTTCGCTTAAATCATTATATTTATTATTGAACCATTCAGATATTATGTTATCAAGAAATGGTAACGTATCTTCTACTTTAAATTGATCCCTGTATATCATTTAATATAATCTGTATGATAATTCATAACTGTATATAATTTTATTGCAAATATAATATGTGTCTATATGATAAAATATTAAAAATATATAATTATTTTATAGATTCTATATAATTCTTCAGGGATTCTGTTTTCCTTCCGCTATTCTGTGACCATAAATAAAATATGAGTGCCACTATGCCTGCTACGATAAAATCAAATGGAAATTTTATATAATTGAAACCGCCATACTGTTCAGGGCCTATTAATGACAGCACCTCTATTGATAATAATGTAAATATAAACCATGAACCGTGGGCCATATCTGAGCCATTGTTTATTCTGTTCATTTTTAAGAATGAATATATCATTATAATTCCTACTATAATATCTATTATGATACCCAGAGAATAATAACTATAGAAATTAAAAAGTAGTATTAAAACAAAGGAAAATATTACAGTAGTTACTATAAATGTAAATATGTAGGTATATTCTTCCTTTGAAACATCGAACAGTTTTTTATAGTAATATAAAAACATATACAATCCTGCCAGCACAACAAATACAACCTCGCCAGATAATGGCCAGCCGGACCAGTATACAACAAGGAATGTGAAAATAAATCCTACCGGGGCTATTATTTTTGCATATCTTAATGTAAATGGTCTCTCAACTTCAGGAGCCGTTTTTCTTAGAACATTTACCGATGCAGGTCCCACAATATATGCTATTACCAGTGTGGATGTCAGTATCCCTATTAATAGATCCCATCCAGGAAATTCGTATATGAAAACCAGTCCGAGAATAAAACCTAAAATTAATGCCCTGGCAGGAACATGATTTTTGCTTAATTTAGAGAAATTTTCAGGTGCATAGCCATACTCTGACATCGATTGAAATATTCTTGAGGGATATGCTGCATAACTCACACCCGCACCTCCCGGGGATATGACAGCATCGATCATTAAAATCACTATTAGCCAGCCTAAACCTGCTGCAGCAGCCTCCTGGGCAAATGGTCCAGATATTATTGAGGAACTTAATCCACCCCAGTTGCCGGGACTGACAGAAAATGTGGACCAGTTTATTGCACCTACAAAGGCTACCTGTAATGATATATATAATGCCATCACAAGCAATAATGCCACTATTACGGATTTCCATATATAACTTTTATCCTTTGCCTCGCCAGCCATGTTTATTGCAGCCCTGTATCCTTCAAATGAAAATATCACTCCACCAAGGACCAGAGCATAAAAAACACCCGAGTACCCATGATAAAATGACCCGTATAGCACAAAATTCGATGTATGTAGTACAAACGGTATGAATGTTAGTATTACAAGTAATGGTATCGCCCATTTCCATATCATAACCCCTGACAGAACATTTCCAAAAGTTTTAACGGTAAACAGGTTAACTACAAGAACAACCACCATGATTATTACGGCAAACAGATAGCCAAATGGCAGTAAAACACCACTGCTATTAACAACTCCCGGAACAAAAAATGATAAATACGTCACCGAGGCTATTGCCTCTATTGGTGGTGTCATTACATCAGATAGCCACGCACCCCAGCCTGCTATGAATCCAACCAGTTTGCCATGTGAGAACTCACCTATAGGCGTGGATCCACCTGCCTTTGGAAAAGCAGATGAAACCTCCATGAACGTTAACGCCATAAATAAAACTATTATGCCACCCAGGAGCCATGAAAATATGGAACCAAATGGGCCTGCATATGAACTTGTGTATAATTCTGCAAATAACCAGCCTGAACCTATCATGCCCATTGCGTTGAGCATCACAAGATTCATAAAGCCCAGATCCTTTTTATAACCATTTGAATTAGAAGTTTCCATTTTCCGTTAATATGTTTATATTTTATAAAATTTTTCTTTTTATAAAGTAATGCACATTAAATAAAATTATTACTAAATTCGTTTTATGCTATAATAATTATTAATATAAATGTAAAAAATTAGTTAACGATAAATTTAACATCTTTTAATTAATTCTGATTTATGGAATACATATGCTATTTATGTAATAAAGCTATAAGAACAGGAGAAAAGTTCACCTTCACAAAGGAGGGATCCGTACATCTGGATTGTTTTGTATCGGATAAAAGAAAAAAAATAAGCGATGAAAATGTTGAATATTTAAGAAATTTAGCACTAATTCTGGATTATGAAATGACCTATCTAATTGAATTATTAAGCCTGAAGACAGGGGATAAGGAGTCATCTAGATTAATAAAAAGCAGGATAACTGCAATTGAAAAAGAAGGTGGAGATACCACAAATCTTATTTATAATTTATAAAAATTTATTTTTTCTTTTTAAATTCTGTATAGCCACACTTTCCACAGGAAAATCTATCCTTATGCTCACCAAGAAAAACACCAGGGCCACATCTCGGGCAAAATCTTCTGTTTCTGACTATTTTCGATTCCTTTACTTCATATAATTCTCTTTTTTCCATTATTTACTCTCCTTTTCTTTTAATTTGTTTCTTATAAGCTCGTAATCAGGCTCATAAAGCATTGCATGGTCCTTATTATCGTATATCTTTACATAGCCCTTTAACTGGTTTTTGCCTGTTTCCTGTTTATTATTATCAACGATTATAAGTTCCTTATCCGCCTTATAATAATCCGCAAATAAATTTTTAATTCCCTCTCTGCTAACCGTTTTTCCAGTTTTAAAGTCAATAGTATATTTTATCTCCTTCCTGAATAATAATTTATTATCCCTTTCACTATCGACCTTAAAGTTTTTTATTGGTGTTTCATTACTCATTTTTATTCATCTCCATTATCATATTGTTTACCATTTCCTTTATCTGTTTATCAACTTTTATATATGCCATACCTGTATCTGGTATACCATAAACTATTACTGTATTATTATCTGCATAAAAGATTATTGGTATCACAGCCAGATCTTCCTCACCGTTTATTTCTATTCTGTTGCTTCTCCCAGAAATAATTGAATTATACAGTATATCCATCAGTTTTTTTGTTATAATGCCGTTTGGGTTATCAACCTCTATTGAATTTTCTACATGTTTAAAATTTTTATTTTCTCTTTGTGTTTTGAGGTCTACGACTTCAAGGAATATGTTTATACTGTTATTTTCCAGATTTTCCGTTGTTACATCCCCCACAGATATAATTTTATTATTCCTCGCAAATTTTTTTATATCATTTACAGTGCATAACGTATATTTAAAATTTTTAATCCATGCCCTTGTTTTTTCGTTTATAATTATATCATGATCTAACTTTAATTGCATACAAACCGTTTTCATTTATTCCTGCTTTTTTTGCAATTTTAGAATTTACATCATTTATCTGCAAAAATCCAAACCAGTCTTCCCTTGTCTTCTCATCACCATGTACGGGGCAAACATCGTCTGTGGTTATTCTTTTACATATTTTACATGCCTTATATACTTTTTTCATACCTATACCTCAATTTTTTATATTTTCGTGTTTCAGCCATTCTTCCTTTCCAAGGCCAGGTTGTTTTGCAGTAAATCCTATTTTGCTATCCGATAATGAGGCAGATGCAAGATTCAGTGCAACTATCCTCACCCTTATTTTATCTCCAGCCTTTAGATCCATCTTTGTA
Organism: Thermoplasmata archaeon; assembly: GCA_021797735.1. Classification (GTDB taxonomy): domain Archaea; phylum Thermoplasmatota; class Thermoplasmata; order Thermoplasmatales; family Thermoplasmataceae; genus Ferroplasma. Next base: position 6,768 of record JAJZZE010000012.1, on the reverse strand, counting down.
TCTTTTCCGACAAGTCTCTGATTTTCAAGATCCACATTTATTGAATCCTCCATTATCTGACTTATGTGCAACAAACCCTCAAACGGCCCGAATTTTATAAAGGCACCAAACTTCTGTATGGAAACAACTATGCCGTCCACAACTTCCTGCATTTTTGGTAAATATGCAAGTGCTTTATATTTTATTGTCTGGTAAACCCCGCCATCGCCATGAACTATTGTTCCTTCTCCCTTTAATTCTATGCCGTTTATTGAAACAACATATGATTTGCCTGTGACCTTTTCCCCATCATCCTTTATATCTATTAATTTTCCCTCAAGCATTACCCTGGAAGCTTCTTTAACTGCTTCGGTATAACTTTCATTCAATAACTCCGGCGGTACCCTAATCACGTATTCATCCTCAAGTAATATGTACATATTCATTCTCCTTTAAAAGGTTAATAATTGATTTAATAATGTTATAAATATTTATGTATTGGGTTTAAAAATTCTAAAAAAATATATCTTAAATTAATATTAGCATGCAATGGAAAAAATAAATTATATACTATCGGATAAGTTTACAGGCAAAGAAGTGAGCATAAGGGGCTGGGTATACAGGATCAGGAGTTCAGGAAAAATAACATTTATTGTGCTGAGGGATTCATCCAATATAATACAGTGTATAGCCTCATCGGAAAAACTTGATGAAAACTCAATGAAGGAATTATCATCATTAACAGTAGAAAGTAGCATTGAATTGTCAGGTACTGTAAGGAAAGAGGATAGGGCAGTAACAGGATATGAATTATCAATATTATCCTATAAAATATATGAAAGGAATGAAAATTTTCCCATAACAAAGGATTTGGGAGAAGAATTTTTACTCGATAACCGGCATTTATGGCTAAGGAGCAGGGAATTTACATCTGTATTGAAAATCAGGTCAACCGTGTTCAGGGCATTCAATGATTTTTTTTATAAAAATGATTATTACCAGGTTCAGGCACCGATGTTTGTTTCAACAGCCACTGAAGGTGGTTCATCCCTATTCAGTGTTGATTACTTTGGGGAGAAGGTAAATTTAACGCAGAGTTCACAGTTTTATTTAGAAACATTGATATACAGTTTGGAAAAGGTGTTTACAGTATCCCCAAGTTTTAGGGCCGAAAAATCCAGGACAAGAAGGCACCTATCAGAATACTGGCATGCAGAGGCGGAAGTGGCATGGTATAATAATGAGGATATGATGGAGGATGAGGAAAACCTAATAAAATACATCATAGATGAAGTTATAAAAAACAATGAAAACGATTTGAAAATAATAGGCAGGGATATAAACATTTTGAGGAAAATAAAAACTCCATTTCAGAGAATAAAATACAGGGATTTAATTGAGAAATCAAAAAATGATTTTGGATTAAATTTAAAATATGGTGATGATCTCGGTGCTGATGAGGAATATAATATAATGGTTCACTATGATAACCCCATATTTGTTACTGGTTATCCAGAATCGTTGAAAACATTCTATCACAGGCCGGATCCAGATAACCCGGGAGAAATTTTATGCCATGATATGCTTGCCCCGGAGGGTTATGGGGAGGTTGTAGGCGGCGGTGAAAGGATATACGATTTAAATGAATTATTGGAAAGAATTAAAAACAGCAACTTAAATCCCGAGGATTATTACTGGTATGTGGATTTAAGGAAATATGGGAGCATACCACATAGTGGCTTTGGCCTTGGCATGGACAGGCTTGTAACATGGATCTGTGGTTTAAGCAACATAAAGGAATCCATACCATATCCCAGAACAATCAGAAGGGTAAAGCCATGAATAATTTTTTAGAAACAGTTAGGAATAAAAATTCAGAAAAAATTCCGGTATGGTTCATGCGGCAGGCCGGAAGGTATATGGATGCATATAAGGAAATTAGAAAAAAATACAGTATAAGGGAAATATGCATGAATCCCGGAATTACCGAAAAAATAACATATGAACCTGTAAAACTATTAAACGTTGATGCGGCAATAATATTTGCCGATATTATATTGCCCCTGGAAGCAATGGGTTATAAAATAGATTTCAATTCATCCGGGCCGGTTATATACAATGGTTACAGAACTAACAGAGATTTAAAGGATATATATGAATTTGATAAATCCAATTTAAAATACACAACATATGATGCCATCAAATTATTCAGGGAAAAACATCATGATACGCCGTTAATAGGTTTTTCAGGTGGGATAATCACAATTTTATCATATATATTATCCGGGACACCGGACAACAATTTAAATTATACAAAGAAGATAATGTTAACGGATGATAAATTCAGAGATTATAAAAAACTGATAAAAAATATGATTATAGATTATCTAAAGATGCAGGTAAGTGCAGGCGTAGATGCAATTCAGATTTTTGATTCGTGGCTGGGTGCATTATCACCGTATACATTTAATAATTACATAAAGAATGACATTATAGAAATAGTAAATGAATTTAAGGGAAAAATACCGGTAATATACTTTGCAACCGGCAATTCCGGTATGATAAACGTTTTTAATGAGATAAATCCTGATTTCTTAAGCGTTGACTGGAAGATAAGTTTGAATGACGCAAGAAAAATTTTGAATAATGAAATAGGTTTACAGGGCAATCTGGACCCATATACTGTCCAGTACAGTGAAAATTATGCGATAAATGAATCCCGGTATATTTTAAATCAAAATTTTGATAAGGATAATTATATATTTAATCTGGGCCATGGTGTTTTACCGGATACACAGGCAGGCACATTAAAATCTATAGTTAATGCAGTTCATAATTTTAATAAATAAATTTTTTATAAAATTATAAATCTTTTTAATCAATAACCTCATATGTATAAGGTAATTTTACTGAGTTATGGCAGTCCAGAGAGAACAGGAGATGTGCCCGAATATTTAAGCGGCATATTCAACGGTAAACCTGTACCTGATGATGTTATGAAAGAAAATATTAAAAAATATGAAATGGTAAATGGGAAATCCCCGTCAAATAACATCATTAAAAATATAATGGATAAACTTGGTAAATTATTGAATAAATATGGTGATTTTGAAATAATAGAGGCATACAAGCACTGGAAACCATCAATTGAAGATGCTGTTTCAGGGATTGATAGTAATGATAAGGTAATAGCACTGCCATTATTTGCATTCAGATCAAACAACGTGAGCAAATCATATGAAATACCGCTTAACAATGCACTGAAAAACAAGACTGTAAATATAAAATTTATAAATGGGCTTGAAGATAAGATGTTTAATTATCTCTGGGTTAAGGAAATAAGCAAATATGTATATGATTACGATAACTTTTTATTCACGGCACACAGTTTACCATTAATTGATGATGAAAACAGTTATGTTAATAGCCTGTACAGTAAGGCCAGTGAAATATCCGGGATAATGGGATTAAAAAACTACTATACTGCCTTTTATTCCCAGGGAAAACACGGTAAATGGATAGAGCCATCGATATATTCATTAATGGATAATTTCAAAAGGGACAGAATAGATAATTTACTGGTAATACCTGTGGGATTCCTGTATGAGCATCTGGAAATATTATACGACCTTGACAGAAAATACAGGGATTTTATTGAAGAAAACGGCATCAAATACAGAAGGGCAGTAACGCCATCAGCATCGGATGAATTAATAATACTGTTAAAAAATGTAATATTAAAAAATCTATAAAAATTATATATATTTTTATAAAATATAGTATAATGGAATCATATAATATTTTTGCATACAATTCATCTGAATATGTTAAAGAAATAGCTAAAATAGGAACAAATAGTGATATACAGCTATACCATAGAAAGGATGGGGATAGTATTTTCACATTTATAGAAGCGGTAAAGTATCCGGAGAAGGTATCATCATTAACCGATTCAATATTTCCTGCGGATATTGCAGTAATCAATGCCAGAAACATAGATAAAAATCTCGGTGAGGTTATTGTAACACTGGATTTAATGCAGAAGGAGCACGGTTTTATTATTGCTGATGATGATAGGAAGGAGTTAATAAGGAAGATAATAGGGAATACAAATTTAAAAAATTACAGATTTTTTGATGGAAAACCCATGGAACTTGTGGACGAAATAAAAAATGTAAAAATAAACCGGGATAACAGTAGAAATTTAACGGTAATAGACCATTTTTTCAAGGTAAGGGGCGTTGGCACTGTTGCCCTGGGTTTTGTGATATCCGGTACGGTTAAAAAGCATGATAAAATGATTTTATCCGATATAGACAGGGAAATAGAAGTAAAATCCATTCAGATGAACGATGTTGATGTAGATACCACAAATGCCGGTTCAAGAGTGGGGTTAGCACTGAAAAACATAGAGCCTGCGGATATGTCACGTGGCATGTTTATCTCTGATAAGCCATTTGAATACAGGGATGTAATAAAGGGTAAAATAACAGTTCAAAACAGTTTAAAAATAGAATTGACTGATAACTTTGAGGTATTTTTATCGGACATGATGAGATACCAGAGGGGAAAATTTGAAAATGATAGGGTAATATTTGAAAAGAAATTACCGGTGATCAGGGATAATATAATATTATCAAATAATAACATTACACCGAGAATATTTGGCAAAATTAAAGTTTAATTTTCTTCTCTACCATATCCCTTGTTCCAATATCATGCCTCATATAGTAATTGCCAGTTATATTCTTCAAATTGTATTCGACTATATCCGACGCCTCATATATTGAATCGGCTATTCCCACAAGTGCCAGGGCCCTTGATCCGGTTGTTTTAACCCCTGTCAACTCACCGGAAACAGAGGAATAATACAGTTTAAAACTATTAGTTTCTATATTGTCTTTAATTACCAGTTCTGTTTCTACTGGTTTTACGCCATAGCCCGGAGGAACTACATATTTTAAAACCGTTGCCCTATTATCAAATTTTATATTATCTTTCAATGTACCGCTGTAAATATCAAGGAAAATATCAACTATGTTTGATTTCAACAATGTTAATACATTAATCCCCTCAGGATCGGCAAATCTTGAATTTATTTCTATTACCTTAACACCGTTTTCGGTAGCCATGAACTGGCCGTAAATTATGCCCTTAAATTCATTATCTTCTTTTCTCATTGATATTATTATTTCATTTAAAATATTTTTTGCATCCTCCACGGTTTTATCATTTAAAAATGGCAATGAAAAATTCTTATCTGTGATTGAACCCATTCCGCCTGTATTTGGGCCATAATCACCCTCATATAATCTTTTATAATCCTGTGCAACAGGCATACATACAATTCTCTTTCCATCAGAAAATGCCTGTATGGAAAACTCCTCTCCGGTTTCCCTCCTTTCAATTAGTACCTTTTTATCCCTGTTTATTATTTCCCCTGCATATTCTATTGCCTCATTCTTATTTTTCAACTGCAGGCCCATAACCTTAACGCCCTTGCCTCCGGTTAACCCCAGGGGTTTTATTGCATATTCCCTGTCGTTGTCATTAAAAAATTTCTTCAGGTCATCATAATTGTCTATTACTTCATTTTCAATATTGCCCCTTATTCTGTATTTATCCATTATGTATCTCATATACTCCTTTGATGTTTCTATCATGGCAGCATTTTTTGTTGGTGATGCTACCGGTATATGATTTTCCCTCAATATATTTACAAGTTCTGTATTTAAGATTTCATCAGGGCTTACAAATGCAATATCAATTTTATACTCGTTTGAAAACTTTATAATTTCATTATAATTTTCCTCACTGTATTTCATATATCTCTGTGATAAATTTATTACTGATGGGTTTTCGTTTGTTATCACAGAATATAAATTATCCTTTTCAACGATCTTCCTTGCAACCGCATCCTCCCTTCCGCCACTACCTATAAGTAAAATATTCATTTTTCTTCCTCTTTCTTTAGGGTTCTTTTGTTGATATTAAATTTAAGGTAAAAATTTTTTGTAACGTTATATTTATTTGTATTCCTGTATTTTTTTGATGAGATCATCTTTAATTTCTTTAAACTTTCCGTGGATTCCCGATAATCATAACCAAATTTTTCCCTCAGGTCTCCATTGATAACTCCAGGATTTTTATAAATGTATGATAACATTGACAATTCCTTATCGTTAAATTCTCTGTCTATAAAGGGAGATACCAGTTCATTGAAATTATCATTTAATTTTATTTTGTATTTATTTCCAAACTGGCCCACCGCCAGTGAACTATCTATCTCTGAATAATTTCTCTCTATATCTCTGATACATTTTAAAATTTTACTATTATCTGAATTTAAATATTCAGCTATATCAGAAACCTTTAACGGTTCTCTGGACGAATATAAAATTGCCTCCACCTTCCTGGTAAGTTCTTCCATTATATGGTATTGATATAGTATAATTTAAATTTTATGAAATTATCGGGTGATGCAATATTTAATATTCCAAAAATACAGTAACTTCATTAAAAAATAAAAACTGGACATAAATATGGTGAAAAATTGTGTTTTAAAGGCTATAAAATACGTAGTCCCATATACAGCATTTATGCAATACAAATATTTATATATAATCAATGATTATAATTTTATGCATTATAAAAATTTAATCGCATTATCCATAGTATTTATAATGATAGTCAGCACATTAGGGTTATTCACATATAATAATGATAATACAGATTCATCATCAAATTTTCCTGTTAACAGTGTGTATGTAATGGGTAATTCAGAGGTCA